>JAKPQE010000087.1 GCA_029572955.1 Pseudomonadota bacterium
CCGCTCGCCGCGATCGCGCTCGGCCTGACGCACCCAGCTGCGCAGCGTCTCCGGACTACAGCCGATCTTCTGAGCGATCGACACCATCGTCGCCCACTGCGAGCCGTGCTCGTCCTGATGATCGAAAACCATCCGAACCGCGCGGGCTCGAACCTCGGGTGAAAACTTGTTCGTCGTCTTGCCTGTCATGGCTCCATCCTCTCAGGAGTTGGAGCCTCCGACAAACCCGGTGCGGTTCATTATCTGAAGGACAGTCACTTTAAGACCCATATTGGGTCGGGGTCGGGCGGAACGCCCGACGGGGGGCGGCTCAATTATCCCTTGTTTCCAGCAACATACAAGTCACCCGCGCTTCCAATACCCCTTCCTTTTTGAAACCCAGAGGCAATGGAAGGGGTAGTGGATGGGGAGGAACGGGAAAAGGATGACGCTTGGCGTCAACGAGTCAGCGACCAAAACCGCAATTGGTTCGGTTCATTCGGCTGCGTGCATCCCGACAGCCTGCCGTCCGACCAGATAGTCCGCCCACCTCTGCAACAACGCGCGCCGCTTCTCCAAGAGGTCGGAACGTTGATAGGCGCGCTCGACATTGCCGCCGACCTTATGGCCAAGAACCGTTTCCTTGACCTCGTATTCCGCATCGGTCCGTTCCTCGGCCCAGGTGCGGAACGTCGCCCGAAACCCGTGCGGTCGTGCTTCCAATCCCTCGCGCTCCATGAACCGGGCGAGCGTCGCATCGGACATCGGCCTGCCGGTCGGGGAAGGGAAGAGCAACGTCTGCTTGGCACCACCCTGTGCTGCCGCAACGACGCGCAATGCCTCGGCGGTGAGCGGGATACGGTGCTCGCTGCCCGTCTTGGTTCGCGCCGCGGGAATGACCAGCACATCGTCCTGGATGTCGTCATGAAGCGCGAACCGGATTTCTCCCGTGCGAGCCGCAGTGAGCATCACGAAGCGAAGTGCCAAGCACGACATATGCGGCTTGCCGCAGAGCAACTCGTAGAAGCTCGGCGCCTCCTGGTACACCATCGACGGGATGTGCTGCGCCTCGTGTCGCTGTTTGCCGAGCAGCGCTCGCGCCTTCATCGTCGCCTGCAGATCGACGGTGAGCCCGAGCGCCGCGGCATGTTTGAGGGTGAGATTGATCCGGTTCATCGCCTTGCGGGCGCTGTCCGGCGTCTCGTGCCAGATTGGTCCGAGGACCTGCTTGATGACATGCTGATCGACGTCCTCGACGGCCATGGTACCGATCGCCGGGATGACATAGGTCTGCAGGGGAGAGAGCCAACGCCCTGCCTTGCCCTCACCCTTCAACTGAGCCTGTCGGGCGGCGAAGCACCGATCGACCGCTTCCGTGACAGTCAGGCGTTTCGCCCGCTGGCGGGCTGCCGCGCGTTCGGCAATCGGATCGGCGCCCTCACGGACGCGTTTGCGGAAATCGAGCGCCCGGTCACGGGCGTCGGCGATCGGAACATCCGGCCATGGTCCGAGACCCATTTCGCGGCGCCGACCTTCAACGACAACGCGTAGCACCCACTTGCCGGCCTGGCGGGAGCGCTTGATCAACCAAAGCCCCTGTCCGTCGGCGTATTTGCCCGGTCCGAGGTTGCGTGCCTTCATCTGGTTGAGGGTGTTGAAGATCATCAGTCCACCTTTTGGTCCACCTTTTTCAGTCCCCCTTTTGGTCCACCTTTTGAAACGCGATACTATGGTTAGTTGTGGTCAGCGATGAGAAACACGTCAATCAAATAGCTGATATATATCATATATTTGATTTCTCTATGATGCGCTATGAAAAAGTGTGTCGATCCCGGCCAGGGGCACCATTTTCCTGATCAACCGATCATTACGTGATGGCGGGGCGACTCGTCCGCCAGTTGCGCTGGCAATGTAGCAGTTTGACGCAGCCGGCCAGAGGCGCATTGACGCTTTCTCGAACGCACAGTTACGGTCCCTGACCAGTGACCCCTGTCGGGGGTCTGCAAGGCCGGTGTGCTGGGCCGATGACGGAGTATTTCCATAGCGGCAGACGGAGGTTCGCGTTTTCGGCGGCCCTCTTCGGCCTGCTCATGCAAATCCTCCTGCCGCTCGGACAGGCGATCGAAGTCAACGGCGCCAACGAGGTCGGTCCCGACCGTCTGGTGATCTGCACCCTCTACGGGGTCAAGATCGTCGACCTGTTGAGCGGCAAGGAAGTTCCCGATCGCGAGATCGATCCGGAAAAGTGCCCCGTCTGCTTCGCCTACGGCATTGCCGCGACGTCGATCGGCGTCAGCTCCGACATCTCGATCGAGGCTCCCCGGCTGGCGCGCGTCGAGCGCCTGCCGCTGCCGACGACGGTCGACATTCCGGCCTCGCGCTTCTTCAACGACTGCGCGGCCCGCGCACCTCCCTCCCTCGTCTGAAAACCGGTTCGTCCTCGCTTCGCTGCACCCCGCGCCGTTCCGCGCCGGGGCCGGTCGGAGACCGTCATCGGTCGTGACTGGCGGCAGTCGAAGCGGCTGCAGCAGCCTTGAGAAAAACAGGCTGCGGCCGCGCTGGGACCATGCCGGATCGCTTTGCGCAGGTCGTCGTCCGGCCCGGTGTCTCACCAGGTCCCGGCCGACCCGCCGGAGCGGCAACCACTCGAACCGGAAATCGCACCGACCGCCCAGGTCTCGGCTCCCTGCGGGGATGCCGGCCGGGCCCGGAGAGAGCCGTCGCGTTCGCGCGCGGGGCGGTGCGGTTTGACCTTCGCGGCAGAAACGAGCGCCGGAAAACGAGCGTGCAGGCTGCCGAAACAGACGAGATTGGGCTGGTAAGATGACAGGGATCAAGACAGGAAAATTCGGCGAGCTGCTGTTCGCGACCTTCACATGCGTCGGCGTCGGTACGGGCGTCGTCGCGCCCGCGCTGGCGGAAAGCGCGATACCGGAGAGCGTCTGGCTCGACACGATTATCGTCACCGGCGCGCGCTCCGACGAATACCTGAAGAAGACGCCGAACGCCGTCACCGTCGTGGCGCCGGAAGACGTCGCCAAGGTGAAATTCACCGACGCCCGCAAGGAACTGCTGACGCGCATTCCCGGCAACAGCCTCGGCCGCAATCTGCGCTTCCCCTTCAACGGCAGCAACTACACCGTCAATCTGCGCGACGGCCTGCAGATGCGGCCCTTCGGGCGCGGCTACACCTCGGCCCTCGAAGAGGTCAACCGCTGGGACATCGAGCGCATCGAGATCATCAAGGGGCCGGCTTCCGCGCTCTATGGCAGCAACGCCATCGGCGGCGTCATCAACATCATCACCAAGGCACCGCCGCTCGATCCGGAATACGGGGTGTGGTCGGAAGGCGGCTCGTCGGGGCATGTGCGCTCGGGCTTTTCCGCCGGCGCGACCTACGGCGCCTTCGGCTATACGCTGAACGGCAACCTCATCACCTCGGGCGGGTCGCGCGATCGCACTGCCAAGCGCGAACGGGCGGTGTCCGCCAAGGGCGTCTGGGACGTCTCGGCCGATACCAAGCTGACCCTTCGCGGCGAGTACCAGAAGATCTGGGACCAGCAGCCGGGCACGCTGAGCGCCGCCGAATACGCGGCCGACTGGCAGCAGGCCGTCATTCACGATGCCTTCGAGGACAACAGCTTCAGCACGGTCTCGGGCAGCCTCGAGCACGATTTCAGCGATATGGCCAGCGGCAAGGTCGCCTATTCCGGTCGCAAGACGACGGCGGAAGGCCCGACCGCACTGTCGTACAAGAGCGGCTATGTCGACGAGGAGGCGCTCGATCACAATCTCGTCGTCGAGTACAAGCACCATCTCGACTTCCTCTCGACCAAGATCGTCGGCGGCGCGGACCTGCAATACAGCGACTACCGCGAGAAGAGCTACGGCTGGGTCAACGACGTCAGCGTCCAGAGGGGGGCTCTGCAAAGCGACTGGGACCTGCTCGCCGAAACGGCCTCACCGTTCGCCCAGGTGCAGTTCTCGCCGGTCGAACGGGTGGAGTTCACCTTCGGCGGCCGCTTCGACAAGATCCGCTATACCGGCGTCGACAAGCTCGGCACCTCGGGCAAGCTGAAGTCGGACTATCAGAACTTCAGCAAGAAGGCCGGCGTCAGCATCGATCTCACCGACCGCAACGTCCTGTGGCTCGGCTATGGCGAAGCGTTCGTCGTGCCCAGTCGCTCGCGCCTGTTCACCAGCAAGGCGACGATCAGCCGGGGCCGCATGAGCGGCTACAACGCCGACCCCAACCTCAATCCCGAAACGGCGAAGAACTACTCGGCCGGTCTGCGCGGCAGCCTGTTCGACGACCGGTTCGGCTATGACGTGGCGGTCTACTACACCAACATCTACGACATGGTCGTCGGCGTCGACCGGGACGGCACCCTGGCCGGGCGCGTCTATACCAATGCCGGCGAGGTCCGGGGCAGCGGCCTCGAGTCGATGTTCTACTTCAAGCCGCACGACATGGTCCGGCTCGATGCGTCCTACACCTACGCGGAGAACAAGTTCACCGACTTCGTCGACGAGGGGGTGGACTACACCGGCAAATATGTCGCCGCCTCGCCGCTGCACCACCTGAACGCCCGCCTGACGGTGATGCCGATCCCCGAGCTCGAGGTCGAACTCGAGTGGGACCACATCTCGAGCTTCTACACCAGCGACCTGAACGACGATCCGTTCGGCAAATACCGGCGTCCCGATCTGTGGCACCTCAGGGTCGACTATCAGGTCGGTACCTGGTCGGTGTGGGGCCAGATCCGCAATCTGACCGACACCAAATACGCCGACAGCGTCTCCTACAGCACCCGCAGCGGCCGCAGCTACACGCCGGGCGACGGGCGGTTCTTCGCCGCCGGCGCCAGGGTCACCTTCTAGCGCGACCGGAGGAGGCAGGTATGCCGCGGTTTTCTTCAGGACGTCTGCCCGTGCTGGGCATCGGCCTCGCCCTGCTGCTGCAGGCGACGACGGTCGAGGCGGTCGCCGAAACCAGGACGATGTGGCTCGGTCTGGTGGACCGGGACGGACAACGACCATCACAGGAGAGAACCGCGGCAGACCGCACTGCAGGCGGCGGCCCGGGCGAACGGGCACCCGCCGGCCAGGGAGCCGGCATGCGAATGCCGTCCGGCGACCGGGGTGCGGACATGCGAATGCCGTCCGGCGACCGGGCGGCGCGCGGCGGCTCGGGCGGGGAGGGCGGCGGCGCGCGCTCCCATGGCGAACGCATGCAGAAGGCGCTGATCTACGAAGGCGTGTTCCCGCAGGCGAATGCCCGGCCGGCCGGTGCCGGTCCGCTCGATGCCCGGTTCTGGCTCGAGCGGCCCGACCACCGTCTCGTTCCGCTCACCGTGCGGCAGGAAGGACCGCGCCGCCGGGTCGAGTTTCCGACCGGGACGGGGGGCGACTATCGCCTCATCGGCTATGACGGCGACCGGGTCGCCGGCGGCAGCCGGCTGCATCTCTATGCCTATTACGGCTTCATGATGCACGGCGAGGTGCCCGGCAAGGTGCAGCGGGACACCGCCTATCGCCCCGGCTTCCTCGGCGGGACACCGCGGCTGGAGATCGTCCGGTTCTTCGACAATGACGGCGACCGCTATCGCTCGCGGGTCGGCCACACGGCCCGCGTGCAGGTGCTGTTCGAGGGCAAGCCCCTCGCCAATGCGCCGATCAGCCTGACGACGTCGCAGGACTGGCAACGGCGCCTGCAGACCGATGCCGACGGCAAGGCCGAGTTCACGCTGATCAAGGAAGAGTTCCGGGACGGCCCGATCGACAAGAACCGGACGGCGCTGTTCCTGCTGCAGACCGAGCATGTCGAGGACAGCCCGGGCAATTACTTCGGGAATCCCTACGAGCGGGAGCGCTTCGTCGCGACGCTCGCCTTCCAGGTCTTTCCCGACAGCAACGAGTGGGAAAGCAAGCGGGTGGCCTACCTGATCTTCGTCTTCACGACCCTCGTCGGCGGAGCGGCCATCGTCACCCAGCGCCTGCGCCGGAGGACAAGGGCATGAACGTGCAGCGTCTGCGTCTTCTGGTTCAGGCGATCTCCTTCGTCCTTCTCATCTATGGCGGTGCAGTGGCGATCGACTTCGGCAGCAAGCTGCCGACGTTCTCCTGCGCGTTCGTCGAGGATGTCGGCGGCGGCTGTTTCCTCATCGCCCTGCAGCATCAGCTCGCCCGCCCGCTTCCGGCGCTGCTCGGCACCATGGGCGTCACCCTGCTCGTCCTCATCGGCACGGCGGCGCTGCTCGCCGTCGTCCTCAACAAGGCCTGGTGCGGCTGGATCTGTCCGGTCGGATTCCTGCAGGACCTGATCACCAAGCTGCGCAACCTCATCGGCATCGACCTGTCGCGGCTGCCGTGGAGTTCGGTGAAGCGCTACCGGTCGGTGAAGTACGTGCTGCTGGCGCTGCTCATCCTTCTCCCGCTGGCGATCGGCAATCTCGGACTGTCGCGCGACTGGACGGCGCCGTTCTGCCAGATGTGCCCGGCGCGGCCCCTGCTGCCCCTGCTCAAGGGCGATACCAGCGAGTTCCACGTCGATTTCTCGAGCATCCCGACGCTGGTGCTGACGACGCTGGCGATCGTCCTGGCGGGGCTGTTCGTTCCGGTCTCCTTCGTCAAGCGGCGCTTCTTCTGCTCCTACTGCCCGATGCTCGCCTTCCTGTCGCTGTTCGACAAGGTCGGCCTGCTCTCGCTCAGGAAGGACGGCCAGCGGTGCACCCGCTGCGGCAGCTGCTATCGGGCCTGCCCGATGGAAATCCGCGAGATCGAGGAAGAGAAGGTCAAGACCAATCTGGTCACGCAGGACTGCATCCTGTGCCTGCGATGCGTCGAATCCTGTCCGGAAAACAAGGCCCTCACGGCAACGTTCCTGGGCATCGAGGTGTTCCGAGCGAGCGAGGCCGGTTTCCTCGAGCGGCAGTCGAAGAAGACAGAGCAGTGAGGTGGGCGATGGATCTGCGCAAGATGATGACGATCGGCGCCGGACGGGCGCGAGGCAAGGGTGAGGCTTCGGCCGCCGCGCAGACCGGCGGCGGGCCGCAGGCGGATGGCGCCGCCTCGCCGCCGAAACCGAGCAAGAGCGAACGGCTGGCCAACAAGGTCCGCATCAATCTCGACATGACCGTGCGCGAGATCTTCGACGGGATCGAGGAGGACCGGACCCGGCCCGACGGCATGGCCTATTTCGACCGGATATTCAAAGCCTTCATCCATGGCGGCAAGGATGTCGTCCGGCTCGAGGCCGGGCGCAAGATGGTCGGCACGTACTGCGTTTTCGTGCCCGAAGAGCTGATCTATGCCAGCGGTGCCCGTCCGGTGCGGCTTTGCGCGGGGTCCTACGAGAGCGTCGAGATCGGCGAGGACCATCTGCCCGATGTCGCCTGTCCGATGGTCAAGTCGGAGATGGGGTTCTCGACGCTTCCGATCCTCGACTTCTATCAGCGCTGCGATCTGGTGGCGCTGCCGACGAGCTGCGACTGGAAAACCAAGATCGGCGAGATCCTCGCCGAGCACCACGACGTCCACATGCTCGGTCTGCCGCGGATCAAGGAGCTCGAGGCGTCACGGGACTTCTGGCTCGAGGAGGTCCTGCGCTTCAAGCAGTCGCTCGAGCGGCTGACCGGCAAGCGGATCGATCGCAAGCGGTTGCAGGATGCGATCCGGCGGGTGCAGCGCGCCCAGCGCGAAGTGCATCGCTTCCACGAGATCCGCAAGCACACCCCGGCGGTCATTCACGGGCGCGACGCGCTGGAAATCCTCAACGCCTATTTCTACGACGAGGTCGAACCCTGGACCGCCGCGCTCGCCAGCCTCAACGAGGAACTCGAGCAGCGCATCGCCAACGGCGTCCACGTCGCCAAGCCGACCGCGGCCCGGCTCATGCTCACCGGCTCGCCGGTGGTGTTTCCGAACTGGAAGATACCGACGATCCTCGAGGAACTCGGCGCGGTCCTCGTCGCCGACGAGTTCTGCACGTCCGGGCGCTATCTCAGCGACATGGTTTCCCTCGACGAGGGCACGCTGCCGGACATGCTGGAGGCTATTGCCGATCGCTACATGCTGCCGTGCTCGTGTCCGACGTTCTCGAACACGACGGAGCGGCGCGACCGGGTCCTGCAACTGGTCGAGGACTATCGGGTCGAGGGCGTGATCTACCACGTCTTCAAGGGCTGCCACCCCTTCGACATCGAGATGAAGACGATCGAGACGGCGCTGCAGAAAAAGGGCGTGCCGATGCTCAAGGTGGAAACGGACTACGCGCCGCAGGATATCGAGCAGCTTCGCACCCGGATCGAGGCATTCATCGAAACACTGAAGGGCAGAGCGGGGGTGAGCGCATGACTTTCTTCGCAGGCATCGACGTCGGTTCCGCCACGACCAAGGTGGCGATCACGGACGGGTCGGAGGTTCTCGGCTACAGGGTGGTGCCGACCGGCGTGCACTGTAACGACAGCGCCTGGCGGCTGTTCGACGACTTCCGCCGGGAACTCGGGCTCGAGGCCGACAGCGTCAAGTTCGTCACCTCCACCGGCTACGGCCGGCGGCTCGTCAAATTCGCCGACAGCAACATTTCCGAGATCACCGCCAACGTGAAGGGCGCCACCTGGTATGGCGGCCGGGCCGGGCTGACGATACGCACCATCGTCAATATCGGCGGGCAGGATACCAAGGTCATCGGCCTCGACGAGCAGGGGGTCGCCAAGAACTTCTCCATGAACGACAAGTGCGCGGCGGGAACCGGGCGCTTCCTCGAGGCGCTGGCGCGCATCCTCGAGGTCGAGGTGGTCGATCTCGGCGACATGGCCCTCGAGGCGGACGTGCCGCTGCGGATCAACTCGACCTGCACGGTCTTTGCCGAGAGCGAGATCATTTCGCTGCTGGCGCGGGAAAAGAAGCCGAGCGAGATCATCGCCGGCGCCCATTTCGCCATCGCCAAGCGGCTGGCCAAGATGGCGCGGCGGGTGAAGGTCGTCGACCAGGTCTTCTTCGATGGCGGTCCGGCGCTGAACAAGGGCTTGATCCAGGCGCTCGAAGACGAGCTGGCGACCGACCTCTTCGTGCCCGAGAACATGCCGCAGGTCACGACGGCGATCGGCGCGGCGATGATCGCCCATGACGAATACAGGAGCGGCGTTCCGACCGCGGAACTGCCCAAGACCGAGCGGATGCAGGGGGGCGACGAGTGTCGGGTCTGCCCGCAATAGGTCCCTATCTCGCGCCGTTCGAGGGCTTGGGCGGCATCCATTTCGCGGTGCTGGCCATGGGGTTCTTCTACGGCCTCACGATGTGCAGCCTGTCCTGCCTGCCGCTGGTCGCGCCCTATGTCTTTGCCACCCAGTCCGGGTTCGGCGGCGGCTTCGACGCGACCGCGGTGTTCGTGCTGACGCGGGTCGCCGGCTATACGGTCCTCGGCGCGGCGGCCGGGTTCGCCGGA
This sequence comes from Pseudomonadota bacterium, assembly GCA_029572955.1. Taxonomy (GTDB): domain Bacteria; phylum Pseudomonadota; class Alphaproteobacteria; order Rhizobiales; family JAKPQE01; genus JAKPQE01. Next base: position 9,428 of record JAKPQE010000087.1, read on the forward strand.
CAGGTGGTGCTCGATCATGTCGGCCTCGAGGCGCCGATGCTCGTCTCCGGGGCGCTCGTCCTTTTGATCGGCTTCCTCGTTCTCGTCAGGCGGCGGACCAGCTGCGCGGCACCGCGCGGCGCGGCGCGGCCGCAGCGGTCCTCGTTCAGGCATATGGCGACGCTCGGCCTCGCGACGAGCCTGATGCCGTGCCCGCCGCTCTATGCCGTCATGCTCTATGGCGCGACGACCCAGTCGGCGATGACGGCGGCAACGCTGGCCTTCCTCTTCGGGGTCGGGACGCTCGCTTCGCCGATCTACTATCTCGGCGCCGCGGCCGGCTGGGTGTCGGGCCGGATCGGCCAGCGGACCACCTACAGATACGGCAGTCTTCTCAGGGGCCTTTGCGGCCTCATCATCATCCTCTTCGGGCTGAAGCTGCTGTCGAGCGGCTATGGCGGCCTTTGAAAAACGAGGCCTTTGGGAAACGAAGACGCCCGCGCGCGGGGTTGCCGCGCGCGGGCGTCGAAACCGGTCTTGCGGTCGGGTCAGGCCTTGCCCTTCAGGGCCGCCTGCTCGCGCTCGATGGCGGCGACGATGAGGCTCGCGGCCTCCTCGTGATCGCCCCAGCGCACGACGCGCACCCACTTGCCGGATTCCAGATCCTTGTAGTGGGTGAAGAAGTGCTCGATCTGGCGGATCAGCTGCTGCGGCAGGTCGTCGTAGTTCTCGACGCCGTCATACATGCCGGTCAGCTTGCGGGTCGGGATGGCGACGACCTTCTCGTCGTGGCCGGACTCGTCTTCCATGATCAGCACGCCGATCGGCCGGCAGGAAATGATGCAGCCCGGAATGAGGGCGCGCCGGTTGGCGACGAGAACGTCGATCGGGTCGCCGTCGTCGGACAGCGTATGCGGAATGAAACCGTAGTTCCCCGGATAGTGCATCGCGGTATAGAGGAAGCGGTCGACGTACATCGCGCCCGCACCCTTGTCCATTTCGTACTTGATCGGTTCCCCGCCGATCGGAACTTCGACGATCACATTGACGTCGTGGGGCGGGTTCTTGCCGATCGGTACGGCGTCTATGCGCATGAACAGTCTCCTTGCTGTACGGGGAAGGCGGAATATGTCGATATTTCGCAGGTGCAGCAAGCCCGACCTTCGGCGACAAGTGTCGCAGCCGATCCGCCGCGCTATTCGCGGTGATAGGGGTGGCCGGAGAGGATCGTGACGGCGCGGTAGAGCTGCTCGACGAGCAGCAGGCGGACGATCTGGTGCGGGAAGGTCATCGGCCCGAAGGAGAAGACATGGTCGGCGCGGTCGCGCAGGCGCTCGTCGTGGCCGTCGGCGCCGCCGATGACGAAGGCGATCTCGCCGGCGCCGTCGTCGCGCAGGCGGCCGAGGAGAGCGGCGAAATCGGCGCTGGTGACGGTCTTGCCGCGCTCGTCGAGGGCGATCAGGCGGGTCGCGCCGGCGGTCGCCTCGATCAGCTGGTCGGTCTCGGCGCGGCGGCGGTCATCGGTGCGTTCGGCGCGGCTCTCGGCGAATTCGCGCACCGTCACGGGCCCAAGGGCGACCGCTTTGCCGGCCTTGGCGACGCGCTCGACGTAGCGCTCCACCAACTGGCGCTCGGGGCCGGCCTTCAGCCGCCCGATCGCGGCAATCGTCATCCGCATCGGCGGCGATCCCTCGCTGGCGAGGGCGCCGCTCCCGGCTCACCCCCGCAGGTCGCGGTCAGGCGTGCCCGACATCGCTCGGCCGATCGGCCGACCACATCTTCTCGATGTTGTAGAAGCTGCGGACTTCCGGGCGGAACAGATGAACGATGATGTCACCGGCATCGACCAGCACCCAGTCGCAATGCGGCAGACCCTCGACGCGGGCATTGCCGTAGCCGGCTTCCTTCAGCGCCGACAGCAGATGATCGGCAACGGCGCCGACATGGCGGTTCGAGCGGCCGGAGGCCACCACCATGAAGTCGCCGATCGTCGTCTTGCCACTGAGGTCTATGGTGACGATGTCCTCGGCCTTGGAGCTCTCGAGGCTTTCGAGGACTGTTGCAAGGGCCTCCGCCGAATTTGGCTTTTCGGCTGCGGCCAGAGGGGCGCGGCCAGGCGAGCCCTCGGTCTCTATCGTCATCGTCAGGGGATTTTCCTCTCGACGTCTGGTTTTCTCGGTGCCGGACCGTCCGGCACGAGTCGCCGGTCTCGCCGGCTGGTCCTAAAATAAGGGCTTCACAGTGAAAGTTTCAAGAACAGAGGCTATCCGGCCTTTGCCGCACGGCGCAGCGCGGTCGAGGAAAGGTCGACGCGCGGCCCGGTGAGAAGGCACCAGGCGGGCGGTCGGGCGCCGGAAAGGAGCGGCGCGTCGCTCTCGTCGAGGCGGGCGCCGGCAAGGGTCGTCGCGGCGCGCCCGGCGACGGCGGCAAGGCTGCTGCCCGGCCGGTCGACGACGAGCAGCGGCACCATCGCCGCGATCTCGCGCCAGCGGCGCCAGCGGTGGAAGCCGGCGAGGTTGTCGGCACCCATCAGGAAAACGAAGTCGACGCCGGGATGGCCGGCCTTCAGGAAGCGGATGGTGTCGAAGGTGTAGGCGCTGCCGCGCGTCGCCTCGAAGGCGGTGACGTCGATCCGCGGATGATCGGCGACCATGCGCGCGGCGGCGACGCGCCCGTCGAGCGGGGCGAGTTCGCCCTTGTCCTTCAGCGGGTTGCCGGGGGTGACAAGCCACCAGACGCGGGACAGGCCGGCGCGTTTCAGCGCGGTCAGCGAGATGTGGCGGTGGCCGGCGTGGGGTGGATTGAAGGAGCCGCCGAGAAGGCCGATGCGCATGCCGGGACAGGCCGGCGGCACGCGCATCGGATCGTTGGCAACGGTATGTCTCACGGCCGGGTCTGGCCGGTGCCGCGGACGCGATACTTGAAGCTCGTCAGCTGCTCGACGCCGACCGGGCCGCGGGCATGCATGCGGCCGGTGGCGATGCCGATCTCGGCGCCCATGCCGAATTCGCCGCCATCGGCGAACTGGGTCGAGGCGTTGTGCAGCACGATGGCGCTGTCGACCTCGGCGAGGAACCGCTCGGCCGCCGCCGCGTCGTCGGTGACGATGGCGTCGGTGTGGTGCGAGCCGTAGGTCTCGATGTGATCGATGGCGGCATCGAGGCCGTCGACGATCTTCACCGAGATGATCGCGTCGAGATATTCGGTCGACCAGTCCTCTTCGGTCGCCGGCACGGCGGCGGGGAAGGCGGCGCAGGTATCGGCGTCACCGCGGATCTCGCAGCCGGCGGCGGCGAGTGCCTCGAGGATCGGCACGAGGTGGGTGCCGGCGACGGCGCGGTCGACGAGCAGCGTCTCGGTCGCGCCGCAGATGCCGGTGCGGCGCATCTTGCCGTTCAGCACGATGTCGCGGGCCATGTCGAGATCGGCGGCGGCATGGACGTAGATGTGACAGATGCCCTCGAGGTGGGCGAAGACCGGCACGCGCGCCTCGGACTGGACGCGGGCGACGAGGCTCTTGCCGCCGCGCGGCACGATGACGTCGACATTGCCGCCGAGGCCGGCGAGCATTTCGCCGACGGCGGCGCGGTCGCGGGTCGGCACCATCTGGATCGCTTCCATCGGCAGGCCGGCCTCGTTGAGGCCGCGCGCGAGGCAGGCGTGGATGGCGCCGGACGAGCGGAAGCTGTCGGAGCCGCCGCGCAGGATCGCGGCATTGCCGGCCTTGAGGCAGAGCGCGCCGGCGTCGGCGGTGACGTTCGGCCGGCTCTCGTAGATGATGCCGACGACGCCGAGCGGCGTGCGGACGCGATCGATGTGGAGGCCGTTCGGGCGGTCCCAGCCGGTGATGACGGTGCCGACGGGATCGTCGAGCACGGCGATCGCCTCGATGCCGGCGGCCATGGCGTTGATACGGTCGGGCGTCAGCTTCAGCCGGTCGACGAAGGCGGCGGCCATGCCGGCGCGATTGGCGTCGGCGACGTCGAGGGCATTGGCGCCGAGGATCGAGGCGGCCGAGCAGCGGATGTTGCGGGCCATCGCCATCAAGGCGCGGTTCTTCTGCTCGGTCGGGGCGTTGGCGAGGGCGCGGGCGGCGGCGCGGGCATGGGTGCCGATCTCCAGCATCTCGGCGGCAACGCCGGTGTCTTCGCTCGTTGCGGTTTCGGCGGTCATTGTGCCTCTCCCTCGCGCAGTGCCATGTCGTCCCGGTGGATCATCTCGGCGCGGCCGGAATAGCCGAGGATCGCCTCGATTTCCTTGCTGTTGCGGCCGGCGATGCGGGCCGCGTCGTCGTGGTCGTATTCGATGAGGCCGCGGCCGATCTCGTGACCGTCGGCATCATATATGGCAACAGCATCGCCGCGGGCAAAGCTGCCTTCCACCCGTTTCACGCCGGCCGGCAGGAGACTCTTGCCGGCGCGCAGCGCCCGGACGGCGCCGGCGTCGAGATGAAGCGCGCCGCGCGGCTCGAGCGTGCCGGAAATCCACTTCTTGCGGGCGGTGACCGGCGAGCCGGGGGCGGGGAACCAGGTCGCCCGGCCGCCGGCCGAAATGGTCGCCAGCGGATGCAGCGTCTTGCCCGAGGCGATGACCATCGTCGTGCCGGCGCCGGCGGCGATCTTGCCGGCCTCGATCTTGGTCTTCATGCCGCCGCGCGAAAGCTCGGAGCCGGCGGCGCCGGCCATCGCCTCGATCTCCTTGGTGATGCGCGGCACCACCGGGATCAGCTCGGCGTCGGGGTTGTCGGCCGGCGGGGCGGTGTAGAGGCCGTCGATGTCGGAGAGCAGCACGAGGCAGTCGGCGCCCATCATCGAGGCGACGCGGGCGGCGAGACGGTCGTTGTCGCCGTAGCGGATCTCGACGGTCGCGACCGTGTCGTTCTCGTTGACGACGGGCACGGCGCGCAGCTTCAGCAGCGTGCCGATGGTGGCGCGGGCGTTGAGATAGCGGCGGCGCTCCTCGGTGTCGGTCGGCGTCAGCAGGATCTGGCCGGCGTTGATGCCGCGCGCCTTCAGCGCCTCGGCATAGGCGCGGGCAAGGGCGATCTGGCCGGTGGCGGCGGCGGCCTGGGCTTCCTCGAGCTTCAGGGGGCCGCGCGGCAGGCCGAGCACGGAGCGGCCGAGGGCGATCGCGCCGGAGGAGACGAGGACGACCTCGCAGCCGGCCTCGAGCAACTCGGCGACGTCGTCGGCGAGGCTTTCCAGCCAGGTGCGCTTCAGGGCGCCCTTCTTGCTGTCGACCAGCAGCGAGGAGCCGATCTTGACGACGATGCGGGGGTAGGCGTCGAGTCTCTTCTTCATGGTGTCGGTTACCGATGCCGGTTCAGTCCCCAGTCCGGCCTCCTTCCGCGAGGCCGGCGGTCGCGCGCCGTGTGCCGGCGCGTCCCAGAGCCGTTCACTTCTTCACGGAATCAATGAATCGCCTCTGGTCTTCGTTTTGTCGCGTTTCCGGACGGCGAACCGGCGGCCACTTCGCCTGGAAACGCTCTAGCACGTCAGCTGCCCGGCTGCCATGGTCGGTCATTGGCCGGATGGCTGTCGGCTTCCTCGGCGACGGCGTCGTCGATCTTCCTGACGAGGGCGGCGATCGCCGTCCGCACGCCTTCGCCGGTCGCGGCGGACAGCAGGATCGGCGTCTTGCGGGCGGCCTTCTTCAGCGCCGCCAGCTTTTCGGCCCGCGTCTCCTCGTCGAGGAGGTCGATCTTCGACAGGGCGACGATCTCGGGCTTCTTCGCAAGGTCGGCGCCGTAGAGCTTCAGCTCCTTGCGCACCACCCGATAGGCCTTGGCGACGTCCTCCTCGGAGGCATCGACGAGGTGCAGGAGCACGCGGCAGCGCTCGACATGGCCGAGGAAGCGGTCGCCGATGCCGATGCCCTCGTGGGCGCCCTCGATGAGGCCGGGGATGTCGGCGAGGACGAACTCGCGGTCGTCGAGCGCGACGACGCCGAGATTGGGATGGAGCGTCGTGAACGGATAGTCGGCGATCTTCGGCTTGGCGGCCGAGACGGCGGCGAGGAAGGTCGACTTGCCGGCATTCGGTAGGCCGACGAGGCCGGCATCGGCGATCAGCTTCAGGCGCAGCCAGACCCAGCGCTCCTCGCCGACCTCGCCGGGATTGGCGCGGCGCGGGGCCTGGTTGGTCGAGGACTTGAAGTGGCTGTTGCCGAAGCCGCCATTGCCGCCGCGGGCAAGCACATGCCTCTGGCCGACTTCGGTCAGGTCGGCGATCAGCGTCTCTTCCTCGTCGTCGATGATCTGGGTGCCGACGGGGACCTTCAGCACGATGTCGCCGCCCTTGGCGCCGTGGCGGTTCTTGCCCATGCCGTGGCCGCCGGTCTGGGCCTTGAAATGCTGCTGGTAGCGGTAGTCGATGAGCGTGTTGAGACCGTCGACGCATTCGACAACGACGTCACCGCCGCGTCCGCCGTCGCCGCCATCGGGACCGCCGAACTCGATGAACTTCTCGCGGCGGAAGGAGACGCAGCCGGCGCCGCCATTGCCCGAGCGGATATAGACCTTGGCTTGATCGAGGAACTTCATGGCCGCTTCCATATCGCGGCCGCCGGAATTTTGGAAGGGTCGATAGGGATGCGAGCCGTGGGAGCGCTGCGCGTGCCGGTGTGTTGCCGCGCGTCCGGTGGGTTCCGTCTCCGTGATCGCGGCGCAGGCGGGGATCCATGCGGCAATGCAACCGGAACCGGTTCAGGTCGGGAGTGCGCTGAAATTCCTCATGGATTCCCGCTTCCGCGGGAACGACGCCGAATGAGATCGCCGGCGCTGTCGCGCGGCCCTTGCTATCAGGCGGCCTTCAGCCAGCAATAGACCTCGAGCGTGTCCGGGCTGCACTTGGTGCAGCCGCCGCATTTGGTTTCGGCTTCGACGCGGGCGACGCGGCCCTTGGCGATCAGCATCTGCAGCATGGCGCGCAGCGCGTCGGGCGAGGCGCCGAAGCGGTTGACGAGGTCGGTCATCGAAGCGCGGCCGTGTTCGGCGAGATAGGTGTTGAGATCGCGGACGAGCATCTTCGCCTCCCCGTCACTCGGCCGGCAGGATCGCGGCCTGCGGCCCGCGCCGGCCCATGCGGCGCATGACGGCGATGCCGATGGCGGCGGCGGCGGCCATGCCGCCGACCCAGGCCGCCGAGCTTGCCGGATGGGCCGAGAAGGTGGCGAGCTGGTAGAAGCTCGTGGCGCCGAGATAGGCCATGGCGGTGGTCCAGAGCGCGGCGAAGGTCGCCCAGCGGTTGCCGATTTCGCCGGCGACGGCGCCGAGCGCGGCGGCGCAGGGGAAATAGAGCAGGACGAACAGCAGGTAGGCGAAGGCGCCGGCGCCGCCGTCGAAGCGCTTCTGCATGGCGCCGAAGGTCGAGGTCGAGACCTCCTGTTCGCCGGCGGCGGCGTCGAGGTCGCTGCTCGAGCGCACGATGCCCATGCCGAGCGGGTCGGTGAAGAAGTCGCCGATGCCGGCGAAGTTGTCGGGAATGGTGGCGAGCGCGGCGGTGAGGCCACCGACGAGGTCATAGGGCTCGGCGGCTTCGGCCGCGGCTTCTTCCTCGGTCACGTCGATGCGGCTGTAGAGGGCGTCGAGCGTGCCGACCACGGCTTCCTTGGCGAAGATGCCGGTGAAGATGCCGACGGCGGCCGGCCAGTTGTCGTCGGTGAGGCCGATCGGCTCGAAGGCCGGAACGATGGCGCGGCCGATGGCGGAAAGCACGGAACGATCGCTGTCCTCGTTGCCGAAGGAGCCGTCGGTGCCGAAGGAATTGAGGACCGAGAGGCACATCACGACGACGACGATGATCTGGCCGGCGCCGAAGATGAAGCCCTTGAGGCGGATCCAGGCCTGGATGAAGGCGTCGCGCGGCCGCGGCAGGCGATAGGGCGGCAGTTCCATGATGAACGGCGTCGTCTCGCCCTTCAGCAGCGTGTGGCGCAACAGGAAGCCGGTGGCGACGGCGGCGAGGATGCCGATCAGATAGAGCGCGAAGACGATGTTCTGTCCGCCGCTCGGGAAGAAGGCCGCCGCGAAGAGCGCATAGACGGTGAGGCGGGCGCCGCAGGACATGAACGGCGTCATCAGCACCGACATGATGCGGTCGCGCTCCTTGTCGAGCGTGCGCGAGGCCATGATGCCGGGCACGTTGCAGCCGAAGCCGACGATCAGCGGCACGAAGGCCTTGCCGGGCAGGCCGACGGCGCGCATCAGCCGGTCCATCAGGAAGGCGGCGCGGGCCATGTAGCCGGAATTCTCCAGCAGGGCCATGAAGAGGTAGAGGAAGCCGATGATCGGGATGAAGGTCGCGACCGTCTGGATGCCGCCGCCGATGCCGTCGCCGAGGATGACGCCGAGCCATTGCGGCAGGCCGATCGCCGCGACGAGTTCCTTGGTGCCGTCGACCAGCAGGGTTCCGGCCGCGCCGTCGAAGAAGTCGACGAAGGCGCCGCCGAAATTGATGGTGAAGGTGAACATCAGATAGATGATGGCAAGGAAGATCGCCGGTCCGGCGAAGCTGTTCAGCACCACCCGGTCGACGCGGTCGGAGACCGAGCGCTCGATCTCGCCGACGCGGTTCGTCGCGCCGAGGGCGATGTGATTGGCAAAGGAGAAGCGGCCGTCGGCGACGAGGATGTCGGCGTCCTCGCCGAGCTCGGCCTCGAGCTCGGCGATGCGGGCCTTGCGGGCGTCGCGGCCCTCGGGGCCGACGATCGTCTCGGCAAGGTCGTCGCCCTCGATCAGGCGCACGGCGAGCCAGCGCGGGTCGCAATGGGTCGCCTCGGCCCGCGCGCCATAGGTGGCGGCGAATTCGGAGACGATGCGCTCGACCATCACCGGATAGCCGATCTCGGCGTGCGGCGGCTCGGGCTTGCGGGCGATCCCGGCGATCGCCGCCTTCAGGGCGTCGATGCCCTCGTCGCGCGAGGCGACGGTCTCGACGACCGGGCAGCCGAGCCGCTCGGAGAGGCTGGCGATGTCGATGGTGATGCCCTGCTTGCGGGCCGCGTCCATCATGTTGAGGGCGATGACGGTCGGGCGCTTCAGCTCGAGAAGCTGGGCGGTCAGGTAGAGATTGCGCTCGAGATTGCCGGCATCGACGATATTGACGACGACGTCGATGTCGTCGGCCATGATGTTGTTGCGGGCGAGCTTCTCGTCGAGGGATTCCTCCTCGAGGCCGGGCACGACGCCGAGGGTGTAGACGCCCGGCAGATCGATGACGCGGACGATGACGTCGCCGTCCCTGTAGCGGCCTTCCTTGCGCTCGACGGTGACGCCGGGCCAGTTGCCGACGAACTGGCGGGCGCCGGTCAGGGCGTTGAAAAGCGTGGTCTTGCCGCAGTTGGGATTGCCGACGACGCCGATCGTGATGGTGGAGCCGGGGAGGAGGGCGGCTTTGCCGTCACCGGTATCGCAGCAGGCCTTCGTCATGTCGCTCTCGAACCCGTGCGTCAGGCGGCTTTCGCGTCGGGGGCGGTGGTCGCGAGGGCGACCATCACCTTCTGGGCCATGCCGGCGCCGAGGGCGACGCGAAGGGCATCACGGCCGACGATCATCGCGCCGCCGGGGCGGCGCTGCATGACGCGGATTTCGGCGCCGAGCGGCAGGCCGAGGTCGGTGAGGCGGCGGCTGAGTCCCTTGCCGGCGCGCAGGGCGGCGATCCGCACCTTCTCGCCTTCGGCGGCCAGAGCCAGGGGGAACATATGCTCGCCGCCCGCTGCGGCTTCCCGAAGGCTCGACACGTCCACGCGTACATTCATCGCCACTGGCCTCTCGTCGGTCCCGCGGAGTCGTCCCGCGGCTCGCGCATTGGTACATCATCGAACGGTAATATGCAAGTCGTTCTCAATTGCGCAAGACAGTGATACTTGAAAATGCGTCGCAGGGTCAATGAGGCAGTTTGTCGTATGGCGCCGCCGCCTCGGGACCGTTGCCGCGGCGCCACGAAAAAGCCCGCCGCGGGCGTGGTGCCGGCGGCGGGCTCTTCCTGGTTTCGCTGGTCGTTCGGTCGCGGCGGGGCCGGTCTCCGGCCCCGGACCGGGCCTCAGCGCCAGGCGCGGATGTCGACGAAGTGGCCGGCGATGGCGGCCGCGGCGGCCATGGCCGGCGAGACGAGGTGGGTGCGGCCCTTGAAGCCCTGGCGGCCCTCGAAATTGCGGTTCGAGGTCGAGGCGCAGCGCTCGCCGGGGGCGAGGCGGTCGGCGTTCATGGCAAGGCACATGGAGCAGCCCGGCTCGCGCCACTCGAAGCCGGCGGCGAGGAAGATCTTGTCGAGGCCCTCGGCCTCGGCCTGCTCCTTCACGAGGCCGGAACCCGGCACGACCATGGCGTTGACGCGGTCGGCGACGTGCTTGCCCTCGATCATCGCGGCGGCGGCGCGCAGATCCTCGATGCGGCCGTTGGTGCACGAGCCGATGAAGACGCGGTCGATGGCGATGTCGGTCATCCGCGTGCCGGCGGCAAGGCCCATGTAGTCGAGGGCGCGGGTGATGGCGCGCTTCTTCGATTCGTCGCGGGCGTCGGCCGGGTTGGGCACGACGCCGGTGATCGAGACGACGTCCTCGGGGCTGGTGCCCCAGGTGACGATCGGCGGCAGGCTGGCCGCGTCGAGGCGGAGGGTGCGGTCGAAATGGGCGCCCTCGTCGGTGCGCAGGGTCTCCCAGAAGCGCAGAGCGGCGTCCCAGTCGGCGCCCTTCGGCGCGCGCGGGCGGTCCTTCAGATAGGCGAAGGTCTTCTCGTCGGGGGCGATCATGCCGGCCCGGGCGCCGCCCTCGATGGTCATGTTGCAGACCGTCATGCGGCCTTCCATGGTCAGCGCCTCGATCGCCTCGCCGGCGAACTCGATGACGCTGCCGGTGCCGCCGGCGGTGCCGATCTCGCCGATGATGGCGAGCACGATGTCCTTGGCCGAGACGCCCGCCGGAATGGCGCCGTCGACGACGACGCGCATGTTCCTGGCCTTCTTCTGGATCAGCGTCTGGGTGGCGAGCACGTGCTCGACCTCGCTGGTGCCGATGCCGTGGGCGAGGGCGCCGAAGGCGCCGTGGGTCGAGGTGTGGCTGTCGCCGCAGACGATCGTCGTGCCGGGCAGGGTGAAGCCCTGCTCGGGGCCGACGATGTGGACGACGCCCTGGCGGTGGTCGAGCTCGTCATAATAGTCGATGCCGAACTCGGCGGCGTTCCGGGCCAGCGTCGCGACCTGGAGCGCGGCCTCCGGGTCCTCGATGCCCTTGGAGCGGTCGGTGGTCGGCACGTTGTGATCGACGACGGCGAGCGTCTTCTCCGGGGCGCGGACGCGATGATGGTTCATGCGCAGGCCCTCGAAGGCCTGCGGGCTCGTCACCTCGTGCACCAGATGGCGGTCGATATAGAGAAGGCAGGTGCCGTCCTCGGCCTCGTCGACCACATGATCGTCCCAGATCTTGTCGTAAAGCGTCTTCGGGCTGCCGTCTGCCATGGTCTCTTCTCCTCGCCGCATCGCGCGGGCGATCGCAAATTTCCCGGAAACGGGGTCTTAGGGGTGCGCCGGTGCGCCGTCAAGAAGCGTCCGGCCCGCCTTGCGCCGCAGGATGGCCGCGGCGACGAAAAAAAGCCGGCCCGCGCACGGACCGGCTCTTCGAATGCACTCGGGCTTTCCCGTCCCCGGGAAAGCGCCGGTCCGGCTTACACGCCGGTCTCGCTCGACGCGGCGGCGGCGGCCTCGGCAGCGGCGGCTTCGGCGGCGGCCTTCGCGGCGGCCTCGGCGGCAGCGGCGTCACGAGCCGCCTGCTTGGCGGCCTCGACCGCGGCGCGGGCATCGGCCGCGGCCTGGCGGTCGGCGTCGTTGAGGCGACGGGTGCGGACGTTGGTCGACTCGGAAATACGGGCCGACTTGCCGCGACGGTCGCGCAGGTAATAGAGCTTGGCGCGACGCACCTTGCCGCGACGGACGACCTCGATCGAGTCGATCATCGGGCTGTGGATCGGGAAGACGCGCTCGACGCCCTCGCCATAGGAGATCTTGCGGACGGTGAAGCTCTCGTTGAGGCCGCCGCCGGAACGGCCGATGCAGACGCCCTCATAGGCCTGCACGCGGGTCCGGGTGCCTTCCGTGACCTTCACGTTCACGCGGACGGTGTCGCCGGGGGAGAACTCCGGAACCGCGCGCTTGGCGGCGAGTTCGGCGGCGTGCTCGGCCTCGAGCTGCTGGATGATGTTCATCGTTCCGGACCTTTCCAAGACGAATGGCGCGGCACCGCTTCCGGGACATTCCCGGCGGGTCGCGCGAAGCTTTCTTTCAGACCTGTGACCGGCCGGGCCGGATCACGTTCCTTGATATTGCCGCGCGTGCCGGGAGGCGGCCGTCGACCGTGTTCCGATCGCACGCGTTCGAAAAATCGTGGGCGTTCCTACTCCATCTTTTCGCTTTTGTCGATTCCCGCGGTGGCGCGGCGTGCGCCTTTTTTTCGCGGCGCGGCAGCGGCGGCCCGCTCCTCGTGCGCGGCAAAAAGCTCCGGCCGGCGCGCGGCGGTCAGGCGCTCCGATTCTTCCCGGCGCCAGGCGGCGATGCGGCCGTGATGGCCCGAGGTCAGTACCTCGGGGATCGGCCGGTCCTCGAAGATCTGCGGCCGGGTGTAGTGCGGGTGTTCGAGGAGCCCGGTCTCGAAGCTCTCGGTCGCGCCCGATTCCGCATTGCCCATGACGCCCGGCAGGAGGCGCACGACGGCGTCGAGGAGGACCATGGCGGCAATCTCGCCGCCGGAGAGGATGTAGTCGCCGATCGAGACCTCCTCGAGGCCGCGCGCCTCGATGACGCGTTCGTCGACGCCCTCGAAACGGCCGCAGACGACGACGGCGCCGGGGCCGGCGACGAGTTCGCGCACGCGACCTTGAGTGAGCGGCCGGCCGCGCGGGCTCATCAGCAGGCAGGGTCGCGGGTCGCCCTCGGGGCTCGCCGCGTCGATGGCGCGGGCAAGCACGTCGGCGCGCATCACCATGCCGGGGCCGCCGCCGGCCGGGGTGTCGTCGACGGTGCGGTGGCGGTCGGTGGCGAAATCGCGAATCTGGACGGTATCGAGCGACCAGGTGCCCTCAGCGAGGGCGGCTCCGGCGAGCGAGGCGCCGAGCGGCCCCGGGAACATTTCCGGATAGAGCGTGAGGACCGTGGCGCGCCAGGCGGTCATCGATCGGGACCTTCGGTCGCGCCGGCTTCCTCGTCCTCGTCCGCGCCAGCTTCGTCGAGAAGGCCGGGCGGCGGGTCGACGACGAGCCGTCCGCCGGCAAGGTCGATTTCCGGCACCACGGCGCGCGTGAACGGCACGAGCAGGGTCTTGCCCCCGCCCGTCGCGATCTCGAGGAGGTCGCCGGCGCCGAAATCGGGCACCGCGACGACGCGGCCGAGCGGCGCACCGTCGATATGGACGGCGCCGAGGCCGATGAGGTCGGCGTGGTAGAACTCGTCCTCGCCGGGCGGCGGCAGACGGTCACGGTCGACATAGAGCCGGGTGCCGTTCAGGCGTTCCGCCGCGTCGCGGTCGGCAACGCCGCGAAAGCGCACGACCAGCATGCCGCCCTTGACCGGGCGCAGCGCGGCGACCTCGAACTCGCGGGTGCCGCTCTCGTCGGCGAGCGGGCCATAGGCGCCGAGCGCCAGGGGATCCGCGCCGAAGGGCTTGACGCGCACCTCGCCGCGCACGCCATGGGCGGCGCCGATGACGGCGAGACAGACGCGGTCTTCCTGCTTCTTCATCGAGGCTCACCCAATGACGATACAGCCCCGGCCGTGGCGACGGCGCGGGGCTGCGTTTCGCGTTCGGCAGCGAGGGGATCCCCCGCCGGCAATCAGCCTTCGGCAGCCTCGTCGGCAGCTTCTTCGGCCGGCGCGGCGGCAGCCTCGGCGGCGGCAGCGGCGGCCTCTTCCTCGGCCTTGCGCTTGGCTTCGATGCGCTCCTGCGCCTTCTTGCCCGGCTGGCCCTTGTTCGGGTTGCTGCGGGCCGGACGCTTGGCAAGGCCGGCGGCGTCGAGGAAGCGCAGCACGCGGTCGGTCGGCTGGGCGCCCTGGCCGAGCCAATGCTCGACGCGGTCGTTCTTCAGCACGACGCGCTCGGCCGAGTCCTTCGGCAGCAGCGGGTTGAAAATGCCGAGCTTCTCGATGAAGCGGCCGTCGCGCGGCGAGCGGGCGTCGGCGACGACGATCGAGTAGTGCGGGCGCTTCTTGGCGCCGCCGCGGGCGAGACGGATCTTGAGGGGCATCGGGAAAGTCCTTTCGTCTGGTCGTTCTGTTGTTTCGTCGGTTCTTGGTGTCTTCTGGAATTCCGTTTCAGCGTCCGTGCCGTCCGGTCGGGACGGCGCGGGGGCTATTTCTTCTTGCCGGGGAAGCCGCCGGGCAGGCCCTTGCCGGGGAAGGCCGCGCCGCGGCCGCCGAGGCCGGGCAGGCCGGGCAGGCCACCTGGCAGGCCACCGGCGGGCAGCTTCGGCATGCCGGCCGGGAGCTCGGGCAGGCCGCCGCCCTTCTGCATGGCCTCGAGCGCGCCCGGATCGACCTGCGGCATGCCGCCGCCGAACAGGCCCGAGAGCATGCCGCGCTTCTTGCCGAGCGACTTCATCATGTCGGCCATCTGGCGATGCATCTTCAGAAGGCGGTTGATGTCCTGGACCTCGAGGCCGCAGCCGGCGGCGATGCGCTTCTTGCGGCTGGCATTGAGGACCTTGGGGTTGCGCCGCTCGAAGCGGGTCATCGAGTTGATGATCGCGACCTGGCGCTTGATCACCTTGTCGTCGAGATTGGCGGCCTCGATCTGCTTCTTCATCTTGCCGATGCCGGGCATCAGGCCGAGCATGCCGGACATGCCGCCGATCTTTTCCATCTGGCGCAGCTGATCGGCGAGGTCCTCGAGGTCGAAATCGCCCTTCTGCAGCTTTTTGGCGATCTTGGCCGCCTTTTCGGCGTCGATCGCCGAGGCCGCCTTCTCGACGAGGCTGACGATGTCGCCCATGCCGAGGATGCGGCCGGCGATGCGCTCGGGATGGAAGTCCTCGAGGGCGTCGACCTTTTCGCCGGTGCCGATGAGTTTGATCGGCTTGCCGGTGACGGCGCGCATGGAGAGCGCGGCGCCGCCGCGGCCGTCGCCGTCGACGCGGGTGAGCACGATGCCGGTGATGCCGACGCGGTCGTCGAACGACTTGGCGAGGTTGACGGCGTCCTGGCCGGTCAGGCTGTCGGCGACGAGCAGGATCTCGTGCGGATCGGCGACGCGCTTGATGTCGGCCATCTCGGCCATCAGCTCGTCGTCGATATGGGTGCGGCCGGCGGTGTCGAGCAGGACGACGTCGAAGCCCTGCAGGCGGGCGGCGTCGAGGGCGCGGCGGGCGATCTCGACCGGCGTCTGGCCGGCGACGATCGGCAGGGTGGCGACGTCGATCTGCTCGCCGAGCACCTTCAGCTGCTCCTGGGCGGCCGGGCGGCGCGTGTCGAGCGAGGCCATCAGCACCTTGCGCTTGCCGCGCTCGGTGAGGCGGCGGGCGATCTTGGCGGTGGTGGTCGTCTTGCCCGAGCCCTGCAGGCCGACCATCATGATCGGCACCGGCGGGACGGCGGCAAGGTCGATCGGCTCGGCGGCGGCGCCGAGGGTCTCGACGAGCGTGTCGTGGACGATCTTGACGACCATCTGGCCGGGGGTCACCGACTTGATGACCTCGACGCCGACGGCGCGCTCGCGCACCTTGTCGGTGAAGGAGCGCACGACATCGAGGGCCACGTCGGCCTCGATCAGGGCGCGCCTGATCTCGCGCAGCGCCTCGCCGACATCCTTTTCGGAAAGCGCGCCGCGGCCCGTCAGCTTGTCGAAAATGCCAGACAGGCGGTCGGAGAGGCTCTCGAACATGTCGTTGCCGTATCCCGTCCTTCATCGGCGGGCCGCAAGGCAACCCGCAAAACACAAAACGCACCCGCGGGCGAAAACTCGCTGGCGGGTGTTGACCTCCGGGCCTCTTGCCCGGTCGGCGGCTCGTCGATCCACGATCACGCAGAAGACGGCCGGAACATAAGGATGCGCGCGACAAGTGTCAATGCGCCGGCAATGCCGGAAACCACGGCGAAAAAACTCTGTTGCGACTGCGAATTGTTAATGCCGACTGGCGGGACATGAGGCCTATTGGGCTCATGCCGGACGGCCTCCCTCGCCTACCAGTCGACTTCGCCCCCGACTGCGCGGCGCCGTTTCCGGCCTCCGCGGCGCACCAACCGCGATGCAATGGCGATGGCACGCGACCGTAACAGACGGTCGCGTGCCGTCGTCCTCTTCGAGACAGGCGATGGCCTCAGGCGGGGCCGGACGCGACGTTCTCGAGCTGGCGGCGATCGCAGCGGAAAAGATTCGCACCGATCTCGACGAGATGGCCGGCGCGTCTGAATTCGGCCACCGTCCGGCTCGCATGCTCGGTGGTGATGCCGAGAATCGAGCCCAGATCCTCCCGGGAAAACAGCATGACCGTGTTGTCGCCGTCGGAAAGCTGCAGGAGAAGCCGGGCGAGGCGCTGCGGTGCCTTGCCGGTCGACAGCTCGGTCAGCCAGTCGTCGGCCTGGCGCAGGGCGCTGGCCCAGCGGCGGATGAGCTGACCGTGCAGGCGCGGGGTCTCCTCGTTCAGCCGCTCGACCACCTGACGCGGAATGCGGCAGGCGAGAATCGGCTGCAGGGCGACGGCGGTGTGCTGATAGGGCTGGCCGAGCGTCGCCTCGAGGCCGGCGGTGGCACCGTGACGCAACAGGCGGACGATGCGCTGGCTGCCGTCCGGCAGGTGCTGGACGAGCTTGGCAAGGCCGGTGCGGATGGTGAAGAGCGCGCCGGCTTCGTCGCCCTCCGAATAGATCGTGGCGCCGATGTCGAACTCGATCTCGTCGATCGGCAAATGGATCAGATTGAAGTCCGGCTCGGCGAGGTCGGCGAAGAGCACCAGATCGCGAATGCCGCAATCCTGGCACTGTGCCAGGCCCTTCCAGGCGGCATCGATCCTGCCTTTTTTCATTTCATTCGATCCGTCTGGCTTTCAGCGGGCGGGACTTCCCTCGATCCGCACCCACATAGGGCCTCTAGCGGCCCGTTTCGATACTAACAACGGTCAAATCCGGCGAATGTGCAAGAGGGTATCGGCAAAAACCGACATCCATCCACGCGCCGAGAGTCACAGAGGGCCGAAACGGCCAAGAAAAGGAGCACCAGATGAAGATCGGCGTGACCAGCCAGAATTTCCGCACCATCACCGGCCATGCCGGCAAGGCCCGGCGCTTCCTGCGCTATCTCGTCGACGAGCGGGGCATCACCGAGATCGAGCGTCTCGACCTGCCGCGCGAGATGAGCATGCACGAGTTTTCCGGCGTCGGGCCGCATCCGGTCGACGATCTCGACATCCTGATCACCGGCGGCTGCGGCGACGGCTTTGCCCGCAAGATGGAGCGCCGCGGCGTGCAGGTGATCGTGACCGGCGAGGAAAGCCCGCTCCGGGCGGTGATGCTGCTGCTGGCCGCCGGCGAGCAGTCGCTGGCGCCGGCCGTCCCGCACGACCACGACCACGACCATCATGACGGTCACGGTCACGGTCACGGCCATGGTCACGGCCATGGCGAGGGCGGTTGCGGCTGCGGCGGGCATCACTGAGGCGCCTGCCGCAAATCGATCCTTGCGGTCGAGGCCCGATCGCGACAAGATCGGGCCTCGTTCCGAGGGGTGCTCTTCGACGAGCTGAGATGGCGCAAGGCCGAACCCTTCGAACCTGATCCGGATCATGCCGGCGAAGGGACGGAACCGGTCGCATTCCCGTGCGCAGTCCGGATTCCCGCACCCTCGCGGCAGGCGAGGGCAAGACGGGCGTGGCAAGGACCGACAGACGACGACGGCGCAGCGGACGCGACGCGATTCCCGGGATCGCGCGCCCGGCCGCCGTGCTCGTCGCGGCGCTCCTCCTCTGGCAGGCGGTGGTCTCGCTCCTCGCGGTGCCGGCCTTCATTCTGCCGGGACCGGGGCGGGTCGCCGCGACGCTCGTCGCCAAGGCCGGGTTCCTCGTCGAGCATGCCGCCGTCACCGGCTTCGAGATCGTCGCCGGGCTCGTCGTCGGCACGCTCGCCGGCGTCATGACGGCGCTCGTCATGAGCCGCTTCCTCCTTGCCCGGCAACTCGTCTATCCGCTCGTCGTCGTCAGCCAGGCGCTGCCGGTCTTCGCCATCGCGCCGCTTCTCGTCATCTGGCTCGGCTACGGTCTTGCCTCGAAAGTGACGATGGCGGCGATCATCATCTATTTCCCGATCGCCTCGGCGTTTTTCGACGGCCTCGGGCGGACCGATCCGGGCCTGCTCGATCTTGCCCGCATCGCCGGGGCGAGCCGGCTGCAGACGCTCCTCGCGATCCGCGTGCCGGCAGCGCTGCCGGCGCTCGGCTCCGGCCTCAAGGTCGCGGCGGCGGTGGCGCCGATCGGCGCCGTCGTCGGCGAATGGGTCGGCGCCTCCAAGGGGCTCGGCTTCGTCATGCTGCACGCCAATGCCCGCATGCAGACAGACGTGGAGTTCGCCGCGCTCGCCGTCCTCGCCGCGCTCGCCCTCATCTTCCGCTTCGCCGTCGACCGCCTGGCGCGGCTGACCGAGCGCTACGAGGCCGGCTGATCGCGGCCGCTGCCTTTTCGGCTCGCGGCGCGCCCGCCGGCCATCCCGACACGACATGGCGGCCTTCGCGTCCGCCGCAAAACGAGGAACGATTTCATGAGACTTGCCGGCCTTGCCTTCGCTCTCGCCATGGCTCTCGCCCAGCCGTCCGCCGCGGCCGAGAAGATGACCGTCCTCCTCGACTGGTTCGTCAATCCGGACCATGTGCCGCTGGTGATCGCCAAGGAGAAGGGCTTCTTCGCCGACGCCGGGCTCGAGGTCGAGCTGGTCGCGCCGGCCGATCCGAGCGCGCCGCCGAAGCTCGTCGCCGCCGGCCAGGCCGACATCGCCGTCACCTACCAGCCGAACCTCCATCTCGACGTGAAGGAGGGGCTGCCGCTGGTCCG
Organism: Pseudomonadota bacterium; assembly: GCA_029572955.1. Taxonomy (GTDB): domain Bacteria; phylum Pseudomonadota; class Alphaproteobacteria; order Rhizobiales; family JAKPQE01; genus JAKPQE01. The sequence goes on from JAKPQE010000087.1 coordinate 28,419, forward strand.
GATCGGCACGCTCGTCGAAACGCCGCTGAATTCGGTGGTCGTTCTCGCCGACGGTCCGGTGAAGACGCTCGCCGACCTCAAGGGCAAGACCGTCGGCTTCTCGGTCGGCGGCTTCGAGGACGCCCTGCTCGGGCGCATGCTCGAAGGGGCCGGGGTCGGCCTTTCCGACGTCGAACTCGTCAACGTCAATTTCAGCCTGTCGCCGTCGCTGATCGCCGGCCAGGTCGATGCGGTGATCGGCGCGTTCCGCAATTTCGAGCTCAACCAGATGGAAATCGAGGGCCGGCCGGGCCGGGCCTTCTATCCGGAGGAGAACGGCGTCCCGGTCTATGACGAGCTGATCTTCGCGGCCCGCAAGGACGCGGCGGCGAGTCCGAAGATGCGGGCCTTCCTCGATGCGGTCGGCCGCGCCGCGGTGTTCGCCACCAACCACCCGGACGAGGCGCTGGCGGTTTTCGTCAAGGCGCATCCCGATCTCGACGACGAACTCAACCGGCGCGCCTTCGCCGATACGCTGCCGCGCTTCGCCAAGCGGCCGGCGGCGCTCGATCAGGGGCGCTACGAGGCGTTCGCCGCGTTCCTGAAGGAGCGCGGGCTGATCGACGCGGTGCCGCCGCTCGCCGACTATGCGCTGGAGCCGCGCTGACGGGCGTCAGGGTTTCCTGTCGTCGACAAACTGGGTGTTGCTGTTCACCCGGCGCTCCGGGCCCTTGTAGTTGGGGTCGATCTTGCGGCGCCGGTCGGGGCCGAAGAAGGTGGCGGTCTTGACGAACGGGCGCGGGTGCATGACCACCTCGAAGACCCGTTCGTAGAGATCGCGGGCGCAGACCGGCTTCTTCAGGAACTCGGTGACGCCGGCGTCGCGCGCCTGCTCGACCCGGCGCCGCTCGGTGTAGGCGGTCAGCATGATGATCGGCACATAGCGGTTGCCGCTGTCGCGGGCCGAGCGCACGAGCTGGGTGAACTCGATGCCGTTGAGGGTTTCGAGGGCGTAGTCGACGATGACCACGTCGATCGGATAGCGGTTCAGTTCCTCGAGACCGGATTCGGCGTCGTGCGCCTCGCGGATGCGGTGGGCCCCGAAGCCGCGCAGCATGGTCTTGATGATCGACAACATGTGATTGTTGTCGTCGATCACGAGGAAGGTCATGTCCTTGAGGTCGATCGGGGTCATGGATCTCTATTCGCCTGCCGCAGCCATAGCCATGGAAAGCTTCGTGGCATCGATGGGAACCGGGTGGCCGAAGGCGGCGCCTTGACCGTTGACAAGACCGCGGGCGGCAAGGCCCTGGGCCTGCGCCAGCGAATCGACGGTCATGGCGGTCGTCGCCATGTCTCTCGCCGCGGCGAAGCCGACGATCGCCTCGACCAGCGCGGCATCGCAGGGCGAGCGGCCGCAAGCCCGGATCCACTGGCCGGAGAGCTTGATTTCGTCGAGCTGCAGCGCGCGCAGGTGGTTGATCGGGGCCGGCGAGGTGCCGAACTCGTCGAGGGCGACACCGACGCCGAATCGGGCAAGCGCCGAGATCGCGTTGGAAAGCCCGGCGAGATCGATCACGTCGGTGTGGAAATTGAGTTCGACGACGAGGCGGGTCATGTCGCCATGGGTCGTCGACAGCAGCTCGGTGAGGCGGCTCATGACGTCTTCGCGCAGGAGCGAGGAGGCAGCGACGTCGATGCCGACGCGCAGCTCCTTCTGCCCGGTGGTCGCGGCGATGTAGGCAAGGGCGCATTCGGCCATGACGAGGTCGGCCTGGTGCAGCGGACCGGCCCGGTCGGCGAGGAGGTGATGGCTGAACGGCGCTTCGCCGGGAGCGAGGCGGACGAGGAATTCGAGCCGGCTGATCGCATGGTCGGCGAGGGCGACGACCGGCATGCCGACGATCTGGATGTCGCGGCCCTCGATCGCCCGCCGCAGGGCGCCGGCCTCGCGGACGATCTCGCCGGCGCGCCGGGCAAGGGTCGCGGCAAGGGCCGAGAGATCGGCCCCGGCGGTCTCGGCGGCGGCGAATTCGTGGGTGCCGTAGATGATGGCGCGGGCCGCCTCGTCGGGCTTGAGGCCGGGATCGAGCGACAGGCCGGAGACCTCGGACGGCGCGTCCTCGCCGAGGGCGGCCGCGGCCTCGGCGGCGAGGCGCTGCGGGGCGAGCGTCGCGGCGTGGATCGCGGCGAAGCGGCCGGCGCCGAGGCTCGTCGCCGCACCGGCGATGGCGCGGCTGCGCAGGATCGCGGCGATCCGCATGGCGACCGGCTCGGCGAGCGCGGTGCCGCCGGCGAATTCGTCGCCAAGGGTGAGGAAGGTGACGGCGAGCGGCGGGCGGTCGGTGCCGAGCGAGCGCATCAGCGCGGTCGCGCCCTCGATGAAGCTCTCCATGGTGAGGAGGCCGCTGTCGGCCTCGCGCAGGCCGGCCATGCGGCCAAGGCTCGCCGGGTCGGCGGGCGACAGGGCAAGGCTGAGGGCGCGGTCGGGGCCGGGCATGCGGAAGGCGTTGGCGACCACCGCGCCGCGGCCGCAGCCCGGCCGCAGCCGCAACGAGATCGGGCCGCGGCGCTCGCCGCCGGCAAGGTTCTCGGCGAGGTCGGCAACGAGGCCGCGATCGCCCTCGGCGAAGAGTTCGGCAGCCTCCGTGCCGGCAAGCGCGGCGGTATCGACGCCGACCGTCGGGCGGCCGGCGCCGACCGCGAACACGATTCTGCCCTCGCGGTCGATCTCCACGAGGAGATCGCCGACGGCGAAGGCGAACGCCATGAAGCGGTCGCGCTGGGATTTCAGTCCGTCGTCCATTGCCGCGAAGGGGCTCTCGTCACACGTCTCGTACCTTGCCGGATTCTCCGTGTTCAACGTCTAATACGTGGTAAACCGTTCGTTCGTTTCATCCGATTTCGACGCTCGGCGGCCGAAATTCGCGGATCGTCGCGGTGTTGCGGCAGTTGACATCAGAGGGGCTCGAACCTATGGTCCGCGCCAGCCGGCGTGGCTCGCGGATGCGGGCGCGCCGTTCCCAATTCAAGGTGCCGGCAGATCGCAGGCCATGACCTGCCCGGTCGCCGGCGCTCGACAGACCACAGGATCGTCCGATGAAGATCAAGAACTCGCTGAAGTCGCTGCTCGGGCGTCATCGCGCCAACCGTCTGGTTCGCCGCAAGGGCCGCGTCTACATCATCAACAAGACCAATCCGCGCTACAAGGCGCGGCAGGGCTGACACCACCGCCCATTCGAGATCGCGAACGCGCCCGGCGGCTTTGACCGTTCCGGGCGCGTTCGGCTATTCTTGGCGGTGATGATCCACCGGACCGGTCCCGCACTCGTCTTCACGCTCGCGCTTTGCTGCGGCATCGCGGCCGCCGGCGCCGCGCCGTCCCAATCCCTTGCGCCCGGCCAGGACGAGCCCGCGCCGACGGCAGTGCCCGTCCCCGATCACGACGAGGCCGACATCGAGGCGCTCTATGGGCGTCTCGCGGCGGCGACCGACGCCGCCGAGGCGGCCGGTATCGAGGGACGCATCCGGGCCCGCTGGATGAAAGCGGGGGGCGACACCATCGCACTCCTCATGTCGCGCGCCATGGGCGCGACACTGGCCGGCGATCAGGGGCTGGCGATGGATCTTCTCGACGCGGTCACCTCGCTCGATCCGGATTTCGCCGAGGCCTGGAGCCAGCGGGCGACGATCCACTATCTCGAGGAGGATTACGGCAAGGCGCTCGGCGAGCTCGAACGCGCGCTGGCGCTCGAGCCGCGCCATTTCGGCGCGCTCGCGGACATGGGGCTGGTGCTGAAGGAGCTCGGCGAGAAGGCGCGCGCCTACGAGTTTCTCGAACGGGCGCTGACGCTCAACCCGTTCCTCGGCGAGGCGCGCAAGGCGCTCGACAAGCTCGAGCCGGAGGTGCGCGGCCGGGATATCTGACCGTTCCGGTCAGAGACCGGCGAAACCGTCGGTCCCGACGTAGGAAATGCGGATCATGTTGGTCGCGCCGGGGGTGCCGAAGGGGACGCCGGCGACGATGATGATGCGCTGGCCGGCGCGGGCGAAATCTTCCTGGAAGGCGATGCGGCAGGCGCGGTCGACCATGTCGTCGACGTCGCGGGCGTCCTCGCTCTGCACCGAATGGACGCCCCAGACGAGGGCGAGGCGGCGGGCGGTGCGCGGGTTCGGCGAGAGCGCGATGATCGGCGTTCCCGGCCGCTCGCGGGCGACGCGCAGCGCGGTCGCGCCCGAGGCGGTGTAGCAGACGATGCCGGCGAGGCGCAGCGTCTCGGCGATCTGGCGCGCGGCGGCCGAGATCGCGTCGGCGCCGGTCGCTTCCGGGTCGGTGCGCTGGGCGTGGATGATGTTGCGGTAGTTGATGTCGCGCTCCACCTCGGCGGCGATCCGGCTCATCGTCTCGACGGCTTCGAGCGGATACTGGCCGGCCGCCGATTCGGCCGAGAGCATCACCGTATCGGCACCCTCGAAGACGGCGGTGGCGACGTCGGAGACCTCGGCGCGGGTCGGCACCGGCGCGGTGATCATCGATTCCAGCATCTGGGTCGCGACGACCACCGGCTTGCCGGCGCGGCGGGCGGCGCGGGTGATGCGCTTCTGGATGCCCGGGACCTGCTCGAGCGGCATCTCGACGCCGAGGTCGCCGCGGGCGACCATCAGCGCGTCGGCGAGCTCGATGATCTCGTCGAGCTTCTGCACGGCCTGGGGCTTCTCGATCTTGGCGAGAATCGAGGCGAAGCCGCGGGTGATCTTGCGCACCTCGGCGATGTCGTCGGGACGCTGAATGAAGGACAGCGCGACCCAGTCGATGCCGGCATTGAGAGCGGCGTCGAGGTCGCGGCGGTCCTTTTCGGTCAGCGCGCCGAAGGAGATCGTCGTGTCGGGCAGGCTGATGCCCTTGCGGTCCGACAGCTTGCCGCCGACGACGACTTCCGTCGCCGCCGCATTGCCGTCGCAGGACACGGTCTTCAGGCGGATGCGGCCGTCGTCGAGCAGCAGCGTGTGGCCGGGCTCGAGGGCGGCGAAGATTTCCGGATGGGGCACGCAGACGCGCTCGGCCGATCCCGGCGTGCGGTCGAGGTCGATGGTGAAGCGGTCGCCGGTCTTCAGCTGGACCGGGCCGTCGGCGAATTCACCGACGCGCAGCTTCGGGCCCTGCAGGTCGACGAGAATGCCGATCGGCCGCCCGACCTCGGTCTCCACGGCGCGGATGCGCGCCACCAGCGTGCGCAGGAGATCGTGGCTGGCATGGCTCATGTTGATACGGAAGACGTCCGCGCCGGCCTTGTGCAGGGCCGAGATCATCGCCGGTTCGCAGGAGGACGGTCCGAGCGTGGCGAGGATCTTGACGTTGCGGGCTCTTTTCATTGTTTTTCTGTTCCCTGTTGCGTCGGTTCGGTGAGCTGGACGGTCCAGCTCGACTGCTCGCCCGTGTCGATCTCGAAGAAGCCGGTGCGCTCGAACCCGCGGGCGACGCAGTCCTCGATGCCGCGGATGGTGAACATCTTGTCCCGCGTGCACATGAACGCCTTGCCGCCCCACTCGCCGCCATTGTCGACGTCTATGGCGTAGATGTAATAGAAGCGCGACACCAACGTGCCGGCCAGGAGCGTCTCGCAGGAGTTGCCGTCGAGATTCCACCAACCCTCGGTGGCCCAGCCGTCGTTATCCTTGTAGCCTATTGCGACACTGACATGACTGGCGGTCTTGTTGCACAGCCGGAGGTCGGCCTTGGCGACGCCGGCGGCCGCCGTCCAGCCGGCGACGGCGATGCCGAGAACGGCGAGCAGCCGTGCACCACGGCTGGCCAGCCACCGCATCGGCGGCACCGCCTGTCCCGGTTGTGTCGTGGGCATTGGTCTTCCGTCTAGAACCAAATCCTCTATCCCGCGCTTATTGGCCGTCCGGACCCCGACTGTCAACGATGACGGCCCGGAAATCGTTCACGTTGGTGTAGGTCGGGCCGGTCCGAACCAGCCGGCCGATCGCCTCGAAGAAGCCGGTCGAATCGTTGTGCCGGAGCGCGGCGCCGGGGTCGAGGCCGTGGCGGGCGGCGAGCGCCAGCGTATCGGGCAGGGCGAGCGCCCCGGCCGGGTCGTCGATGCGTCCGGTGCCGCCATCGGTGCCGTCGGTGTCGGCGGCAAGGACGGCGAGGCGGCGATCGCCGCTGGCGGCGACCGCTGCGGCAAGGGCGTATTCCTGGTTGGGGCCGCCGCGGCCCTTGCCGGCGACGGTGACCGTCGCCTCGCCGCCGGACAGGAGCACGAGCCGGCGGCCGGCATCGGCGGCGTCGAGTGCCAGGGCGACGTGGCGGGCGGCGAGATGGCGCGCCTCGCCCTCGAGATCGTCGCCGAGGATCTCCGTCTCGTAGCCGAGGCTGCGGGCCGCCGTGGCGGCGGCGGCGAGCGCATCGGCCGGACGGGCGACGATCTCGTAGCGGCTGCCGGCAAGGAACGGTGCGTCCGCCTTGGTGGTTTCGTCGGCCGGCGTCACGAGCGCCTCGGCGATGCTCGCCGGCGGCTCGATGCCGTAACGCGCGAGGACGGCACGGGCATCGGCGAGGGTGGTCGGATCGGCGACGGTCGGCCCGGAGGCGATGACCGCCGGGTCGTCACCGGGCACGTCGGAGATGGCGAGGGTGACGAGGCGGGCAGGGGCGGCGGCTTCGGCGAGGCGGCCGCCCTTGATCGCCGACAGGTGCTTGCGGACCGCGTTGATCTCGCCGATCGAGGCGCCCGAGGCGAGCAGCGAGCGGGTCAGCGCCTGCTTCTCGGCAAGGTCGATGCCGGTTCGCGGCATCACCCAGTTGGCCGATCCGCCACCCGAGAGGAGCACGACGACGAGGTCGTCCGGGCCGGCGCCGCGGGCAAGGTCGAGGGCGCGCCGGGTGGCGTCGACGCCGGCCTGATCGGGCACCGGATGGCCGGCCTCGACGACCGGCACGATGCGGGTCGAAAGGCCATAGCCGTGGCGGGTGACGGCGATGCCGTCGATGCGGTCGGGGTCGAGGCCGAGGGTTTCGGTGTAGTGGCGTTCGGCGGCCAGGGCCATCGCGGCGGCGGCCTTGCCGGCGGCGAGAACGACGATGCGGCCGGCCTCGGGTGGCGCCGGCAGGTGCGGCGGCACGACGGTCATCGGATCGGCCGCGGCGATCGCGGCCATGAGAAGTTGCAAAAGCTCGTCGCCGCGTCGGTCCATCATCGCCTGTCGGTGCTCAACTCCCAGGTGGCTGCGCCGGTCCACCGCCACGACGGGGGCGGGCAACGTAGATGCCGAAGAGGATCGCCAGACCGCCGGCATACTGCCAGGGGCCGAGCGCCTCGCCGAGAACCAGCCAGCCGAGGAAGGCGGCGGCCAAGGCTTCCAGGAAGATCACAAGCGAGGAAAAAGCGGCGGGAAGATGACCGAGGGCGTAGGCGAGCAGCCCCTGGCCGCCGACATGGCTGACGAAGGCGAGGGCGACGAGGGCGCCGAGACCGCCCCAGGAGCGGGGCAGGAGGCCGTCGCCGAGGGCGATGGCGGCAACGAAGAGAAGGGCCGAGGTGACGACCGACGACCAGGCCATGATGCGGGCCGGCGGCAGATGGCGGCGGGCGAGGCGCACGGCGAGGAAATAGCCGCCGAAGAAGATCGAGGTGACGAGGCCGTAGAGATCGCCGGCGAGCCGGTCGGGGGCGAGCGAATAGCTCGAGCCGATGAGTGCGCCGGCGCCGACGAGGCAGAGGGCGAGGCCGACGACGGTGGAGCGGCCGACGACCTCGCCGATGACGAGGCCGGAACCGATGATCACCCAGACCGGGGCCGTGGTGGCGAGGAAGGTGGCGTTGGCGACCGTGGTGTTGACGATGGCGAGGTGCCAGAAGAAGAGGTCGCCGGCAAAAAGGGCGCCGGCGACGAACACCGCCTTCAGCGCGCCGCGCGGTGCCGGCTCGCGCGGCGCCCCGCGCGCCCCGCGCGCCTCGAGGGCCGACCACAGGAACAGCATCGGGATCGACAGCGCGACGCGCCAGAAGGCGCTGGTGAACGGGTCGACGTCGGCGAGGCGCACGAAGATCGGCGAGGCGCCCATGGCGACCGCGCCGGCGGCGAGGGCGACGAAGGCCGCAACGACCGGCGCACGAATGTCGGATCGAACGGGCTCGGGCGAGGCGTCCAAGGAGGTGGCTCCGGTTGCGCGGCCGCAAGGCCGCCGGCCCGGCGCACGGGCGGTTCTGCGGCGCCGGCATCGGGTCGCCTCTGTCTAGCCGCTTTTTCAGGGTTTGGCTCTTGAAAAGCGTGCGCCGACACGCACCTGATGCTGCTGTCGCGATCCGGCGCGGCCGAAGGTCTGCTTCACCGTTCTTTCGACTTGTCCTAATCTCGCATCATGCTCGACGCGCGTTCAGTTGTCCCTGCCGAAGCCTCCGACAGCCCCACCGCGGGCGGGGCGGAAGACTACCGGCCCTTCGATCTCATTGCCGGCGATATCGGGCGCGGTCTCATCGTCATTTGCGACCACGCGACCAATCTCCTGCCGGCGGCCTATGGCACGCTCGGCCTGCCGCAGCACGAGCTGGAGCGCCACATCGGCTACGACATCGGCGCCGACGCGCTGACCCGGGCGCTCGCCCGCCAGCTCGGGGTGCCGGCGGTGCTGTCGCGTTTCTCGCGGCTCCTCATCGATCCGAACCGCGGCCCCGACGACCCGACGCTCATCCCCCGGCTCTCGGACGGGGCGGTGGTGCCGGGCAACGCGCGCATCGACGAGGCCGAGTGGGCGCGGCGCACGGCCACCTTCTACGATCCCTATCACCGGGCGATCGAGACGGCGATCGAGGCCGGGCTCGCCGCCGGCGTCGCGCCGGCGATCTTCTCGGTGCATTCCTTCACGCCGGTCTGGCGCGGTGTGCCGCGGCCCTGGCATGCCGGCGTGCTGTGGGACAGGGACCCGCGTTTCGCCGTGCCGCTGATCGAGATGCTGCGCCGCGACCCGCGGCTCATTGTCGGCGACAACGAGCCCTATTCCGGGGCACTCGAGAACGACACGCTCTATCGGCACGGCACGATGCGCGGCCTTGCCCATGCCCTGATCGAGGTGCGCCAGGACCTCATCGCCGAGGACGAAGGGGTCCACGACTGGACGATGCGGCTGGTTCCGGTGCTCGAGGAAATCCTCGCCGTGCCGAATATCCACGACATCCGGCATTTCGGCTCGGCGGTCGGCCCGGTGACAACGCCGTGAGGATTGCCGGGGCGTCTTGACCCGGACGCGGCCGCATGGTCACGTGCGGCCCGATTCTGAAGTTACTCCCCCCGCGAGGAAGGAACCGACATGACGGACATCAACACCGGTGGCGTCGCCGGCGCCCAGCTCAGGAGCTTCATCGAGCGCATCGAGCGGCTCGAGGAGGAAAAGAAGGCGATCGCCGACGACATCCGCGATGTCTTCGCCGAAGCCAAGGGCACCGGGTTCGACGTCAAGACGATGCGGCAGGTGATCAAGATCCGCAGACAGGACAAGGAAGAGCGCCAGGAGCAGGAAGCCCTGCTCGACCTCTATATGCACGCCCTCGGCATGGCGCCGGTGGTCGAGGACTGAGCCGACCGTCCACCGGACGGCGAAACGAAAATCGCCGCCGCGTCCCAGCGGGCGCGGCGGCGATGTCGTTTTCAGGACCGGTCGATCAGCGGGCGAAGCCGAGCCAGACCGTGGCGATGCGGCCGATGGCGGGACCGGAGAAGCGGTCGCTGCGCAGGTCGTTCGAGGCGGTCGAGCCGAAGCGGTTCTCGATCGCCTGGGCCGGCGTCTCGAACACGGTCGGCTGCGAGACCTTCGGCGCCTTGAGCTGGGCGAGCGCCCGGGTGCGGGCCGAGGCCTTGGCGGTCAGCGGACGGATGTCGCTGCCGTTGTAGGCCATCAGGTAGCCGGTCGCCGGGGTGCGGTATTCGGTGGCGACTGCGGTCGCGGCCGGGGCGGCGGCGGCGGCCGGCGCCGCCGGCATCGGACGACCGTCGGCGAGCGCGGCAGCGGCAGCGGTGGCCGAACCGGTGGTCTCGGGCGCATAGGCCGGCAGGCGCGCCGGCAGCGGCAGCGGCAGCGAGGCACGGCCGTCGGCAACGGCCTCGGCGGGCTTGTGCTGCGGCATCGGCGGCAGCGTCTCGAGCGGGGTCGCGGAGGCGAGCACCGTGGCGGACACCGGCTTGGCATGCGGCAGGCGCATCTCGGCCTCGGCGATCGCCATGGTCGGCGCGGACGCCGCCGGAGCGGCCTCGGCGGGCGCGGCCTCGGCAACCGGCGCAGGGGCGGGCGTGGCCTCGGGGCCGGTCATCCACTGCATGCGCTGGCCATCGGCGTTGCGCGGCGCGGCGTCGGCGCTCGCCACCACCATGGTCTGGTTGGCGCGCGGCCGGGCGACGGGCATCGGGGCCGCGGCGATCAGCATCGAGCCGGCGTCTTCGGCGGGCGGCGCATCGGGCGTCGCGGCGGGCTCGCTCGGACGGCTCGCCGGCATCGGCAGCAATTCGGGTGCGGTCGGGCGCTGGGCGACCGGCGGGGCGCTCGGCAGCGGCGCCTTCTCGGCGATGCCCGGGGCGGATTCGGTTTCCGCGGCCGGCGGATAGGACCGCATCTCGGCCGGCTTGACGACCGGCCTGCCCTCGGCCTCGGCGATCTCCTCCTGGTCGCTTTCACCGCTGGAGAACAGCGAGGCGAGCAGGCCCTTGCCGGACTTGGAACGCTTCGAGGAGGTGTCGCTGGCGGCGGCATAGACCGTCGCGCCCTTGCCGACGCGGCCGGCCTTGATGTCGGCGAGCGCGAGCTGGTAGCCCGGCAGCGGCTTGCCGTCGGAGGGCAGGTGCACCGTGCGGCCGTTGGGGAACAGGCGGACCAGTTCCTTGCGGCTCATGCGCGGCCAGTGGCGGACGTTGCCGGTGTCCATGTGGACGAAGGGCGAGCGCGAGGTCGGATAGAAGCCGACGCCGCCGCCCTGGATCTGCAGCGCCGCGGCGCGGATGCGCGACAGCGGCACGCCGGGAATGTAGAAGTCCATCGCCTTGCCGAGCGTGTGCTGCGAACTCTTGGCGACGCCGCGGCTGCGGGCGCGCAGGGCGGCGTTGGTGACCGGCGAGCGGTAGCCGGAGACGACGTTGATCGCGTCACGGGCGCCGACGTTCTGATAGACCTGCCAGACGATGTCGAACAGGCGCGGGTCCATCTTGATCATCTCGTCTCGGCGCCAGTCGCGCAGGAACCAGTTGAGCTTCTTCAGGCCGTCCGCATCGAAGCGGCCGTTGCGCTTGAAGACGATGGTCGCCGATTCCTTGGTGTGGGTGTTGTAGAGCTTGAGGGCCCGCGTCTCGGCAAAAGCCGGGCTCGTCGCCGTCGCGGCGAGGGCGAGAATGCCGATGAGGATCGCCACGGCTCGAAAGCCGGCCATCTTGCGCAGATCGGCGCGCGAGAACACGTCCCGGCGCGCGCTCAGGATACGAGAGATGAAGGTCTGCAACCGCCGTCCTACCCGTTAGATCTGGTCGTCCCCCAGAGACATGATTGTCGCGGAGACAAGTTAATAACGGTTTACCAAATAAGTGCCCCCCGGGCCACGGCGGACGCGCCTTACCCGAGCTTCTTTTCCATCTTAAAGTAAAAATGCGATCGAAATGCGGCCAGTGGCGGCCGCCCGATTTCTCGCGGGACATTCCGTCGCGGGGCGGCCGCGCGGCGGTCAGGACTTGAGGCCGAGAGCCTTCTTCACGCGGGCATTGTGACCGTAGAGATCGTTCTTCAGAATCAGCTTGCCGGTCTCGTCGACATAGGCGGTGAAATAGGTGATGTGGACGGGAATGTGCCGGCTGAGCGGGATGTTACGCTCGGCGCCGCCGATCATCTTCTTGACGCGGGCGGCATCCCAGTCCGGTTCCTCGGCGAGCACGACGTCGGCGAAGGCCATCGGGTCGTCGACGCGCACGCAGCCGTGCGAGAGCGCCCGGTAGTCGCGCTTGAACAGGCCGCGCGACGAGGTGTCGTGCAGATAGACCGAGTGCTTGTTCGGGAACATGAACTTGATGTGGCCGAGGGCGTTGCCGCCGCCCGGCGGCTGGCGGAAGCGGAACGGCAGGTTGCGCGGATCGACGGCCGACCAGTCGATCGAGGCCGGATCGACCACCATCGTCTTCTTGCCGACCTGCTGGACGATCTCGTAGTTGCGCCGTTCGAAATACTCCGGATCGTTCTGGATCTTCGGCAGCATTTCCTTCGTGGCGATGGAGCTCGGCACGTTCCAGTAGGGATTGACGATGATGTGTTCCATCTCGTCGGAGAAGATCGGCGTCTGCTTGTCGGTCTGGCCGACGATCACCCGGGTCGAATGGACGATGACGCCGTCGGAGATGAACTTCAGCTCGAAGTCGGGGACGTTGACGGCGACGTAGCGGCGGCCGAGATCGCGCGGCACCCAGCGCCAGCGCTCCATGTTGGCGATGACGTCGCCGATGCGGTCGCCCTCGTCGGCGTTGAGAACGGCGTAGGTGCCGCGGCCGATGATGCCGTCGGCGGTGAGGCCGCTCTTGTCCTGGAACGCCTTGACGGCGGTGTCGACCGCCTCGTCGAAGAGCTCGGGATCCTCGCCCGGCTCGATGCCGAAGCGGGCGCGCAGCAGCGCGACGCGCTTGTCGCGCAGGCCGAGCTTCAGCGCCTTGCCTTCCGGGATGCGGATGACCTCGGGCCGGCCGCGGCTCATGCGCAGCTCGGCGAGCTTGGCCTTCAGCGCCTTGAAGCCCTCGTGCGGCGGGTTGAAGGCGTCGAGGCTGGCGGCCGGATCGGCGGCACCGGCGACGTCGGCGAGGGCGGCGATCGGATCGGGATGGCCGGGCGTGATGGTGATGTTGCTCGAGATCCGGGTCGGATCGAGACGACCGCCCCAGGCCTCGCGGGCAAAGCGCAGGATGGCGCGATCGAGTTCCAGCTCGGCGGTCGCCAGATCTTCCGGGCTCGCCGGACCATGGGCGCCGAGCGCCAGGCCGGAGGTCTGGAAGGCGGCCGGATCGAGGCCGTCCATGTCGGCCCGGGCGAGGCGGAAGATCAGCTTGCGGGCGGCCGGCGAGAGGCGGCCCTCGGCTGTCCACACCGGGCGGAAGTCACGCTCCTTGTAGAAGGCGACGATGCCGGCGAGGTCGCGCTTGTCCTCGAAGCCGAGCTGCTTCATGCCCTCGTCGATGAGGCGGCGCATGGCAACGGCGACCGGATCGACGACGACGTTCTCGCCGAGCACCGCATCGGCCTCGGGAGCGCCCTTCCATTCGATGGTGATCGCCGAGGCAGCACTGGCCGACAGCGCCAGCACGGCGCCGCCGAAAACGAGACCGGTGAACCGACTGGCCCGCATGGAATGCCTCCGTGCGTCTCGGGCTGCCCGCCGCACCCACTGCCATTGGCGAGGCTACGGCGCGATTTGATCGCTGACGGTCTTGTTTGCGCGAGGCGGCGGCGGTTTTCAACAGCCCGGAGGCCGATTTGCGATCACAATCCGTTTATTCCGCCGCGAGTGTTGCCGAAGTGTCATCGATCCCGAACTCCTTCAGCTTGCGGTAAAGGGTCGAGCGACCGATGCCGAGACGGCGGGCGACCTCCGACATGCGGCCCTGATAATGGTCGATGGCGAATCGTACCATCGCCTCCTCGACCTCGGCGAGGGTGCGGACCTCGCCGTCGGCGCCGATCATCGAGGATGCGCCGTAGGCCGATGCCGGCCGGGGCTGCGGCTCGGACGATGCGGCGAGCGGCGGCGCGATGACGAGGCTTTCGGCGATCACCTCGCTGGCGGCGAGCGGCGAGGCCGGTTCGGCGGCGGGCGTCGGGGCAAAGCCGCGGCTCCCGGCGAAGGCGCGCGGCGCGTAGCCGTCGACCTGCGCGGCGATCTGCGGGAATTCCTCGAGCGTCAGTTCGCTGCCGTCGCACAGCACGACGGCGCGGAAGAGGGCGTTCTCGAGCTGGCGGATGTTGCCCGGCCAGTCGTAGCTGGCCAGCAGCTGCATCGCCTCGGCGCTGACGCCGACGAGCTTGCGCTTGCCTTCCTCGGCGGCGAAGCGGGCGACGAAATGGCGGACGAGCTCGGGGATGTCCTCGCGGCGCTCGCGCAGCGGCGGCACCCAGATCGGGAAGACGTTCAGGCGATAATAGAGGTCCTCGCGGAAGCGGCCGGTCTTGGCGGCCTCGAGCAGGCTCTTGTTGGTCGCCGAGATCAGGCGGAAGTCGACGCGCACCGGGCGGCGGGCGCCGATCGGGTCGATCTCGCCCTCCTGGATGGCGCGCAGCAGCTTGACCTGGACGTCGAGCGGCAGTTCGCCGACCTCGTCGAGGAAAAGCGTGCCGCCATGGGCTTCCTGGAACTTGCCGATGTGCTTCTCGGTGGCGCCGGTGAAGGCACCCTTCTCGTGGCCGAACAGGATGCTCTCGACGAGGTTGTCGGGAATGGCGCCGCAATTGACGGTGACGAAGGGCTTGGCGCGGCGCTCGCTCGAACCCTGGATGGCGCGGGCGATGACCTCCTTGCCGACGCCCGATTCACCCTCGATGAGGATCGGGATGTTCGACTTGGCGGCGCGTTCGCCGAGGCCGATGACGCGGGCCATGGCCGGGCTGCGGGTGGCGAGATCGCGGAAGGTGAGGGTGCCGGTGGCGCGGCGGGTGAGGCGCGCGACCTCGCCCTCGAGGGCGTTGACCTTCAGCGCGTTGGCGATCGAGACCTGCAGGCGCTCGGGCGAGACGGGTTTGACGACGAAGTCGAAGGCGCCGGCGCGCATGGCGCTGACCACGGTGTCGATGCCGCCATGGGCGGTCTGGACGATCACCGGCAGGTTGACGCCCTTGTCCTTCAGCCGGCCGAGCACGCCCATGCCGTCGAGGTCGGGCATGACGAGGTCGAGCACCATCAGGGCGAATTCCTCGGTGCCGCCCTGCAGGCGCTTCAGCGCCTCCTCGCCGCCCTCGGCGGTGACGGGCTGATAGCCGAAGCGGCGGACCGCCTCTTCGAGAAGGCGGCGCTGGATCGGATCGTCGTCGACGATGAGGATGCGTTCGTTCATTTGGGCTCCGAGGCGGCACGGGCCGGCACGCCGCGAAAGGGCGCCGGCCGCTGTGTCATTTCGGGTCAAATGTGCGGGGTGAACCGTTAACGTTCGGCTAAGACATGGGCGCGGCGCGGAAAAACTGCCGCGCCGGCGCGCCGACGGTTGAAGAGTGGGCGCCGCGCCCGATAATCATCGCGACTCGCAATCGCGCGCCGGTCCCCCGACCGGCCGACAGACAAGGACCTGCAGCAGAATGCGCCCGACTTCCGATCCGATTGTCCGTTCCGCCGCCAAGGCCGGTGCCGCGGCCGACGCCGCGCTCGGCGACCTGCCGGAGTGGAACCTCGCCGACCTCTACAAGGGCATCGATGCGCCGGAGGTCCAGCGCGACCTGAAGACGGCGCTCGCCGACGCGCAGGCCTTCGAGACCAAGTACAAGGGCACGCTCGACGGGCTCGCCAGGAAGGCCGGCGGTCCGAAGCAGCTCGGCGCGGCGGTCGCCGCCTTCGAGCAGCTGGAAGAGCTGCTCGGCCGGCTCATTTCCTTTGCCGGTCTCGTCTATGCCGGCGATACCTCCGATCCGAAGCGGGCGAAGTTCTACGGCGACGTGCAGGAGCGGATCACCGCGGCAAGCTCGCACCTCCTGTTCTTCACGCTGGAACTCAACCGCATCGACGACAAGGTGCTGGAAGCGGCGATGGCGGAGCCGACGCTCGGCCACTACCGGCCGTGGCTGGAGGACATCCGCAAGGACAAGCCGTACGAGCTGGAAGACCGCATCGAGCAGCTCTTCCACGAGAAGTCGGTGACCGGGCGCGGCGCCTGGAACCGGCTCTACGACGAGACGCTGGCGGCGCTGCGCTTCACCGTCGACGGCGAGACGCTGACGCTCGAGCCGGCGCTGAACCTGATGCAGCATTCCGACGAGAACAAGCGCCGGGCGGCGGCCGAGGAGATCGGCCGGGTGCTCGGCGAGAACCAGCGCGTCTTCACGCTGGTCACCAACACGCTCGCCAAGGACAAGGAAATCTCCGATCGCTGGCGCGGTTTCGAGGACATCGCCGACTCGCGGCACCTCGCCAACCGCGTCGAGCGCGAGGTGGTCGAGGCGATGGTCTCGGCGGTGCGCGACGCCTATCCGCGCCTGTCGCATCGCTACTACGCGCTGAAGGCCAAGTGGTTCGGCAAGGAGGCGCTCGACTACTGGGACCGCAACGCGCCGCTGCCGAAGGTGCCGCAGCGCACGATCCCCTGGGGCGAGGCGCGCGACACGGTGCTTTCCGCCTATGCCCGGTTCTCGCCGGACATGTCGGACATTGCCCGGCGCTTCTTCGACAAGGACTGGATCGACGCGCCGGTGCGGCCGGGCAAGCAGTCCGGCGCCTTCGCCCATCCGACGGTGCCGAGCGCCCACCCCTATGTGATGGTCAATTTCCTCGGCAAGACGCGGGACGTCATGACGCTCGCCCACGAGCTCGGCCACGGCGTCCACCAGGTGCTGGCCGCCCGCCAGGGCGCGCTGATGGCGCCGACGCCGCTGACGCTGGCCGAGACGGCGAGCGTCTTCGGCGAGATGCTGACCTTCAAGTCCTTGCTCGACGCGGCGGCGACGCCGGCCGAGAAGCGGGCGATGCTGACCTCCAAGGTCGAGGACATGATCAACACGGTCGTGCGCCAGATCGCCTTCTACACCTTCGAGCGCAGGGTGCATGGCGAGCGGCGCGACGGCGAGCTGACGGCCGATCGGCTCGGCGAGATCTGGCTCGAGGTGCAGGGCGAGAGCCTCGGCCCGGCAATCAAGTTCGGCCCGGGCTACGAGACCTTCTGGAGCTACATCCCGCACTTCATCCACTCGCCGTTCTACGTCTACGCCTATTCGTTCGGCGATTGCCTGGTGAACTCGCTCTACGCGGTCTACGAGAACGCCTCGGAGGGCTTTGCCGAGAAGTACATGGCGATGCTCGAGGCGGGCGGCACCAAGCACCATTCCGAGCTGCTCGCCCCGTTCGGCCTCGATGCCTCCGACCCGGCCTTCTGGCAGATGGGCCTCTCGGTCATCGAGCGGATGATCGGCGAACTCGAGGCGATGGACGGCGAGGCCTGAGCGGGCCCGGCCTTTGCTTCGGATAAACCATCCCCGGCAGCGGCGAGCCCGGCGCGCCGGCGCCGGGGTGGTTTCCGGGCGCCGGACGCATATCTAGAGGTCCATCGGACCGTCGAGACCGGAAGCCGCCCATGGACCCCGAGAAGAACCGATTGACCGGCCGCCTCACGCGCTATGCGCGGGTCGGCACCGAGGTCGGCGGCATCGCCGCCAAGATGGCCGGCTCGCGCCTCTTCGGCTACGAACTCGACGGCGAACGCAACGCCGCCGAACTCGCCAAGGCGCTCGGCAGCCTCAAGGGGCCGCTGATGAAGGTGGCGCAGCTGCTCGCCACCATTCCCGACGCCGTGCCGCCGGAATACGCCGCCGAACTGGCGCAGCTGCAGTCGGACGCCCCGCCGATGGGCTGGGCCTTCGTCAAGCGGCGCATGCTCGCCGAACTCGGCGCCGGCTGGCAGAAGCGGTTCGAGAGCTTCGAGCATCATCCCTCGGCGGCGGCCTCGCTCGGCCAGGTGCATCGCGCACTTTCCCACGACGGCCGCCGGCTTGCCTGCAAGCTGCAGTATCCGGACATGGAATCGGCGGTCGAGGCGGACCTCAAACAACTGCAGATCATGCTTGCCGTGCATCGGCGCATGGGTGCGGTGATCGATACCACCGAGATCGCCAAGGAGATCGGCGCGCGGGTGCGCGAGGAACTCGACTATGCCCGCGAGGGCCAGCACATGGCGCTCTATCGCGACATGCTCGCCGACGAGGCGAGCGTCCGCGTGCCCGATCTCGTCGAGGAGCTGTCGACCCGGCGGTTGCTGACGATGACCTGGCTCGACGGGCGGCGGCTGCTCGAGTTCAAGGAGCGCCCGCTCGAGGAGCGCAATCGCCTGGCGACGACGATGTTCAAGGCGTGGTGGCACCCGTTCAGCCATTTCGGCGTCATCCACGGCGACCCGCATCTCGGCAACTACACGGTGTTCGAGGAGGGCGGCGAGATCGCCGGCATCAACCTGCTCGACTATGGCTGCATCCGCATCTTCCCGCCGCGCTTCGTCACCGGCGTGATCGAACTCTACAACGGCCTTCGCCACGACGACCGCGACCGCATCGTCTCGGCCTACGAGCGCTGGGGCTTCAAGAACCTCACCCGCGAGCTGATCGACATCCTCAACATCTGGGCGCGCTTCATCTACGGGCCGCTGCTCGAGGACCGGGTGCGCACCATCGCCGCCGGGGTCAGCCCGGCCGAATACGGCCGCCGCCAGGCTTTCGAGGTGCACCGGGCACTGAAGGAAAAGGGGCCGGTGACGGTGCCGCGCGAATTCGTCTTCATGGACCGCGCAGCGATCGGCCTTGGCGGCGTTTTCCTGCACCTCGGCGCCGAGCTGAATTTCTGCCGGCTGTTCAACGAGCAGATCGATGCCTACGAGGAAGCGAAGCTGGCGGCGCGCCAGCATGCCGCGCTCGAGGCCGCCGGCATCCCGGCCGGTCACTGAAGCTCCGCCAGAGCCGGTGATTCTGCCGTGCCGGCGCCGTTGCCGTCCGCCTCGCGTCTGCTATAACTGCGACAAAGTGTCCGTGAAGACGCGATGAGAGGAGGATTCGAAAATGGCCGATCAGGCTTTCGTGCCGATGGACTATCCCGCGCACAAGCGCACCTATCGCGGCTTCCTCTTCCTGGTGAAGTGGGGCACCGTCTTCGTCATCCTCACTCTCATCCTGATGGCGATCTTTCTCCTTTGATCGAATTGCGCTAGGTCAAGGCCGATGATTGCGGCGGCGCGTCCGGCGCGCCGTCGTCGCGTGGTCTTCCGAATGTCACACGCCGCAGGCTATCCAGAGGCCAGCAGGACCGGGGGAAAAGCATGATCAAGATTGCCGTGCCGGCGGAAGCCGACAAGGTCGAGACGCGCGTCGCCGCGACACCCGACACCGTCAAGCGGTTCATCGGGCTCGGCGCGGAGGTCGTCGTGGAGGCGGGAGCGGGCCTGAAGTCGCGCATCCTCGATGCCGACTACGAGGCCGTCGGCGCCAAGATCGCCAAGGGTGCCGCGACGCTCAAGGACGCCGACATCGTCCTCATGGTGCGCCGTCCGGCCGCCGCGAGCCTCAAGGGGGTCAAGGCCGGCGCGCTCGTCGTCGCCATGATGGACCCCTACGGCAACGAGGGCGACGTCAAGGCGCTCGGCGAGGCGGGCGTCACCGCGATCGCCATGGAGTTCATGCCGCGCATCACCCGTGCCCAGGTCATGGACGTGCTGTCGAGCCAGGCGAACCTCGCCGGCTACCAGGCGGTGATCGACGCGGCGGCGGTCTACGACCGCGCCCTGCCGATGATGATGACGGCGGCCGGCACCGTTCCGGCGGCCCGCGTCTTCGTCATGGGTGCCGGCGTCGCCGGCCTGCAGGCGATCGCCACGGCGCGGCGCCTCGGTGCCGTGGTCAGCGCCACCGACGTGCGCCCGGCCGCCAAGGAGCAGGTCGAAAGCCTCGGCGCCAAGTTCGTCGCGGTCGAGGACGAGGAATTCCGCCAGGCCGAGACGGCGGGCGGCTACGCCAAGGAAATGTCGGACGAATACAAGAAGAAGCAGGCCGATCTCGTCGCCGCGCATATCGCCAAGCAGGACATCGTGATCACCACGGCGCTCATTCCGGGCCGCCCGGCGCCGCGCCTCGTTACCAAGGCGATGGTCGAATCGATGAAGCCGGGCTCGGTGGTCGTCGACCTCGCGGTCGAGCGGGGCGGCAATTGCGAGATGGCCAAGGCCGGCGAGGTCGCCGTCCACAAGGACGTCTCGATCGTCGGCCATCTCAACGTGCCGGGGCGGATCGCCGCCACGGCTTCCCAGCTCTACGCCAAGAACCTCTTCGCCTTCGTCGAGACGCTGATCGACAAGGAGAAGAAGGAGGTCGCGGTGGACTGGGACGACGAACTCGTCAAGGCCACCGTGCTGACGCGCGACGGCGCCGTCGTCCATCCGGCATTCGCGGGCTAAGGGGGATATCATGACAGAAGCATTGTCGCCCGATCAGGCGATCGAGAGGGCCCGCGCTGCCGCCGAGGCCGCCAAGGAAGCCGCGGCCCAGGCCGCCGAGGCCGCGCAGGCGGCCCAGTCCTACGTCGACTCCATCGCCGATGCGGCCGGTGCCGCGGCCCACGCCGCGACCGGCGGGGCGATCGATCCGTTCGTCTTCCGCCTGGCGATCTTCGTCCTGGCGATCTTCGTCGGCTACTACGTCGTCTGGAGCGTCACGCCGGCGCTGCACACGCCGCTGATGTCGGTGACCAACGCGATCTCCTCGGTGATCGTCGTCGGTGCGCTGCTCGCCGTCGGCGTCGACCTGATGGCGGCCGGCTCGGGCTTTGCCCGCGGCTTCGGCTTCCTCGCCCTGATCATGGCCAGCATCAACATTTTCGGCGGGTTCCTCGTGACCCAGCGAATGCTCGCCATGTACAAGAAGAAGAGCTGAGGAGGCCATGATGTCGGCAAATATCGTAGCCCTCCTCTATCTCGTTTCGGGCGTTCTGTTCATCCTCGCGCTGCGCGGGCTGTCGAGCCCGGTGACTTCGCGCCAGGGCAATCTCTACGGCATGATCGGTATGGCGATCGCCGTGGTGACGACGCTCTTTGCGGCGAGCCCCTCGGGCTTCGGCGCCTGGGCGATGATCCTCATCGGCCTGGCCATCGGCGGTGCCATCGGCGCGATCACGGCGCGGCGCATCCCGATGACGGCGATGCCGCAGCTCGTCGCGGCGTTCCATTCGCTGGTCGGTCTCGCCGCGGTGCTCGTCGCCGCCGGCGCACTCTACGCGCCGCAGGCCTTCGGCATCGGCGACGTCGGCTCGATCCACGGTGCGAGCCTCGTCGAGATGTCGCTCGGTGTCGCCATCGGCGCCGTCACCTTCACCGGCTCGGTCATCGCGTTCCTGAAGCTCGACGGCCGCATGAGCGGCAAGCCGATCCTTCTGCCGATGCGCCACGTCATCAACGGCGCCCTGTTCGTCGGCCTCGTGGTGCTCGTCGCGGTGTTCGTGAAGACCGAGAGCCACGTGGTGTTCTGGCTGATCGCGCTCGCCTCGTTCCTGCTCGGCGTGCTGATCATCATCCCGATCGGCGGCGCCGACATGCCCGTCGTCGTGTCGATGCTGAACTCCTATTCGGGCTGGGCGGCGGCCGGCATCGGCTTCACCCTCGGCAACACGGCGCTGATCATCACCGGTGCCCTCGTCGGCTCGTCGGGTGCGATCCTTTCGTACATCATGTGCAAGGGCATGAACCGCTCGTTCATCTCCGTCATTCTCGGCGGTTTCGGCGGCGAGACGTCTGGCCCGGGCGCCGACAACAGCGACAAGGTGGTCAAGCGCGGCTCGGCCGAGGACGCCGGCTACATCATGAAGAACGCCGGCAAGGTCATCATCGTGCCGGGCTACGGCATGGCGGTGGCGCAGGCCCAGCACGCCCTTCGCGAGATGGCCGACAAGCTGAAGGCCGAAGGCGTCGAGGTGAAGTACGCGATCCATCCGGTCGCCGGCCGCATGCCGGGCCACATGAACGTGCTGCTCGCCGAGGCCAACGTGCCCTATGACGAGGTGTTCGAGCTCGAGGACATCAATTCCGAGTTCGCCCAGGCCGACGTCGCCTTCGTCATCGGCGCCAACGACGTCACCAACCCGGCGGCCGAGGAAGACAAGACCTCGCCGATCTACGGCATGCCCGTGCTGCAGGTCTGGAAGGCGGGCACGGTGATGTTCGTCAAGCGCTCGCTCGCTTCCGGCTATGCCGGCATCGACAATCCGCTGTTCTATCGCGACAACACGATGATGCTTCTCGGCGACGCCAAGAAGATGGTCGAGCAGATCGTCAAGGCGATGTGACCGGATACCTTCCGGATCACAGGCGGACGAAACGGATGGCGCCCCCTGCGGGCGCCATTCCCTTTTTCGGGACTCTCCTTCGACCAAATCCTGCCACGAGGCCCGGCTACGCCCCTCTCCGGGATGCGCGGGCCGGCGCGAGTCGGCTATCCTGCCGGCGCGCCGAGGAGACATGCCGAAATGCCCAACCAGCGAATACGATCGCTAGGCTGCGCCCTGCTGGCGGCCCTCGTCTTCGTGCTGCTGCCGGCCTTTCTCGACCCGACCGACTTCCGGGTCTATCTGCCGGACGAGCTGCCGCGCAGCGAGCCGGACTGGCCGAACGGCGAGCCGGCGGTGGTGGCGACCGTGACCGAGGACGGCCTGACCCTCAAGGGGCGCTACTGGCCGGCCGAGAACCCCAATTCGCAGCGGCTGATCCTCTATTTCCACGGCAACAAGGGCCATGTGGTGAAGGCGGCGGAATATGCCGAGGGGCTGCGGCCGATCGGCGACGCCATCCTCGTTGCCGACTATCGCGGCTATTCCGACAATCCGGGCACGCCGAGCGAGGCCGGGCTCTTCGCCGACGGGCGGGCCTTCGTCAAGCTCGCCCTGCAGATGGGCTATGCGCCGGAAAACATCTTCGTCGTCGGGCTGTCGCTCGGCAGCGCCGTGTCGCTCGCCGTCGCGGCGACCGAGCCGATCGCCGGCGTCGTCGTCATGTCGGCCTTCACCCGGCTCGACGATCTCGTGCCGCGCTCGATCGCCAAGCGGATGAACGAGCATTTCGACAACCTCGCCCGGGTGCCGCACATCCCGGTGCCGAAGGTGTTCATCCAGGGCACCTTCGATGCCGTCGTCGTTCCCGACCACGGCCGCCAGCTATACCTCGCGGCCAGGGAGCCGGCCGCGCTCGTCGTCCTCGACAGCGTGTTCCACCGGCCGCCGATGTCGAAGGCGCGCGAGATCATCGCGGCGGCGATCGAGGGGATCGCGGCCGGGGACCTCGGCTCACTCGATCGCCTGGAGAAGAAGGGCCTCGAGGTCTTCGTCGCGCCGGACCGCGACGTGCCGGCGCTCGGCGAGGCCGGCGCGCGCGGCACGCGCAATCTGCGCTGACCTCGCCTCGGCGGAAGTGGTATTCCGTCGCGGCAGGCCGTCGGCGATTGAACACATTCGAATGTGATCCTATAGATGCCGCCGGTGCGAGCCGGGGGCGGCAAGGTCGATCGCACTGCAAGGAATGTGACCGGGCGAGGGACGGGTGATGCTTCTCAAGATCGACGCCAAGGAAGCCAAGCGGCTCGTCGACATGAACAAGGCCGTGCTGATCGATGTGCGCGAGAAGGGCGAACAGGCGCGCAGCTGGGTTCCGGGCGCCATCCTCGCGCCCCTGTCGGCGATCGACACGATGAGCTTCAAGGAGCATCGCAAGAAGACGGCGATCTTCTTCTGCGCCACCGGTTCGCGCACGACGATGGGTGCGGCCAAGCTGAAATCGGCCGGCTTTCGCGACATCCGCGAGCTTTCCGGCGGCATCCGCGCCTGGAAGGGGGCCGGCTACGAGGTGGCGATCGACCCGAACGCGCCCGATCCGACGCGGTTCCTCAGGCTCGCGGCGATGGCGCTGATGGCGCTCGCTCTCGGCGCGATGTTCTTCCTGCGCGGCTGATACCTTACCAGGTAGACCCGAGACGGCGCATGCCGCCCTTGGCGATGGTGTTGTTGCCGTCGAGGGCGAGGGCGCGCGAATAGGACTTCATCGCCTTGTCGCGATCGCCGAGGCTCTCGGCGACGGCGCCGCGCTGGACCCAGGCATCGGCATTGTTGCGGTCGGCGGCGACCGCCTCGTCGAAATCGCTCTCGGCCGATTTCAGGTCACCCATCGCCAGATAGCTCATGCCGCGGCCGACGCGCGGCTCGGCCGACCAGGGGCTGTAGCCGATGGCGGTGGTGAAGTCCTCGATGGCGAAGGCGTGCTGGCCCTGCGCCTGATAGATGAGGGCGCGGTTGTGATAGGCGCGCGCTTCGGCCGGCGAGAGGCGGATGGCGGCGTCGAAATCGCCGAGCGCCTCGGCGAGGCGGCCGGACTTGCGGTAGATGTCGCCGCGACCGACATAGGCCTTGGCGTAGCCCGGATCGATCTCGATCGCCCGGCTGTAGTCGGCAAGGGCGAGATCGGTTCGGCCCATGCGTTCCTCGACGAGGGCGCGGTTGGCAAAGGCCTGGTGGAAGGCGGGGTTGAGCGAGATCGCGGCGGTGAAGTCGGCGATCGCCTCGGCGTTGCGCCCGGCCTGGCCATAGGCGATGCCGCGCATGTTGCGGGCCTCGGCATCCTGCGGATGGGCCTCGATGACCCCGGTGAGCGATTTGAGATTGACCGCGGTCGAGGCGCGCAGCATGCCGCCGTCCGCTCCGCCCGGCATGCCGGCAGTCTGGCAGGCGGCAAGGGCGAGGAGACCGAGAAGGCCGGCGAGCGGGCGCACGAGGCGCTTCCGGCTTCTCATCGAGGGCACACGACGCGACATGGCAACTCCGGACATCTCGCCGACGAAGGTTCGCGCAACGCGCCCCGGCCGACCGACTCCACCATCATAGCCGACCCGGCAAGGAGGGCAAAAGCGCGACGAACAGAGCCTCGGGGATTTCCCTCGCCGTTGCCGCCGCTGCCGCCGCTGCCGCATTCGCGGGTCTGGCGAAACGAATGCCGGCTAATGTTTCCATATGAGGATGCAACAGCGGCAAAAGGACCGTGCGACGGACATTATCTCCATTCTCTCAGAAGCTTAACAGATTTGAAACCACGCCGCGGGAAGATCCGCCGCAACGGTAGAATTGCCTTCCGCGGGGGAACAACTCATGTCATCGGCCAACTCGTTCTGGACGATCCGGCGACGGATCGCTGCCTTGGTGTCGCTTTCCTTCCTCGGGGTCGCGGCGACGGCGGGCACCTATTTCATGTCGCGCGGCGGCGTCGACGAAGCCTTCGGCCTCGGCAAGGAAGCATCGCTGATCGCGGGCATGGCCGATGACCTTGCCTTCGCCGCCAAGGCGAGTTCGGAAGAGGTCCATCGCTTCGTCGGAGCGCCGTCCGTCGAGCAGAAGCAGCAGGCGATGGCCGAGGTGGAGGCGATGCGCACCGCCATCGGCCAGATCGCGACGACCGACATCGATCCGAAGCTCGTTGCCGATGCCAAGGCACACGTCGACGAAATGGCGGATGCCTTCGAGCTGCTGTCGGCGCGGATGGAGGTCGTCGGCTATGACGAGAAGAGCGGCCTGCAGGGCGCCCTTCGCGATGCCGTCCATGCCGTCGAGGATCAGCTGGCGGCCAAACGCCGGGCGAGCGTGACGCCGGAGCTGTTCGATGCCGTGATGGTCGAGATGCTGATGCTGCGCCGGTTCGAGAAGGACTACATGCTGCGGAGCGACGACCGGTACCTGCAGCAGTTCGACGAGACGCGCGCCAGGTTCGACCGGGTCCTCGCCCGGGCGATGGCGCCGGGCGCCGAGCGCGACGGGCTGACCTCGTCCATGGACGCTTACCAGGCGGGCTTCAAGGACTGGGCGGCCGGCAGGGTCGCCGAGAAGGAAGCGCACGACATGATCGAGGAGGCGGAGGACGAGATCTTTCCGCATATCGACGAGATCAAGCAGGCGGCGAAGCAGCATGTCGCCGAGGCCGACCAGCAGCTCGCCGCGGCGCGCTGGATGATCGACGCCGAACTTGCCGGCATCATCGTCCTCATCGCCGTGTTCGGCACGATCGGCGGCATGATCATCGCCCGCAGCATCACCCGGCCGATCGCCGACATCACCGGCGTCATGCAGGAACTCGCCAAGGGCAATGCCGACGTCGCCATTCCGGCGGTCCGGAGCCGGGACGAAATCGGCCAGCTCGTCGGCGCGGCCGAGGTGTTCCGGCGCAATGCCGCCGAGCGGGCCGAGATGGAGGCGACCGCCGCCGACCGGCGCCATGCCGAACGCGCGCGCCAGCAGAAGATCGACGGCCTCATCGCCGATTTCCGCGCCAATGTCGCGCGGCTCCTGAAGCTGGTCGACAACAACACCGTGCAGATGGAAACGACGGCCGAGCAGCTTGCCCGCCTTGCCGCGGAGACGGCGGGCGAGGCGGCCGGGGCGGCCGGCTCTTCCGAGGAAGCCTCGAGCAATGTGCAGACGGTCTCGGCGGCGTCCGAGGAGCTCGCCTCGTCGATCGACGAGATCTCGCGCCAGGTGTCGCAGGCCAACGGCGTCGTCGAAAACGCCACCAGCGTTGCCGAGCGCACCAATGCCAGCGTCACAGCCCTGTCGGCGGCGGCCCAGCGGATCGGCAACGTCGTCAGCCTGATCCAGGACATCGCCGAGCAGACCAACCTGCTCGCGCTCAATGCCACCATCGAGGCGGCGCGGGCCGGCGAGATGGGCAAGGGTTTTGCCGTCGTCGCGGCCGAGGTGAAGACGCTCGCCAACCAGACCGCCAAGGCGACCGAGGAGATCTCGACGCAGATCGGCGACATCCAGGGCTCGACCGGCGAAGCGGTCGGCGCCATCGAGACCATCGTCAAGACGATGCGCGACATCAACGGCTATACCTCGGCGATCGCCGCGGCGGTCGAGGAACAGGGCGCGGCGACGGCCGAGATCAGCCGCAATATCCAGCGGGCCGCGGCCGGCACCCATCAGGTTGCGGCCAATGTCTCGGCGGTGACGTCGGCGGCCTCGGAGACGACC
The DNA here is from genome assembly GCA_029572955.1 of Pseudomonadota bacterium. Taxonomy (GTDB): domain Bacteria; phylum Pseudomonadota; class Alphaproteobacteria; order Rhizobiales; family JAKPQE01; genus JAKPQE01. The sequence goes on from JAKPQE010000087.1 coordinate 55,139, forward strand.
CGCTCGGCCGAATCGGCGCGCCAGGCGGCCGGCGAAGTCGCCGAGCAGACGGGGCAGTTGCAGACGGTGATTGACCGCTTCCTGTCCGACGTCTCGGCGGCCTGAACCGGACGACCCGCAGTCGGACGAGGCGGCGCTCCGGCGCCGCCTTTTTCGTCGGTCGAGCGGCTGGTTTCAGGGGCGAGGCGCCGGTTCGGCGCTGTCGCGGGCGAGGCGCACGGATTGCGTTTTTCGCCATACCGACCATATTGGAATCATGGGTTCCGGCATCGTTTTTCTCTTCGGCGGCATTGGCGTCTTTCTGCTCGGCATGATCGTCATGACCGACGGGCTGAAACGGCTTGCCGGCGGATCGGTGCGCCAGGCGCTCGCCCGCTTCACCAAGACGCCGCTGAAGGGCGTGGCGACCGGCGCCATCGCGACGGCGGTGGTGCAGTCGTCGAGCGCGATCACGGTGACCGCGGTCGGTTTCGTCGGCGCCGGGCTTCTCACCTTCCCGCAGGCGGTCAGCGTCGTCTTCGGCGCCAATATCGGCACGACGGTCACCGGCTGGCTGGTCACGCTGATCGGCTTCAAGCTGAAGCTCGGCGCGGTGATGCTGCCGATGGTCTTCGTCGGCGTGCTGCTAAGGCTGTTCGGGCGCGGGCGCCTCGCCGATATCGGCTGGAGCCTTGCCGGCTTCGGGCTCCTGTTCTTCGGCCTCGAGATGATGCAGCAGGCGATGGCCGGCCTCGAAGGCGCGGTGACGCCCGACAGCTTCCCGCGCGGCGGCCTGTTCGCCCGGCTGCAGCTCGTCTTCGTCGGCATGGCGATCACCATCGTCACCCAGTCCTCGAGCGCCGGCGTCGCAACGGCGCTGGTGGCGCTCGGCGCCGGCGTCGTGTCGTTTCCGCAGGCGGCGGCGTTGGTCATCGGGATGGATGTCGGCACGACCGTGACGGCGCTCCTTGCAACGGTCGGCGGATCGGTGGCGATGCGGCGCACGGGCGTCGCGCATTTCGCCTTCAATGTCCTTTCCGGCACCGTCGCGTTCTTCAATCTCGGCCTTTACGTGATGCTCTTTGAAGACTTCATCGCGTCGGGCCACGCACAGATCGCCCTCGTCTGCTTCCACACCCTGTCGAACACGCTCGGCGTCGTCCTGCTGCTGCCGGTGATCCGGCCGTTCACCCGGCTGGTCATGCGGCTCGCGCCGGAGAAGGGGCCGCAGCTCGTGCAAAGGCTCGACGAAGGGCTGCTCGAGCAGCCGTCGAGCGCTATCGACGCGGCGGCGGCGACGGTGCGGGCGATCGCCATGGCGACGGCCGGCAATGTTGCCGAGGCGCTCGATCCGCAGCGGCGCCAGCACGCCGCGACGGCGCCTCTCGGCGATATCGACGAGGCGCTGCGGGAGACGCGGGACTTCGTCAACCGGATCCGGGCAAGGCCCGCCCTGCCGGATGCGTATCATCGGCATCTGGCGGTGATGCACGCCCTCGACCACCTGTTCCGGCTCGCCCATCGCTGTACGCAGACGGAACGCATGGCGGCGTTACCGCGCGACCCGCGCCTGCGGCGCCTCGCCGGTCTCCTCGATGGTGCGATCCTGCGGATGCTGGCCGGGGAGGATGCGGCGGTCTGCGAGGCGCGCTTCGACAAGCTGCGCCGGCTCATGCGGCGGCAGCGCGAGGCGTTCCGCGAGCGGGCGGTGGAGAAGGCGGCTTCGCAGGTGGTCGGCGCCGAGACGACGCTGCAACGGCTCGACGCGATGCGCTGGCTGCATCGCGTCGCCTACCATTTCTGGCGGATCAGCCACCACCTGCGGGCAGCGGCCGCGGTGGCCCCGGCGGCGGACGTTACGCCGCCGCCACCTCGGTCAGAAAGCGCTCGACCTCCAGCTTGAGTTCGGCGGTCTTGCTTTCGACGTCGCCGCTCGCCTGGCGAACCTGGCCGGCGGACTGGTTGGTCTCGCCGATGGCGCCGTTGACGCCGGCCATTGCCCTGGCGACGTGCTGCGAACCGGCGGCTGCCTGGGAAACGTTGCGGCTGATCTCGCCGGTCGCGGCGCCCTGTTCCTCGATGGCGGCGGCGATGGCGCTGGTATAGCCGTCGACCTCGTCCATGATGCGGGTGATCTCGGCGATCGCGGCCACCACGGCGCCGGTGGAATCCTGCACCTCGGTGATCTGGGCCGAGATCTCGCCGGTCGCCCGCGCCGTCTGGTTGGCGAGCGTCTTGACCTCCGAGGCGACGACGGCGAAGCCCTTGCCCATCTCGCCGGCCCGTGCCGCCTCGATGGTGGCGTTGAGCGCGAGCAGGTTGGTCTGCTCGGCGATGTCCTGAATGAGCGAGACGACGTCGCCGATCTTCTCGCCGGCGGCGGCGAGGCCGGCGACCTTGACGCTGGTCGTCTTGGCGCTCTCGCGGGCATGGCCGACGAAACTGGCGGTCTTGGTGATCTGGTTGCCGATCTCGGAGATCGAGGCCGACAGCTCTTCGGCGGCGGCGGCGACGGTCTGGACGTTGTCGGACGTCTCGCCGGAGACGGCGGCGACCGAATGGGCCTCGCCCGAGGCGCTGGCGGCAATGTCGCCGAGGGCCTCGGCGGTGGCGCGCATCTGGCCGGTGTGGGCGCCGACGCTCGCGAGCATGTCTTCGACGCGGGTACGGAAGCCGTCGATGAGGTGTTCGAGGGCGGCCTGACGGCGGGCGCGGGCGCCCTCGAGGTCCCTGGTCTCTTCCTCGAGGCGCTGGCGCTCGAGGGCGTTGTCGCGGAAGACGAGGAGGGCCGTGGCCATGGCGCCGATCTCGTCACGGCGACCGGCCAGGGAGGTGTCGATGTCGAGGTTGCCGCCGGCGAGGCGCTTCATGCAGCCGGTGACGCGGGCCAGCGCACCGCTGATCGACTGACCGAGCACGACGATGAGGCCGCCGAGAACGACGAGGAGGACGAAGGTCATCGCGAGCTGGATCGTCTCGGATTCCGCCGCGGCGGCCTGCGCCTCCTCAAGGCGGGCCTGCAAGGCGGCGCCGCCGGCATCGGCGAGTTCGGCGAGCGAAGCCATCGCCCGCTCGCCGCCGCCGTCGATGGCGTCGTCGAGGGCGGCGAATTCCTCCATCGAGGCGCGGCTCTCGATGAGGGTCTTCAGGTCGACCTGGACGGCCTGGACGAGCTCGGCGAAATCGGCGTCGAAGCTGCCGAGCAGGCCGGTCTTTCCGGTCATCTCGGCGGTTGCCTGGGCGGCCGGGATGCCGTTGCGGATCGTGCCGATGGCGGAGGTGATGATCATCTGGCGTTCCGGCTGGATCGCGCCTTCGTCGCGGTCGATGATCGAATCCATGGCGGCAAGGACGAGCTCGACACCGGCCAGCCGCATCCTGGAAATCTCGGCGATCTCGGCGCGCAGCTTCGCCGCTTCGTCCATCGCCGTCTTCACCTTTTCGCCCTCGTACCAGCCGATCCCGGCGAGGACGAGGAATCCGGAGATCACCACCCCGCCTATGAGATAGAGGCGGGAACGGATCGTCATCGAATTGAAGGACATGCGGGCACCCGGCGGCTCGAGGTGGAGGCACTTTTGAGAAAGTGTCGCAACAATCACGTATCAAAAGTATTAACGCTGCCGATTCCGGTACGAAGTCCGTATTTTTTGGCTTATCGGCAAAAAATCACCCCGACGATCTTTCGTGATGAGGTGTTCGTCGCGGGCGATCGGAAAAAGCGGCGTGTCTGCCGGGCGGAAATAGTTGGTCCTGCCGCGAAAATTGCAGGTCGTTGCATGGAGGACAGTGCAGTCTTGCGACGGTGGTCGGAGAGTTCCGGCGCTCACCCGGCGGCTTCGCCGAGCGGCAGGGAGCCGCCGACCTTGTAGCTCTTCATGGCGAAGCTGGTGCGGATGTCGCGGATCGAGGGCAGGGCGAGCAGCCGGCGCAGGACATGCGACTCATAGGTCGCCATGTCCGGCACGACGACCTCGACGAGGAAGTCGACGTCGCCGGAAATGAGATGGCAGGCGACGACCTCCGGCATGTCGAGGACCGCGGCGACGAAGGCGTCCGAGTTCTCCCGCGAGTGGCGCTCGACGCGCACGCCGGCAAACACGGTGAGCGGCAGGCCGACGGCAGCGCGGTCGATCACCGTGCGATAGCCCTCGATGATGCCGGCCTCCTCGAGCAGCCTGACCCGACGGGCCGCGGGCGAGGGCGAGAGGCCGACCCGCTCGGCGAGCGCGACGTTGGGCAGGCGCGCATCGGCCTGCAGGGCCTCGAGGATCTTCCTGTCGATATCGTCGAGTTTGGTGGAAGTGCTCAAAATCTGACCTCGATGTGAATGATCATGCCAATACCAACTACTCATCCTGGCATGTTTGGCAAGAATCGCCGAGGCAATCGGCGTAGATTCGGCCCAACAAGGAGAACTCCGATGTCCGACTCGTTCAAGGCCCGCGGCTTTGCCACCCGCGCCATCCACTACGGCTACGATCCGCTCGCCTATCACGGGGCGCTCAACCCGCCGGTATTCCTGACGTCGACCTACGGTTTTCCGAGCGTCGAATCGGGCGCGGCGCGCTTTGCCGGCGAGGAGGAGGGCTACATCTACAGCCGCGTCGGCAATCCGACGGTGAGCGTTTTGGAAAGCCGGCTCGCCGAACTCGAGGGCGGCGAGGCGGCGCTCGCCACCGCGTCGGGCATGGGCGCCATCACGGCGGTGATCTGGACGCTGCTCTCGGCCGGCGACGAGATCATCGCCGACCTCACGCTCTACGGCTGCACCTTCGGCCTCCTCGAGCACCACATCCACCGCTTCGGCATCTCGGCGCGGTTCGTCGACCTCACCGATCCGGCCAATCTTGCCGCGGTGATCGGGCCGAAGACGCGGATGGTGATCACCGAGACGCCGTCGAACCCGAACATGCGCATCGTCGACATCGCCGCCGTGGCCGGGATCTGCCACAAGGCCGGCGCGCTCCTCGTCGTCGACAACACCTATTGCACGCCCTATTTGCAGCGCCCGCTCGCCCTCGGCGCCGATATCGTCGTCCACTCGGCGACGAAATATCTCGGCGGCCATGGCGATCTCCTCGCCGGGGCGGTGGTCTCGACCAAGGAACTCGTCACCGCGTTCCGCTTCACCGGCATCAAGGAGCTGAACGGCGCCTGCATCTCGGCGCTCGATGCGTTCCTCATCCTGCGCGGCATGAAGACCCTGACCCTCCGGATGGACCGCCACTCGGCGACGGCGGGCCGTCTCGCCGAGGCGCTGGAAGCCCATCCGGCGGTGGCGCGGGTCTATTATCCCGGCCTCGACAGCCATCCGCAGAAGGCGCTCGCCGAGAGGCAGATGCGGGCGATGGGCGGCATGATCGCGCTCGAGCTGAAGGGCGGGATCGAGGCCGGCAAGGCGTTCATGAACGGGGTGCAGCTGGCGACCCGCGCCGTCAGCCTCGGCGATGCCGAGACGCTGGTGCAGCATCCGGCCTCGATGACCCATGCGACCTACGACCCGGAGGAGCGGGCGCGGCACGGCTTCACCGACGGGCTGGTGCGCATCTCGGTCGGTCTCGAGGACTACGACGACCTCGGGGAAGATCTGCTCGGCACGCTCGACCGGCTGGCGGGATAGGCGCGGCGCGGCGGGCGGGCACCGGCGGCGCCGTTACTGGCGCGATGCCGGCGGCGCAATGTCGGTGGCGCGGTGCCGGCGGCCGCATCGCGGCCGCCAAAAAGCCGAAAGCCCGCGTGCCGCCGAGGCGGTGCGGGCAAAAGGCGGACGCCGGAGGCGTCGATTCTTCGAAGCAGCCGCGGCGACGGCGCCGCGGCAAGAGCTCAGCGGCGGCCCTTGCCGGCCACCAGACCCTCGCGCTGGGCGCGCTTGCGGGCGCGGCGGATGGCCTCGGCCTTCTCGCGCGCCTTCTTCTCGGACGGCTTCTCGTAATGAGAACGCAGCTTCATCTCGCGGAAGATGCCTTCGCGCTGCATCTTCTTCTTGAGCGCCTTGAGGGCCTGATCGACGTTGTTGTCGCGAACGAGTACCTGCACGCGTGCTTCCTGTCGTTTTCGTCAGAACGATGATGTCGGATGGTTCGGGAGCACAAAACTCCCCGGCAGCACTCGCGCGCCGCCTGAACGTGGGAGGCTTAATAGCGAAGTCGCCGGGAAATGTCCACCTTTCGCGGACGGGATTTCGTGCAAGGGGTGCGGGTTTTTCGCACCCGTTCCGAAGGCCGGCCGCGCTCAGCCGAGCTTCAGGCGGTTGACGTGGCCCATCTTGCGGCCGGGGCGGCTTTCCGCCTTGCCGTAGAGATGCAGCCGGGCGCCGGGCTCGGCGGCGATCTCGGCCCAGCGGTCGGCATCGGCGCCGACGAGGTTCTCCATCTCGACGTCGGCAAGGCGCGTCGGCTCGCCGAGCGGCCAGCCGGCGACGGCGCGGACATGCTGCTCGAACTGCGAGACGAGGCAGGCGTCCTCGGTCCAGTGGCCGGAATTGTGGACGCGCGGGGCGATCTCGTTGACGACGAGGTGTTCGCCCGCGCCGTCGCGCACGAGGAACAGCTCGACGGCGAGCACGCCGACATAGTCGAGGGCGGCGGCGATCGTCTCGCCGATGCGCCGGGCCTCGGCCTCGGTCTCGGGCGAGACGCCGGCGGGCACGCGGGTGCGGTCGAGAATGTGGTGGGCGTGGGTGTTCCAGGCGAGGTCGAAGGCCTCGACCGTGCCGTCGAGGCCGCGGGCGACGATGATCGAGACCTCGCGCTCGAAGTCGACGAGACCTTCGAGAATCGCCGGGGCGTTGGCGATGCGGGCAAGGGCGCCGACGACGTCGTTGGCGCTCCTGAGCATCACCTGGCCCTTGCCGTCATAGCCGAAGCGGCGGGTCTTCAGGACGCCACGGCCCTTGAAGCGGGCAAGCGCCGATTCCAGCGTCGCCTCGCCGGTGACCTCGGCGAAGGGTGCGACGGCAATGCCGAGGTCGGCGATGAAGCGCTTCTCGACGAGCCGGTCCTGCGAAACGGCGAGGGCCTTCGGGCCTGGGCGCACCGGGCGGCGCGCCTCGAGGAAGGCGGCGGTCTCGCCGGGCACGTTCTCGAATTCGTAGGTGACGACGTCGACGCTGTCGGCGAAGCGGGCGAGGGCGGCCTCGTCGTCATAGGCCGCGATCGTATGGGTGGCGGCGACCTCGAAAGCCGGGCTCGCCGCATCCGGGCAATAGATATGGCACTTGAGACCGAGCCGGGCGGCGGCGAGCGCCATCATGCGGCCGAGCTGGCCACCGCCGAGAATGCCGATGGTCTGACCGGGAGCGAGCATCGGGGTGCCTCTACTTGTCGTCGACGGGGCGCTCGGCGACGGCGGCGGTCTGGCGGGCGCGCCAGTCGTCGAGACGGCGGGCGAGGGCCGGGTCGGTGAGGGCGAGGACGCCGGCGGCGAGCAGCGCGGCGTTGACGGCGCCGGAGCGGCCGATGGCGAGCGTTCCGACCGGCACGCCGGCCGGCATCTGGACGATCGAGAGCAGGCTGTCCTCGCCGGAGAGCGCCTTCGATTCGACCGGCACGCCGAACACCGGCAGCGGCGTCATCGCGGCGGTCATGCCCGGCAGGTGGGCGGCGCCGCCAGCACCGGCGATGATGATCTTGAAGCCGGCGTCGCGGGCGCCCGTGGCGAACGCGTAGAGCCGTTGCGGCGTGCGATGGGCCGAGACAATGCGGGCGTCATAGGCGATGCCGAGCGCCTCGAGCGTCTCGGCGGCATGGCGCATGGTCGGCCAGTCGGACTGGCTGCCCATGATGATCGCGACAGGAGGCGTCTTTTCCGCCGTCATTTCTTCCCCCCGGAAGTCGCCGGCCTTCGGAGCTTGCCTCCCCCGCGCCGGAAAGCGGGGGATTATAGGGATCGCGGCCGACTTGCCAAGGAATATGGTATGGGTTCGACGAAGTCCGTAACGGAGGCTTCATGAACTCGGCGCAGGATGATCCCCGAAAAGGCATGGATTGCCGGCCGTTGCGATTTTCGCAACTTTGTGCCATGTGAAGCTCATTCCGGTGCGTCCCGTAATATTTCGTGGCCGTGCCGGCATATAAGGGCTCCTGCGGGAGCCCTCAGATCACTGACAAACCCGTCGATATTTTCGGCGGGTTTTGTTTTTGGTTCGGCGGGTTTGGTTTGTCGGGAGAGGTTTTGGGCGGCCTGAGAGGCGTGGCGGCTCATGCGGTTGCCGGTTTTGGGGCTTTGGTGA
>JAKPQE010000094.1 GCA_029572955.1 Pseudomonadota bacterium
CGGCGCTCGACGCTGGCGCGCGGCACGCTGAAGGTCTCGGTGCCGACCGCCTTCGGGCGCATGCACATCGCGCCGCATCTCGGCACCTTCTTTGCCGCCAATCCGGGCATCCTGCTGCAGCTCTCGCTCAGCGACTCGCTCGTCGACCTCGTCGGCGAGGGCTACGACCTCGCCATCCGCATCGCCGCCCTCGACGATTCGAGCCTCGTCGCGCGCCGGCTGGCGCCGGTCCGCCGGCTGCTCTGCGCGACGCCGGCCTATCTCGACCGGCGCGGCGCGCCGAGATCGATCGAGGACCTTGCCAGCCACAACTGCCTGACGACGACGGCCCAGGAAACCTGGCGCCTCGAGGGTCCGGAGGGGCGCGTCTCGTTCAAGCCGGGCGGCAACCTCCTGACCAATTCCAGCGAGGTGGTGCGGGAGGCGCTGCTGTGCGATCTCGGCATCGCGCTGCGCTCGACATGGGACGTCGGTCCACAGCTTCGTGACGGCACTTTGCGCGTTGTTTTGCCGCAGTTCGGCACCTCCTCCGACGTCGCCATTCATGCGGTTTACCCGAGCCGGCGCTTCCTGCCGGCCAAGGTGCGCGTCTTCATCGACTTCCTGTCCGAGCTCTACGGCAACAATCCCTATTGGGATCAAGGGCTTGAAAAGGTCCTGCCGAAGCCGTGAGGGGCGCGGCGGGCGCCGACCGGGCGGCGCTGCGCCGGGACGCCGTCGCGATGGCGCCGACGGACCTTCCAAAGACTGGAATGGGTCGAAAATGTCGCCCCGCGGCCTTGCTTTTGCCGCGGTCTCAATTTCTAAACCGTTCTGCGCGATATGCGTTTCGGCCTACCGGTCCAAACGTGGTATGGTCGCACTCCGGGCTCGAGGGGGGGACCGGACTTCGTTTGATGTCGATTCCAATTGGGAGTGAGAGAATGAAACGGACGATCGGGCTTGCCGCCGCTCTGCTGATTGCGGGTATGGGCGCTGCCTACGCTCAGGACGGCGATGCCGCCGCCGGCGAGAATGTGTTCAAGAAGTGCAAGGCCTGCCACGACGTTCCCGGTCCGGATGCCAAGAACAAGGTCGGTCCGACGCTCGGTGGTGTGGTTGGCCGCGCCTGGGGTGCCGTCGAGGGCTTCAAGTACTCGCAGGACCTCATGGACCAGGCCGCTGCCGGCAAGGTCTGGGACGACGCGACCCTCGACGCCTACCTCGCCAACCCGAAGGACGTGATCCCGAAGGGCAAGATGGCCTTCGCCGGCCTGAAGGACGAGAAGGACCGCAAGGACGTCATCGCGTTCATCAAGTCCAAGATGTGACGCGAGGCGCGGCCTGCCCGTCGCGGGTCGGGCCGCCACGTCGGAATGCACGAAGGCCGGGAGCGATCCCGGCCTTTTGCTTTGCGGACGGGACGGCCGGAGCCGACCCGTACCCTAGTGGTCGCCGCCCTCGGCGTGGTGTTTCTTGATGCGCTGCGTCATCCAGTAGACGAGGCCGAGCACGACCGGCACCATCAGCCCGACCGCGACCTCCGGCTTGACCGGCGAAAGGCCGGCCTCCTTCAGGCCCTTGGCGGCATAGCCGATGATGCCGAGGAGGTAGTAACTGACCGCGCCGATCGACAGGCCCTCGACCGTCTGCTGCAGGCGGAGCTGGAGCTGGGCGCGCCGGTTCATCGACGACAGGAGCTCGCCGTTCTGCTGTTCGAGATCGATGTCGACGCGGGCGCGCAGCAGTTCGATGGCGCGGGCGATCTTGTCGGCGAGCCGGCCCTGGCGCTGCTCGACCGAGTGGCAGGTGCGCATCGCCGGCCCGATGCGGCGGGCGAGGAAGCGGGCGAGCGTGCCGTAGCCGGACTGCGCCTGTTCGTCGAGCGCGTCGAGGCGGATATTGATGACCTCCTCGTAGGCGCGGGTCGCCGACAGGCGATAGCTGGCGCTCGTCGCCTCGGCCTCCAGTTCGCCGGCGAGCCGGGAGAGACGGGCGAGCAGGGCCCGGTTGTCCTGCAGGTCCTGGCTTTCGCGGATCGCATTGGTGATCTCGCCGAGCTCGGCTTCCATGCGGGCGAGCGAGGGCATCAGGCCCTGCGCCAGCGGCAGGCCGAGGAGCGCGAGATTGCGGTAGGTCTCCAGCTCGTGCAGGCGCAGGATGACCGACCCGGCGCGGGCGGGGCTCATGCCGCGATCGACGACGAGATAGCGCACGAAGCCCTCGCCGTCCTTCTGCAGGTCGGTGGCGAGCAGCGCCTTGCCTTGCGCGACGGTGGCGACCGAGAGGCTGCGCTGGTCGAAGCAGGACAGCATCCGCTCGAACCCGGCCTCGCCCGGATCCGGCAGGAAGGCGAGACGCTGCGCCGAGAGCAGCTTGCCGGGCGCCGTGAAGTGCGCGCCGAACGGGCCGGGCGGCACCGTCTCGCACAGCGGATCGGCGCCCGGCTCGGCGTTCCAGGTGAAGGTGGTGATCTCGGAATGCTGCTCCCAGCGCAGCGTGCCGCAATCGATCGTCGTGCGGTGGTAGCGGGCGCCCGCGGCCGGCGCCTCGCCGCCATGGGCCCGGAACAGGCCGGCGACCATCGCCGGCAGGGCCCTGGCGTCGTCGCGGTCGATGATGAAGCCGAGATGGATCACCCGCAGCGGGGGCTTCAGCAATGGGAAGGGGCGCGCATGCACTTCCGCGAGCACGGTGTCGCGCAGCGGGTGATCTTCGAAAGCGGCGAGGAATCCCGATCGAGCTTCGGTTTTCATGTCCTTGGCATCCCGTTTGGATTTCGTGACCGGCGCGCCGCCCGGGCCGACGACAAGGTAGCGAAAGTGCGGCCGCCGCGCCATTACGAGAAAGCGCCAGACAGAAAGTCATTGGACAAGTTTCTTGACCAGTCACCGGCGGCCGCCTAGGCTCCGGGCCGCGTCGGCGATCCCGCCGGGGGCTCTCGGGAAGTGGCGCGGATGTTTCGCAAGATCGAACAGAACCGGACGGCGGATGCCGTGGTGCGCCAGATCGAGGAACTGGTGCTCTCCGGCGTGCTGCGGTCGGGCGAGCGACTGCCGGGGGAGCGCGAACTGGCGCGTGAGCTCGACGTGTCGCGGCCGATCCTGCGCGATGCGCTCGCCGCGCTCGAGGCGGCCGGCCTCGTCGTGTCGCGCCGTGGCGAGGGCACCTTCGTTGCCGACGTCACCGGCTCGGTGTTCAGCGAGGCGGTCGTCGGCCTCTTCCATCACCACCCGAAGGCGACGGCCGACTACCTGGAATTCCGCCGCGAGATCGAGAGCCTTGCCGCCGGGCTTGCCGCACTGCGGGCGACGGAGGCCGATCGCGTCATGCTGACGCTCGTCTTCGAGCGCATGCTGGCGGCGCACGAGCGCGACGACTTCACCGAGGAGGCCGCCGTCGACGTCGAGTTCCACGACCTCGTCGGCGAGTGCACGCACAACATCGTGCTGATGCACACGCTCAGAAGCTGCTACCGTCTGCTCGCCGAGGGCGTCTTTTACAACCGGTCGCGCATCTGGGACCATCCCGGCGCGCGCGACCGGCTGATCGAGCAGCACCGGCGCCTCTACGAGGCGATCATGGCGCGGGATCCCGCCGAAGCGCGGATTGCGGCGGCCGAGCATATCGCCTATGTCGCCGACACCACGCGCGAGATCGAGCAGCGCGGTGCATGGCAGGAGATTTCGGCGCTCCGTCTCGCCCGCAGCGGATCGCCCGAGGCGACACCGGCACGGCGCGGATCGGGGCGGCGCAAGGGAACGGACGGGCGGCGAAGCGCCGGCCGGCAAGGAGACAGAGCATAATGGGCGACAGTTCGCACTCCCGGCCGCGCGTCGGCCTTCTCGTCACCTGCCTCGTCGACGCGATGCGGCCGACGGTCGGCTTCGCCGCCGTCGATCTCATCGAGAAGGCGGGCTGCGAGGTCGACGTGCCGGCGCAGACCTGCTGCGGCCAGCCGGCCTACAATTCCGGCGACCGGGACGGTGCACGCCTGCTCGCCGAGGCGGTGATCGCCGCCTTCGAGCCCTACGACTACGTGGTGGCGCCGTCCGGCTCCTGCGCGGCGATGATGAAGCAGCACTATCCCGGCCTTTTCGCCGACGATCCGCACTGGCACGCGCGGGCCGAGCGGTTCTCGGCCAAGGTGTTCGAGCTCGTCAGCTTCCTCGTCGACGTGCGCGGCATGACCGGCGTCGAGGCGAGCTATTCGGGCAAGGTCACCTATCACGACTCGTGCTCGGGCCTGCGCGAACTGGGGGTGCGCGAACAGCCGCGCAAGCTCCTCGGCAGCGTCGCCGGCCTCGAGATCACCGAGATGAAGGACGCGGACGTGTGCTGCGGCTTCGGCGGCGCGTTCTGCGTCAAATATCCGGACATCTCCAACGCCATCGTCGGCAAGAAGGCCGACAACATCATCGCCAGCGGCGCCCAGACGGTGCTCGCCGGCGACCTCGGCTGCCTGATGAACATGGCCGGCAAGCTGGCGCGCGACGGCTCGAAGGTGAAGGCACGGCACGTCGCCGAGGTGCTCGCCGGCATGACCGACCGCCCGGCGATCGGCGAGAGCGAGTGAGGCCCGGCCGATGGACATCACCTCCCCCTCCTTCAAGGAAAACGCCACCAGGGCGATCGGCGACAAGAGCCTGCAGAAGGCCCTCGGCAATGTCGAGCGCGGCTTCATCTACAAGCGGGCGAAGGCCGTCGCGGCGGTGCCGGCGTTCGAGACGCTGCGCGACGCGGCGCGCGACATCAAGAACCACACGCTGGCCCATCTCGATCTCTATCTCGAGGCCTATGCCGACAAGGTCGCGGCAACGGGCGGCCACGTCCACTTCGCCGAGACGGCGGCGGACGCGCGCGACATCGTCCTCGACATCTGCCGGCGGGTCGAGGCCAAGACCGTCACCAAGGGCAAGTCGATGATCACCGAGGAGATCGCCCTCAACGATCACCTCGAGAAGAACGGCATCACCACGGTCGAGACCGATCTCGGCGAATACATCATCCAGCTGCGGGGCGAGCACCCGAGCCACATCATCGCCCCGGCGGTGCACCTCAACAAGGAGCAGATCGAGGCCGATTTCCGCCGCGTCCACGACAAGCTGCCGCCGGAGCGCAATCTCGACGAGCCGGTCGCGCTGCTCGGCGAGGCGCGGGCGGTGCTGCGCGAGCGCTTCCTTGCCGCCGACGTCGGCATCACCGGCGCCAATTTCCTCGTCGCCGAGACCGGCACCTCGATCATCGTCACCAACGAGGGCAATGGCGACCTGACGCAGATCCTGCCGCGCGTGCACATCGTCGTCGCCTCGATCGAGAAGGTCGTGCCGACGCTCGAGGACGCGAGCGCCATCCTGCGCGTGCTCGCGCGCTCGGCGACCGGCCAGGAAATGTCGGTCTACACGACGCTCTCGACCGGCGCGAAGCGCTCCGGCGACCCGGACGGGCCGGACGAATACCACGTCGTCCTCCTCGACAACGGCCGCTCGGCGATGCTCGGCACGCCGTTCGAGGACATGCTGCGCTGCATCCGCTGCGGCGCCTGCATGAACCACTGCCCGGTCTACCAGGTGGTCGGCGGCCATGCCTATGGCTGGGTCTATCCGGGCCCGATGGGCTCGGTGCTGACGCCGACCCTGATCGGCGTCGACAAGGCCGGGCACCTGCCGAACGCCTCGACCTTCTGCGGGCGCTGCGAGAGCGTCTGCCCGATGCGCATTCCGCTGCCGAAGATGATGCGGCACTGGCGCGAGAACGCCTTCGCGCGGCACCTGACGCCGCCGAGCGAGCGCTCCGGCCTCGGGGTGTGGAAGTTCCTCGCCCGGCGCCCGGCGCTCTATGCGCTGGCGACCGGCATCGCGGTCCGGGCGATGGCGCTCCTCAAGCCGAAAGGCGGCCGCTTCCGGACCCTGCCGTTCGCTTCGGGCTGGACCCGGCACCGCGACCTGCCGGCACCGGAGGGCCGCACGTTCCAGGCGATGTGGAAGGACAGGAAGGCAGGCAAATGAGCGGACGCGACGCAGTCATCTCCCGTATCCGCCGGTCGCTCGGCGTTGCCGAGGACGAGGCGACGCGCCGGCTGACGGTGGCAAGGCGCCTCGAGACGGCACCCGTCGCCCCGCAGCCGGCCCAGGCGCAATCGAGCCCGGCCGAGCGCTTCGACCTCTTCCGGGAAAAGGCCGAGGCGGTCAGTGCGACCGTGACGCGGGTCGCCTCGCCCGGCGAGGTGCCGACCGAGATCGCCGATTACCTGCGCGGCCAGAACCTTGCGCCGCGCATCCGGCGCGGCGCCGATCCGCGGCTCGGGGCGATGCCGTGGAAGTCGGTGCCGACCCTCGAGGTCTGGGCCGGCCCCTCGGACGGCAACGACCCGGTCGGGCTCAGCCACGCCCTCGGCGCGGCGGCCGAGACCGGCACGCTGTTCGTCACCTCCGGCGCCGACAACCCGACGACCCTCAACTTCCTGCCCGAGACCCATATCGTCGTCGTTGCGGCCGAGGACATCGAGGCGAGCTACGAGGCGACCTGGCAGCGCCTGCGGACGACCCACGGCAAGGGCACGATGCCGCGCACCGTCAATCTCATCTCCGGGCCGTCGCGCTCCGGCGACATCGAGCAGACGATCCTGCTCGGCGCGCACGGACCGAAGCGGCTGCACATCATCGTGGTGGGGTGAAGGCCGATCCGGCGCCGCCGGAGCAAACGATCCGGAGAATCGTTTGCAGGCCTGAACGCCGGCGCGGGAAAGGGGCGAAGCCCCGTCGAGCCGGCCGGGAGGCGAAACCCCAAAACGCCTGCTTCAGAACAGGCCCTCGACGAGACCGTCCGGGCCGATGCCGATCCTGGTTGCCGCCGGCACGCGCGGCAGGCCGGGCATGGTCATCACGTCGCCGCAGACGACGACGAGGAACTCGGCCCCGGCGGCGAGGCGCAGTTCGCGGATCGGCACGACATGGCCGGAGGGCGCGCCCTTGAGGTTCGGGTCGGTCGAGAAGGAATAGGGCGTCTTGGCGATGCAGACCGGGAAGCTGCCATAACCGGCGGTGTCGAGTTCGCGGAAGCGATCGCGGATCGCCTTGTCGGCGATGATGTCGTCGGCGCCATAGACGGAGCGGGCGATGGTGCGGGTCTTTTCCCACAGGCTCATGCGGTCGTCGTAGAGCGTGCGGAACTGGGCATGGCTGCCATCGGCGATGCGGGCGACGTCGGTGGCGAGCTCGACGGCGCCGGCGCTGCCTTCGGCGAAGGCCCGGCAACGGTGGGCCCTGACGCCGAATTCGGCGCAATAGGCCTTGATCGCGGTGATTTCCTCCTCGGTGTCGCCGTCGAACTCGTTGATCGCGACGACGGCGGGGACGCCGAAGAGGCCGACATTGCGCAAGTGCCGGCCGAGATTGGCAAGGCCCTTCTCGAGGGCGGCGACGTCGGGCTTGCCGAGATCGGCGCGGGCGATGCCGCCGTGGAATTTCAGCGCCCGGACGGTGGCGACGACGACGGCGGCGGCGGGGCTGAGGCCGCCCTTGCGGCATTTGATGTCGAAGAACTTCTCGGCGCCGAGATCGGCGCCGAAGCCGGCTTCGGTGACGACGTAGTCGGCGAGCTTCAGCGCCGTGCGAGTGGCGACCAGCGAATTGCAGCCATGGGCGATGTTGGCGAACGGCCCGCCATGGATGAAGGCCGGGTTGTTTTCGAGCGTCTGGACGAGGTTCGGCTTGATCGCGTCCTTGAGGAGCACCGTCATCGCGCCGGCCGCCTCGAGGTCGCCGGCGGTCACCGGCGTC
This sequence comes from Pseudomonadota bacterium, assembly GCA_029572955.1. GTDB lineage: Bacteria > Pseudomonadota > Alphaproteobacteria > Rhizobiales > JAKPQE01 > JAKPQE01. The sequence continues at coordinate 7,761 of JAKPQE010000094.1, forward strand.
TTGTCGCGGCGCTGGCCGACGACGATGTTCGAAAGGCGCCGCTGCAGGTCCTCGATGCCGTCGGCAAGGCAGAGGATCGCCATCACCTCGGAGGCGACGGCGATGTCGTAGCCGCCCTCGCGCGGATAGCCGTTGGCCGGGCCACCGAGGCCGACGACGATCTCGCGCAGTGCCCGGTCGTTCATGTCGACGACACGGCGCCAGGAGATGCGGCGCGGGTCGAGGCCGAGCGCGTTGTCCCAGTAGATGTGGTTGTCGATCATCGCCGAGAGCAGATTGTGGGCGGCGCTGATCGCATGGAAATCGCCGGTGAAGTGGAGGTTGATGTCCTCCATCGGCACGACCTGGGCAAGGCCGCCGCCGGCGGCGCCGCCCTTGACGCCGAAGCAGGGACCGAGCGAGGGCTCGCGCAGGCACACGGCGGCGCGCTTGCCGATGCGGTTGAGGCCGTCGGCGAGACCGACCGAGGTGGTCGTCTTGCCTTCGCCGGCCGGCGTCGGGCTCATCGCGGTGACGAGGATCAGGCGGCCGTCCGGGCGAGCCTCGAGGCCGGCGAGGAACCCGGCCGAGATCTTGGCCTTGTCGCGGCCATAGGGCTCGAGGCTTTCGGCCGGAATGCCGAGCCGTTCGCCGATCTCGGCGATCGGCCGGGTCTTTGCGCCGCGCGCAATTTCGATATCGCTCGCCATCTTCGCCCCCCGCGAGACGCCCCAACGCTTCGCCGCCTTATTGAGCATCGCGGCAGGGCGCACACAACCCCCCGGCGCCGCAAGCCAGCCATGCGGCGGGTCGTCGGCGCCTATTCGACGCCGATCAGCTTCCGCAGCTTGGTCAGCGCGTTCTCGGCCTTTTCCTGGTAGGCGATGGTGCCGGCGAAGCGGCCCTCGGCATCCATCAGGTAGATAGTCGCCGTGTGGTCCATGGTGTAGTCGCCGCTGTCGAGTTCGACGCGCTGGGCATAGACCCGATAGCCCGCCAGGATCTTGTCGACGTTCTCGCGCGGGCCGGTCAGGCCGATGATGCGCGGGTTGAAGGCCGACAGATAGCTCTTCATCTGCTCGGGCGTGTCGCGCTCGGGATCGACCGAGACATAGACGAAGTTGAGCCTGTCGGCTTCGGGCCCGAGCGCCTCGAGCCACTGCGAGACGTCCCACAGGGTCGTCGGGCAGACGTCCGGGCAATAGGTGAAGCCGAAGAACATCGCATAGGGCTTGCCGGCGAGGTCCTTGTCGGTGAACGGCCGGCTCTCGGTGTCGAGCAGCGAGAACTCGCCGCCGATGGTGGTGACCGGGGTCGACAGGAGGCCGTCGCCCTTGTCACCGACCTCGCTGCGGTACCAGCCGAGAGTGAGGGCGCCGACGAGCAGCGCGACGGCGGTCAGCACGACGCCGGAGATCCAGCGCGCCGAGGGTGCGGATTTCTTCCTTGCCATGACTACTGGCCCTGCATGGCGGCCATGCCACCCATCGACATGCCGCCGCTGTGCTTCGGCATCGGGCCGGCAGCGCCGATCGAGCCGACGGGCATGACGACGGTGACGTCGCCGGCCTTTTCGAATTCGAGAGTGACGGTCAGATCGGAGCCCTCGACGAAGGAACTCGGCACGTCGAGGAACATGACGTGATAGCCGCCGGGCTTCAGCGCGACGCTGCCGCCGGCCGGGATCTCGAGGCCGCCGGCGACCTCGCGCATCTTCATGATGTTGTCGATCACCGCCATCTCGTGGATCTCGATCCGACCGGCCGCCGACGAGGCGGTCCGGTTCGCTGCCGGTGTTGGCGATGGTCATGAAGCCGATTCCGGCCCGGGCCCCGGGCGGCATGGCGCGCGACCAGGGATCCTCGATCTTGAGCGTGCCGACCGTATAGGTCTCGGCCGCGGCGGCGCCGGCGAAAACGGTGATGGCGCCGGCAAGGGCGAGGCAAGCAAATCTCGTCATTGGCTTTTCCGTCTGTTCCGGCCGTGGGCCCGATCTAGCTGGTCGATCGCAGCATAAGCGATGATGCCGTCCTTGCGTCCTTGATTTTGGTCAGATAGCGGCCGGCGGCCCCGCGGGCGAGTGGACATTGGTCGAGCGGGCCCGTGACGCGGCGCCATCGGCGGCATTGCCGCGCCATCCCTCACTCGGGTGCGGCACGCCCCTCCTCCCCGCTCCCGGTGTCGATCGTCTCCATGAGGCCGATCGCGACCGGCTCGTCGGCCGCCTCCGGCGTGACGACCAGCGGGTCGGCCTCTTCCAGCGGCTCGGGCGTGATGACGGCGCCGACCGGGGCGGTGGCGGCAATGTCGAAGCCGGTCTTTTCCTCGGTCGGCAGGGCGACGCGGCGGCCCATGCGATAGAGCGCGAAGACGATGAGCAGGGTCTGGGCGATCGCCGTGGTGATGAAGAGCCCGGACGGCCCGGTGCCGCGCATGACGAGGGCGGCAAAGAGCGGGCCGACCACCGAGCCGAAGCCGTTGGCGAGCAGGAGGCCGGCGGACGTTCCGACATAATGGGCCGGGTCGGCGCTGTCGTATGCGTGGGCGGCGGCGAGCGAATAGCCGGTGAGGCTGAAGCCGCCGAAGAGGAAGACGATGAGGAAGGCGGCCGGCATCGGCAGCGGAACGGAGGCGAGCGCGAGGCCGAAGACGGTGGCGGCAAACATCGTGCCGACGAGCACGGCGCGACGGTCGTGGCGGTCCGACAGGCGGCCGATCGGCCACTGGAAAAGCGCGCCGCCGACGACGGCGATGCTCATGAAGCTCGCCGCTTCGGCGACCGAGAAGCCGGAGCGCACGCCATAGACGGCGGCGAGCATCCAGAAGGCGCCGTTGGAAATGCCGATGAGGAAGACACCGACGAGGCCGACCGGCGAGGCGCGGTAGAGCTCGCGCGGGCGGAAGCTGACGAGGGCGATCGGCGCCGGCTCGCCGGAGCGCGAGACGGCGACCGGCACGGCGGCGAGCGAGACGAGGATCGAGGCGAGCGCGAAGGGCGCGAACTCGGCCGGCGGATAGAGCGTCACCATCATCTGGCCGGCGGTGATCACGGCGAAATTGACGACGATGTAGGACGACAGGACGAAGCCGCGGTTCTCGTTGGTGGCGCGCTCGTTGAGCCAGCTCTCGATGACGAGGTAGAGGCCGGCGAGGCAGAAGCCGGTGATGGCGCGAAAGAGGAACCAGGCCGGCGCGGCGATGACGAGCGGATGGGCAAGCGCCGCGGCCGAGGCGACCGAGACGAGGGCGAGGAAGGCGCGGATGTGGCCGGCGCGCAGGATCAAGTACGGCCCGCCGAGGCAGCCGGCGACGAAGCCGAGATAGTAGGACGAACCGAGGATGCCGAGCGCGAGGGCGTCGAAGCGTTCGAGGTCGGCGCGGATCGGGATCAGCGTCGTCTGCAGGCCGTTGCCCATCAGAAGGAAGGCAATGGCGAACAGCAGCGCGAGGACCGGCCGCAGCGTCTGGTAGATCATGGCACCGTCCCCTCGCCCCGGCCGCGACCGGGTCAGGCGAGCTGGATGGTGGCGGTTGCCGGATCGCGGCCGAGAGCCTCGAAGACACGGGCGACGATGCCGTCGGCATCGAGGCCGGCCCTGGCGATCATCGTCTCGGGCTTGTCCTGGTCGATGAAGACATCGGGCAGGACCATGGCGCGGACCCGGAGGCCGCCGTCGAGATAGCCGTCATCGGCGAGGGCCTGCATGACGTGGCTGCCGAAGCCGCCGATCGAGCCTTCCTCGACGGTGACGAGGACTTCGTGGCGGCTGGCGAGATCGCGCACGAGATCGCGATCGATCGGCTTGGCGAAGCGGGCATCGGCGACGGTGGTCGACAGGCCGTGCGTCTCGAGCCGCTTGGCCGCCTCGAGCGCATCGGCAAGGCGGGTGCCGAGCGAGAGGATCGCGACCTTGCTGCCGTTGCACAGGATGCGGCCCTTGCCGACCTCGAGCGGCACGCCGATCTCGGGCATCTCGACGCCGGTGCCCTCGCCGCGCGGATAGCGGAAGGCCGAGGGAACGTCGTCGATCGCGGCGGCCGTCGCCACCATGTGGACGAGCTCGGCCTCGTCGGCCGGCGCCATCACCACGATGTTCGGCAGGCAGCACAGATAGGCGAGATCGAAGGCGCCGGCATGGGTCGGGCCGTCGGCGCCGACGAGGCCGGCGCGGTCGATGGCGAAGCGCACCGGCAGTTTCTGGATGGCGACGTCGTGGACGACCTGGTCGTAGCCGCGTTGCAGGAAGGTCGAATAGAGCGCGGCGAAGGGCTTCAGCCCCTCGGCGGCAAGGCCGGCGGCGAAGGTGACGGCGTGCTGCTCGGCGATGCCGACGTCGAAGGTGCGTTCCGGATAGGCCTTCTCGAAGACGTCGAGGCCGGTGCCGGCGGGCATCGCCGCGGTGATGGCGACGACGCGGTCGTCGCGGGCGGCTTCCTTGACGAGGGCGTCGGCGAAGACGCGGGTATAGGAGGGGGCGTTGGCCTTGGGCTTGGCCTGCGCGCCGGTGATGACGTCGAAGCGCGAGACGCCGTGATACTTGTCCTCGGACGCCTCGGCCGGCGGATAGCCCTTGCCCTTCTGGGTGATGACGTGAACGAGGATCGGCCCCTGGTCGGCGTCGCGCACGTTCCTGAGCACCGGCAGCAGGTGGTCGAAATTGTGGCCGTCGATCGGGCCGACATAGTAAAAGCCGAGCTCCTCGAAGAGGGTGCCGCCCATGGCCATGCCGCGGGCGAATTCCTCGGCGCGGGCCGCGCCCTCCTGCAGGAATTTCGGCAGGCGACGGGCGAGCTGCTTGGCCGTCTCGCGGAACCCGAGATAGGTGCGGCCGGACACCCGGCGGGCGAGATAGGCGCTCATCGCACCGACCGGCGGGGCGATCGACATGTCGTTGTCGTTGAGGATGACGATCAGCCGGGAATGCATGCCGCCGGCGTTGTTCATCGCCTCGTAGGCCATGCCGGCCGACATCGCGCCGTCACCGATGACGCATATGACGTTGTTGTCGCCGCCCTCGAGATCGCGGGCGACCGCCATGCCGAGGCCGGCGGAGATCGAGGTCGAGGAGTGGCCGGCGCCGAACGGGTCGTATTCGCTCTCGGCGCGCTTGGTGAAGCCGGACAGGCCCCCGCCCTGGCGCAGCGTGCGGATGCGCTCGCGCCGGCCGGTCAGGATCTTGTGCGGATAGCACTGGTGGCCGACGTCCCAGATCAGCCGGTCGCGCGGCGTGTCGAAGACATAATGCAGGGCAACCGACAGCTCGACGACGCCGAGGCCGGCGCCGAGATGGCCGCCGGTGACCGAGACCGCGTCGATGGTTTCGGCGCGCAGTTCGTCGGCGAGCTGGCGAAGATCACCGGCATCGATCCGGCGAAGATCGTCCGGCGTCTTGACCGTGTCGAGGAGCGGAGTGGTCGACGGCTTGCTCACTGAACGCGCGGGTCCCATTCGGGCAGGCGGGAAGGGCTGACTGTCCGTCCTAATTGGCGCCTTGCGAGCGCGCCGTCAACATGGCGATTGGACCCGCTGCCGTTTCAGGGGCGCGCCGCCTCTCCGGGACGCAGCTCGAAGGTGGCGAAATCGAGCATCTGCTCGTCCTCGCCGAAGGCGGGCGGCGCCCCCTCCCCGGCTTGCCCGAAGCTCGCGGAGACGGCGTCCACGCGCAGCGGTATCGCCGCAAAATCGGGCATCACCGTGGCCGGCGGCGCGGCCTCGGCAAGCGCGTCGGCGGGCGCCGGCGCGATGGCCGGAACGTCGGGCGCCGGCGCGGCGGGCGCGACGACCGGCGCCACGGCAGTCTTGGCCGGCGCGGCCGAAATGCCGGGCGCCGCCGGATCGACGAAGGCGCTGCCGGGGACCCGTTCGGGGGCAACGAGCACGCCGCCCGTGCCGCGGCCCGGATCGACGAGCACCGATGTCGGGCTTTTTTCGAGTTCGACGAGCACCGAGACGGCGGCGCGTTCGGCCGGCACGAGGGCCGAGCCGGCGGCGGTCTGTTGCGCCTTTTCGGGCTCGGGCGGGGCGATCCAGCGGGTCAGCGCCTCGCCCGGCCCGGGTGCCGGCGCCGCGGTGCCCGCCTTCATCGCCCGGGCGAGCTGCAGCACGTCGCGCGACAGCGAATCGGCCGCGCCGTCGCCGGCCGGCGCATTGGCCATCAGGATTTCGACGAGGGCGTCGCCGAGGATCGTCGTCGCGCGGCCGAAGACGACGGGAGCGGTCGCGTCGTCGGCGGTGACCACCGCCTCGATGGCGCCGAGGCGCACGCCGCCGCGATGGCTCGACCAGCCGGCGGGCGCCGCCGTCGCGGTCTTGTCGAAGGCGGCGAACATCGAGCGCAGCGCCGGCAGGCCGCCGGGGCCAGCGCCGAGACCGTCGAGGGCGCGCAGGAGCTGGACGTCGGCGCCGGGCGCGATGTTGCGGAAGCGGTCGTCGCCGACATAGCGGCGATCGAGGAAGACGGCGCCCCAGCGCGCGACGCGCCGGCGCGGATCGGCGCGCCAGGCCTCGACCTCGTCGCAGGTGCCGAAGCCGGCGGCGACCACATAGCGGCTGTCGAGCGGGGCAAGCGAGGCAAGCGCCGCGGCGTCCACCGCGCCGGCGGCGGCGTCGAGGAAGCAGATGCCGGCCGGGGCAACGAAGGTGACGTCGCGCTCGCCGAGGGAGAGGGTCGCGGCGGCGGCGGGCGACGACGCGGCCGCGAAGCCGGCGAAGAAAACCGCCAGCGCGCAGAGCGTGAATTTCACCCGATTCGACATGGAATGGCGCCCATCGACACGTGATCGCGCCGATTCTAGGTGCCAGTTCCTTCGATTGTTCTAACGCGGACGCCCTACTCGACGTCGAGCGGCTCGGTGCCGACCGGCACGCCTTCCCCGGAGAGGCGGATCTTTTCGACCTTTTCCTCGGCGACGCGCAGAAGGCCCTCGCAATGGGCCTTCAGCTTCTCGCCGCGTTCGTAGATGGCGATCGATTCGGCGAGCGGCACGTCGCCGCGCTCCAGCCGGGCGACGATCTGCTCGAGCTCGGCAAGGGCCGCCTCGAAGGTCAGACCGCCGACCGGCACGGCCGGCGGGGTGTCGCTGTCGCTCATGGCACGTCCTTCCTGCGCGTTGCCGTCAGCCGCGCATCAGCGCGCCGACATGGCCGCCCACCGACTGCGAGAGGCCCTGCAGATCATAGCCGCCCTCGAGCAGCGAGACGACGCGGTCCTCGGCATGGCGGTTGGCGATGTCCATCAACTTCTTGGTCGCCCAGACATAATCGGCTTCGGTCAGGTGCAGGCCGCCGAGCGGATCGCGGGTATGGGCGTCGAACCCGGCCGAGATCACGATGAGGTCGGGCTCGAATCGCTCGATCGCCGGCAGGATGGCGATGTCCATCGCCTCGCGGAATTCGGCCGAGCCGTCGCCGGCGGCGAGCGGCGCGTTGCAGATGTTGCCGCAACCGGTCTCGCTGGCATCGCCGGTGCCCGGATAGAGCGGCATCTGGTGCGTCGAGCCGTAGAAGACGGTCGGGTCGTTCCAGAAGATGTCCTGGGTGCCGTTGCCGTGATGGACGTCGAAATCCATGATCGCGACCCGCTCGGCGCCGAACTTCTTCTGGGCGTAGCGGGCGGCGATGGCGGCGTTGTTGAAGAGGCAGAAGCCCATGGGCTTCGACGCCTCGGCATGGTGCCCGGGCGGGCGAATGCCGCAGAAGGCGTTGTGGACCTTGCGCTCCATCACCTCGTCGACGGCCTGGGTGATGGCGCCGAGGGCACGCAGCACCGCTTCCCAGGTGCCCGGCGACATCAGCGTGTCGGCATCGAGATGGACGATCCCCTCGCTCGGCATGGCGCGGTGGATCTCCTCGACATAGGCCTCCGGATGCGCGAGCAGGGCGGTCTCGATCGAACCCATCGGCGCACTTTCGCGCGCCAGCATCATGAAGCGCTCGCCTTCCAGCACGCGCTCGATGGCGCGCAGGCGATCGGGGCGCTCGGGATGACCCGTCGGCATCAGGTGATCGAGGAAGGCGGGGTGGGAAATATAGAGCGTGGGCACAGACGGTTTCCTCTACTCGAAACGCCCCCGACATCGGCCGCCACGGTGGTCGCCGTGGCGCGGGAACTTCCAACTTAGGCCAAGGCAGGGCCGTTGAGAACAGTCCTTTCGGCGACGCGGCCGGGCCGCGCCCGGTCCGGCCTCAGCGCTCGTATTCCGGCCCGCGCACGCGGTAGCGCTCGCGATCGCGCCAGCTTTCCATCAGCGCGGCGAGCTCGCCGTCGCCGCTTTCCGGCAGCACGATGCGCAGCGAGACGAGCAGGTCGCCATGGCCGCCGCCGGCGCGGGCGAGGCCCTTGCCCTTGACGCGCAGGGTGCGGCCGGCCGAGGCGTTGGCCGGTACGGTGAGCGCCACCATGCCCGAGAGCGTCGGGGTGCGCACCTTGGCGCCGAGCACCGCCTCGTCGAGGGTGACCGGCAATTCGAGGCGCAGATCGTCGCCCTCGACGGTGAAGAGGGGATGGCGGGCGATCTCGAGGACGACGATGGCATCACCGGCCGGGCCGCCGGCCATGCCGGGCGTGCCCTGCCCCTTCAGACGGCGCTTCTCGCCGGCCCGCATGGTCGGGGGCACGGCGAAGTCGACCTGCTTGCCGTTCGGCAGGGAGAGGCGGACCTTGTCGCCGCGGGCCAGCTCCTCGAGCGAGGCGCGGGCGACGACGGCGACGTCCTCGCCGCGGGACGGGCGCGGCCCGGCCTGACGGCCATCGCCGAAGCCGCCGCCGCGGCCGAAGCCGGCGCGGCCGCCGAAGATCTCCTTCAGGATGTCGTCGGTGTTGAGGCCGCCGGGACCGCCGGCGCTCGACCAGCGAAAGCCGCCGCCCTGGCCCGGTCCGAAACCCTGGTCGAAGCCCTCGAAGCCCTGGTATTTCGGCTTGCCCTCGGCGTCGATCTCGCCACGGTCGTACTGGCCGCGCTTCTCCTTGTCGGACAGGATCTCGTAGGCGGCGCCGATCTCGGCGAACTTGTCCTTGGCCTTCGGGTCGTCGGCGTTGGAATCGGGATGGTATTTCTTGGCGAGCTTGCGGAACGCCTTCTTGATGTCCGCCTCCGAGGCGTTACGGGCGACGCCGAGCACGGTATAGGGGTCACGCATCAAATCGGCTCCATTCGGGCGGGGCGGCACGCCCCGCTCAACTTCTCCATCAACTCGTCTCTCCGCTCAAGAGCGTGTGGCGGGAGAACCGCCCGGCGGGTCCGGGCGGTCGCGGCCCGGCGGCCGCGTCGGATTCGCGACTGATATGGGGGCAAATAGGAAAAAATGCCAGACGGCATGTGGCGCCGGGACGGGGTTCTAGAGCGCGCCGGGATCGGCGACGACACCGAGCAGTTCCCAGCGGCCGTCGGCGACGCGGCAGGCCTCGCCGCGATAGCGATTGCCGCCATCGGCGCCGTGAACGGTCGCGGCGAAGGCCCGGCAGAGGCTGCCGCCGTCGGCGCGGGCGGCGACGAGCGGCGTCACGGTGCCGGTCGAGCCGGTCTCGACATTGTTCCAGGCGACGGTCGCGCCGTCCTCGGTCTCGACGAGCGCGGTCGCCAGCGCCCCCTTGAGGACATCCCAGTCGCTCGCCGCGACGGCCTCGGAAAACCGCACGTGCTCGGCCTTCGGCGCCTCGCCGGCAAAGGCCGCCATCTGCTTCAGGCTGCCGGTGAACCGGGGCGTGTCGCCGCCACGGGCCGAACAGGCGCCGACCAGCACCACGAGCCCGACCGCCAGCACGCTCTGGCAGCGGCGCGTCGAACGGTGGTACACAGGCGCCGGGGCCGCCATTGGAAACTCCACAGAGGAAACGGTTTCGATGGACAACGAGAATCGCGAAACAGGGTTAACAGCCGGTGACTTCGCCGAGGCTAACGAGCCGTTCGGCCTGTTCGCCGACTGGATGGCCGACGCGGAGGCGAGCGAGGTCAACGACCCGAACGCGATGGCGCTCGCCACCGTCGACGAGGACGGCCTGCCGAATGTGCGCATGGTGCTCTTGAAGGCGGCCGACCCGCGGGGCTTCGTCTTCTATACCAATTTCGAGAGCGCCAAGGGCCGCGAGCTCCTCGGCGCGAAGAAGGCGGCGCTGGTCTTTCACTGGAAGAGCCTCAGGCGCCAGGTGCGGGTGCGCGGCATCGTCGAGCAGGTCGCCGAGGCCGAGGCCGACGCCTATTTCGACGAGCGGCCGCGGGCAAGCCGGATCGGCGCCTGGGCCTCGCAGCAGTCACGCCCGCTGGAAAGCCGGTTCGCGCTGGAAAAGGCGGTCGCCACCTATGCGGCCAAATACGCCGTCGGCCACGTGCCGCGGCCGCCGCACTGGTCGGGCTTTCGCATCGTGCCGGTCGAGATCGAATTCTGGCACGACCGGCCGTTCCGCCTGCACGACCGGATCGTGTTCAGGCGCGATCACGCCGCCGGCGACTGGATGCGCTCGCGGCTCTATCCTTGAGGGCGGAATTTTCGGAAGGTGGCCCCTCTCGCGGGGCCGGGCGCGGCGGGCGACGGGCCGGCATCCATCGAGGACTGTCCGGCGTCACGAGCTCCGGCGGAGAAGGCCGGGCGCCCGGAAAAGCGCGACCCCGGCGCACCGGCCGGGGTCAGCCGCTGTCAATCGTCGTCTCGCGCCGATGGGGTCAGTCGGATTCCTGCGGAATCGCGGCAGCCATCTGCAGATCGAGTACCCGGTTGACCTTGCGGGTCTTGAAGGAGGCGGCGGCACGCACGGCGGCGCAGCCGAGAGCCTTGTACTTCGCTTCCAGATCGACCGCCGGACGATGAGTCTCGGCGGTGTAGAGGTCACCCGATTGATACGTCTTTTCGACCGACATTGCCTTCAGGTCCCGTGATCGACCCGTTTCACTTCAGCCCCACCGGGCCCGAAACGGGTTACTTCAGTTGCATTCACTCCCGGACGCCGTCTCCCCCGCAGGGGACGCTACGTCTCTTGGGCACATTTCCCTGTGCCTCGAATGCGGCAGTATTATGATTTTGGAATTCTTCCACAACAGTGGTTACGGAATTGCTGCCAAAGCAGGTTTCACTTTTTTTGACAGAATTGTAACGCTCCGTGTCACGTATTGGTGACGTCGCGCCAAGTCATTAGACGAAAGTCGCGCGAAACTCAGGCGACCACCGCGGCCTTCAGGGTGATCAGCACGATCTCCGGCGGAACCATGAAGCGCACCGGCAGGTTGGCGCAGCCGAGGCCGCCGGTGACGACGAGGTGCCGCCCCTCCTCCACGACATGGCCGTAGGCGAAGCGCCGGCCGTAGTCGGACGGCACGATCGGCGGGCCGAAGAAGGGAATGCGGACCTGGCCGCCATGGGTGTGCCCGGACAGCGTCAGCGACACGCGCTCGGGCACGCGCACGAAGATGTCGGGCTCGTGCGCCATCAGAATCACCGGATCGTTGTCGGTGACCTGGGCAAGGGTGCCGGAAAGATCGGCGAGCTTGTCGCGCTGGCCGGCAGCCTTGGGGCTGCCCGCCTGGTCGCCGAGGCCGGCGAGCCAGAAGCTGTGGCCGTCCTTCTCGATCTTGACCGCGTCGTTCTCGTAGACGGGGATGTCCTGCTCGGCGAGCAGGCGGCGCACCTCGTCGATGTCGACCGCCCAGTCGTTGTTGCCGACGACGGCGTGCACGCCGAGCGGCGCCGTCAGCATGCCGAGGGCGGCGGCCCATTCCGGGCCCGGCACGTCGCCGGTGTCGAACGGCTCGACGCCGCCGACATAGTCGCCGAGGAGCAGGATCATGTCGGGCTGCAGCTTCAGCGCGTGCTTGGCGATCCAGGCGACGCGCGCCGCCGGCATCCAGGGCTCGCAGGCATGAATGTCGGAAAGCACCGCGATGGTCAGCGGCGGCGCATCCGGCTGCCAGCCGGGCACGGCGAGATCGTAGCGGGTAATGGCGAGGCGAAAACGCGGCTCGCCGGCGAAGGCATAGCCTCCAAGGCCGGTGCCACCTGCCGTGGCGCCCCCGGCCATCGCGCCCAGAAACTGACGGCGGTTCACGTGTGCAAACACCCGAAAAAGTCCGGGCAAACGGCCCGGATGCGGCACTAGTGGAAGCGCTTGGATTGCGGCCGATTGATGTCCGGCGCGCGGATATGTCGGCAAGTCGCGGCAAAGATCAATGGGGTGGAAAAAATATTTTCCACCCCATGCTTTAGGAGCAATTACCGAGTTCCCGGTCGAAGCCGGCGGGCGCCCGGTCAGGCGCTGCGCAGACCCTCGCGGGCGACCCAGCCCTCGGTGTCGTCGAGGGCCTGCTCGAGGCGGTCGAACAAAAGGTCGAGTTCGGCCTCGGTGATGACCATCGGCGGGCAGATGGCGATGGTGTCGCCGATGGCGCGCAGGATCGCGCCGCGCTCCTGCAGGAAGGCCATGCACTTGTTGGCGACCCCGGCCTTCGGCGGGAAGGCGCGCTTGCTGGCAAGGTCGGCGACGAGTTCGACGCCGGCGACGAGGCCCTTGGAACGGACCTCGCCGACCAGCGGATGACCGCTGAGGCGGGCGAGGCGCTCGTCGAACTTCGGCAGCACCGAGCGGACATGGCCGAGGATGTCGCGCTTCTGGTAGATCTCGATCGCCTTGACGCCGAGGGCGCAGCCGAGCGGGTGGCCGCCATAGGTGAAGCCGTGGCCGAAGAGGCCGATCTTGGCCGACTGGGCCTCGAGCGCCTCGTAATAGAAGGGCGGGACGAGCACGGCGCCGAGCGGCGCATAGGCCGAGGTCATCTGCTTGGCGACCGACATGGTGTCCGGCTTCATGCCGAGGGTCTCGGCGCCGAACCAGTTGCCGGTGCGCCCGAAGCCGCAGATCACCTCGTCGTCGATGAAGAGAATGTCGTGTTCGGCAAGGATCGGCTGGATCGCCTCGAAATAGCCGGCCGGCGGCACGATGACGCCGCCGGCGCCCATCACCGGCTCGGCGATGAAGGCGGCGATCGTCTCCGGCCCCTCGCGCTCGATGAGGGCGCGAAGGTTGGCGGCGAGGCGGGCGGAGAACTCCGTCTCGGTCTCGCCCGGCTCGGAGAAGCGATAGTGGTGCGGGCAGTCGGCGTGCAGCACGCGGTCGACCGGCAGGTCGAAATCGATGTGGTTGTTGGGCAGTCGGTGAGCGAGGCGGTCATCACGGTGACGCCGTGATAGGCCTTCACCCGCGAGATGATCTTCTTCTTGTTCGGCCGGCCGAGGGCGTTGTTGTAGTACCAGGCGAGCTTGACCTGGGTGTCGTTGGCCTCGGACCCCGACGAGCAGAAGAACACGCGGGCGACGTCGATCGGCGCGAGCTCCTTCAGCTTCTCGGCAAGCTCGATCGCCGGTTCCATGCCCTTGGCGCCGAACAGGTGGTAATAGGGCAGCTTCCTGAGCTGCTCGGCGCCCGCCTCGGCGAGTTCCTCGTCGCCGAAGCCGAGTCCGGCGCACCACAGGCCGGCCATGCCTTCGATGTATTCCCTGCCTTGCGTGTCGTAGACGAAGACGCCGCGGCCGCGCTCCAGGACGAGCGGGCCGATCTCCCGCAGGCGGTTGAGCGGCGTGTAGGGATGGACGACGGCTTCGACGTCGCGGGCCTGGACATTGGTCAGGGGCATTTGGCGACTCCTCAAATGGCTCTGGCGCCATGCTAAACGCCTTGCCGCCGGCTTTGTAAAGCGGGCCGGCAAAAGCGCCGGATTTCCGCGCACTTCGCTTACCCTAGGGAACTTCGACGGGGCTGGACAAGGTGCGGCAAAAGCCCGTTAAATTGCCGCCACGGCAGACACTCGTCCGCGAAATTCCAGACCAGCCCAAGGGAGGACTATCATGCTCGGACTGATGCAGGACTGGCCGCTTCTGTGCCACCGCGTCATCGACCATGCGGCGACTTATCACGGCAAGCGCGAGGTCATTTCGCGCTCGGTCGAAGGTCCGATCCACCGCACCAATTATGCCGAGGTCCGCGCCCGCTCGCTGAAGGTCGCCCAGCGCCTCGACATGATGGGCATGAAGCTCGGCGACCGCATCGCGACGCTCGCCTGGAACACCTGGCGCCACCTCGAGGCGTGGTACGGCATTCTCGGCATCGGCGCGATCTACCACACGATCAATCCGCGCCTCTTTCCCGAGCAGATCGCCTACATCGTCAATCACGCCGAAGACCGCATGATCTTCGTCGACCTCACCTTCCTGCCGCTGATCGAGAAGATGGCGGCGCACTTCCCGACCCTCGAGCACGTGATCGTGCTGACCGACGCGGCGCACATGCCGGCGACGACCCTCAAGAACGCCGTTCCCTACGAGGAGTGGCTGGCCGAAGCCGACGGCGATTTCGCCTGGAAGAGCTTCGACGAGAACACCGCGGCCGGCATGTGCTACACCTCGGGCACGACCGGCAATCCGAAGGGCGTCGTCTACTCGCACCGCTCCAACGTCATCCACTCGCTGGTCGCCAACCAGCCCGGCATGGTCGGCCTGTCGCCGAGCGACGTCATCATGCCGGTGGTGCCGCTGTTCCACGCCAATGGCTGGTCGCTGGCCTTCTCCGCCCCGATGGCGGGCGCCACGCTGATGATGCCGGGCGCCAAGATGGACGGCGCCTCGATCTACGAACTGCTCGACACCGAGAAGGTGACGGTCACCGCGGCAGTGCCGACGGTCTGGCTGATGCTGCTGCAGTATCTGGAGCAGAGCGGCAAGACGCTGCCGAAGCTCGAGCGCGTCATCATCGGCGGCGCGGCCTGCCCGCGGGCGATGATCAAGGTCTTCGAGGAGGTCTATGGCGTCGATGTGCTGCATGCCTGGGGCATGACCGAGATGAGCCCGCTCGGCACGGTCTGCTCGCTGAAGCCGGAATATTCCGGCCTCAAGGGCGACGCCAAGCTCGACGTCCTCTCCAAGCAGGGCCATCCGCCGTTCTCGGTCGAGATGAAGATCACCGACGACCTCGGCACCGAGCTGCCCTGGGACGGCAAGACCTTCGGCCGGCTGAAGGTGCGCGGCCCGGCGATCGCCAAGGCCTACTTCAAGGGCGAAGGCGGCGAGATCCTCGACGAGGACGGCTTCTTCGACACCGGCGACGTCGCCCATATCGACGAGTTCGGCTACATGCAGATCACCGACCGGGCCAAGGACGTGATCAAGTCGGGCGGTGAGTGGATTTCCACGATCGACCTGGAAAACCTCGCCGTCGGCCATCCGGACGTCGCCGAGGCGGCGGTGATCGGCGTCGCCCACCCGAAGTGGGACGAGCGGCCACTGCTGGTCATCGTCGCCAAGGAAGGCCGGGCGCCGACCAAGGAAGAGATTCTCGGCTTCATGGAAGGCAAGGTCGCCAAGTGGTGGATGCCGGACGAAGTGGTCTTCGTGCCGGAAATCCCGCACACCGCCACCGGCAAGATCCAGAAAATGACGCTGCGCGAGCGTTTCGCCGACTTCCGCTTCCCGGAATAAGCGGGGCGCGGAAAGTAGTCGCGGCCGGCGAGGTTGCCTCGCCGGCCGTTTGTTGTTTGGAGACAACGCACCCCACACTTCGACCAGTCCCTTTTGTTTCCCATCGTTTGCACGTTTGCCGCGGCGCGCTGGTGTGCTACCCGTTGCCGCGAATGGGAGGGGTCGTTCCCGATGGTTGCTCGTGTCCGAAAGCGCTGGTCGAATGCTGCCGCGTGGAGTCGCAGGGTCGGCGTTTTCACCGTTCCGGCGCTGATTCTGGCCGTCATCGGCTTCCGCATCGACTATATCGACGCGGTCGGGCTGTTCACCCTCCTCGCCATCGTCTGGGTGGCCGCGCTGATCGCGGTGATTCTCGCGCTGTTCGCCTTCATCGGCATCTGGAACAACGGCTATGTCGGCCTGCGCAAGGCGCTGGTCGGGCTGTTCTGGGGGCTCATCGCCCTGGCCATGCCGGCCATGGCCGGAACGATGATGTACCAGTACCCGATGCTCAACGACATCTCGACCGATGTCGACGATCCGCCGTTCTTCCGCACCGCGCCGGCCAACCGCACCGAGATGATGAACGTGCACGGGGCGATCGAGCCGGAACAGGCCGAGGCGCAGCGCGCCGCCTATCCGGACATCGCCACGCGGCGCTACGACGCCGACACGGCGCGGCTGTTCGCCGTCGCCCGTTACGTCGCCGGCCAGACCGACTGGCAGGTGATCGACGAGATCGCGCCGGTCGACGACCAGTCGCCGGCGCGCATCGAGGCGGTGGCCCGCACGCTGATCTTCGGCTTTCGCGACGACGTCGTGATCCGCATCCTGTCCGACCCGGTGGGCTCGCGGCTCGACATCCGCTCGGCCTCGCGCTACGGGCGCCACGATCTCGGCACCAATGCCAAGCGGATCCGCGAGTTCCTGACGGCGATCGACAAGGCGCTCGTCTCGACGCCGATCGACTACGATCCCGCCGGCGTCTGAGACCGTCAGGGACGAGCGGCGGCGCGCCGCTCAGGCGTTGCCGGAAATCACCGACAGCTTGCCGAGGTCGATGCCGATGCGCTTCAGCGCCCGCTCGTATTTGCTGTCGAGCGCCTCGTCGAAGACGAGGTCGGGATCGGCGTCGCAATAGAGCCAGCCATTGGCCTGGATCTCGGCCTCGAGCTGGCCGGGGGCCCAGCCGGCATAGCCGAGCGCGAGCAGCGAGCGCTCCGGGCCGCGCCCTTCGGCGATCGCCTTCAGCACCTCGAGCGTCGCCGTCAGGCAGACCCCGTCGTTGATCGGCAGGGTCGAGCTGTCGATGTAGTAGTCGGCGGAATGCAGGACGAAACCGCGGCCGGGCTCGACCGGGCCGCCGCGGTGGACGTGCATGTCGCGCACCGAGATCGGCAGGCGGATCTCGTCGCCCTCCGAGACGATGTCGAGCTGGACGAGCAGTTCGCCGAAGTCGAGTTCGTCGGAGAGCTGGTTGATGACGATGCCCATCGCGCCGTCTTCGGAATGGGCGCAGATATAGACGACGGACCGGGCGAATCGGTCGTCTTCCATGTTGGGCATGGCGATCAGGAGCTGACCGTCGAGAAAGCTGCGCTCGATTTCCTTGCGTGACATCCGGTCTGGCATACCCTGTTGACGACGTTGCGCCCTGCAACGATAGCACCGCGCCGATCGGAAGTCCCGCCGATCGTTGGAGCCTCGGGGGCTCCCCGATTCTCACGGACAAATGACCGGAGCGTGACCGCGGCGCCATCGCCAGAGCGACCGAGATCGCCTATTTTGCCGGCCATGAAGACGCCGCACCTCGTCCCGATCCTCGCCGCCGCCCTCGCCGCCGCGCTCAGCGCCGGAGGCGCGCGGGCCGGTGCGTCCGACTGGGCGAAGGGGTTCGAATCGCGCATCCGGCTGATCTCGGCCGACGGTCCCGCCAACGCCGCCGGCGAGCGCGAGGCCGGGATCGACCTGGCGCTCGAGGCGGGCTGGAAGACCTACTGGCGCCAGCCGGGCGATGCCGGCGTTCCGCCGAGCTTCGATTTCTCGGCCTCGCGCAACCTCGCCTCGGCACGGGTGCTCTATCCGGCACCGAAGCGTTTCGTCGAAGGCGGCGTCGTCTCGGCCGGCTATCCGGGCTCGCTGGTCTTTCCGGTGCTCGTTGCCGCGAAGGACCCCTCGGCCCCGGTCGAACTCGTGCTGAAGGCCGACTACGGCATCTGCCGGGAGACCTGCGTGCCGGCGTCGGCCGAGGTCGCGCTCACCATTCCCGCCGACGCGCCGCGCGACATCGCCGCCGCCGTGCCGATCGGCATCGCGATACGCAAGGTGCCGGAGGCGGCGCAGGCGAGCGGCCTCAGGGTCGAGAGCGTGACCGTTGCCGCCGACGGCCTCGACATCGCCGTGCGGCTCGACGATGCCGGCGTCGACGGCGATCTCTTCGCCGAGGGACCGGCGGACTGGTACCTGCCGCTACCCGAACTCCAAGGCCGCGACGGCGATCTCGCGCGCTTCCGCCTCGAACTCTCCTCGCGGCCGGCCGGCGCGCCGATCGCCGGGACGGCGTTCGTCTTCACGGCCACCAACGGGCCGCGGGCGATCGAGCAGAATTGGCGTCTCGACTGAGCGGGCGCTTCGCTCTATCTCTCTGCCATCGATGCCGATGCACCGGGATCGGGGGCGGCCCACCGCGCATCCATCAGACCGATTTTTCGTTTTCTTGAAGAGGGAGATTCATCACATGACCATCAAGATCGGCGATCGCCTGCCGGACGCTACGTTCAAGATCATGACCGACAAGGGCCCGGCGGAACTGACCACCGCCGACGTCTTTGCCGGCAAGAAGGTGGCGCTGTTCGCGGTTCCGGGCGCGTTCACCCCGACCTGCCACCGCAATCACCTGCCGGGCTTCCTCGAGAACTTCGAGATCCTCCAGGACAAGGGCGTCGATACGGTCGCCTGCATCGCCGTCAACGACGTCTTCGTCATGGACGCCTGGGGCAAGGCGACCGGCGCCGACGGCAAGCTCCTGATGCTCGCCGACGGCAGCGCCGACTTCACCAAGGCGACGGGCCTCGAGCTCGATGCCACGGCCGGCGGCCTCGGCATCCGCTCCAAGCGCTTCTCGATGATCGTCGAGGACGGTGTCGTCAAGGCGCTGAACGTCGAGGACACGCCGGGCACCGCCGACGTTTCGGGCGCCGCGACGCTGCTGAAGCAGCTCTGATCCTGCGGGCTCAGCCCGTTTTCGACGGTCGGCCGGCCGCAAGGCTCGCCGGCCGTTCGCTTTTGCGCCAGGCGAGGTAGTCGGCGAGCGTGTCGACGTCGGCGAGCGTCGCGGCGAAGGCGACCGACCGGCGCCCGGCGTTTCGCAGCGTATCGGCGAGCGCATGCGGACCGGACCAGCGCACATCGCCGAAAAGCCGCGGCACGGCCGGCCGGCGGCGGGCGCCGACGAGCCAGTAGCCGCCGTCTTCGGCGGGACCGAAGACGAGGTCGGCGCGGCCGAGCGCGGCAAAGGCGGCGGCGATGTCATCGGCACCGATCGCCGGGATGTCCGAGCCGACGATCGCCACCGGACCCGGCGGCAGACGGTCGAGGAGCCTTTGCATGCGGCTGCCGAGATCGCCCTGCCCCTGCGCGATGCGCGCGATATCGGCGGGCCAGAACGGCGCGGCGAGCGCCGCATCGGGGGCGATGGCAAGCACGGTGCGCCAGCGCGGATCGCGGCCGAGGCGGAGAATGAGTCCGGCGGTCGCGACACGGTAGAAGCGCGTCGCCTCGGCGATGCCGACCTTGCCGGCAAGGCGGGATTTGACCGCGCCGGCGACCGGCGCCTTGACCATGACGACGAGGGTCGGCCGGTCGGCCCGGTTCACCCGTAGAGCCTCACCAGCCGCTCCGGCGAGACGCCGAGGCGATAGAGCGCGAGGCACAGCGCATTGCGGGCGACGCGGACGGCGAAGCCGTCGCGGCGATAGCGCTCGGCGCTGGTGACGGCCTTGCGCGGCAGCACGGTGAGCCGGCGGCGGCCGAGGCGGCGCACGAGATCGACGTCCTCCATCAGCGGCATGTCGGAGAAGCCGCCGAGTTCGTCATAGAGCGAACGGGAGATCAAGAGGCCCTGGTCGCCATAGGGCAAGGCGAGGAGGCCGACGCGCAGGGCGACGATGCTTTCGAGCACCCGCGCCTTCAGGCCCGGCTCGTCGAGGGCGAAGCGGAACACCGCCGCCCGGTCGGTGCGACCGCCGGCCTCGAGCCGGGCGATGAAGCCGCCGACCTCGCGGAACCAGTCGGTCTCGAGGATGGTGTCGGCATGGAGGAACAGCAGCCAGCGCTCGCGGGCCCGCGCCGCGCCGCGCGCGAGCTGGCCGCCGCGCCCGGCCGGGCCGCGCACGAAGTGGCAGCC
>JAKPQE010000118.1 GCA_029572955.1 Pseudomonadota bacterium
AGGTCGAGCAGCCGCTTGAGGCGGTTGTTCCGGTTGATGACGCGCCGGTAGAGGTCGTTGAGGTCGCTGGTCGCGAACCGGCCGCCGTCGAGCTGCACCATCGGGCGCAGCTCGGGTGGGATGACCGGGACGACGTCGAGGACCATCCACTCCGGGCGGTTGCCGCTGCGCAGGAAGGCCGAGACCACCTTGAGACGCTTGACGGCGCGGGCCTGGCGCTGGCCTTTGGCCGTCTGGATGACCTCGCGCAGCTTCCCGGCCTCATCCTCGAGGTCGACGCCCTTGAGCAGCTCACGCACGGCCTCCGCTCCGGTACCTCCCTTGAAGTACACGCCGAAGCTCTCGGGCTCGTAGCCCGGCTCGCGCCCGAACATGCGCTCCATCTGCTGGTACAGGGCCTCGTCGTCGATGACGTCGCGCGGCGCGATCGTCTTGAACAGCTCCCACGCCGCGTCGATCTGCTCCTTGGCCTGGGCGACGTTCTTGAAGCCGCGATCGATGTAGTCGTCGCGCAGCTTGTCGACCTTGGCGCGTTGCAGTCTCAGCTCATCCGGCCCGAGACCCGCGGCGCTGTCGACGATGCGCCGGTACGACTCGTAGATGTCGAAGTAGTTGAAGTAGCCGAACTCGTCCTCGGGGTCGCTCTCGATGTGGAAGGTGTCGGCCTCGCGCTCGCCGCCCACGATCGCCGCGGCCTCGTCGTGCATGGCCTCGATCGCCTCACGGCGCGCCTCCGCGTAGAGGTCGTACCGCGCCTTGATCTCGTCGATCTTCTCCTGCAGGAGCTGCAGGTCGTTGTCACGGCGCTCGGCGTCCACGGAGACGATGACGTAACTGCCGCCGAAATAGAGGACCTTCTCCAGCTCCTTGGGGGCGATGTCGAGCAGGTATCCCATGCGCGACGGGACGCCCTTGAAGAGCCAGATGTGGCTGACCGGGGCCGCGAGCCGGATGTGGCCCATGCGCTCGCGCCGCACCTTGGCGCGCGTGACCTCGACCCCGCAGCGCTCGCAGATGATGCCCTTGTAGCGCACGCGCTTGTACTTGCCGCAGTAGCACTCCCAGTCCTTGGTCGGACCGAAGATGCGCTCGCAGAACAGACCGTCGCGCTCGGGCTTGAGCGTGCGGTAGTTGATCGTCTCGGGCTTGGTGACCTCGCCTTTGGACCACGTCTCGATCTGCTTGGGCGAGGCCAGACCGATCCGGATCGAGTCGAAGTTGTTGATGTCGATCACTGTGTGCTCCCTCTGCCTGGGCGGGGTCAGTCTTCGTCGCTGCCGGCGTCGTCGGGCTCGAGGTCGGCCGCGTCGACGTCGAGGATGTCCCCGAGGTCGATCGTGTCGCCCTCCCTCGCGAATCCGTCGGCCTCGCGCGACAGGGAGGCCGCGACGTCCATGAGGTCGCGCGCGGCCGCCTCGGCCGAGTCCTCCTCGTCGGCCGGCGGCTCGACGTCCACGTCGGCGGCCGGCTCGACGCCGGCCCCCATGATGTCGCGCAGCGCCGCAGCGTCCGCACCGGCATGCTCCAGCTCGCCGGCCTCCGCCTGCTGGCGGCGCCGCCCGGCGCTGAGGTCGATGCCGAGCTCCTCGGCGGCCCGGAGCAGGTCGTCGTCCTCCTCGCGGACCTCGAGCACGTCGCCCTCCTCGCTCTGCACGCTCATGTCGAGCGCGAGGCTCTGGATCTCCTTCATGAGCACCTTGAACGACTCGGGGATGTTGGGCTTGGCGATGTTCTCACCCTTGACGATCGCCTCGTAGGCCTTGACCCGGCCCACGGTATCGTCCGACTTGATGGTGAGCATCTCCTGCAGCACGTGTGCCGCTCCGTAGGCCTCGAGTGCCCAGACCTCCATCTCGCCGAAGCGCTGGCCGCCGAACTGGGCCTTGCCGCCGAGCGGCTGCTGGGTGACGAGGGAGTACGGACCCGTGCTGCGTGCGTGGATCTTGTCGTCGACCAGGTGCAGCAGCTTGAGGATGTACATGTAGCCGATGGTCACCTTGTTGTCGAAGCGCTCGCCGGTGCGTCCGTCGTACAGCCACACCTTGCCGGAGCACTGGCGCCCGGCCGGCTCGTCCCGGTCGACCTTGAACTCCACGGGGTTGTCGGGGGTCTCCTCGCTGCTGCGGATGAGCAACTCGTCGACCTCCTCGATGGTGGCGCCGTCGAACACCGGCGAGGCCACGTAGGCCGGGAGCTTGCTGCGCCCGCCGTCCGCCTGGAAGCCGGCGTGCGCCGCCCAGCCGAGATGCGTCTCCAGCACCTGGCCGATGTTCATGCGGCTGGGCACGCCGAGGGGGTTGAGGATGACCTCGACGGGCGTGCCGTCCTCGAGGTGCGGCATGTCCTCTTCAGCCACGATCTTGGCGATCACGCCCTTGTTGCCGTGGCGTCCGGCGAGCTTGTCGCCCTCGGCGATCTTGCGCTTCTTGGCCACATACACCCGCACCAGCTCGTTGACGCTCGGCGGCAGTTCGTCGTTGTTCTCCCGCGAGAACACGCTCACGTCGATGACCTTGCCGCCCTCGCCGTGCGGTACCTTGAGGCTGGTGTCGCGCACCTCGCGCGCCTTCTCCTTGAAGATGGCGCGGATGAGCTTCTCCTCGGCGGTGAGCTCGGTCTCGCCCTTGGGGGTGACCTTGCCGACGAGCAGGTCGCCCGAGTTCACCTCGGCGCCGATGCGCACGATGCCACGCTCGTCGAGGTCCTTGAGCGACTCCTCCGAGCGGTTGGGGATGTCGCGCGTGATCTCCTCGTCGCCGAGCTTGGTCGTGCGCGCGTCGACCTCGTACTCCTCGATATGGATCGAGGAGAGCAGGTCGTCCTTGACCACCTTCTCGCTCAGGACGATGGCGTCCTCGAAGTTGAAGCCCTCCCAGCTCATGAAGGCGACCAGGAGGTTGCGGCCCAGGGCGAGCTCACCGTTGTCGGTCGACGAGCCGTCGGCCAGCACAGCGCCGGCACGCACCTTGTCGCCCGGCAGCACGATCGGCTTCTGGTGGATCAGCGTCCCCTGGTTGGAGCGCATGAACTTGACCAGGTCGTAGACGTCGACCTCGCCCTTGCCCACGTCGACCTCGATATGGTCGGCGTCGACGTAGACCACCTTGCCGGCGCGCCTGGCGAGCACGACGTCGCCGGTGTCGACCGCGGCGCGGAACTCCATACCGGTACCGACGTACGGCGCCTCGGCCTGCAGCAGCGGCACGGCCTGACGCTGCATGTTCGAGCCCATCAGGGCGCGGTTGGCGTCGTCGTGCTCAAGGAAGGGGATGAGGGCCGTGGCCACCGAGACGATCTGCGTGGGGCTCACGTCCATGTAGTCGATCTGCTCGGGGTGCGCGGCCACCACGTCGCTCTTGGGGTAGGCGCGCGCCAGCACCGAGGTGCCGAGGAGCTCTCCAGTCTCGGGATCGAACGGGGCGTTGGCCTGCGCGATGATCAGGTAGCGCTCCTCGCCGGTGAGCTGGTCGATGACCTTCTCCTCCTCCTCGGAGGCGTCGAGATAGACGATCTCGTCGGTGACGCGGCCCTTGACCACCCGGCGATACGGGACGCGGACGAACCCGAACTCGTCCACGGTCGCCATGGAGGCCAGTGTGCCGATCAGGCCGATGTTGGGGCCTTCGGGCGTCTCGATGGGACACATGCGGCCGTAGTGGGTGGGATGCACGTCGCGCACCTCGATGGGGGCGCGTTCGCGCGTGAGGCCGCCCGCGCCCAGCGCGCTCAGACGGCGCCGGTGGGTGAGGCCCGAGAGCGAGTTGGTCTGGTCCATGAACTGCGAGAGCTGCGAGGAGCCGAAGAACTCCTTGAGCGCTGCGACGACCGGCCGGATGTTGACCAGCGTCGCCGGCACGATCGTGTCGGGGTCCTCGGTGGTGAGGCGTTCGCGGATCACGCGCTCCATGCGCGCCAAGCCGATCCGGAAGGCGTCCTGGACCAGCTCGCCCACGGTGCGCAGACGGCGGTTGCCGAAGTGCTCGTACTCGTCGATCTCGCTGGCGATCTCCTCGCGGCGCGTGGCCAGCAGGGCGTTCGCCTCCGCCGCATAATCCTTGGCGTCGTCCGGTACGCCGAGGCTGACCGGCAGGGAGATGAGCCGCCGGATGAGCTCGACGATGTCCTCGTTGACGAGCACGCGGACGTCGGCGTCCGGCCGGTCCTCCGGCTTGAGGTGGGTGTACAGCCGCACGTTGAGCTTGTGACGGCCCACGCGTGAGAGGTCGTACCGCTTGGGGTCGAAGAACAGGCCCTTGAGCATCGCGGTGGCGCCGTCGAGCGTCGGCGGCTCCCCGGGGCGCTGCTTGCGGAAGAGCTCGATCAGCGCCTCGTCCTGGGAACGCGTCACGTCGCGTTCGATCGTGTTGCGGATGTAGACGGAGTCGTCGAACAACGCCAGCAGCTCGTCGTCGGCGCCGTAGCCCATGGCGCGCAGCAGCACCGTGACCGGGAACTTGCGCTTGCGGTCGATGCGCACGTTCACGGCGCCCTTCTTGTCGATCTCGAGCTCGAGCCACGAGCCGCGCTGGGGCATGAGGTTGGCGACCAGCACCTGCTTCTCGCGCTCGGCCTGCTTGGGCTCCATGATGTAGGCGCCCGGGGAGCGCACGAGCTGCGTGACGACCACGCGCTCAGTGCCGTGGATGATGAAGGTGCCGCGCTCGGTCATCATGGGGAAGTCGCCCATGAACACCGACTGCTCGCGGATCTCGCCGGTCTCCTCGTTGATGAAGGCGACCTTCATGTTGAGCGGCGCCGAGAACGTCGAGTCGGTGTTGCGGCACTCCGTGATCGACTTGATCGGCTCGCCGAACTGGTGCTCGCCGAACTGCACGAGCAGCTTCTCGGAGTAGTCCTTGATCGGGTTGATGTCGGCGATGGTCTCGGCGAGGCCGTCGCTCAGGAACCACTCCCACGACTTCTTCTGGATGTCGATGAGGTTGGGCAGCGGCAGCGGCTGGTCCAGCTTCGCGAACGACGTACGTGCGCGAGGGGCCTGGGGCTCGTTCAAGCGAGTCTCCTCGGTCTACGCGGTGAACGGGAATAAAGAGCACACCACACCGAGGTATCGAGGTGTGGCCGCGGGTGACGCACGACCTCGTATATTACCACCGCTGTCCGCGCCGCGCAAGGGATGGGTGGATCGACACCCTGCCCGGGATTGACGGAGCCACCCGGCTCCCGCTCACCTCCCCGCGAGGTCGAACAACGGGGCGTCGAGCCGGCCCCGCCGCCCGCTCATTCGTTCGGGCAGAGCTCCCCGACCTTGGCGAGCAGCACGTCCGGGACGACGGGCTTCTCGACGAAGCGGTCGACGGGCAGCCAGGAGTCGTCCCTGTCCTTGTCGGAGAACGTGCCCGGGTAGATGCCGGCCTCGTTGACCGCGGTGAGCATCAGCACGGGCAGGTCGCTCGTGCGCTCATCGGCCTTGAGCGCTCTCGCCATCTTGAACCCGGCGCCGCTGTCCTCGGGGAGCATCACGTCGAGGATGACGAGGTCGGCACTGAACGCGACGACGTTGTCGACCAGATCCTTGTCGTCGTTCTGCGCCCTCACCACGTAGCCTTTGCTCTCGAGGATCATCGCGATCGACTCCACGATGGTCTGCTCGTCGTCCATCACGTAGACTCGCTTCACGACCTACCTCCAGTCGGATGTCGGACCTCGAACCACATTGTACAGTCAGGGCAAAGCGGGGAACAGGACGTCATGGGGCATGATACGGCTTTGATCGTCGCCTTGGTGAGCACCGGAACGCAGGGACGGGAGATGCTCGGGACGCTGCGGCGTCTCCCGGATCTCGAGGTCCGCGACGTGACCGTCGACGACGACGGTCTTTCGAGCGCGGGCCGCGACGAGCTCGGCGCCCGACCGCCGGCCGACCTGGTCATCGAGACGACCGGCCGCCCGGAGATCGTCGCGGCGGTCAAGGCCCACAGGCCTCCCGGCGCGCGCCTCATCGCCGGCGCGGAGGCGGGCCTCGTCTCCCGCCTGCTGGGCGAACTGGGATCCGCCGGTGAGCGCGAGGCCGTCGAGAGGGCGAGCTACCTCAGGAAGGCGTCGCACCAGGTGAAGTCGCCGCTGGCGTCGATCCAGACCTCCGTCAACGTGCTGCTCGGCGGATACGCGGGCGAGCTCCCGGACCGCGCGCGTGAGGTCGTGCAGAAGATCCACGCGCGCTGCGACGCCGGCCTCCGTGCCCTCGCCAAGAGGCGCATGCTGGCCGATCTGCGCCTGGCCGGCCGCGACGGGCTGGCGCCCTCCGTCGTCCCGCCCAACGAGCTGCTCGAGGAGGCCGTCCGCCCGCAGGCCGCGCTCGCCGACGCGCGCGGCGTGAGCGTGAGCATCGCGGCCGACCCCGGCGGCGGATCCGTGCACTGCGACCCGCAGAAGACGGCCGCGCTCCTCTCCGAGCTCATCGAGAACGCGGTGGTCTACTCCGCCGCCGGCGACCGGGTCGAGGTCGAGGTTGCAGCGACCGCCGCCGACCGGGTCGCGATCTCCGTCCGCGACCACGGGATCGGCATCGCGGCGCGCTGCCTGCCGCGCGTCTTCGACGAGGACTATCGGGCGGATGCCGGGGCCGCCCACTACCCGGACGGCGCCGGGCTCGGCCTGACCGTGGCCCGCGAGATCGCGGACCTGCAGGAGCTCGCGCTGACGGTGGAGAGCGAAGAGGGTCACGGCAGCGTCTTCACGCTCGTCCTGCCGTCGGCGCCGCCGGACTGAAGCAGCCGGTCGCCCCGGCCCCCGTCGTCGGCCGCTCACAACGCCGCCAGCCGCTCGACCGCCACCGCCGCGTACTCGGGCAGCCGCTCCCTCAGCGGCGCCGAGAGCGGCCTCCCCTCCGCTATCTCGCCCGGCTCGATACCCATGATCGCCAGCGGAGGGATCGGGAATCCCGCCTCGCGCGCGAGCTCCAGCACCTTGAGGACGTCGCCTTCATGGGTGGTCAGACCACCGAGCTCCTTCCGCGTCTCCACCTGCTCCGGTGAGAAGACGCGGAAGTCGCCCGGGGCCAGACCGAGGTGCGCGGCGTCGACCACCAGCACGGCCTCGGTGTCGTCGTCGAGGTACGCGACCAGGCTCACGGCGTCGGTCGACAGGTCGATCGCCTCCAGATCCTGGTCGAGGCCGTTCTCGAGCACGTAGTCGACGACCCTCGGGCCGACGCCGTCGTCGCCGGCCAGGTACCCGCCTACGCCGACGAGGTACCGCACCGGATCAGCGCACGAACTTGACGTCGAGGTAGTGCGTCGAGCACGAGATGCAGGGGTCGTAGGCGCGGACCAGCATCTCGAGCGCCAGCTCCATCTCCTTCTCGCTCTTGTCCTGCTCGACCAGCTCGGGGACGAGCTTCTCGAAGTCGTACTGGATGTTGTTGTGGTTCTGGTTGGTCGGGATCACGCAGTCGCCGCCGAGGCACATGCCGTCGTCGTCGTAGGTGTACTCGTGGAACAGGACGCCGCGCGGCACCTCCGCCGCGCCGGCCCCGGTCCCGTATCTGGTCGGCTCCACCAGAGGCTCGAGCTCGACGCCGGTCTCGATGAGCTCGTCCAGCAGCCTGAGCGACTCGTGGATGTTGGAGACGATCTCGACGACCTGGGCGACGGTGTTCATGTAGGGGTTGGTGCAGATGGGCTGGATACCGAGCGTCTCCGCCACCTTCTTGGCCTCGGGGTGGAGCATGTCGTAGTTGTTGTTGAAGCGTGCCAACGCGCACGCTGCGTAGGCCTCCAGCTTGTTCCTCGTGTACTTGGCGGTCGACTGGGGCACCACGAACTCGTTGGTCACCTGACGGTAGTCCGCCACCGGGTACCGCTGCTTGGTGCCGTCCGGGAGGAGCGACTGGATGTCGCCGTCGTAGAGGGCGTACCCCGTGTCGCTCGACAGCGCGATGTACTCGGTGGGCCGGTCGAAGTCCGGCACGCTGCCCGCCACCGACACGATGGTCGCCACGAACGCGTCCAGGTCGGGCAGGGCCGCGACGAGCTTCTCCCGGAGCTGCTCGAGCTCCTTCGTCGTCGGCACCGCGGCGAAGCCTCCCGGCACCACGCTCATGGGATGCGTCGTGCGTCCGCCGATCAGCGAGCCCCATTCGTGCATGAGACGCTTGAGACGCAGCGCCCGGGCCACCACCTCGCCGTGCGTGGCGACGAGCGGGAACACCGACGGGGCGCCGAGGAAGTCGGGCGCGGCCAGGAAGTTGACGTGGAGGATGTGCGAGTCGCAGTTCTCCGCGTACTTGAGCAGCTCGCGGAGCTTCCGGGTCTGCTCGCTGATCTCGATGCCGAGGGCGGCCTCCGTGGCCTTGACCGAGGAGAGGGTGTGCCCCACGGCGCAGATGCCGCAGATGCGGCTCGTGATGCGCCCGACCTCGGAGTAGTGGCGCCCACGGATCATCGCCTCGAAGAAGCGCGGCGCCTCCGGCACCTGCCACTCGCACTTCTCGATCACGCCGTCGGTCACGTTGACCACGATGTTGCCGTGGCCCTCGACGCGGGTCAGATGATCGACGCGGATTCGGGCTGTGGTCATGACGTGGCCTCCAGATCGACGGCGGTGAACATCAGAGCCTTCTCGGCGGCCCGCTTCTCCGAGAACCCTGCGCGCTCCTTGAGCACCTTCTCCAGGGCCGGCACGTTGGGATTGTCGACGAAGCCGCGACAAGCCTCGCAGGGGACGCCGTAGGCCGGGCAGGGGGCGCCGCAGCCGGCACGGGCCACCATCCCCATGCAGTGGTCGCCCTCGTCGTAGCGACAGACGGTCTCGCGGCGCTTGCACTCCACGCAGACCGGATAGTTCGGGATCACCGGCTCCTTGCCGTGCAGGAGGTGCGAGATGATCTGCAGCACCTCGTACTTGTTGACCGGGCACCCGTAGGCGAAGTAGTCGACCTTGATCGCCGCCGAGACGGGCTGCGCCTTCTGCGAGTCCAGATGCGGCTGGTCTGCGTCCTCGCCGTAGACGAACTCGCTATAGTCGGACTGGTGGTTCTTGAGGCCGTTGATACCGCCGCCGGCCGCACACTGCCCGTAGGCGATCACGATGGCGGCACGCTCACGGATACGCTCGAGCCGGGCGCGGTCGGCCTCGCGCGTGAACCCTCCCTCGACGAAGGCGATGTCGATCGGGTCCGTCGTCGTCTCTGTCATGGCCTCGCGGAACTCGACGACGTCGACGTGCTTGATCAGCTCGAGGAACGCGTCGTCGCCGTAGTTGGTGAACTCGATCTGACAGCCCTCGCAGCCTGCGAAATCGAAGAACGCGACCTTCGGCTTGCCCATCAGAACGCCTCCTCGAGATCCTGGACCTCGGCGAACGAGAACACCGGGCCGTCCACGCACACGTACTTGTCGTTGATCTGGCAGTGCCCGCACTTGCCGACGCCGCACTTCATGCGGCGCTCGAGGTCGACGAAGACGTTCTCCCGGGGGACGCCGATGAGGTCGAGCTCGCGGACGACGAAGCGATAGAAGATCGGCGGGCCGCAGACGACGGCGCGCGTCTCGGGCGTGAGCTCGACCTTGGGGAACAAGGTCGTGATGACGCCGACGTTGCCCGTCCACGTGTCGTCGCCGACGTCGACCGTCTCGAAATACTCCACGTCGTCCGCCCCTCGCCAGCACGCAAGGTCGTCGCGGAACAGTTGCAGACACGGCTCTCGCGTACCGTAGAAGAGGATGAAGCGCCCGAACTCGTCACGACGGTCGAGGATGTACTGGATCAGACTCCGCGTCGGGCAGAGGCCGATGCCGCCGGCGACGATGAGCACGTCCTGGCCACGGAGCCCGGCGAGGTCGAAGCCGTGCCCGAGTGGGCCCCGCACCCAGACCGAGTCGCCCCCGGTCAGGCGGTTGATCGCCTTGGACACACGGCCCACCGAACGCACCACGAGGTCGAAGCTCTCGGTGCGCGTCGGCGAGCTGGCGAAGCCGATGGGGATCTCGCCGTAGCCGAAGAGGCCGAGCTCGACGATCTGGCCAGGCTGGAACTCCATCGCGCGGCCGTCCTTCATGGCGAGCGTGAAGTGCTTCTCGGTGGGCGTCGCCTGCTCCGCCCGGACGATGGTCGCCTCACGGGGCATGAAGATGTTCTCGACCTCCGTCCAGTGGCACTGATGGTTCATCGCTGTGCTCCTCACGAGGCCATGATCCGATTGATGACCCGCACGGGGTCGGCGATGTCGGCCGTGCAGGCGGCCGAACAGCGGCCGCAGCCGACGCACGCAGGGCCACCCAGCTTGGGGTTCAGGTACACGGCCTTGCGCATGATGCGGTGGCGGAAACGCGCCCCCGGCGTCTCACGGAAGTTCTCGGTGGCGCCCTCGCCGAGCGAGACCTTGGCGAAGTCCTCGGTCAGGCAGGCGTCCCAGAACCGGGTGCGCTGCCCCGAGGCTTGGTCGACGTTCCAGGTGTCCTCGACGTCGAAGCAGTAGCAGGTCGGGCACACGGTGTTGCATGAGCCGCAGGAGAAGCAGTCCTTCGCCAGGTCGGACCAGAGGTCGTCGTCGCTGAAGGCGGCCCGGACCTTGGCGGCGATCTCGGCGGTGCCGTGTTCGAGCTTCTCCGGGCACCGCTCGAGCGCCGCCGCGTTCACCCGGGCCGCCTCGTCGATCTCAGCCTCCGTGGCGGGACGGAACGCGCCATACCCGAGCAACGCCTCGCCCCGTTCGGTCCGGGCCTCGAGCACGTAGCCGCCGTCGACCGCCGTGAGGAAGGCGTCATGCCCCTTGGGCCGCACCTCCGTGCCGACCGAGGCGAAGAACGCCCGACCCGAGACGTTCTGGATGTTCGCCGCGACGATCGTCGTCGTCTGGCGATGGGCCATGTAGTTGACGTCGTAGTTGCGCTCCGCGAACAGGACGTCGGTCTGGTCGATCGCCTTGACGTCGTAAAAGTGGACGCCGAAGAGGACCTTCTCGACCGGCTCCAGCGCCGCCGCCGGCCCAGCCTCGTCGAACCGGAGCAGGTCCTGCGCCGGAGAGAAAAAGAGCTTCCTCGGCGGCAGGATCGTGACGTCGTAGTCGAGACGCAGCTCCTCGGGGCTCTCCAGCCGGTCGAAGACGAAGCGCGAACGTTTGGCCACCGGCCCGTAGACCGGCGTCGCCTCGAGCATGGCGGCCAGGAAAGCGGTGAGATCGTCACTCCGTATGAATGAGGTGGTCATCGGACCTCGCTATCTCGGACACGTGCCCCGCAGCGCGGGTCAGAAACATGTCTTCAGATTAGCGGATTAGGAAGCCCGCCACAATGGCCGGACCCGGGCCACAACCGCGGGGCACGATCGTCAAGGCCGATCGAGGCCGCGAGTGCCGACCGTTCGCGCAGCCCAGCCTTCGTCGCGCCTCCGTCCTGGACGCTCGTATCATTGTGAACCAGGTGAAGCGGTGGATGAGCGCGCACAGATCGGACGTCTTCGGCGGGTCGCGAGGGTCCTGGGCCTTCTGCCCGTCGTGGGCGTGGTGGCTCTGTCCGTGGGCTGCGGCGAGGGCCCACCCCGGGACAGCGAGGGCCGGACGCAGTCGGCCGCCGCGAGGACCGGGTCGGCCAAGCCGCAGACGGTGACCACGGGGACGAAGGCGGCCAAGCCGACCCCGAGCCCCGCGCGAAGCACGAAGGCCAAGCCGGCGCCCTCGACGACGGAGCGAGCGGCCGAGTCCGCCTCGCCCGCGGCGCTGATCGTCTTCGTGAACGTCGGCCAGGGCGACGCGATCCTTCTGAAGTCACGGTCGACGGAAGTGCTCTTCGACGGCGGCCCCGGCGGAGCTGCCGGAGCCGTCGAGGCCGCCATGCGCAAGGCCGGCATGCGCGACCTCGACTACGTCGTCGTCTCGCACATGCACAGCGACCACATCGGGTGCACGCCGACCATCGTCGCCCGCTACCATCCCGAGAGGGCCCTCATCGCCGGCCCCTGCGACCGCGACCTGCGCCGCGCCTTCGCCTCGGCGCGGACGCAGGTGCGCCAGGTACGCCGCGGAGCGTCGCTCAGCTTCGGCTCGGTCAAGGCGAGGGTGCTTAACCCCGGCGCCGTCTTGGGCGACGAGAACGCCGACAGCGTCGTCCTGCTGCTCGACGTGGCCGGTAGGCGCATCCTCCTCACGGGGGACTGCACGGGGCCGAACGAGTCCGTGGTCGCGAGCATCACCGCCCGGGGGCCGCCGCTCTACGTCCTCAAGGTGGCCCACCACGGTTCGCGCTACGCGACTTCCAGCAGCTTCCTCGCCGAGACCGACCCGAGGTTCGCCATCATCTCCGTCGGGCCGAACCCGTACGGTCACCCGACCCCCGAGACCGTCTCGCGCCTGCGCCATTCCGGCGCCCGCGTCTACACCACGCAGAGGAACGGGACGATCACCTTGACGATCAGGCCCAGCGGCTCGGTCACCTGGGCCTTCACCAAATCACACAAGCCCTTGTCGAAGGTCGCAACCGCCGCCGCGAAGGCCGACGCAGCCAGCACGCGTGGGTCCGGCGGCGGGACCACCGTCTACGTCACCGAGTCGGGCGAGTGCTACCACCGCACGGACTGCGGCTGCCTCTCCCATAGCCGCATCCCGATGAGCCTCGCCGAGACCAAGGCCCAGGGCTATCGCCCCTGCAGCGTCTGCGACCCACCGCGATAGCCGGCAGCCCGAGGGCCTGCCCGAAGCCCAACGGCCCGCCCGGCGGTCAGAGTCCCAAGTCGACGGCCCCGGTCTCTTCCGACCAGAAGTCCTTGACGATCAACTGCGCGCCCTTCACGGCTTGTTCGGGCACGTCGTACACGGCCACGACCTTTCTCGGCAGGTCGGGCTGGAGCTCCTGGAGGACAGCAAGAGCGTGGGGCACGACCACTCGACCGATGGCAGCGGTGCTGTACTTCTTTCCGTTCCCGCCCTTCAGACGCACACGGTCCTCACCGACGATGGCCGGCTTGTCCTTGCGGTTCGTGAGGGTCAGGTTGACGACGATGAAGACGCCGTCCGCCCTCTGCTTCAACGGCCCGGATCCGACCGTCGCCGACGTCCTGACTCTGGTGACTTTGAAGGTCGTGTCATAGAGGGTCAGGGTCTCGCCGACCTTGACGGTCTTGGTCACCTCCTGCCCGCCCTCTCCTCCACAACCGCTCGCCGGCAGCGCGATCGCGAGCATAGCCAGCACAAGCGTGACAGTGACAGACATGGATGCGAGCTTTCTCATCCTGCCTCCAGTCGTTCGGGACTCATGAGCGTCCGAAGAGCAGAGCGGCGGCGCCGCCGGTCGCACGGCATGGTAGGCTCGCCGACATGCGCATCACGCCCGTCATCAGGCCTGCTCTTGCCGCCTTTCGCATGTCGGCGCCGCGTATGTCGGCGCCGCGCATGTCGGCGGCGGCCGCAGGCAGTGCCGCCGCTCGCGTCAGGTCGAGCGGCGCCGCACTGCGCGTCGCGCGGGCCTTGTTCGCTGCGACCGCGCCCCGCTTGCTCGTCGTGGCGGCGGCCGCTCTGGTCGGCGCAGCGAGCGGCTGTGGAGGTGGGTCGGCGGACGGCACGGGCGCAAGCCCGCCCGCGTCGGCCGCCGCGCCGCTCGCCTCGGCGGGCGCGGCCGGCTTTCGCGCCTACGAGTTCGAGACGTGCTGGGGCTCGCGCGGCGCCGGACCCGGCCAGCTCTACTCGCCGAAGGGCGTCGCCGTGGACGGCGACGGCTTCGTCTACGTGGCCGACCGCGGCAACCACCGCGTCCAGAAGTTCACCGGCGACGGCGGACTCGTCGCGGTCTGGGGAAGCAAAGGGACGGGCGAGGGCCAGTTCCGCGTCCCGAGCCGTGTCGCCGTCGGTCCCGACGGGACGGTGTACGTGGCCGACACCCGGAACCATCGCGTGCAGGCGTTCGCCCCCGACGGCGCGTTCCTGCACGCCTGGGGCCATGAGGGCGACGGCCCCGGCGCGTTCCTCCAGCCACGCGGCGTCGCCGTCGGCCCCGACGGGACGGTGTACGTGAGCGACGAGCGCGCCGCCCGTATCCAACGCTTCACAGCTGAGGGTCGCTTCGTTCGCGCCTGGGGGAAGCTGGGCGGCGGCGAGGGCCAGTTCCGGCATCCCAAAGACCTGGCGACAGCCTCCGACGGCCGCGTGTTCGTCGCCGACTCGGGCAACGAGCGCGTGCAGGTCTTCACCGCGGACGGCGAGTTCGTCGCCGCGTTCGGTGGCCACGGTGAAGGCGTCGGGGCGTTCCGCGGCCCGCGCGGCGTCGCCGTGACCGAGGACGGCGTCATACTCGTCAGCGAGTACCGCGGCCAGTGCATCGAGGAGTTCTCCCCCGACTACGCACCGCTCGGCGCGTGGGGCGCCGAGGGCGACGCTCCCGGACGGTTCGACGGACCACGCGCCATCGCCCTCGCCCCGGACGGTCGGTTGTACGTGGCCGACATGGCGAACCACCGCATCCAGTGCTTCGTCCCCGTCGAAGAGTAGACGGGGCCACCCTCAGGATGCCGTGCAGGGGCGGCGAAGCGCGCGTTGAATCGGTCAGCGAGCGCCGACGCGACCGATGGGCGCGCCACGAAAGGAGCCCTCGCTGACGGAACAGCCTCCCGCGACGGAGCAATCCCGCGCCTTTTCCACGGCGCCTGACCCCGGTCCCGATCTTTCGCCGGACGACGGCCACGAACGCTGGCGGATCCCGTCATGGCTGCGCCTCGTCGGATCTTCGAGCTGGTACGCGATCGGGATCGTCATCCTCATCGCCGCGTTCGCCTGGTTCGTCAAGACGACACAGGCGATCATCATCCCGTTCATCATCGCCGGTCTGCTGGCTCCGATGCTCTCCCCCCTCGCCAGCCGGCTCGAGCGTCACGGGATCAAGCGCTGGGTGGGCGCCCTGCTGGGAACGCTCCTCGTGATCGTCGCCGGCGTCGCCCTTGTCTTCCTCATCGTCGTCCAGGCCGCGAACCAGGCGGGCGAGATCGGTGACCAGATCGCGAAGGCGATCGGTGACGTGGCCGATTGGCTCGACAGGCAGGGCTGGGGCGGCACCGTCGTCTCCGCGGTCGGGACCGCCGTCCGCGAGAACTGGCAGACACTGGTCAAGGGGATCGTCCCCCGGGTGAGCGCCGGCCTGAGTTCCATTGTGACGACGATCGTAGTCATCGTGCTCGCCATCAACATCCTCTTCTTCCTCATCAAGGACGGTCGCCGGATCGGCGGCTGGCTCAGCGGCCACCTCGGGGTGCCGCGCGCCATCGGCGCGCGCACACTGGCGCACAGCGCGAAGAGCATCCGCGGGTACTTCCTCGGCACGACCGTCGTGGGCATCGTCAATGCCTGCGTGGTGGGCATCGGCGCCCTCCTGATGGACACGCCGCTGGCGTTCGTCATCGCGGTGGTCGTGCTCTTCACGAACTACGTGCCGTTCATCGGCGCGTTCATCGGCGGCGCGTTCGCGGTCCTCATCGCGTTCGCCGGCGGCGGGCCGTTCGACGCCCTCATCATGCTGATCCTGGTGCTCGCCGCCAACGGCCCCGCACAGTGGATCGTCCAACCCTTCGCGCTCAGCGCCACCCTCGACCTCCACCCGATCATCGTGATCTTCGTGACCATGGCCGGCGGCATCCTGGCCGGGCCGCTGGGGAGCGTCGTGGCGGCGCCGCTGACGGCGGTCGTCGTGGAGGCGGTGCGGCAGGTCCGCAGCGCGGGCCTGTTCAGCGAGGAAGAGGCAGCCGAGCCCACGGCCGAGCCGGGAGAGCCGTGACGCCTTCGCCGGCGCCCGTTCAGCGGCGCCGCAGCTCTACTCCGTCAAGATAGCTGAGCACGCGGACGGCTTCGCCATCCCTCAGCGTCCAGACGTGAGCGAACGGCAGACGACAGAGGTCGAAGCTGCGCACCCCGCGTGGCCGGCAGCAGATGAGGCCCGTGACGACTACGCGACCCGCGCGCCCGCGGACAGTGCGTGTCTCGACACGCGTCACCTCCCAGTGGGGAGGGATGCCACCGAACAGGTCCTCAGCGACCACGTCACGCGCGCGTCCGCGCGCACCTGACACGATATCGACCACGGTCCAGACGGGACGCCGCCCCTCCCCCTGTCCGAACAGGCGCAGCATGCGATCGCCCACGCCCAGACCGACGCTCCGATAGGCCTCGAGCACCGTCTCGATGCCGCCCGCGCTCACGTTCATCCCGACCTGCCGCGGCGGTCGCCGCCGGCGACTGTCCGTCGCAGGCCGCGGCCGGCGACCGCTACCAGCTCCTTGCCGACATGGTTCCCCGACCCGGAGCGGCGGGAACGCGCGCCGCGGCCGGGCTTGGGCCGGAGGGGGCGCGCGCCGCGGCCGGGCTACTGCCCGGCCGCGGCGCGCGGGTTTCCGGCCCCCGTGCCTTCTGGTATCGTTGGCCCCCTCCATGATCGCCGACCGCCGGCCAGAGACCGACGGTCGTCGCCTGCGGAGGACCGGTTCGGGGCGGTTCAGGGGCGATTAGCTCAGTGGGAGAGCGCCCGCCTCACACGCGGGAGGTCGTTGGTTCAAATCCAACATCGCCCACCATCCATGCATCCGTCCAACTCTCCCTCCCCCCGGCTCGCCCGTCACTGTCTCCGCCGTCTCGCCCGTCACCGTCTCCGCCGCCTCGCGCCTTCACTGTGTCCGCCGTCCCGATCGTCACTGTCGCCGTCCCGATCGTCTCTGTCGCCGTCTCGATCGCGATCGTCTCGATCGCGATCGTCACTTCGCCTGCGTTCTGACGGTCACTCCCGCTCAGGCCACGTCCTTCCCTCGCCGTCCACCGGCGATCGGGTCGTTTGTCCGAAGTGATGAAACGCAGCCGCACAGGTTGAAGTGCGCCTGCGGAGGATGTAGCGTGGCCGCTTGGCCCGACCACGTGCACCCGGGCGACCGGACTCCCCGTCCGCTCTCCCGCCCGGTCCTGAAGGGTCCCCCTGCAGCCTCACGAGCGCAGGCCGCAGCGCGGAAACAGGGCGTCGACCGTCCCGGACGGACGACGCATCAGGCCAGAAGGCAACACGAACGACGGTTCACTGGAGGTGGACAGGGTGGCAGACCAGCCGAAGTTGATCCCGCCGTCACCCGAGTACTCGAAGGGCGCCTATATCAAGAGCCTCGAGGAGTATGAGGCTCAGTACAAGCGCTCCATCGAGGATCCGGAGGGCTACTGGGCCGAGCGCGCCGAAGACGCGCTGGTGTGGACGAAGAAGTGGGACAAGGTCCTCGACTGGAGCTTCGAGCCGGTCCCGTACGTCAAGTGGTTCCAGGGCGGCGAACTCAACGCCTCGTACAACTGCCTGGACCGTCACGTCGAAGCCGGCAAGGGTGACAAGCCGGCCTTGATCTTCGAGGGCGACCCGGGAGACACGAAGACCTGCACCTTCAAGGAGCTCCTCGACGAGGTCAGTAAGTTCGCCAACGTGCTCAAGAAGCACGGCGTCAAGAAGGGTGACCGCGTCGCGTTGTACATGCCGATGATCGCCGAGCTGCCGGTGGTCATGCTCGCCTGCGCCCGCATCGGCGCCATCCACATGATGGTCTTCGGAGGCTTCTCCGCCGAGGCCCTCAAGGCGCGCATCGACAACTGCGGCGCCAAGGTGCTCATCTGCGCCGACAAAGGATACCGCGGCGCCAAGACCACGGCCTCCAAGGCCAACGCCGACATCGCGATCAGCGGCGGGTCCACGGTCGAGACGGTCATCGTCGTCAAGCGTGTCGACGGCGACGTGAACATGCAGGAAGGCCGCGACGTCTGGTACCACGATGAGATGGCGGCCCCCGACATCACCGCCGACTGCCCGCCGGTCCCGGTCGACGCCGAGCATCCGCTCTTCATTCTCTACACGTCCGGCTCCACGGGCGCGCCGAAGGGCGTCATCCACAGCACCGGGGGCTACCTGCTCCACGTGTACGACACGTGCAAGTACGTCTTCAACCTGCACGACGACGATATCCACTTCTGCACGGCCGACATCGGGTGGATCACCGGCCACAGCTACATCGTCTACGGCCCGCTCAGCATGGGCGTGACCAGCGTCCTCTTCGAGGGCCTGCCCACCTACCCCGAACCGGACCGCTACTGGCAGGTCGTCGAGAAGCACAAGACGACCACCATCTACACGGCGCCGACCGTCATCCGCAGCCTCATCGGCCAGGGCGACGAGTGGGTCGACAAGCACGACATGCCGACGCTGCGCCTGCTGGCGTCGGTCGGCGAGCCGATCGACCCGCAGAGCTGGCTCTGGTTCTACAACAAGGTCGGCAAGGGCCGCGTGCCGCTGGTCGACACGTGGTGGCAGACCGAGACGGGCGGCCACATGATCGCCCCGCTCCCGGGCGCCATGACGCTCAAGCCCGGCTCCGCCGGGCGCCCGTTCTTCGGCGTCCAGACCAAGGTCCTCAACGACAAGGGCGAAGAGGCCGCGATCGGCGAGGATGGCCACCTTGTCATCACCCACCCTTGGCCGGGCATGATCCGCGGCACGTGGGGCGACGTCGACGGCAAGCGCTACAGGGACGTGTACTTCACGATGTTCCCTGGCGTGTTCACCACCGGCGACGGCTGCGCGATCGACGCCGACGGCGACCACTGGCTCAAGGGCCGCATCGACGACGTCCTCAACGTGTCCGGACACCGTATCGGCACGTCCGACGTCGAGGGCGCCCTGGTGAGCCACCCGGCCGTCGCCGAGGCTGCCGTCGTAGGCTACCCGCACCCCATCAAGGGCACGGGCATCTACACGTACGTGGTGCTGAACGAGGGTGTCGAGCCGAGCGACGACCTCAAGAAGGAACTCGCCGTGCACGTCCGCAAGGTCGTCGGTCCCATCGCGACGCCCGACAAGATCCAGTTCGCCATGACCGGCCTGCCGAAGACCCGCTCGGGCAAGATCATGCGCCGCATCCTCAGGAAGATCGCCGAGGACAGCTTCGACAATCTCGGCGACACCTCGACGCTCGCCGACCCGACGGTCGTCGACAACCTCATCGACAACCGCCAGAACAAGAAGTGATGGCGGCCTGACCCCGGGAACCGCTTGGTCCGGGGACCGAAACGAGCGAAGGCGCGGCGCCGCAAGGCCCCGCGCCTTTCTCTTTGGCGCGCCCGGCGCATGGTTGCGAGGCGGGCGCCGATCGGTTAAGCCGCGACGAACTCCGACCCGCCCGAACGACCAGCCGGAGAGCAGACATGCCTGCCAGCCGCGACGACCTCCTGCGCTTCCTCGCCGATCTCGGCATAAAGACCGCGACGGTCGACCATCCCGCGCTCTTCACCGTGGAACAGTCGCAGGAGCTGCGCGGCGAGATCGCCGGGGCGCATTCCAAGAACCTCTTCCTCAAGGACAAGAAGGACCGGATCTGGCTGGTGGTCGCCGAGGAGGAGACGCCGATCGACCTCAAGCGCCTGCACGAGACGATCGGCTCGGCGCGGGTGTCGTTCGGCCGGGCCGAGCTGATGGACGAGGTGCTCGGCGTGTCGCCGGGCTCGGTCACGCCGTTCGGCGTGATCAACGACACGGGGGCCCGAGTGACCGTGGTGCTCGACGCCCGCCTGATGGCGCACGAGGTTCTGAACTTCCACCCGCTCGTCAATACGGCGACGACGACGATCGGGCGCGACGACCTCGTCCGGTTCCTGCGGGCGACCGGCCACGAGCCGCTGATCCGCGACCTGCCGGTCCCGCCGGGCACAAGCGCCTGAGGCGGGGCGTTTGCCTTTGTGTTATATGAGTCCCATCTTATGAACGAAATTCAGCGCGCGGGCCCGGGCCGCCAAGGGCGGGTGCCGCGCGCGACAATACGGGGATGCCTGATGGAAACGATTATCGGAGCTTCCGGCGGCGCGCCTGCCGGCAAGGCGGAGGCCGTGATCGACACGACGACCGAAACTTTCATGGCCGATGTGATCGATGCCTCCAAGGACCGGCCGGTGCTCGTCGATTTCTGGGCCGAATGGTGCGGTCCGTGCCGGCAGCTCGCGCCGGTGCTCGAAAAGGTCGTCGCGGCATCGAAGGGCCGGGTCAAGCTGGTCAAGATGAACATCGACCACTATCCGGAGATCGCCGGCCAGCTCGGCATCCGCTCGATCCCGGCGGTCGTCGCCTTCAAGGGCGGCCAGCCGGTCGATGCCTTCATGGGAGCCGTGCCGGAGAGCAAGATCGTCGCCTTCATCGAAAAGCTCGCCGGTCCGGCCGGGCCGAGCGTTGCCGACGAATTGCTCGGCGCCGCCGAAGCGGCGATGGAAGCCGGCGACTATCCGGCCGCTGCCGAGGCCTTCGCGGCGATGCTCGCCGAGGATGCGGCGGATGTGCGCGCCATTGCCGGCCTTGCCGAGTGCTATATCGCGGCCGGCGAGCTCGAACATGCCGAGCAGACGCTGGCGATGGTGCCGGTCAACAAGCAGAACGATGCCGCGGTGGCGCGGGCCAAGGCGAAGCTCGAACTCGCCCGCAATGCCGGCTCGCTCGGCGACGCGCTCGAACTCGAGGCGCGGCTCGAAAGCAACCCGGACGACCATCAGGCACGCTTCGATCTGGCGCTGCTGCTCAACGCCCACGACAAGCGGGAAGCGGCGGTCGACGCGCTGATCGAGATCGTGCGGCGCGACCGGACCTGGAACGAGGACGGCGCGCGCAAGCAGCTCGTCACCTTCTTCGACGCCTGGGGCGCCAAGGACCCGCTGACGGTCGCCGGCCGGCGCAAGCTGTCGGCGGTGCTGTTCCGCTAGGGCGCTTTCTCGGGCCGCGGGCAACCGGTCTTTCCGAGAACGCGCGACGAAAGACGCGACGAGCCGGTCGCCGCTCTCCACGGAGGCGGGCCGGCTCGCGAAGAACGCGGCGGAACATCGCCGCATTCGAGGAGAAACCGCCATGGCCGCCAATCGCAAGTATCAGGGGCCACAGGACCTGCCGCCGGTCATTCCGGTGTTTCCGCTGCCGGCGGCGCTGCTGCTGCCGCGCGGCCAGCTGCCGCTCAACATCTTCGAGCCGCGCTATGTCGCCATGATCGACGACGCGCTTTCCGGCGATCGGATAATCGGCATGGTGCAGCCGGCGCTCAAGCGGGCCGGGGACGATGCCGCGGCCGCGACCAGGGAGGCGCCCAAACTCGCCAGGGTGGGCTGCGCCGGGCGCCTCACCTCGTTCACCGAGACCAATGACGGGCGCTATCTCATCACGCTCAACGGCGTCAGCCGCTTCCACATCGTCGAGGAAATCGAGACCGACAAGCCGTACCGGCTGTGCCGGATCGACACCGAGCCGTTCGGCAGCGATTTCGTGCCCGGCTTCGGCGAGGAGGCGGTCGATCGCGACGCGCTGCTGGCCGCGTTCCGCGCCTATCTCGATACCAACGACATGGAAGCCGACTGGGACAATGTCGCGCAGGTGTCGAACGAAGTCCTCGTCAACACGCTGTCGATGATGAGCCCCTACGGCCCGGCCGAAAAGCAGGCGCTGCTCGAGGCGCCCGACCTCGTCACCCGTGCCGAGACGCTGATCGCGGTGACCGAGATCGCGCTTGCCCGCGCCAATGCCCCCGAAGAGCCTTCCTCGCTGCAGTAAACCAAGGATCGCATCCGTGACCGAAGAAACGGCAAGCAGGGCCGGCGGCACCATCGACCGCAAGCTCCTCGAAATCCTCGTCTGTCCGTTGACCAAGACGACGCTCGAATACGACGCCAAGGCGCAGGAGCTGATCAGCCGGGCGGCGAAGCTCGCCTATCCGATCCGCGACGGCATTCCGATCATGCTCGCCGAAGAGGCCCGCCCGCTCGGCGAGTGAGCGGCCGCCGGCTCCGCCGACCGATCCCGTTTCGACAGATATCCCGTCGCAGCGC
The DNA here is from genome assembly GCA_029572955.1 of Pseudomonadota bacterium. Taxonomy (GTDB): domain Bacteria; phylum Pseudomonadota; class Alphaproteobacteria; order Rhizobiales; family JAKPQE01; genus JAKPQE01. The sequence goes on from JAKPQE010000118.1 coordinate 21,803, forward strand.
CGTCGCTTCGCCGCGCGGCGGTCGATGGCCGTTGTCCGGACCGCCGGGCCGGTTTCCCCTTCGCCCGGAAACGCTTTAGGATCGGCCGCAGGAGGATTGGGAGATGCGATCGATCCGCACCATCGCGTTGGCCATTGCCGCGATCGCGGCCGGCGCCGGTCTCAGTCTCGGCGATCCCGCCGTCGGCGCGGAGTACCGGCCGGGCGAGACCTTCCAGCACAATCACTTCATCACCGCCAACCAGTGCGATCTCGAGATCTACAAGGTCACCAAGCACTGGTCGAGCAGCGGCGGCGTCATCGAGCGGGCCGAGAACTGGGCCGGCAAGGGCGACGACTGGAAGATGACGGATTATGCCGCGAACCGGCCGATCGGCCATTTCACCTACAACACCAGCTACAAGCTGCGCAAAGGCCGGCAGGTCGCGGCGCGCATCGCCTTCCAGACGCGGATCGGACGGGTCGGGCAGGTGACGACGACGGTGGTCTTCTACTATCGCGGCGCCTGCGTCGGGCCGGGCGGCAAGGCCCAGACCTCGAGCACCGAGACCTCGATCGTGCGCTGACGGCGGATGCCGCTCAGAGCGCCTCGCCGCGCAAGAGGCGCGGCAGGTTGCCGTTGATGCCGGCGGCTTCCTCGATGAAGAACCGCTTCAGCACCGGCAGGCGGTCGACGAGGCCGAGGCCGACGTCGCGGGCGATGCGCAGGAAGTCGTTGTCGTTGGAAAACAGGCGATTGATGACGTCGGTGACGGCGCCCATCTGCACCGTGTCGAAGCGGCGCCAGCGCTCGTAACGTTCGAGCACGGCGAGCGAGCCCGGATCGAGGCCGATGCGGCGGGCGTCGACGACGACCTCGGCCAGTGCCGCGACATCGCGGAAACCCATGTTGAGACCCTGGCCGGCGATCGGGTGGATGCCGTGGGCGGCGTCGCCGGCAAGGGCGAAGCGCGGCTTGACGAAGCTGCGCGCGATCTGCAGGCGCAGCGGGAAGGCATGGCGCGGGCCGGCGATCTCGAGCGTGCCGAGATGATGGCCGAAGCGGCGCTCGAGTTCGAGGCGGAAGGTCAGGTCGTCGCCCTCGACGAGGCGGCGGGCGCGGTCGTGCGGCTCGGTCCAGACGAGCGAGGAGCGATTGCCGGTCAACGGCAGGATGGCGAACGGGCCGGCGGGCAGGAAATGCTCCTCGGCGCGGCCATTGTGCGGGCGCTCGTGGGCGACGGTGGTGACGATGCCCGACTGGCCGTAGTCCCAGCCGACGGTGCGGATGCCGGCAAGATCGCGCAGGCGCGAGCGCACGCCGTCGGCGGCAACGAGCAGGGAAGCGCCGATGCGCCGCTCCGATCCGAGTTCGATCGTCACCGAATCGGCATCGACGTCGAAGCCGGTCACGGTGTCGGGGGCGACGAAGTCGACCCCGGCGGCGATCGCGCGGTCGCGCAGGGCCTTCACCATCACCGCGTTCGGGACCATGTAGGCGAAGGGCTGGCCGGGCTCGACCTCGCCGGCGAAGGTCAGGAACACCGGCCGGGCGACGTCGCCGGTGCGCGAATCGGTGATCACCATGTCGAGGATCGGCTGGGCCTGCGGCTCGATCTCGTGCCACACGTCGAGCTGTTCGAGCATCTTGGCGGCCGCCGAAGCAATGGCCGAGGCACGCGGGTCGCGGTCGGCGACCTCGACCGGGCGGGCGTCGACGACGGCGACGCGGCAGGCCGGGTCGGCATCCTTGACCGCAAGCGCCAGGGCGAGGCCGACATAGTTTCCGCCGGCGACGAGAACGTCGACGCGCTCGTCCGCCTGTTGCTGCCGATCCCTGGTCATTCGCGTCACTCCGATCACGCTTGACTTACCTTCGGGCGCCTGCTGCAAACAGGGAACCCGCGAAGTCCGGTATTCGCGCCGGCGCATCCGGCCGCCCGCGTTCGACAGTCTTTATAGGAAAGATCGCGACCGATGTCCTCTGCCGTCGAAAACCTGCTCGGCATCCTCGACCTCGAACCGCTCGAGCACAATCTCTTCCGTGGCAACAGCCCGCAGGTCGGCTGGCAGCGGGTGTTCGGCGGACAGGTGATCGGCCAGGCGCTGGTCGCCGCCGCGCGCACCGTCGAGGGCCGCGAGATCCATTCGCTGCACGGCTATTTCCTCAGGCCGGGCGATCCCAAGGTGCCGATCATCTACGAGGTCGACCGGATCCGCGACGGCAAGAGCTTCACCACCCGGCGGGTCGTCGGCATCCAGCACGGTCACGCCATCTTCTCCATGGGTGCCTCGTTCCAGATCCCGGAGGAGGGCCTCGAGCACCAGTTCGAGATGCCCGAGGTGCCGCCGCCGGAAAAGCTGCCGAGCGAGGCCGACCTGAAGAAGATGTTCATGCACATGGTGCCCGAGCAGGTGAAGCGCTACTGGGAGCGCGAGCGGCCGATCGAGTTCCGGCCGGTCGACCTTCTGCAGCGCTATGCCAGCCGCGAGAAGCGCCCGCCTTTCCAGAACGTCTGGTTCAAGGCGACGGAGCGGCTGCCGGACGATCCGCGCATCCATCAGTGCGTGCTCGCCTACGCCTCGGACATGACGCTGCTCGACACCTCGCTGATCGCCCATGGCCGCACCGTGTTCGACAAGGACCTGCAGCTCGCCAGCCTCGATCATGCGCTCTGGTACTATCGGCCGTTCCGGGCCGACGACTGGCTGCTCTACGTGCAGGACAGCCCGGTGTCGGGCGGCGCGCGCTCGTTCAATCGGGGCAACATCTTCACCCGCGAGGGCGTTCTCGTCGCGAGCGTCGTGCAGGAAGGCCTGATCCGCGTGCGCGACTGATTTCGCGCTCATCCCACTTCGATCGGCGCCCGGCAGAGGCGGCCGCCCGCCAGCCTCGGGTGCTTCATGCAGGGACCGTCCCGGACCACCGCCACGCTGATCGGCATCACCGCGGTGCCGATCTGGTCGACGCTCGCCATGCTGGCGGCCGTTGCCGGCAAGATTCCGCCGTTCCAGCTCAATGCGATGGCGTTCCTCGTTGCCGGGCTGATCGGCGCGGCGTCGTGGCTGCGCCGGCCCCATGCGATGCGGGCGCTCATCCAGCCGATCGGCGCCTGGGCGACGGGGATTGCCGGCCTTTTCGGCTATCACTTTCTCTATTTCACGGCGCTGCAGGGGGCGCCGCCGATCCCGGCGAGCCTCATCAACTACCTCTGGCCGCTGCTGATCGTCGTCTTCTCGGCGCTGCTGCCGGGCGAGAAGCTCGGCTGGCACCACATGCTCGGCGCGGCGATGGGGCTCGCTGGCACGGTGGTGGTGGTGACCGGCGGCGGCGGCGTCGCCATCGCGCCCGAACACGTTCCGGGCTATCTCGCGGCGTTCGGGGCGGCGCTGTTCTGGTCGAGCTATTCGGTGCTGTCGCGGCGCTTTTCGGCGGTGCCGACCGATGCGGTCACCGGCTTCTGCCTGGCGACGGCGCTCCTCAGCCTCGTCTCGCATCTGGCGCTCGAGACGACGGTCTGGCCCGAGACATGGGCGCAATGGGCGGCGGTCTTCGGCCTCGGTCTTGGTCCGGTCGGCGGCGCGTTCTATTTCTGGGACTACGGCCTCAAGCGCGGCGACATCCAGGTGATGGGCGTTTCGGCCTATGGCGCGCCGCTGCTGTCGACGCTGCTCCTCATCGTCTTCGGCTATGGCGCGTTCACGCTGCCGGTGGCGCTCGCGGCGCTGCTGATCACCGGCGGCGCGCTGATCGCGGCCAAGGACATGCTGTTCAGGAAGCGCCGGCTCAGAAGTGGTCCTTCCGCGACCTGATCTCGGCAAAGACCTCCCAATCCTTCGCCGCCTCGAGGCCGAGCGCCTTGCGGATGCCGGCGTCGCGGGCGCGCAGGAACGGATTGGTCGCCTTCTCCTGCGCCATCGTCGTCGGCAGGGTCGGATGGCCCTCGCGGCGCAGCTCGACGACGCGTTCGAGCCGCGATCGGAGCACCGGGTTGTCGGGGTCGACGGTGACCGCGAACTTGGCGTTGGAGAGCGTGTATTCGTGGCCGCAATAGACCAGCGTGTCGTCGGGCAGGGTCTCTTGCAGCCTGTCGAGGCTCTGCCACATCATTTCGGGCGTGCCCTCGAAGACGCGGCCGCAACCCATGGCAAAGAGCGTGTCGCCGACAAAGGCGACGCCGCCCCCGGGGCACCACCAGGCGAGGTGGCCGAGGGTGTGGCCCGGTACGGCGATCGCCCGGAGCGCGGCCTGGCCGAGGGCGAAGTCGTCACCGTCGGCGACAGCCTCGTCGAGGCCCTCGATGCGGTGGGCATCGCTCGCCGCGCCGACGACGCGGCAGCCGGTTTCGGCCTTCAGCTTCGGGATGCCGCCGATATGGTCCCAGTGGTGGTGGGTGACGATGACGTGGCTGAGGCCCCAGCCGGTCTCGGCGACGGCGGCGAGCACCGCGTCGGCATCGGGCGCGTCGATCGAGGCGGTCGCGCCCGAGACCGGATCGTGGACGAGGACCCCGTAATTGTCCGAGAGACAGGGGAACATGTGGACGTCGAGCACGGACATATGGGTCTCCCGGCGTTTGGGCGTTGTCCTGCCAGGTTAGCGCGATCCGCGCGGCCCCGCACCCCCGAGGCGGGGGCGGTCGGGGCGCCGATTCGCCTTTGCCCCTTCCGCCGCTTGCATCCCGGTCATATCTCCGCGTTATGATCACCGGGCCGCCAAGGGATTTCCCGCCGCCATGCATCTCGACGTCATCGATCTCAGGAATTTCTACGCCGGGCCGCTCGGCGCCATGGCACGGCGCGCCCTCGGCGAACGGCTCGTCGCGCATTGGGGCGACGTTACCGGCATGGCGGTGCTCGGCGTCGGCTATGCGACGCCCTATCTGCCGGCGCTCTCCGACGGTGCCGAGCGGGTGATCGCCTTCATGCCGGCAACACAGGGCGTCGTCGGCTGGCCGGTGCTCGGGCCGAACGCCTCGGCGCTCGTCGACGAGACGGCGCTGCCGCTCAACGATGCGACGATCGACCGGGCGCTCGTCGTGCACGGGCTCGAAATGTCGGAATCGCCGCGGCTTTTCCTGCGTGAGCTGTGGCGCGTGCTGGCGCCGGGCGGGCGGGTGTTGATCGTCGTGCCGAACCGGCGCGGCCTCTGGGCCCATACCGACAAGACGCCGTTCGGCCACGGCAGGCCGTTCACCCGGTCGCAGCTCACCGATTTCCTGCGCGAGGCGATGCTCTCGCCGAGCGCCTGGTCGGATGCGCTGCACATGGTGCCCGCCGCCAACCGCACGCTGATCGGCTCGGCCGGCCTCTTCGACCGGATCGGCCGCGTCGCCTGGGCGAGCTTCGGCGGCGTCATCATCGTCGAGGCGACGAAGCAGGTCTATCGCGCCCTGCCGGCCGGCGAGAAGGCGCGCGGACGCCTGGCGCTGCGCCCGGTGCTGGCGCCGCCGGCCGCGCCGCGTCGTCCCTGAGCGCGGTCCCGGGGCGATTTCGCGGTTTCCTTTTGATTTCGGCGCGTGCCTTTCCTATGAATACGCGCCCGCGGCGCCGCGCCATCGCGTCCGGACCCGCGGCACAAGGACCTTTGACGGCACGAACGACATGGCTTCCGAGACGCCGAAGACCGAACGCAGCCTCGACGACCTGCGCCGGGAGATCGACAGGATCGATGCGGACATGCATCGCCTGCTGATCTCGCGCGGCGAGATCATCGACGAGCTCATCGCGGTCAAGAAATCGAGCGAGACGGGCTCGGCCTTCCGGCCGGCGCGCGAGGCCTCGATGCTGCGCCGGATCGCCGAGCGCCATCACGGCATCCTGCCGCTCGACACGGTCGAGAGCATCTGGCGGGTCATCATCTCGACCTTCACCTATGTGCAGGCGCCCTATTCGGTGCATGTGGCGACAGACGGGCCGGAGATGCGCGACGTCGCCCGGTTCCATTTCGGCTTCACGGTGCCGCTCGTCGTCCATGCCGACGCCAACGAGGCGATCGCCGCGGTGATCGCGGCCAAGGGCGACCTCGGCCTCATCCATGCCGGCGAGCACAACGACGATCCCTGGTGGGACGGCCTCGCCGACGCGGCGGCGCCGAAGGTCATCGCCCGGCTGCCCTTCGTCGAGCGGGCCGATCATCCGGCCGGACGGCAGGTGTTCGTCGTGGCGCGGGCGGCGGCGGACGCGGCGGCGACCGATGTGGTGCTTTTCGCCGTCCATGGCGACGGCGTCCGCCGCGATGCGGCGGCCCTCGCCGCGGCCGGGTTCGAACTCGTCGACTGGTCGGACGCCGGCGCGGCGGCATCGCTGCTCGTCGCGGCGAGCGGTTCGCTCGCCACCGACCAATCCGCCCGCCGTCTCGGCGAACATTTCGGCGCGGGCGCGCGCGTTGCCCTCGTCGGCAGCCACGCGGCGCCGTTCCGCGTCGGCGCCACCGGCTGATCGAACATTTTCCAAGAACGGATGAGATCCATGACCGCCAGCAAGACCCGTCCCGAGCCCCATCCCGGCGTGCTGAAGATCGCCGCCTACGTGCCCGGAAAATCGACCGCCACGGGCGGCAGCAAGCTGCACAAGCTGTCGTCGAACGAGACGCCGCTCGGCGCGAGCGCGGCGGCGCGGACGGCGTTCGGTTCGGTCGTCGATCACCTCGAACTCTATCCCGACGGTTCCTCGACGGCGTTGCGCGAGGCGATCGGCGAGGTGCTCGGCCTCAACCCGGCGCGGCTCGTCTGCGGCGCCGGTTCCGACGAGCTGCTGCACCTGATCGCGCAGGCCTATATCGGCCCCGGCGACGAGGGCATCTTCACCGAGCACGGTTTCCTCGTCTATCGCATCGCGATCCTCGCCGCCGGTGGCGAGCCCGTGGTGGTGCCGGAGAAGAACCTCACCGCCGACGTCGATGCGATTCTCGCCGCCGTCACCGAGCGCACGCGCGTCGTGTTCCTCGCCAATCCGAACAATCCGACCGGCACCTATCTGCCGATGGAAGAGGTGCGGCGGCTGCATGCCGGCCTGCCGGGCAACGTGCTCCTCGTGCTCGACGCGGCCTATGCCGAATATGTGCGGCGGAACGACTACGAGAGCGGCATCGAGCTCGTCGCGACCAGCGACAACGTGGTGATGACCCGCACCTTCTCGAAGATCCACGGCCTTGCCAATCTGCGCCTCGGCTGGACCTACGCGCCGGATCACATCGCCGATGCGCTGAACCGCATCCGCGGTCCGTTCAACGTCTCGGGTGCGGCGATCGCGGCCGGTGTCGCGGCGATCCGCGACCGCGCCTTCGTCGCCTCGGCGGTCGATCACAACGAGCGCTGGCTGCCGTGGCTCACCGCCGAGCTCGAGAAGCTCGGCCTCAGCGTCACGCCGAGCGTCGGCAATTTCATCCTCATCCACTTCCCGGACGAGGCGGGCAAGCGCTCGGCCGATGCCGATGCTTTCCTGCTCGATCGCGGCCTCGTCCTGCGCCGGGTCGACAATTACGGCCTGCCGCGGGCGCTGCGCGCCTCGATCGGCAGCGAGGAAGCGAATCGCGACCTCGTCGCGGCGCTCGGCGAATTCATGGGCAAGGGCAAATGACCGACGACAAACCGCTCATCGGGCGCCTCGCGCTCGTCGGCATCGGCCTCATCGGTTCCTCGATCGCGCGGGCGGCGCGGGTCAACGGCCTTGCCGGCCACATCGCGATCTCGACACGGCGGCAGGAGACGCTCGACCGGGCGGCCGAGCTCGGCCTCGGCGACAGCTATCATCTCGACGCGGCCGAGGCGGCCAAGGACGCCGATCTCGTCATCGTCTCGGTGCCGGTCGGCTCGAGCGGCGCCGTCGCCGAGGCGATCGGGCCGGTGCTGAAGGCCGGGGCGATCGTCTCCGACGTCGGCTCGGTGAAGGCCTCGGTGGTGCGCCAGATGCAGCCGTACCTGCCCTCGCACGTCAATTTCATCCCGGCCCATCCGGTCGCGGGCACCGAGCATTCCGGTCCCGACGCCGGCTTTGCCGAGCTCTTCCAGAACCGCTGGTGCATCCTGACGCCGGTGCCGGAGGCCGATCCGGAAGCGATCGACCGTCTCGCCGCGTTCTGGCGCGGCATGGGCGCCAATGTCGAGACGATGACGCCGGAGCACCACGACCTCGTGCTCGCCGTGACGAGCCACGTGCCGCATCTCATCGCCTACAACATCGTCGGCACCGCCGACGACCTCGAGGCGGTGACGCAGTCGGAAGTGATGAAGTTCTCGGCCGGCGGCTTTCGCGACTTCACCCGCATCGCGGCCTCCGATCCGACCATGTGGCGCGATGTCTTCCTCCACAACAAGGAGGCGGTGATCGAGATCCTCGGCCGGTTCACCGAGGATCTCATCGCGCTGCAGCGGGCGATCCGCTGGGAGCAGGGCGACATCCTCTTCGACCTGTTCACCCGCACGAGGGCGATCCGGCGCGGCATCATCGAGGCCGGCCAGGAAACGGCGGCGCCGGACTTCGGCCGACCGCACGGCAAGCCGGCCGAGGGCGACAAGAGTGCCTAGCGCCCGCCTCGGGATCGGGTCTCAGTAGAGCGGCGGCAGCTCGGAAATCGTGAGCGGTCCGAGGTTCACCCGGCCGGCGTCGAAGCGCAGCTTGGCCGCGCGGGCCGGGCGGCCTTCGAGTTCGCTCGCCGGGCCGAGCAGGGCCGTGCCGAGGGTCGCGAGGATATTGCCGTTGCCGCCGAGCAGTTTCTCGATGCCGGCGATATTGGCATCGATGTTGCCGACGAGGCGTCCCGATCCGTCGAGGCGCAGGCGGCCGGTGCCGGCGGCGAGGAATCCCGAACCGACGGCAAGGCGCGCCGCGACGATCTCGAGGGCGCCGTCGGCGGCCTGCCAGCGCTTCAGGAAATCGCTCTGGCGGCGGGCGCCGATCGCGGCGCCGAGGACGTTGCGGGCGGTGGTGTCGGCCGAGAGGGCGAGCGGCGGCAGGTCGTGGCCGGCGCCGTCGGAAAGGACCAGTTCCTCGGCGGTGAGGGCGAGATCGACATCCTCGGGTCCGGCATCGGGGCCGGCCGCCGGGCGGCCATGGAATTCGAGATGGCGGGCCGCGAGGCGCGCCGGGCGCTCGACGCCGCTCTCGGCGATGGCGAGATCGTCGAAGACGGCCGAGGCGCGGTCGATGTTGAGGGTCGCAAAGCCGATGCTGCCCTCGGTCGCGGTCCAGGTCGCGTCGTAAAGGGCGCCGGTCGCCGGATCGCGCAGGGTCGCCGGGCCGTCGAGGAAGGAGACGAGCTTCAGCGGCTGCCAGATCATGCCGACGAGGCGCAGGCGCTCGGCGGCGAACTCGATGTCGCCGGCGCGGGCGACGACGAGACGGGGCTTTGCGCAATCGACCTCGAAGCGGAACGGATAGCCGGCGATGCTGCGCTCGGCGCAGGTGAAGACCGTGCCGTGTTCGGCGAGACGGGCGAGATGGCGCTGCAGGCGCGCGTCGGCGCGGCCGGCAAGGAAGTTCCAGGCGACGGTCCAGCCGACCGCGACGGCGACGAGGAGCGCGGCCAGAACGACATAGCGCATCGTCGCGTTGCGGGGCGCGGGGCGGGTCTCGGACATCGTCGGCTCCTCGAATCGGGGGTCGCGGGCGCTTGCGCGGCGCTGGGTTCTTGCCGGCGCCGGTGGCTCCTGATAGGCGCTTTCCCTGTCCGACGGCAAGCGCCTCGAGGCACGGCGCCATCGGCGCGATCGACACGCGAAGGATCGGGACACGGGAAATGGGCGATTTGTGGGTGTTCGGCTACGGCTCGCTGATGTGGCGGCCGGGTTTCGCCTTCGAGGCGGCGGTGCCGGCGCTGCTGCACGGTGCGCATCGGTCGCTCTGCGTCTACAGCCACGTCCATCGCGGCACGCCGGAGCGGCCGGGGCTGGTGCTCGGTCTCGACGCCGGAGGCTCGTGCCGCGGCGTCGCTTTCCGCGTCGCCGACGGGCAGGCGGACGAGACGGTCGCCTATCTGAGGGCGCGCGAGCAGGTGACGATGATCTATCGCGAGGCGGTGCGGCCGGTGCGGCTCGCCGACGGCAGCCGCGAACGGGTGGCGGCGCTCACCTATCTCGTCGATCCGACGCATCGGCAATATGCCGGCGTGTTGTCGCTCGAGGCGCAGCTTGCCCATGTCGCCGAAAGTGCCGGGCAGTCGGGTCCGAACCGCGACTACGTGCTGAATACCGTTGCCCATCTCGAGGAGATGGGCATCCACGACAGCAGTCTCACGCGGATCGCCGAGCGACTGAAAAACGGGGCTTGAGCGGCGGCAAGATCGGAATCGGGCGGCGAATCAGGCGGCGGAAATGTCGTCGATGACGCGGCGACGTTCCTCGCGGCTTTCGGCGAGGAGATGGATATGGGCGTCGGCGGCGCGGCGCATCCAGCTCTCGAAGGCGCGGCGGGCGCGCTCGGCATCGTTGGGCTCGCCGTCGAGGGCGCCGACCCAGATGATCTGGCGGGTACCGGACCCGCTCTTCTCGGAAAGAACGACGACCACGTCGCGGAAGGTCGGCAGATCGTCGAGGTCGACCGAACTGAAGAGATAACGCCGACCGGACGCGCCCTTGAGGTAACGGAACTTGTCGCCGAGGCCGGTGGCTTCGATCGTCGGGGGCGTGTCGAGGTCGATGGTCGTCATGTCGTGCTCCGTTCCAGTGAGAACAAAAGTAGAACAACTTTTGTTCCGGCGCAACTGGAAAACGTCTCACTTCCGATATGGCTTCCAAGCCCCGATTCTTGAAGGCAAATTGTGTTCAAATTTCCGTCAGGGGAAGGTGAGGCGGCATCGTCCGGCCTGTGGAAAGCCTGTGGACAATACGGGACTCGCGTGTGGCCGGCACTATTTCGCGGCGCGGTTCTTCATGATCTCGACGGCCAGCGGCGGCGGGTTCGGCGCGGCGGCGGCCTCGGCGATCAGCCGGTCGGAGGCGGTCTCGATGCGTTCCTGGAGCGTTGCCAGGAACTCGTCGGTGGAAAGGCCCGGGCCGATCGGTTCGAGGAACTCCATGACGACGGTGCCGGGATAGCGCAGGAACTTGCGGCGCGGCCAGAACAGGCCGGAATTGAGGGCGACCGGGACGACCGTCGCGCCGGTCTCGCGATAGAGGTGGGCGACGCCGTATTTGTAGGCGGGCTCGGCACCGGCCGGGCGGCGGGTGCCTTCCGGGAAGATCATGATCTGGCGGCCGCCGGCGATCTCCGCGACGGCCCGCTGGGTCATCGCCTTCAGCGCCACCGAGCGCTTGCCGCGATTGACCGGAATCTGGCGCATCTTCTTCAGATACCAGCCGAAACCCGGGATCCACATCAGCTCGCGCTTGAGGATGTAGGTCGGATCGGGAAACAGCGGCACCAGCGCGAAGGTCTCGAAGAAGGACTGGTGCTTGGCCGCGACGATATAGCCGCCGTCGGGAATGTGCTCGCGGCCGCGGATCTCGTAGCCGGTGCCGGCCAGCACCTTCTGCAGCCAGAGCGAGGAGCGGCACCAGCCGTGGATCCCGTTCCAGGCGATCGAGCGCGGCACCAGGAGCGTCGGCAGGAGCACGATGATCCAGAAGGCGAGGTTCACGTAGAACGCCACGTTGAAGAGGATCGAGCGGAGAATCATCGATCTTTGCGACACCAGACGAGAATTGGAATTCAACGGGCGGCGGCAGCCGTGACCATTGCCGGAGCCTCGCGGGCCTCGAGGACGACGCGCAGGCGGGCGGCAATATACTTGAGGTACTCGGCGAAAAGAAGCTTGGCGGTCGCCGGTTTCTGCCACCAGCGATCGAGCCGCAGGCTGTCGACGACGACCGGGTAAGGCACGAGATCGGCCGCCGGCATGACACGGCGGAATTCGGCGAGCGAGCGGGGCATGTGATAGGCGCTGGTCACGACGATCAGCGAATCGTAGCCGCGGACGCGGAGCCATCGCGCGGTCTCGTCGGCATTGCCGGCGGTGTCGAGGGCGCGATGGTCGAGATCGATGCAGCAGTCGACGAGCGAGGGCGCGGCGCCGCTGAGGCGGGCGATGGTGCGGGCGCTGGTGCGCGGATGGACGCCGGAGATGAGCAGGCGATGGGCCCTACCCTCGGCGAGCAGGCGCACCGCTTCGTCGATACGCTCCGAGCCGCCGGTCAGGGCGACGGCGGCATCGGCGGCAGCGGCCGGGTCCGGCTCCATCGTCGAGATCTGATGGGCAAAGACGAGGAAGCCGAAAACGAGGAAAAGCGCCACCGCGAGAGCGACCGCCGCGACGCCGAGCGCCATCTGGCGGAGAACCCGCCCGATGTGCAATTGCGGTCCGGTCAACTCGACCGGGCCCGGCATGTCGGTTTCGGCGATCATCGTCTGCGGCGTTCCGATCCTTGCGCGCGTCTTGCGGGAGCCGGCCGGCTTCCCGTCGCTGGAAAGTCCAGTTTGGCCAATTTCGACGAGGAATGCGACAAGCTCAAGGCCTGCCGCGGCGGCCAAGCGTGGCATGGCGTCACGACAGGTCGGCAAGATGGCGCTGCACCGTGAAGCGGGAGGTCGCGGCGGTCAGCACGGCGATCAGGAAGATGACACCGAGGGCGCCGAAATAGCCGATGGCGCCGACCGAAAAGCCGCCGAAAAGGGCGTTGACCTGGGCGGCGCCGGGCGAGCCGAGAGTCTCGCCCGAGAGCCAGTTGCCGAGGGCGAAGAGCAGCATGGCGATGCCGCCGCCGGCAACGCCGCCCTTGAGGCCGAGCAGCATGAAATGACGCTGGAACTCGCCGGCGATGAAGCCGTCCTCGGCGCCGACGAGATGCAGCACCTCGATGACGTCGCGGTTGCCGGCCATGGCGCCGCGGGTGGCGAAGATGACGCTGAGGACGGTCGCGGTCAGCACGAGGCTGAAGACGCCGATGCCGATGAAGACGGTGGTGCGGGCCATCGAGGCGAGCCGGTCGGTCCAGACCCGGTGGTCGTCGAGGCTGGCGCCGCGGACGTCGGCAAGGGCGTTGCGCAGGGCGGTGAAGTCGACGGCGCGCGGGTCCGCGACCGCGATCACGACGAGGCGCGGCACCGGCAGGCCGGCGATGTCGAGACCGGCGCCGAGCCAGGGTTCGAGCAGCTTGTTGGTCTCGTCGGCCGAAACGATGCGGGCGCTGTCGATGCCCGGCGCGGCGCGGGCGATCTCGGCGGCGCGGGCAAGCTCGGCCTCGATGTCGATGCCCTCGATCGGGCGGACCTGGATGGTCACTTCGCGGGCGATGTCGCTCTGCCAGTCGCTCGCGGCGTCGCGCACGATCGAGACGGCGCCGACCGTGAGGCAGGCAAGGAAGCTCATGATGGCGACGACCAGCATCAGCGCGTTGCCGGCGATCGATTTCGGCGGGACGATCGCGACCGGCCCACGGCCATGGAGTTCCGGTCCGGCGATCTCCGGCGCCGGCGTCGCATCGGCCTCGGCCTTGCGGTCGCGGCGCCCGTTCATCGCTGCCTTTTTCCTGCCCTTCACCATCGCCGGCTCAATCGTAGATCTCGTGGATGTGGATCTGGCCGTCGTCGAGCACGAGGCGCCGGGCCTCGTAGCGGTCGAGCAGCGACAGGTCGTGGGTGGCGATGACGACGGCCGTGCCGGTCTTGTGCAGCTCGATGAACAGCCGCAGCAGGCGCTGGGCGAGCTGGGCGTCGACATTGCCGGTCGGCTCGTCGGCGAGCAGCAGCTCGGGCTGGCCGATGACGGCGCGGGCGATCGCGGCGCGCTGTTTCTCGCCGCCCGAGAGCACCGGCGGCAGCACGTGCATGCGCTCGCCGAGGCCGACCCATTCGAGCAGCTCCTTGACGTCGGCGCGGTAGGTGGTCTCGTCCTTGCCCTGGACGCGCAGCGGCAGGGCGACGTTCTCGAAGGTGGTCAGGTGGTCGAGCAGGCGGAAATCCTGGAACACCATGCCGATACGCCGGCGCAGGGCGGGCAGATCGCCCTTCGGCAGGGTCTGGGTGTCGCGGCCGAAGGCGGTGATGAGGCCGCGGCTCGGCTTCAGCGACAGGAAGAACAGGCGCAGCAGCGTCGTCTTGCCGGCGCCGGACGGTCCGGTCAGGTACTGGAACGAGCCCGGGGCGATATGGAAACTGAGATCGCGCAGGATCTCCGGACCCATGCCGTAGCGATGCCCGACATTCTCGAACCGGATCACCTTTTCCACCTCTCCATGGCTTCTGGCGGCCAGATTGCGCGGGTGCGCGTTAACGCCTCATTAACGCTGACCGCCCCGGCGCGCCTGCATGAATCCCGATCCGGTTATCAATCCGTTAACGTGTCGGGCAATAGTTTCGGCTGGTCCTTATCCGGAAGCGACGACGGCCGATTCGTTCCATGAAGATAACCTGTCCGGAGTGCCAGACCTCCTATGCGCTGCCCGAAGACGCCATCGGCGAGGATGGGCGGCGGGTGCAGTGCGCTTCCTGCGGCACCAAATGGCTGGCCTTTCCCGATCCCGAGGCCGAGGCGCCGGAGGCAGAGGACGCCTTCGAGGCGGCCGGGGCGGATGCCGATCCCTTCGCCGAGTTCGACCTGGCGGGCGAGGATGGCGACCCAGCCGAGGACGAGCCGCACGACGATTTCCACGAAGCGCTGAGCGAGCGGGACGAGGCCCCGACGATCGACGGCGAGCATGCCCATCTCGACGTCGACCGGCCGGGCGAGGACATCGAGTCGCTGGCGCGCGGCAAGAAGCGACGCTTCGGCAGACCCTCGGCGGTCGCCGCCGGCCTGAAGGGCCGCGGCGCGCGCATCGGCCTTGCCGCCGCCGCGGCGCTGCTCGTTCTCGCCGTGCCGCTGCGCGAGCAGATCGTCACGGTCGTGCCCGATCTTGCCGGGCTTTTCGAAGTCGTCGGCCTCGACGTCAATCTGCGCGGCCTCGCCTTCGACAATGTGAAGACGACGCAGGGCTACGAAAACGGCGTTCCCTTCCTCCTCGTCGAGGGCGAGATCGAGAACGTCACCGGCAAGGCCGTCGCGGTGCCGTCGATGCGGTTCGCGATCCGCACGGTCGACCGGCGCGAGATCTATGCCTGGACCATGCCCTCGAAGAAGGGCCTCCTGGCGGAAGGCGAACGCACCCCGTTCCGCACCCGCGTGGCCGCTCCGCCGGCCGGCGGCGTCGACGTGCAGGTCCGCTTCACCGATACCGACCGGCGCCAGGCGAGCCTCAGCCAATGAGCCAGACCCTCGAGACATCGATCCGCATGCTCTACGACGGTTCGGCGATCGCCGACCGGGTCGACCGGCTCGCCGCGGCGATCGCCGCCAATCACACGCGCGACCGGCTGATCGTCGCGATCCTCAAGGGCAGCTTCGTCTTCGCCGCCGATCTGATGCGCGCGCTGATGCGGTCCGGGGTCGATGCCGACATCGATTTCCTGCGCCTGTCGAGCTACGGCCAGGGTATCGAGTCGAGCGGCACGGTGACCGTGCTCTGCGACGTCGCGACCGACGTCGCGGGTCGCGACATCGTCATTCTCGACGATATTCTCGATACCGGCCGCACGCTCGCCTTCGCCCGCGACCATCTGCTCGCCCGCGGCGCCCGCTCGATCGAGACGGTGGCGCTGATCGACAAGCCCGGCCGGCGGCAGGTGCACGTCCATGCCGACCATGTCGGCTTTCGCTGCGAGGACGTCTTCGTCGTCGGCTACGGCATCGACATGGGCCAGCGCTATCGCGGCTTGCCATTCATCGGCCATGTCGTCGAAGATGCGGCCAGGAGCTGAGGGCGCATGCGCCGAGCCGAAGAAGGGAACGGAACGGGACGGATGGGGCGGATACTCTTGACCGAGGACGATGCGTCCGTTCGCGCCTTCGTCGAGCGCGCGCTGCAGATGGACGGTCACGAGGTGCTGACCGCCGAGGACGGCGCGGAAGGCCTCGAAATCCTCACCCGTGAGGCCGGGCGCTTCGACCTGCTGCTCACCGACATCAAGATGCCGGTGATGGACGGCATCGCGCTCGCCCTCTCCGCGGCGCGCGACTTCCCGAAGCTGACGATCCTGCTGATGACCGGCTATGCCGACCAGCGCGAACGGGCTTCCGGCCTCGAGGCGCTGATCCACGACGTGGTGACGAAGCCCTTCACCCTCGCCGACATCCGAGCGGCGGTCGCCGATGCGCTCGCGGCCGGCACCTCGCCCGCCGCCGCCAACTAGTTCCGGCGCAGCAGCCGTTCCAGATAATCGCGCTCGGGTTCGGGCCGGGCCGGCTGGCCGAGACGGCGGCGGATTTCCTCCAGAATCTGGCGGGCCCGGGCGGCATCGATCTCGTCGGGCACCTCGACGCTGTCGCCGAAGGTCGGCCCCTGCGCGCGGTCGGGCCGGCCGAGCGGATCCTCGCGGCCGAACGGCCGTCCGGGGCGGCTGCCCATGCCCTGCCGGCGCTGGCGCATGGCCTCGGCGAGACTGCCGGCGCCCTGGCGCAACAGGTCGAGGGCGTCGCTCTCGTTCTCGATGGCGCGCCCGGTGCGGCCGCGGCGCAGATTGCTGCCGGCGTTGCCCATTTCCTCGCCGGCCCGGTCGAGTGCCTCGGTCTCGCCGGCGCCGAGCTGGCGCAGGCGCTGCGCGAGCTGGTCGAGCGCCTCGCGGAGCTGCTCCTGCTCACTGGCGATTTCACCCGACTGGCGCCGCCGCTCCGCTTCGGCCTGGCGGTCGGCGGGTCCGCCGCTTTCGGCCTCCTGCTTCTGCCGGTCGAGCTCGAAGGTGCGGTCGAGCAGCTCGTTCTGACGGCGAACGAGGTCGCCGAGTTCCTGCATCGCCCGGTTCATCTCCTCGCCGACCGGATCATTGCCGCGGGCATCGCCGGTCTCGAGGTTCTCCATCATCCGCTGCAGCTCGGACAGCATCTGCCGGGCGGCGTCGCGGGCGCCGCTCCTGGCGAGGTCTTCCATCTGCTTCAGCATGCGGTCGAGGTCGTCGGGACTGACCATCCGGGCATTCGGGTCGATCGGGGCCGAGGTGTCCGGCTGGCGCTTGGCGAGCGCTTCGGCGAGCTTGGCGAGGGCCTGGCGCAGCTCCTCGGTGAGGCGGGCGATCTCCTCGTCCGAGGCGCCGTTCTCGAGCGCCTGCATCAGCCGCTCGGCGGCGTCGCGGGCGGCGTCGACCTCGAGCGAGACGCCGTCGTCCTCGATGCCGAGGGCGATCTGCCACAGGAGGTCGACGATACCGCGCAGGGCATCGTCGGTCTCGGCGGCGAGCAGGCGGGAGCGGGCAACGGTGAGGGCGAGGTAGAGGCCCTTGTCCGGCATGAACCGGTCCGGCGCGATCATCAGGGCATCGAGCGCCTCGGCGACGCGATGCGCGGCATTGGCGTCGAGCGCCAGCCGGCGGCGCTGCTCGACGAGGACCTTGGCGAGGGGATCCTTGAAGCGGCGGGCCGGCAAGTCCATCGCGATCTCGTCGCTCACCCCCTCCTGGCCGGCCTCGTCGCGGGCGACGAGCGTCATCAGCGCCCGGGCGCCGGCCCAGGGGTGGCTGGTCAGATTGCGGATCGTCTCGGCGCGGGCGGAGCGGACGCGGGCCTGCGGCAGGCGCAGGGCAAAGGCGGGCGCCTCGTAGAGCGGCCGCGCACCGGTCGTCCCGCTCGCGTCGGGCGGCAGGCGGAAACGCGCCGCGGCGGCGACGACGCCGTAGTCGTCCTCGACGCGGTATTTCAGGACGAGTGCGCCGCTCAGCGTTGCCGATGGTTGGTCGAGAACGAGGATCGAGGGGTCGGCATCGGCGGCAATGGCGAACGACCAGTCGCGCAGTTCGTCACCGTCGCCGGTGACCGTGACGCGGGCGTCGGTGCCGAGCAGGATGCGGTATTCGGCGAGCGCGGATCCGGCCTTTCCGGTGACCGCGGCCGGTTGCGGCGCGGTGGGTTCCGGCGCGACGGGCCGGGGTCGGCCGTCGGTCGCGAGCGCGACCTCGAGCGCCATGTCGGCGGGCGCGCGAATGGCGACGAGGCTGCTTTCGGGCGCGGCGATCGGTGCGGCGCCCGCCTCGCCCGGGCCGAGAAGCAGCGGCGCCCGCCCGGTATAGGCGGGCGGGTTGAGCCAGGCGTCGATCCGCGCCTCGGGGTGCGGCGCGCCGGCGGCGAGGCGAAAGGCGTCGGCGACGAGCGGCCCGTGGGCACCATCGGCCCGGATCGCCGCGACGACGAGCACGAGAAGGAGAAGGGCGCGCAGCGAATAGGGATCGGTGCGGTCGGCGCGCGGCGAGGGCAGGCCGGGGCCGAGCCGGCCGACGCTGCCCGCGAGGCGCCGGCGATGGGCGCGCCAGAGCGCGACCGTGCCGCTGTCGGCATCGTTGGAGAGGTGGTCCTCGAGGGTCGCGAGCGGCCGGCCGACGAGGCCGTTGACGGTTTCGAGGCGGGACAGCGCCTCGTGCCGGCGAGGCCAGCCGAGGCGGCCGAGAGGCGCAAGCGCGGCGAGCGCGGCAACGACGAAGCCGGCAACGAGGCCGAGGCGCAACAGATCGGGAAGCGCGGCCCAGACGCCGAACCAGGACAGGACGAGGAAGCTGCCGAGAACCGTGACGAGCGGCGTCGCGGCGCGCCACAGGCGCTCCCAGAACAGCGCGAGGCCGGCGAAGAAAAGCGTTCGTTCGAGCGCGGCGAGAGGGCGTCCGCCGCCGCTTCTCGTCCCTTGCTCGCCGGGGTCCGCCGGTTCCATGCCGTCGCCGATCTCCACTCCGGGCGGCGACAGCCGCAGCCCGATCCGTGCCGACGATACTTAGCACGGAACTGCGGCGAGACGAGGACGGCTGCGCAGCCGCCGGGGGCTCACACCCGCATGTCGACGAGGGTGCCGAGGCCTTCGGTCGGCCGTCCGGTCGGGGCGGCGCTCGCGGTCGAACCGGCGACCGCGAGCTTGGCTTCCATGGGCAATGTCTCGCCGCTGTCGCCGGCCATCGGGTTCTTCACGGGCTCCGGCTTCTTGGCAGCTTCGAGGGCCTCGCGGGAGAATTCGAGGCCGGTCGCGTGACCTTCGCGCTGGCCGGCCGCGGCGGTCGTGACGTCGGGTGTCGCCGGCGGTGCGGTGGCCGCGGACGTGCGCATCATCGCACTCGTCGGCATCATCGGGCTCGCTACGCTGTTGATGGTCATCGTGGCTTCCTCCGATCGCTGATCTGCGATCCATTCGCAGATTATGCGCCGGGCGCCTTATCAGGCCCTTCGGAAAACCGTTAAACTTTTAGAATTTCTCGGTTTTTTGCCGCGATTCCCGGTTTGTTAAAACGTCTCCGCTAGCCTTCTGCCAAATCGAGAGGATCAAGGCCCGTGAAAGGGCCGGCGAGACGACAGGGGACCGGCGTGATGCGTTTTGCCGAGGACGGCAGCTATTCCTTTTCCGTATTCGATGGCTTCGAGGACATTCGCGAGACCTGGGCGGGCCTTTCGGTCGCGGCCGTTCCGGCGCCGCTGACGAGCGTCACCCTGCTCGAGGGCTGGTGGGAGACGGTCGGCCGGGCGCGCCACGAGGCGATGCGGATCGTGCTCGTCGCCGATGCGACCGGGCCGCTCGCCGTCTTTCCCTTCGTGCTCGGGCGTTACCACACCGTGCGCTATGTCGAATGGATGGGCGCTGCCGGCCAGCCCGGGCGCGGGCCGCTGGTTGCCGCCGATGTGCTCGCCGGCCTCACGCCGGAGCGCGCGCTGGCGCTGCTCGACGGCGCGGCGGCGGCGCTCGACGAACCGGTCGACGCGATGCTGCTGCGCGACATGCCGGCCGAGCTCGGCGGTTTCGCCAATCCGTTTCTCGGGCCCGAGGCGGTGGCGGCCGGCACCGGGCACCGCCGCCATCATCTGCGCGCGGCCGACCGGCGACCGGCGCTTGCCGGCGCGGACCTTCGCGTCGGCACCGACCGGCTCGCCGCGTTCGGGCCGCTCGTCTTCGAGACGGCCCAGTCGGTGCAGGAACGCGCCTATCTCGCCGCGATTCTCGTCGATCAGCTCGCCGCGGCGTCCGCTGTCGATCCGGTCGAGGAAGACCGGCTCGCCTGTCTTCATCACCTCGCCATGACCGATCCCGCCGACACGATCGACGGTGCCGGTACGGTCATCGGCGGCCTTTTCGCCGGCGACCGGGCGGTGGCGGTCGTTCTCGTCGCGACCCATGGCGACTATGCGGCGACCCTCGCCGTCTCGGGCAGCGGCGCGGCCGACCTTGCCGGCATTGCGAGCGCGCGGCTCGCCGCCGCCCATGCCCGGGACTGGTTCGCCGATGCGGGGTTCGCGGTGCTCGATACGCCGCTGTCGGCGGCGCCCGAGACGGAGACCGAAAGCGGTGCCGTCGTCGTGCCGCACGCCCATCTCTTCCGCCAGAAGACGACGCTCGGCTATCTCCTTTGCGCCGGCGAGCGGACGCTTGCCCGGGTCAAGGCGAGCTATCACGAGCCGGCGACGGGCGAAGCCGCCGGGCGGATGGAAAACAAGCGGAAGAGCGCGGCGGCCTGACGCCGCCATGCCGGCCCCGGCTCAGGCGATGCCGTCCGAGAGGCTGCGGCGCATGACCTTGCCGCTCTGGGTGCGCGGCAGCACCTTCACCCGCACGAAGCGGCGCGGCCGCTTGTAGGCGGCGAGGCGCTCGGCGCACCAGGCCTCGAGTTCGCCTTCGTCGAGCGCCGCACCGTCGTGGACGACGACGAAGGCGGCGATGATGCGCACCATGTCGTCGACGCGCACGTCGGTGACCGCGACATCGGCGACGGCCGGGTGGGTGGCGATCGCCGCCTCGACCTCCTGCGGCGCGACGCGATAGCCGAAGGTGTTCATCAGATCGTCGGAGCGGCCTTCGAACCAGAGATAGCCGTCGTCGTCGAGGCGGGCGAGGTCGCCGGTGACGAACCAGTCGCCGCGAAAGACGGCGGCGGTGTCCTCCGGCCGGTTCCAGTAGCCGAGCATCAGCCCCGGATCGGATCTGTCGACGGCGATGACGCCGGTCTCGCCGGGGCCGAGCGGCTCGGTGCCGCCCTCGGCCGGCAGGATCGCGACGCGGCGGCCGGGCTGCGGCCGGCCCGGGCTACCGGGCCGGGTCGGTGTCCCGGGCGAGGACGAGATGTAGGTCGAGATCTCGCTCATGCCGAGCGCCTCGAAGAGCGGGCGGCCGCTGCGGGTCATCCACTCGGCATGCAGCGCCGGGTGCAGCGCCTCGCCGGCGGTCAGGCCGTGGCGCAGGGTCGGCATGCGGTCCGGCGCGATCTCGGCATATTTCAGGATCTGGCGATAAAGGCTCGGCACGGCGGCAAAGAGCGTCGCGCCATAGGCCTCGACGAGGCGCGGCCAGATCGTCGGGTCCTTGTCGCCGGCATAGACGATGCTCGTCGCGCCGAGGCTCCAGGGGTCCATCAGGCCGGCGCCGAGGGTGTAGGTCCAGTTGAACGCGCCGGCATGGAGGAGGATGTCGCTCTCGCCAAGGCCATACCAGCCGGCGTGCATCGGCCGGCGGCCGAGGATGACGCGCTGGGCGTGGAGCACGCCCTTCGGCCGGCCCGAGGTGCCGGAGGTATAGACGAGGAAGGCCGGGTCGTCGGCGCGGGTGTCGGCATAGGCGATCGGCGCGGCATGCTCGACGTCGGCGACCTCGGCGGCGTGGAGCACGATGACGCCCGGCGTGTCGTGCGGCAGGAGGGCCGGGTCGCGGGCAACGACGAGGCGGGCGCCGGAATCGGCGAGCACGACGTCGGCCTCGGCGCGGGTCAGCATGGTCGAGGTCGGGATCGGCACGAAGCCGCCGGCGATGGCGCCGAAGAAGAACAGCGGGAAGTCGGAGGTGTTGCCGAGGCGCAGGAGCACCCGGTCGCCGCGGTCGAGGCCGAGGCGGGCAAGGCCGCCGGCAACCTTCAGCACCGCCTCCTCGAGGCGGGCGAAGGTCCAGGTCTCGGCCGGCACCCCGGACGCATCGGTGGCGACGTAGAGCGCAGCCTTGTCCGGCAGCCGACCGGCCGTTTCGGCAAGGCAATGACGGGCGAGATTGAAGCCGGAGTGCCGAGCCTCGGGCATCGGGGCAGCCGCGGTCCCGGTCGGGACCGCCCTTTCAGTTCCGGAAAGCCGGGACATTCGTCCCGGCGGGGGCGACGAGCGGGATCAGCGGGTCGGGACCGGCTTCTCGCCGCGATAGTCGTAGAAGCCGCGATTGGTCTTGCGGCCGAGCCAGCCGGCCTCGACGTATTTCACGAGAAGCGGGCAGGGCCGGTACTTGGAATCGGCGAGGCCCTCGTAGAGCACCTGCATGACGGCAAGGCAGGTGTCGAGGCCGATGAAGTCGGCGAGCTGCAGCGGACCCATCGGGTGATGGGCGCCGAGGCGCATGGCGGTATCGATCGCCTCGACCGAGCCGACGCCCTCGTAGAGCGTGTAGACCGCCTCGTTGATCATCGGCAGCAGGATGCGGTTGACCATGAAGGCCGGGAAGTCCTCGGCGATGGCGCTGATCTTGCCGACCCGGTCGACGAACTGGCGCGCGACATCGAAGGTCTCGTCGTCGGTGGCGATGCCGCGGATGAGCTCGACGAGCTCCATCACCGGCACCGGGTTCATGAAGTGGATGCCGACGAAACGCTCCGGGCGATCGGTGATCGAGGCAAGGCGGGTGATCGAGATCGACGAAGTGTTGGACGCGAGCACCGTCTCCGGGCGCAGGTTCGGCACCAGCGCGGTGAAGATCTTGCGCTTGACGGCCTCGTCCTCGGTCGCCGACTCGATGACGAGATCGGCCGGCCGGAGATCGGCGAGTTCGAGCGCCGGCATGACGTGGGCGAGGGCGGCGGCCTTCTCGGCTTCCGTGATCTTGCCCGAGCCGACCTGGCGGGTGAGGTTCTTGCCGATCGCGGCAAGGCCTGCCTCGATGCGGTCCTTGCTGATGTCGTTGAGGAGGACGTCATAGCCGGCAAGGGCACAGACATGGGCGATGCCGTTGCCCATCTGGCCGGCACCCACAATTCCGACAGTCTTGATTTCGAACGACATATTCGGTTCCGTTCCGCTCCGGCGGTCAGCCGCCTGTTGCTCCGTGTCCTTTTGCGCCGACCGCAGGCAGCCGGCCGGCGGCCCGCCGGACAGCCGATCTTGGCCAGCTCCGCCTCGAGCTCGGGCAGGATCTTGAAGAGATCGCCGACGAGGCCGTAGTCGGCGACCTGGAAGATCGGCGCCTCCTCGTCCTTGTTGATGGCGACGATGACCTTGGAATCCTTCATGCCGGCGAGATGCTGGATCGCGCCGGAGATGCCGCAAGCGACGTAGAGTTCGGGGGCGACCACCTTGCCGGTCTGGCCGACCTGCCAGTCGTTCGGGGCATAGCCCGCATCGACGGCGGCGCGGCTGGCGCCGACGGCGGCGCCGAGCTTGTCGGCGACCGGGATGATGACCTTCTCGAAATTCTCCTTGGAGCCGACGCCGCGGCCGCCCGAGACGATGATGCGGGCGGCGGTGAGCTCCGGCCGGTCGCTCTCGGAAAGGGCTTCGCCGACGAAGGCGGAGAGGGCCGGATCGGCCGGGGCGGCGACGGCCTCGACCGGGCTGGCCGCGCCGGTGCCGGCGGCGGCGAAAGAGGCGGTGCGGATGGTCGCGACCTTCTTTGCGTCCTTCGACTTGACCGTCTGGACGGCGTTGCCGGCGTAGATCGGCCGCTCGAAGGTGTCGGGCGCGACGACCTTGGTGATCTCGGAGATCTGCATCACGTCGAGCAGGGCGGCGACGCGCGGCAACACGTTCTTGGCCGTCGTGGTCGCCGGGGCGACGATCGCGTCGTAGCTGCCGGCGAGCGAGACGAGGAGTGCGGCGAGCGGCTCGGCAAGGCCGTGGCCGAGGCTCGCATCGTCGGCGAGCAGCACCTTGGCGACGCCGTCGAGCCCGGCGGCTTCGTCGGCGACGGCGGCGCAGCCGCTGCCGGCAACGAGGGCGTGGACGTCACCGCCGAAGGCGATGGCGGCGGTCAGGGCCTTGGCGGTCTGGCCGGAAAGGGCGGCGTTGTCGTGTTCGACGAGGAGAAGGGTGGTCATCTTTGCAGTCTCCTCTTCAGAGCACGCCGGCTTCGTCTTTGAGCTTGGCGACGAGTTCGGCCGCCGAGGCGACCTTGACGCCGGCCTCGCGGCCCTTCGGCTCGGCGGTGCCGAGCACTTCGAGGCGCGGCGCGATGTCGACGCCGTAATCGGCCGTCGACTTCATGTCGATCGGCTTCTTCTTCGCCTTCATGATGTTCGGCAGCGAGGCGTAGCGCGGCTCGTTGAGGCGCAGATCGGTGGTCACGACCGCCGGCATCTGCAGCTTCACGGTCTGCAGGCCGCCGTCGATCTCGCGGGTGACGTCGACGGTGCCGTCGCCGAGATCGACCTTGGAGGCGAAAGTGCCCTGGCTCCAGCCGAGCAGGGCGGCGAGCATCTGGCCGGTCTGGTTGCTGTCGTCGTCGATCGCCTGCTTGCCGAGGACGACGAGGCCGGGCGCTTCGGCGCCGACGACTTCCTTCAGCAGCTTGGCGACGCCGAGCGGCTCGACGGTGCCTTCGGCCTGAATGAGGATGCCGCGGTCGGCGCCCATGGCGAGGGCGGTGCGGATGGTCTCCTGGGCCTGCGAGGGGCCGATCGAGACGACGACGATCTCGCTCGCCTTGCCGGCCTCCTTGAGGCGGATCGCCTCTTCGACGGCGATCTCGTCGAAGGGGTTCATGGACATCTTGACGTTCGCGAGCTCGACGCCGGAACCGTCCGCCTTGACGCGGACCTTGACGTTGTAATCCACCACCCTTTTGACGGGCACCAGTACTTTCATGTGATCGGCCTCCGGAGCCTCTAGAACGTCGTCGCTCTGGCGCCGCAGCGGGCGCCTCGACCAACGGTGTTGCTGCATGATCCCTTGCCGAAACCGGATCGTCGCAAGCGGCTCATGCCTTTCTGAGATCGTGCAGGGCCCGGCGATCGCGATCTCTCCGGGCAGCTGTCGGCCGGATGGCCGTCGCCGAGCGGAGAATCGGCGGATATCCGCCCGATCCCCGAGCCTGCAGCAGGGGTTGTCGCGACCGTAATGGTGGTCCGGCGGGGTGTCAACGCTTCGCTTTTCGCAGTGCAGCGAAGTAATGAGATCAAGGTTGACGGTCGAACAGCGGAACGCCCGGCCGACGCATCACGACGACGAGGGCGGCACCGGTCAGGAGGCCGCCGATATGGGCCCACCAGGCGATCTGGTCGTCCGGCGCGGCGGTGAGAAGGCTGAAGAGCTGGAAGGCGATCCAGGCGCCGAGAACCCACACGGCGCGGATGCGCAGCGGGATCCGGCCGAGGGCGAGGATCCACACCTTCACGTCGGGATGCAGCATCAGATAGGCGGCGATGATGCCGGCGGCGGCGCCCGAGGCGCCGATCAGCGGGGCCTCGGAGGCCGGCGCCATCAGGATGTGGGTGAGCGCCGCGCCGGCGGCCGACAGGAGATAGAAGACGAGGAATTTCAGGTGGCCGAGGGCATCCTCGACATTGTCGCCGAACACCCAGACGAACAGCATGTTGCCGATCAGGTGCATCCAGTCGCCATGCAGGAAGGCGTAGGTGAAGAGCGTTGCCGAGCCGGGAATGACGTCGAGTTCGGTCGGCAGCGCCGCTTCGCGGGTCAGCACCGCCGGCACGACGCCGAAGGCGAGCGCGCTGGCGTTGAGGGCGTCGATGACGATGCCGCTCTGGAAGAGGACGAAGACGAGCGTGGTGACGACGACGATGGCGGTCGTCATGTACGGGAAGCGCACGAAGCGCAGCGGATTGCCGTCGTGAAGTGGGATGAACACGGGATCCGCGGCCTCGCTGATGGTTCGTTCGCGCTTCTTGCCTTGCCCGATTTCTCGTGATCTGGACCGCCGTTCAGCGGCTCGCGCCAGGCACCCAGAGGACGTCGCCGGTGCGCCTCGCATTGGCATGGCGGGCGGCCACGAAGAAGAAGTCCGACAGGCGGTTGAGGTAGCGCAGCGCGGCCGGATTGACCTTCTCGCCGTCGCTGGCGGCGAGTTCGGCGGTGACGCGCTCGGCGCGCCGCGACACGGTGCGGCAGACATGGAGATGCGCGGCCGCCGGCGTGCCGCCGGGCAGCACGAAGGAGCGCAGCGCGTCGAGGTTCTCGTTGAGAAGGTCGATTTCGGCCTCGAGGCGGGTCACCTGGGATTCGACGATGCGCAGCGGCTCCGGCCCGCCGGGCGGCGGGTCTTCCGGATTGGCGAGATCGGCGCCGAGATCGAAAAGATCGTTCTGGATGCGGCCGAGCATGGCGTCGAGTTCGGCATCGCCGACGGTCAGGAGGCGGGCGACGCCGACCTGGGCGTTGGTCTCGTCGACGGTGCCATAGGCCTCGACGCGCAGGTCGTGCTTGGGTCGGCGCGCGCCGCCGACGAGTGCGGTCGAGCCGTCGTCGCCGGTGCGGGTATAGATCTTGTTGAGAACGACCATCGGGGCATCTTCCTCAGCCTGTCGCGGCGAGCATGGACCAAGCAGCGACGGTCCGGCAATCGTTTATTCGGTTCGGGGGCCCGCCGGCGCGGCGGCCGACGGTGCCGTGGACGGGTGCCGGCGGGAGGAGCGGCCACCCGTCTGTCGGGACGCTGACGGCATCGGTCAGCGGCCCGCCAGCCGCCCGGTGGCAGGCTGCGGCCATCGACGCTCGACAACAGGGAGACAGCAAATGCGCGGTATGGCTTTGGCGCTGGTGACGGCATGGTTCGGGGCGTTCGCGACGCCGGCAGCGGCGACGGAACAGATCTGTCCGCTGGTTCCGAGCGAGAACTGGATGGCAATGAGTGCGGCCGAGCAGATCGGCCGGGATCTCGGCTACGACGTCGCGTTCGTGCAGCCGGATGGCGGCTGCTGGACGGTCTACGGCCGCAAGGACGGCGTGCAGTTCGAAATCTTCCTCAATCCGCAGACCGGCGAGGTGGTGCGCGTCGAGCGCGGCTCGTGACGGCGCGGGCCCGCCGCCGGGCGGCCCGCCATGGCGTTCAACGGCCGATGAGATAGATCGTCAGCATGGCGAGCACGACGGCCAGCGCCTGCAGGACGACGCGCCAGCGCATCAGCGTCTGGGAACGGGCGGGATCGCCGCCGCGGGCCATGTTGGCAAGGCCCATGAAAAGGACGATCGCGACCGCGGCGATGGCGAGAGGCATGACGATGAAGAGTATCACGTTCATGGATGTTCGTCCCGGGGCCGGCAGCGATCGGCGGCGCTACCCGGGAAGATAGTCCCGCGTGTGCCTGCCAGCAATGCGCAAGGCGCTTCCGCGGTCAGCCGCGCTCGTCGGCGAGCGGATGGTGGTCCTCGACGAGGCGGCGCAGGCGCTCCTCCAGCACGTGGGTGTAGATCTGGGTCGTCGAGATGTCGGCATGACCGAGCAGCGCCTGGACGACGCGCAGGTCGGCGCCGTTCTGCAGCAGGTGGCTGGCGAAGGCGTGGCGCAGGACATGAGGCGAGAGCTGCGCCGGGCCGAGGCCGATGGCGGCGCCGACCGCCTTCAGGTCGCGGGCGAAGGCCTGGCGGGTGAGATGGCCGCTCGCCGAGGCGGCGGGAAAGAGCCAGGGCGAGGTGTCCCTTCGGCTCGCGTCGAGGGCGGCGAGCCAGCCGCGCATTGCTTCCTGCGCCCGGGCGCTCAGGGGGACGAGGCGCTCGCGGCCGCCCTTGCCCTTGACGATGATGAAGCGATGGTCGCGGCGCCCGGCCGAAGCCGGCAGGGCGACGAGTTCGGATACCCGCAGCCCGGTCGCGTAGAGCACTTCGACGAGGGCGTAGAGGCGGAGCGCCCTGAGGCGGGCGGCCGGGGAAAGGTCCTCGGCGGCGGTCGCCTCGCGCGCCGTTTCGACGAGGCGGCCGGCGTCTTCCTCGGAAAGGACCTTCGGCAGCGGCCGGCGTTTCCGCGGGCTCGAGATCGGCCCGGTCGGATCGTCGCCGCGCAGGCCCTCGGCATAGAGGAACTTGTGGAACTGGCGGATCGCCGAAAGGCGGCGCCCGGCCGAACTCGCCTTGAAACCGCGCAGCTCCAGATCGTCGAGATAGGCCCTGAGGTCGTCGCTCGTCGCGCCGTCGAGCGGACGGCGGCGATCGGCAAGGAAGGTCGAGAAATCCTCGAGGTCGCGGCGATAGGAAGCGAGCGTGGTGGCGGCGGCGCCGCGCTCGGCGGCGAGCATTTCGAGGAAGGCCTCGAGGTGGCGTGAGCTCGGTCCGGCGCCCGCCATGGTCGCGATCCTATTCCCCGGCGGAGAGGTCTTCGGGCGCCGCGGTGCGCAGCTTCGCTTTCGGCACGGCGATCGTCATGTCGCGCGGCTGCGGCTCGACGAAGATGGCGAGCGCGGTCAGGCCGGCGAAGACGAGGCCGGCGATGACGGCGACGACGGTCAGGAAACGAAACAGCGTCGGCATCGGGTCCGTCTTTTCTCTCTCTCCCGGGCGGCGTCGGCGGCAGAGCGGACGCCGCCCTTTTTCCGATACCGGCCGCCCCTTGGCAAGCCTTGCGCGCGCCAGATGCCTTGACAGGCGGGCGCTTCGGTCCGATCAACGCCGGGAGAGAGGCGAAAACGCGGAGGACGGGTTGACGGAGGCGGTGCCAGGGGCAGGGGCGAGCGGCGCGTTGGAGGCATCCATCCGCGCCCGGCTCGGCGGGCGCTCGGTCGTGCTCGTCGGCATCATGGGCGCCGGCAAGAGCAGCGTCGGGCGCCGGCTGGCGCAGCGGCTCGGCATGGACTTCGTCGATGCCGACGACGAGATCGAGGCGGCGGCCAAGCTCACCATCGCCGAGATTTTCGAGAGCTTCGGCGAGGCCTATTTCCGCGACGGCGAGCGGCGGGTCATCGCCCGGCTGCTGGCCGAGGGCCCGCATGTGCTGGCGACCGGCGGCGGCGCCTATATGAACGCCGAGACGCGCGAGGCGATTGGGCGGAACGGCGTTTCGGTCTGGCTGAAGGCCGATTTCGACGTGGTGATGAACCGGGTGCGGCGGCGCAGCCACCGGCCGCTGCTGCAGAAGGCGGATCCGGAGGGCGTGATGCGCGAGCTGATCGCGACGCGCTATCCGCTCTATGCGCTCGCCGATCTCACGGTCCAGTCGCGCGACGTGCCGCACGAGACCATCGTCGAGGAGGTGCTGGCGGCGCTCGATGCCATGCTGCCGGTGCCCGATGCGAGCGATATTGCAAGGAAGGACGAGGCCGAATGAGCGCCAGCCAAGCCACGCCGGACGCGGCCGCCGAGAAGACGACGGTCAGGGTCGAGCTCGGCGAGCGATCCTACGACATCCTGATCGGTCCGGGCCTCATCGCCGAGACCGGGCCGGCGCTCGCCGCGCTCCATCCCGGCATCCGCGTCGCCGTCGTCACCGACGAGACGGTCGCCGGGATCCATCTGCCGGCGCTCCGGCAAAGCCTCGAGGCGGCCGGCATCGACCATGTCGTCTCGGTGGTCGCACCCGGTGAAGGGGCCAAGAGCTTCGGCAATTTCGAGCGGCTCTGCGACGAGGTGCTGGCGGCGCGGCTCGAACGCGGCGACGCGGTGGTGGCGCTCGGCGGCGGCGTCGTCGGCGATCTTTCCGGCTTCGTCTCGGGCGTCGTCCGGCGCGGCATGCGCTTCGTCCAGGTACCGACGACGCTGCTCTCGCAGGTCGATTCCTCGGTCGGCGGCAAGACCGGCATCAACTGCCGGCACGGCAAGAACCTCATCGGCGTGTTCCAGCAGCCGCGCCTCGTCGTCGCCGATACCGCGACGCTCGACACGCTGTCGAAGCGCGAGTTCCGCGCCGGCTATGCCGAAGTCGCCAAGTACGGGCTCATCGACGATTTCGACTTCTTCTCCTGGCTCGAGGCAAGCTGGGGCGAGGTCTTTGCCGGCGGCGCGGCGCGGACGCGGGCGATCGCGGCGAGCTGCCGGGCCAAGGCGGCGGTGGTTGCCGGCGACGAGCGCGAGACCGGGCGGCGGGCGCTGCTCAATCTCGGCCACACCTTCGGCCACGCGCTCGAGGCGGCGACCGGTTTCTCGCAGCGCCTCGTCCATGGCGAGGGCGTCGCCATCGGCATGGTGCTCGCCTTCCGTTTCTCGGCGCGGCTCGGCCTTGCCAACGGCCAGGACGCCGAGCGGGTGCGGGCGCATCTGGCCGCGGTTGGATTGCCGACCGAGATTTCCCATATCGAGGGCACCATTTCCGGTGCCGACGAGCTGATGGCCCATATCGCGCAGGACAAGAAGGTGAAGCGCGGCAAGCTCACCTTCATCCTGGCGCGCGGCATCGGCCAGTCGTTCATTGCCGACGATGTCGCGCCGGACGCGGTCCGGGCCTTCCTCGAGGACGAACTGAAAAGATGACCACCACGCTCTGGATCACCATCGGCCTGATCCTCCTGCTCATTGTCATGTCGGCCTTTTTCTCGGGTTCCGAGACGGCGCTGACGGCGGCCTCGCGGGCGCGCATGCTGCAGCTGGAAAAGACGGGCACCTTGCGCGCCGGCCTCGTCGGCCGGCTGATTTCGGCGCGCGAACGACTGATCGGGGCGCTGCTGCTCGGCAACAACCTCGTCAACATTCTCGCCTCGGCGCTGGCGACGAGCCTGTTCCTCGAGGTTTTCGGCGACGCCGGCGTGGTCTATGCCACCCTCGTCATGACGGCGGTCGTGCTGATCTTCGCCGAGGTGCTGCCGAAGACCTGGGCGATCGGCGACCCGGACCGGTTCGCGCTCGCCGTGGCGCCGATCGTGCGGCTGGTGGTGGCGCTGTTCGGCCCGGTGACGCTGGCGGTCGAGGCGATCGTCAACCGGATCCTGAGGCTCGTCGGCGTGCGGGTGATCGAGGGCCGCTCGGTGCTGTCGGCGAGCGACGAGCTGCGCGGCCAGCTCGACCTGCTGCATCTCGAAGGCAATGTCGTCAAGGACGACCGCGATCGTCTCGGCGGCCTGCTCGACCTTGCCGAACTCGAGGTCTCGGACGTGATGATCCACCGCACCAAGGTGGTGTCGATCAATGCCGGCGATCCGCCGGAGAAGATCGTCGCCGACACGCTGGCCTCGGCCTATACGCGGCTGCCGCTGTGGCGCGGCGAGCCGGAGAACATCATCGGCATCCTGCACGCCAAGGACCTGTTGCGCACCATCAACGCGCTCGACGGCGATCTCGACCGGCTCGACATCACCTCGGTGGCGACGGCGCCGTGGTTCGTGCCGGACACGACGAGCCTCAAGAACCAGCTCAACGCCTTCCTCAAGCGCAAGGCGCACATCGCCCTCGTCGTCGACGAGTATGGCGAGGTGATGGGCCTCGTGACGCTCGAGGACATTCTCGAGGAAATCGTCGGCGAGATCGCCGACGAGCACGACATCGAGGTGCAGGGCGTGCGCATCCAGCCGGACGGCTCGGTGGTGGTCGACGGCGCGGTGCCGATCCGCGACCTCAATCGCGCGGTCGACTGGGAGCTGCCGGACGAGGAGGCGACGACGGTCGCCGGTCTCGTCATCCACGAGGCGCGGACGATCCCGGAGCAGGGCCAGACCTTCACCTTCCACGGCTGCCGCTTCCAGGTGCTGCGCAAGCAGCGCAATCGCATCACCCTCCTGAAGGTGACGCCGATCGAAGTGATCGAACGGCGCGAGGCGGCGGCAAAGGCCTGATCGGGCCGGCCACTATTCGGGCTTTTCCTTCAGGGCGGCGATCACCGTCTGCATGTCGCCGAGAAACGCTTCGGCGCGGGCCGGGTCGAGGCCGGCGAGCGCGTGCCCGTTGACGGCGCGGGCGGCTTCGGTCGCCGGACCCTCGAGGGCGCGCGCCTTCGGGGTCACGTGGATCGTGCGGGCGCGGGCGTCGCCGGCGACGCTCCTTCGCACGATGAGGTCGTCA
This sequence comes from Pseudomonadota bacterium, assembly GCA_029572955.1. Lineage (GTDB taxonomy): Bacteria > Pseudomonadota > Alphaproteobacteria > Rhizobiales > JAKPQE01 > JAKPQE01. The sequence goes on from JAKPQE010000118.1 coordinate 53,603, forward strand.
CGCTCCATGCGGGCGAGCGTGTTGGCGAGCGTCGCCTGCTCGATGTCGAGCAGGCCGACGAGCTCGCGCTGGGTGAGGCCGTCGCGGCGCCACAGCTCGATCAGCGTCATGAACTGCGCCGGCGCGAGGCCGAGCGGCCGGATCGCCTCGGCGAGACGCTGGGCGAAGAGGCGCGCCATGTGATTGGCGAGATAGCCGGCGGACCGGTGCTTGTCGAAGGTCATGGCGGAGACTAGACATCGGATAGCATGCTATGCAATTATACATAGCATGCTATTTTTATCCGGTGGAGATGTGCCATGACGGCAATGGTGAAAGTACACGCGGCGGCGGGCGGGCTCGCGCTGGCGATGATCGCGACATTCATGACGGCGAGCCTCGTTGCCGAAATCGGCCTTGGTCCCGAGGGGATCGCGGCGGTGAAGCGGGGCATCCTCTGGGCGATCCCGCTGCTCGTCGTCGCGCTCGCGACCGCCGGGGCGAGCGGCTTCCGGCTCGGCCGCGGCTGGCGCTCGCCGACGGTCGCGGCGAAACGGCGGCGCATGCCGTTCATCGCGGCGAACGGGCTCGTCGTCCTCGTTCCCGCCGCGGTGTTCCTCGCGGCGCGTGCCGAAGCGGGGGTGTTGGACGGCGCCTTCTATCTGGTGCAGGCGGTCGAGATCGTCGCCGGGGCGATCAATATCGTGCTTCTCGGCCGCAATTTCCGCGACGGGCTGAAGCTCGGGCGGCGCGGCCGGGCCTGATCGACGGCGCGCCCATCTGCTTGCCACATTTACCGGGTCTCTTTCGCGGCACGACCGGAGAACGACCATCGGAGAACGGGCGATGCGCGACCAGCATGACTTCGACCTTGCGATCATCGGGGCGAGCTTTGCCGGCCTCGTCGCGGCGCGCACGGCGGCGCGGCGCGGCCTCCGGGTCGCCGTCGTCGAGGCGAAGGCCGATGTCGGCGCCCGGGTGCACACCACCGGCATCCTGGTGAAAGAGGCGGCGGAAGAGGTCGACATCCCGCACGACCTGACGCGCCGCGTGCACGGGGTCCGGCTCTACGGGCCGCGCCTCGAGCCGATCGATCTCTTCGCGCCGGGCTATTTCTTCCTGACGACGCGGACGGCCGATCTCCTGCGCCATCTCGCCGAGGAGGCGCAGCGCGCCGGGGCGGTGCTCTTCACCGGCACGCGCTTTGCCGGCGCGGAACGCCACGGCGCGGTCTTTCGTCTCAAGGCGCCGGCGATCGAGGCCCGCTTCGTGATCGGTGCGGACGGCGCCCGCTCGCGGGTGGCGGAGTGCTTCGGGCTCGGCCGCAACGAGAAGTTCCTGACCGGCATCGAGGCGGAATACGAGACGGTCGAGGATCTCGACCCGCGTTTCCTCCATTGCTTCCTCGATTCGCGGCTCGCTCCGGGCTATCTCGCCTGGGCCGCGGCGGGGCCGACGGTGGTCCAGCTCGGTCTGGCGACGAACGGCTCGGGCAAGCCAGACCTTGCGGCCTTCCTCGACAGGACGGCGCGGCTTTTCCGCCCGGTCGGCGATCCGGTGGAGCGGCGCAGCGGCGTCATTCCGTGCGGCGGGCTGGTGCGGAACTTCCACGCACCCGGCGTGCTGCTGGTCGGCGACGCGGCCGGGATGGTGTCGCCGATGACCGGCGGCGGCATCCGCCTCGCTTTCCACTACGGCCGGCGGGCGGGACATCTCGTCGCCGACCACCTGAAGGATCTCGGTCCCGAGCCCGGTTCGGCGCTTGCCCGCGAGCTGCCGAATTTCGCCGTGAAGCAGGTGCTGCGCCGGGCGCTCGACCTTGCACCCTCGAACGGGCTGATCGATCTGGCGATCGGCCTTGCGCCGATGCGGGCGCTCGCCCGCCGGGTCTATTTCCATCGGCGCGGGGCGCCGGGCATCTCGTTCGCCGAGTTCGAGCGGCGCCTCGCGGCGACCGGCGGCGCGGGTGCGGCGCTGCCGGCACGATGACGGCAGGCCCCGGGCCACAGCGCCGGGCCGTTCATTCCTTCACGGAATCGACCAACGGCGCCTCGTTTGTCGGTCGCGTTTGCGGACGGCGAACCGGTGTCCGCCTCGCCTCGAAAGGCTTCAGGCGCCCGTCGCCTCGTCGGGGGCGAAGGCTTTCAGCGCGAAGGCATGGATGCGGCCGGCGAGTTCCTCGGCGAGCACGGTATTGACCATGCGGTGGCGCTCGACGCGCGACTTGCCGGAAAAGGCGGGTGCGACGATCTCGACGCGGAAATGCGATTCGCCGTCCGGATGATGACCGGCATGGCCGGCATGGCGATGCGACTCGTCGATGATCTCGAGACGGAGAGGTTCGAAAGCCTCTGTTAATTTGCGTTTGATCGTATCCTTGACGCTCATTTCCTGCCTTTCATGGTCGGTCACGGGCGAAGCCGCAGCTTGTTCGTCGCAGGCTCAGTTACCATAATCAGGCCGATGAAACTCGACTCCAAATTTTTCGATCGGATCCGGATCAAGCCCGACCAGGAGACGATCGAGGCGGGTGCCTTTCCCCGCTGCGAATGGGCAGGCTGCGAGCACCCGGCACCGCACCGGGCGCCGAAGGGACGCCTGCGCGAGGGCCAGTACTACAATTTCTGCCTCGATCACGTGCGCATTTACAACAAGTCCTACAACTACTTCGCCGGCATGGACGACGGTTCGATCGCCGATTTCCAGAAATCGTCGCTGACCGGTCACCGGCCTACCTGGCGCATGGGAACCGGCGGTCAAGCCACAGAGCACGAGCCGCAGGACTATTCCCAGTACGACCCGTTCTCGTTCTTCTCCGGGGCGCGGCGCCAGCAGCAGCGCCGGCCCGAGCAGCCGAAACGGCGGCTGCAGAAGGTGGCGCGGCGCAGTTTCGAGACCCTGGCCCTTGCCGAGGACGCCACCGGGCCCGAAATTAAGGCGCGCTACAAGGAACTCGTCAAACGGCTGCATCCGGATGCCAATGGCGGCGACCGCAAGTTCGAGGACCGGCTCCGGGAAATCATCCAGGCCTACAATCAATTGAAAAGCGCCGGCTACTGCTGAACTTGCGGCAGTGCGGCGATGGTGCCGCCGGGCAAGGGTGTGCTAAGAGCCATTCGAGGGTGCCGCCGCGGGCGGCGCCGCATTCGAGTACGGAGGATTCATGACGGCGCAGACCCCACAGATCGCCGGATTGCCCGACCGCAAGATCAGCGTCCGGGAAGTGTTCGGCATCGACAGCAACATGGAAGTCCGGGGTTATTCCGAGCGCGACGAACACGTGCCCGATTTCGATCCGGACTACCTGTTCGATCACGACACGACGCTCGCGATCCTCGCCGGCTTCGCCTTCAACCGGCGCGTTCTCGTGCAGGGCTACCACGGCACCGGCAAGTCGACCCATATCGAGCAGGTGGCGGCGCGGCTCAACTGGCCGTGCGTGCGTATCAACCTCGACAGCCACATCAGCCGTATCGACCTCATCGGCAAGGACGCGATCGTGCTGCGCGACGGGGTGCAGGTCACCGAATTCCGCGACGGCATCCTGCCCTGGGCGCTGCAGACCAACACGGCGCTGGTCTTCGACGAGTACGACGCCGGCCGTCCGGACGTGATGTTCGTCATCCAGCGCGTGCTCGAGGTCTCGGGCCGGCTGACGCTGCTCGACCAGAACAAGGTGATCCGGCCGCATCCGGCCTTCCGCCTGTTCGCGACGGCCAACACCATCGGCCTCGGCGACACCTCGGGCCTCTATCACGGCACGCAGCAGATCAACCAGGGCCAGATGGACCGCTGGTCGATCGTGACGACGCTCAACTACCTGCCGCACGACCGCGAGGTCGACATCGTGGTGGCCAAGGCCAAGCACTATGCCGACAAGTCGGGCCAGGACATCGTCGACAAGATGGTCCGCGTCGCCGACCTCACCCGCAACGCCTTCGTCAATGGCGACCTCTCCACGGTGATGAGCCCGCGCACGGTGATCACCTGGGCCGAGAACGCCGAGATCTTCGGCGATGTCGGCTTTGCCTTCCGCGTCACCTTCCTCAACAAGTGCGACGAGCTCGAGCGGCCGCTGGTCGCCGAGTTCTACCAGCGCTCGTTCGGCAAGGAGCTGCCGGAATCGGCGGTCAACGTCGCCCTGTCCTGATCCGCCGAAAGGACCGGTCGCGGCCGGGATGTCATGAAGAAGCCGAGCAACCGCCATCCGGAGAAGAGTTCGGGCGCGCCGGCCGAGCCGTTCAAGCGGGCGGTGACGGTGGCGATGCGCGCGATCGCCAGGAAGCGGGACCTCGAGGTCACCTTCGGCACCGACCGGCCGAGCCTTGCCGGCGACCGGGCGCGGATGCCCGAGCCGCCGCGCCATCCGACGGTATCCGACATCGCGGTGACCCGCGGCATCGGCGATGCCATCGCGCTGCGCATCGCCTGCCACGACCACAAGATCCACCAGCACTACGTGCCGGTCGGCTCGAAGGCTCGGGCGATCTTCGATTCCGCCGAGCAGGCCCGGGTCGAGGCGATCGGCTCGCGCCGCATGGCCGGCGTGAAGCGCAATCTGGCGGCAATGCTCGAGGACCGCTATCGCCGCTCGCCGCTGCAGGACGGGGCGTCGCGCGACGACACGCCGATGGAAGACGCGGTGGCGCTGATGGTGCGCGAGCGCATCTCCGGCATGCGGCCGCCGGCGAGTGCCCTGAAACTCGTCGAGATGTGGCGTCCCTGGATCGAGGAAAAGGCCGGTGCGGCGCTCGACCGGCTCGGTACCCGGGTCGAGGACCAGCGTGACTTCGCGCTGGCCATGCGCGACCTGATTTCGGCCCTCGACATGTCCGACGAGCTCGGCGGCGAGCCGGAAGAGGACGATTCGGACGAGGGCGAGGCCGGCGAGACCGAGAATCCGGAGACCGGGGCCGAGGAAGAGAGCGGCGAGGGCGACGCGTCCTCCGAGACCGAGGAGGTCGAGGAGGAAGGCGAGGATGCCGAGGGCGCCGAGACCGAGACCCGGGACGGCCGGCCGCAGGATTTCGGCGACGACATGCAGGGCGAGGAGCTGCCCGACGAGCACAAGCACTGGCGGCCGAACTCGGCCGACGGGCCGAAGGTGCCGCAGTTCGAATACCGCGCCTTCACGCGCCAGTTCGACGAGATGGTGACGGCCGAGGAACTCTGCGACACGGCGGAGCTCGATCGGCTGCGCGGCATTCTCGACAAGCAGCTCGAACATCTCTCCGGCGTCGTCGCCCGGCTCGCCAACCGGCTGCAGCGCCGGCTGCTCGCCCAGCAGAACCGCGCCTGGGACTTCGATCTCGAGGAGGGCCTGCTCGACACCGCGCGGCTCACCCGCGTCGTCATCGACCCGATGCATCCCCTGTCGTTCAAGCGCGAGCGCGACACCGATTTCCGCGACACGGTGGTGACGCTGCTCATCGACAATTCCGGCTCGATGCGCGGCCGGCCGATCACGGTGGCGGCGACCTGCGCCGACATTCTGGCGCGCACGCTGGAGCGCTGCGCGGTCAAGGTCGAGATCCTCGGCTTCACCACGCGGGCCTGGAAGGGCGGCCAGTCGCGCGAGTCCTGGCTGACCGCCGGCAAGCCGGAAAGTCCGGGCCGCCTCAACGACTTGCGCCACATCGTCTACAAGTCCGCCGATGCGCCCTGGCGGCGCTCGCGGCGCAATCTCGGGCTGATGATGCGCGAGGGGCTGCTGAAGGAAAACATCGACGGCGAAGCCCTCGACTGGGCGCATCAGCGGCTGCTCGCCCGGCCCGAGCAGCGCCGCATCCTGATGATGATCTCGGACGGCGCGCCGGTCGACGATTAGACGCTTTCGGCCAATCCGGGCAACTATCTGGAGCGCCATCTGCGCCAGGTCATCGAGGAGATCGAGACGCGCTCGCCGGTGCAGCTTCTCGCCATCGGCATCGGCCACGACGTGACGCGCTACTATCGCCGGGCGGTGACGATCGTCGATGCCGACGAACTCGCCGGCGCGATCACCGAGGAGCTGGCGGAGCTGTTCGAGACCGACACCGCGGCGGGCGAGCGCCGTCGCGGATCCCGGCGGCGGGTGGCATGAGGCGGGCCCTCGCGGCGGCGGCTCTTGCCGGTCTCATCGCGCCGGGCGCGCGGGCCGAGGCGCCGAAGCCGGTGACCGTTGCCTGCTACGAAATCCCGTCCTTCCGCATCGGCCGCGCCGGCGAGACCGAATTTGGTCCGTTCCGCTGGCTCGGCGGCATCGAGATCGAGGCCGACACACGCGACTTCGGCGGCTTCTCGGCGCTCGCCTTTGCCGGCGACAGGCTCGTCTCGGTGAGCGACAACGCGCTCTGGCTGACGGCGAAGCTCGATGCCGACGCCGACGGCCGGCCGCGCTGCCTCGCCGAGCCGCAGCTCGGCGCGATGGTCGGCACGGAGGGCGAGGGCCTCTTCGGCAAGGACGATTCGGACACCGAATCGATGGCGCTCGGCGTTCTCGACGGCACGCCGGTCGCCTATATCGGCTTCGAAGGCCATGCCCGCATCCTCGCCTATCCGCTCGACGCGGCGTCCGGGCCGGGCCGGCCGCAGGCGGTCGCGGTGCCGTTCGATCGTCACGATCTGCGCTTCAGCAAGGGGCTCGAGGCGCTGGCGCTGGCCCCGCAAGGCCATCCGCTGGCCGGCAGCCTCATTGCCATCGCCGAGCGCACGCTCGACGACAAGGGGGATTTCAGGGCCTGGATCATCGGCGGGCCCCGGCCGGGCGCCTTCACGATCGAGCGCCGCGACGATTTCGACGTCACCGACGCCGCCTTTCTGCCGGATGGCGATCTTCTCGTCCTCGAACGGCGCTTCCGGCCCTCCGACGGCGTTGCCATGCGGATCGGCCGGGTGCGGCCGGACCAGCTGGTCGCGGGGGCGCGGGTCGTCGCCGAGATGCTGATCGACGCCGACATGCGCTACCAGATCGACAACATGGAGGGGCTGGCGGTGTCGGAAGGGCCTGCCGGCGAGACGATCGTCACCCTCGTCTCGGACGACAATCACAGCATCTTCCAGCGCAATCTGCTCCTGCGCTTCGTCTATGCCGGGCGGGGAGATGCGGCGCTGGCGGTCAGGCCGCCGGCAGCGGCTGCGGCGCAATGAGCCGGCCGAGGGCCCGATAGGGGCCGAGGGCGACGAGCGCCAGCGTGATCTTCACCAGGAAATCGCAGACCGCCCAGACGGTCCAGACCGGCAGCACCGCCTCGCCGAAACCGAGCGAATAGGTCGAAAGCGGGATCTCCGGATCGCCGGCGAAGGCCAGCGTGAAGAACAGCATGGTGTCGAGGGCCGAGCCGATCAGCGAGGAGACGAGCGGGGCACGCCACCAGTTGCCGCGGCGCAGGCGGTCGAAGACGGTCACGTCGGCGAGCTGGCCGACGAGGAACGCCGTGCCGGAGGCAATCGCGATGCGCGGCGTCGCCAGCGCGATCGACAGCACGACGGCGAGGGCGAAGCCGACATAGACGACGGTCCGCGCCCGGGCGACGCCGAAGCGGCGGTTGGTCAGATCGGTGACGAGGAAGGAAAACGGGTAGGAAAAGGCGCCCCAGGTCAGATAGTCCGCCAGGCCGAACGGCTCGAACGGATGCTGGACCAGGATGTTGGAGCCAACGACGACAGCACACATCGCCGCGATCGCGAGGGCGAGCGCGGCGGTCGACGTAACCGGTCGTGCAGTCATTGAAGCGCCTCGTGCCGCACCGGGCCGGCGCCGCTCCGTTAGGAGACGGCGACCGCCTTGGTGATGCGGGTCTTGAGCTCGCGGGCACGCGGCGAAAGCTCGCCGTCACGCGCCTTCATCAGGAAGGCGTCGAGGCCACCACGATGCTCGACAGAGCGCAGGGCGTTGGCGCTGATGCGCAGCTTCACCGAACGGCCGAGCGTCTCGCTGAGCAGCGTGACGTTGCACAGGTTCGGCAGAAAACGCCGGCGGCTCCTGTTGTTGGCGTGGCTGACGTTGTTTCCGGACATTACAGCCTTGCCGGTCAACTCGCAGCGTCGGGCCATTGGAACATTCCTCTTTGCGGGCCGGCCGTGGGACGGGGCGACCCCAATTGTCCTGATACCTTGCGGAAAAGTCGCTCTCTAATAATGAGCGCGCCCGGCCGCGTCAAGCGCTAGACTCGGATCGCGAGAGATCGAGGCGATTTCGACCGCCGGCGGGGTTCAACACAGAATGGTCGAAATCGGCACTTAGCGATACGTCCCGGTGCGGCCGATCGACGGCCGGAGGGCAAGACCAGCGGGGCGGCGGGGGCCGCGTCCGCATCTCAAACGATCGAGGAGGACCGCCGATGGCATCGACGGCACGACCGACCGCCCTTACCGGCCCGCACCCGAAGACCCGCGCCTTCGCCGGGTCCCGCCTTTCCGCCCGCGTCAAACCGGCGCTCGCCGGCGCCGTTCTCGCCGCCGGCCTTTTCGGCGCGACCGCGCCGGCCGCCGCCGACGGCATCAGCCTTGCCGCCTTCTATCGCGTCCAGCTCTCGGGCGTCGCCATCGGCAAGGCCGGCCTCAACGCCGACGTCGGCGGGGCCGCCTATCACGTCAAGGGCTGGGGCAAGCTCTCCGGCATGACGGCGATGTTCTCCAATGCCATCGGTGCGGCGGCGAGCGACGGTGCCGTCGAGGCCGGAAGCCTCACCCCGGCGCGCTACGATTTCGACCTCAAGGACGACAGCGAGGCGAGCCGGGTGGCGATCGGTTTTGCCGCCGGCCGGGTCGACCAGGTGACGATCACGCCGCCCGAGCCGGAGCGGCCGGACCGGGTGCCGCTCGGCGAGGCGCATCGCCAGGGCGCGTTCGACCCGATGTCGGCGCTGATCGTGCGCCATGCCCCGGGCGCCGATGGCGCGACGATCTGCAATCGCACGGTTCCGGTGTTCGAGGGGCTGCAGCGCTTCGACTTGCCGCTCGTCTACAAGAAGACGGTCAAGGTGAGGAGCGAGGACGGCGCGTTCAAGGGCCTCGCCCATGTCTGCAAGGCGCGCTACCAGCCGCTCGCCGGCCACCGGCCGCAGCGCTGGGTGATCCGCTACATGATGGAGAACAAGGACCTCGAGGTCTGGCTGGTGCCGATCGGCGCCTCCGGCTACTCGGTGCCCTGGCGCATCTCGATCGGCACGACGCTCGGCCCGGCGGTCATCGAGGCCGAGAGCTTCACCTATTCGGGCGCCTAAGGACGGCGGGCGAACGATGTCCCGTTTCGGAACAGGAAGGTTAACGGTGCCGGCCGTCCGACGTCGTGCGCCGTCGCCGAACGGGGGTCGATCCGCCGGAGAGGCCCGCCGGGCACCAGATTTCGTGGGGACCAGAGGCGGAACATCGGCGACGAAGTGATTCGTCGACGATTCGTTCGCGCTACGGCCGAATGGTTAACGGCGCGGTCCAAAACCGCCCCGGCCGAGGCTACCGAACGTTAACCATGTTCGAAGATCGCCGAGCCCCGCAACGGGGTTCACGATCCCGAGACAGGGCTGTGGCAAAGGTTAACGGCAGAGCTCGAAATCGCCGGGCGCCAACGGTCGCCGATTCAACATGCGGTGGCCGAAAGGTCAGTGCGTGCAATATGTTGTGGCGAACAGAGTCCGAATATCGGGCGAGTCAGTGATTCGGACAGGCTTTGTTCCGACTCTGTTCGAAAGGTAAAAAACCCGCGCGCCGGGCGTGTCTCTATGATACAGACGGAGCGCATCGAGGCTTTCGGCAAGCGCCGAAACGGCAGCCGCCACCCCGGCGAAGACGGCAGGATCCCCGGCGTCTTCCCATGAGTTCCGCGCCCCCGGAATTGCGCGCAGCGAACATCCAGCGTCCCCATGTCCGTTTCCGATCCATCAGTCCGGGCCCGCAACGTCACCGCCGTTCTCGGGCCGACCAACACCGGCAAGACGCATCTGGCGATCGAGCGGATGCTCGCCCACCATTCGGGCGTCATCGGCCTGCCGCTGCGCCTCCTCGCGCGTGAGGTCTATGGCCGCATCGTCGCCCGGGTCGGGGCCGACCAGGTGGCGCTCGTCACCGGCGAGGAAAAGATCAAGCCGGCCAACGCCCGCTACTATGTCTGCACCGTCGAGGCGATGCCGCGCGAGACGGTCGCCGACTTCGCCGCGGTCGACGAGATCCAGATCGCGACGGATCTCGAGCGCGGCCACGTCTTCACCGACCGGATCCTGCATCTGCGCGGCCGCCAGGAAACGCTGCTGCTCGGCGCGGCGACCATGCGGCCGCTGATCGAGAAGCTGATGCCGGGGGTGAGCGTCGTCACCCGGCCGCGCATGTCGCAGCTCTCCTATGCCGGCCAGAAAAAGATTACCCGGCTGCCGCGGCGCTCGGCTATCGTCGCCTTCTCGTCCGACGAGGTCTACGCGATCGCCGAGCTGATCCGGCGCCAGCGCGGCGGCGCGGCGGTGGTGCTCGGCTCGCTCTCCCCGCGCACCCGCAACGCCCAGGTGGCGCTCTACCAGTCGGGCGACGTCGACTTCCTCGTCGCCACCGACGCGATCGGCATGGGCCTCAACCTCGATGTCGATCACATCGCCTTCGCCTCGACCCGCAAGTTCGACGGATACCAGTTCCGCGAGCTGACCGCGGCCGAGATGGGCCAGATCGCCGGGCGGGCCGGACGGCACACGCGCGACGGCAGTTTCGGCGTCACGGCGCGGGCAGCGCCGTTCGACGACGAGCTCGTCGAGACGATGGAAACGTACGCCTTCGATCCGGTGCAGGTGCTGCAATGGCGTAACCGCAAGCTCGACTTCTCGAGCCTTCAGGGCCTCAAGGCCTCGCTCGACGAGGTGCCGGCCGAGCGCGGATTGACGCGGGCACCGCCGGCGATCGACGTCGTCAGCCTCGACATGGCGGCCCGCGATCCGGAGATCGCACGGCTCGCCAAGGGCGCGCGGGCGGTCGAACTGCTCTGGGAAGTCTGCCAGATTCCGGACTACCGCAAGATCGCCCCGACCAACCATGTCGACCTCGTCACGGCGCTCTACGGATTCCTCGCCCGCGACAAAACGATTGCGGACGACTGGTTTTCGCGGCAGGTCTCCTATTGCGACCGCACGGATGGTGATATCGACACCATCGCCAACCGGATCGCGCATATCCGGACCTGGACCTTCATCGCCAATCGACCGGATTGGCTGGCGGACCCGGCACATTGGCAGGAGCGCACACGCGCGATCGAGGATAGACTGTCCGACGCTCTGCACGAGCGGTTGACGCAACGGTTCGTCGACCGGCGCACGAGCGTCCTGATGAGGCGGCTGAGAGAAAGCAACATGCTCGAAGCGGAAATCACTTCGTCCGGCGACGTTCTGGTGGAAGGCCAGCATGTCGGCCATCTGCACGGCTTCCGGTTCCAGCCGGACGCGAGCGCCGACGGGCCGGACGGCAAGGCGGTTCGCGCGGCGGCGCAGAAGTCCCTGACGGGCGAGATCAACCGGCGCGCCGAACGGCTCGCCGAAGCGCCGAACGAGGACATCGTGCTCGCGTCCGACGGGGCGTTGCGCTGGCAGGGCGAGGTCGTTGCCAAGCTCGCGGCGGCCGCCGATCCGTTGAAGCCGGCGGTCGTCCTGCTCGCCGACGAGCAGCTCGCAGGCGCTGCCCGCGAGCGCGTCGTCGGCCGGCTCGAATCCTGGCTCGGCCAGCATGTCCGGGCGATCCTGAAGCCGCTGTTCGACCTTGCCGAAGCCGAGGATCTCGCCGGCATGGCGCGCGGCATCGCCTTCCGCCTCGTCGAGGCGCTCGGCGTGCTCGACCGCCAGCTCGTCGCCGAGGACGTGCGCGGGCTCGAGCAGGAGGCGCGGGCGGCGCTGCGCAAATACGGCGTGCGCTTCGGCGCCTATCATCTCTATCTGCCGATCCTGATGAAGCCGGCGCCGCGCTCGCTGGCGGCGTTGCTCTGGGCGCTGCAGAATGGCGGCCTCGACCAGCCGGGTCTTGCCGAACTGCCGCATCTGGCGGCGCTCGGCCGCACCTCGATCCCGGTCGACACCGGCTTTGCCGGCGATCTCTATCGCCTCGTCGGCTATCGCGTCTGCGGCGAGCGCGCCGTGCGCGTCGATATCCTCGAGCGCCTCGCCGATCTCATCCGGCCGCTGATCGCCTGGCGCGGCGGGGCCGAGGCCGAAGGCGCGCCGGAAGGCGCCGGCGACGGCAACGGCTTCTTTGCAACCGTCGCGATGACGTCGCTCGTCGGCTGCGCCGGCGAGGACTTCGCCTCGATCCTCCGGTCGCTCGGCTATCGTTCCGAGAAGCGCCGGATGCGGCGCCGGGTCCGTGCTGCCGAAGCGGCGCCAGCCGAGGTGGCCGAGGTGGTCGAGGCGCCGGCAGAGACGCCCGCAGAGACTCCGGCAGAGATGCCGATGGCGACGGCCGCCGAGCCGGCCCCGGAAGCGACTCCGGCGGAAGGTGCGGAAGTCGTCGCCGAGGCACCTGCCGACGCGCCCGCCGAGGCCGAGGCCGAGGCCGAGACGGCGACCGCAAAGGAGCCGGCAGCCGAGCCGGAGGCACCGGTGGCGGCGGAAGAGCCCGTTGCCGAAGCGATTGCCGGGCCGGGAGAGGCAGCGGAAACCGGGACCGCGCCCGAGGCCGGCGACGAGGAAGCCGCTGCTGCCGCCGCCGCTGCGGCGGAGGACGAGTTCGAGGAAGTCGATCTCTGGCGTCCGGGCCGCGGCGATCGCGGACCGCGGCGCGAACATCATCATGGTCGTGGCCGTGGCCGCCCGGGCGAAGCCCCGAAAGCGGCCGAGGCGGGCGGCG
>JAKPQE010000125.1 GCA_029572955.1 Pseudomonadota bacterium
GAACGGCGAACAGCTCACGTAGTCCATCCCGCTGCGGTGGCAGAACTTGACCGTCGCCGGATCGCCGCCCTGCTCGCCGCAGATGCCGACCTTGAGGTCGGGCCGCGTCGTGCGGCCGCGTTCGATGCCATACTCGACCAACTGGCCGACGCCCTCCTGGTCGAGCGTCTCGAACGGGTCGGCCGGCCAGATCTCTTCGCGCAGGTAGGTCGAGAGGAACTTGCCGGCGTCGTCGCGGCTGACCCCCAGGGTCATCTGGGTGAGGTCGTTGGTGCCGAAGCTGAAGAACTCGGCGACCTCGGCGATCATGCACGCGGTGAGCGCGGCCCGCGGGATCTCGATCATCGTGCCGACCAGGTAGTCGACCGTCACGCCCTGCTCGGCGAAGACCTCGGCGGCGACGGCGCGCACGACCGCGTCCTGGTGCTCGAGCTCCTTCTTCGTGCCGACCAGCGGGATCATGATCTCGGGCCGGACCTCGATCCCTTCTTTCTTCACCAGACAAGCGGCCTCGAGGATGGCTCGCGCCTGCATTTCTGTGATCTCGGGGTACGTGATGCCGAGGCGGCAGCCGCGGTGGCCGAGCATCGGGTTGAACTCGTGCAGTTCCTCGACCCGCGCCAGCAGGGCGCGCTTCTCCTCGAGCTCCCGGGCGTTGCCGTTCTTCGCCTCGAGGACCGCGATGTCGACCATGAGCTCCTCGCGCTTGGGGAGGAACTCGTGCAGCGGCGGGTCGATCGTCCTGACGGTGACCGGCGTCCCGTTCATCGCCTTGAAGACGCCGTAGAAGTCGCCGCGCTGCAGCGGCAGCAGCTCGGCCAGCGCGGCGCGCCGGTCGGCCTCGTTGTCGGCGAGGATCATGCGGCGGACGATCGGCAGCCGGTCCCCTTCGAAGAACATGTGCTCGGTCCGGCAAAGCCCGATGCCGCGGGCGCCGAAGGCGTAGGCGATGTTCGCCTGGTCGGGCAGGTCGGCGTTGGCGCGGATCCCCATCGTGCGCTTCTTGTCGGCCCAGCCGAGCAGGCGCTCGAAGCGCTGGTAGATCTCCGACTCCTCCGGCTTCATCGTGCCGTTGATGACCTGCAAAATCTCGCTCGGCTTGGTCGCCACCTTCTCGACCTTCACCTCGCCGCTGAGGCCGTCGAACGCGATGTAGTCACCCTCGCGCAGCGTCCGGCCGCCGATCGCGAGCTTCTTGCCCTCCTCGTCCACGCGCAGCTCGTGGGCGCCGACGACCGCCGGCTTGCCCATCTGGCGGCCGACGACCGCCGCGTGCGAG
>JAKPQE010000131.1 GCA_029572955.1 Pseudomonadota bacterium
GGTACAAGTGACGATCGTCGTGGGATTCGTGCCGACCAAGGAGGGACGGGCCGCGCTGACCCGAGCCGTCGAGGAGGCGAAGTTGCGCCGAGCCCCGCTCGTCGTCATCAACTCCAGTCGCGGCGGCCGTGACTTCGATGGCGAGCAGAGCGCGAAGTCCGAAGAGGAGCTCGAGCGCCTCGAGCAGGAGCTCAAGGCGGATGGTGTCGAGATCGAGGTGCGCCAGCTCGTCCGTGGCAAGGAGCCCGCAGAGGATCTGATCGCCATCGCCGACGAGGCCCACGCTGACCTCATCGTCATCGGCCTGCGTCGCCGCACTCCCGTGGGCAAGCTGATCTTGGGCTCGAACGCCCAGCGCATCCTGCTCGACGCCCCCTGTGCGGTGCTCGCCGTCAAGGGCTGATCCAACGGTCTCGGCATCCTCGAGAGCACCCCAAATCGCCTCCGGAGAGGGCCCGTGCGCGCGGTCCACTCCGGAGGCGATTTATAATTGTCATCGAACCACTTCGCCGCGAGCAGACCAACGGTTGGTCATCGGCTCGGACGGAGGCCTCGATCACCCCTCAACGCCCAGCGACATGTCCCTTTGGCATGCTCGCCGCGAAGACTGCGACGAAAGGTCCTCGGTGCCACACGTGACCACGGACAGTGCCCTTCCCTCCGAGTTCAGCCACAAAGCCCTTCAAGCAATCCTCAAGCGCGGCCGGACCACCGGCACGGTGTCGGGTGAGGACGTTGCCGTCGCGATACGTGAGGCGGGCGTGACTCCCGCGCGAGCGCGTGGCGTCATGACAGCGCTGGCCGACCACGGCATCACCGTCGCGGTCTCTGCAGCCACCGAGGGCGCAGTGGCCGCGGCACGAGGGACGACCACAGCCAAGTCCGGCGCGACCGCCGCCAGCAAGACCGCCGCGAAGAAGGCCGGCGCCGCGAAGGCTGCGCCGGCCAAGACGACCGCAGCCCCGTCGGCGGCCAAGAAGGCCGCACCCGCCAAGGCCGCGACGGCGAAGACGGCCGCCGTGAGCAAGGCGACTGCCACGAAGACGACGGCGATCAAGACGGAGGCGACCAAGACCACCGCGGCCGCCGCCAAGAAGACCGCGAGTGCGGCGAAGGCAACTCCCGCGACAACGACCAACTCGACGACGGCAGCCGCGCCGGCCAAGGCCGCCGCACGCACGACGGCCACCAAGAAGGCCGCCGTGGCGACGTCGGAGAAGGCGGCGGCCAAGGCCCCGGCCAAGGCGACGACCACCAAGGTGGCGGCCACGAAGGCAACCACGACCAAGGCGGCGGCCAAGGCCGCAGCTGCCCCCGCCAAGAAGGCGGCGACCAAGGCTGCGGCCAAGAAGACCGCGGCCAAGGCCACCAAGGCTGCGGCTGACGTCGCCTCTGCCGACGAGGCGGATGTCGAGGGCGAGGACGTCGAGCCCGAGGACGTCGACGCTGCTGAGCTCGAGGCTGTCGACGAAACCGAGGTGAAGGCAGCCACGGCGGACGCCGATGCCAGCGACGGCGACAGCGACGACGAAGACGCCGACGATGAGAAGCCGGCCAAGGCCGACGAGGGTTCGGAGGACTCCGAGTCCGCGGCCTTCGTCATCCGAGACGACGACGAGGACGACGCGC
>JAKPQE010000133.1 GCA_029572955.1 Pseudomonadota bacterium
TCGCCCTTGACGAGCGCGGCGTTGAAGACGCCCGAGACGGAGGCGAGCATGCCGTCCTCCGGCACCAGCGTGGGGGCCACGCGGATCTCGACGCCCGCGTCGTCCTGCTTGACGATGGCCAGCAGCTTGATCCGGTAGCCGAGGTCCGCGGCGAAGCGGATGTCGGCGGCCTCCACGACGCCGCGGATGCCGCGGACGGCGAGATGGCGGACGTCGGGGAAGATGCCGTAGGCGAGGGCGGCGAGGATGGCGGCCTTGTGGAGCGTGTCGAAGCCGTCCACGTCGAGCGTGGGGTCGGCCTCGGCGAAGCCCTGCCGCTGGGCCTCGGCGAGGGCCGCCTCGAAGGGCACGCCCTCGCGCTCCATCTTCGTGAGGATGTAGTTGCAGGTGCCGTTGAGGATGCCGTGGATGGAGGCGATGCGGTTGCCGGCGAGGCCGTCGCGCAGCGCCCGGATGATGGGGATGCCGCCGCCCACGGAAGCACCGAAGAAGATGTCGGTGTTCTTCTCGGCGGCGAGGCCGAAGATCTCGGCGCCATGCTCGGCGAGCATCTTCTTGTTGGCGGTGACGACAGGCTTGCCCGCCTGGAGCGCGGCCTTGACGAACTTCATCGCCACGCCGCAACCGCCGATGAGCTCGACGACGATGTCGACCGCGGGATCGTTGATCACGGCCATGGCGTCGTTCGTGAGCACGCCCTCGGGGAGCTTCACGCCGCGGTCGGTCGTCACGTCGAGGTCCGCCACCTTGCGCAGGACGATGTCGATGCCGGTGCGCTCGGCCAGGGGGCCGCGGTTGTCGAGGAGGCCGGCGGCAACGCCGGCGCCGACGGTGCCGAAGCCCAGGATCCCGACGCCGATCTGCCGCTTGTCCTTCTTTCCGCTGTCGTTGGAGTCTTGCATGGTTGAATACGTTTGGGGATTGGAATTGCCGCCCGCCGTGCGGGCTACTGGAACCTGAGGAAGGTCGCGAGCTTCTGGGATTTGAGCGGGATGACGTCCGGCGCGCCCGGATTTTCGCCGCGGCCTTCGATTTCGCGCGGCGGCGTGTAGCCAGGACGGGATTCGCGGCCGGTCTTCTCGGCGCGGGGCTTGCGCGACTCCG
>JAKPQE010000134.1 GCA_029572955.1 Pseudomonadota bacterium
ACAGCAGCTCGTCGCGCTGCTGACGCAGCTGCGTCGTCATCTTGTTGAAGGTCTCGGCGAGGTTGGTCAGGTCCCCCTCGCCGTCGCCGAGCGGCACCTGGACGTAGAGATTGCCCATCGACACCTGGTCGGCGGCACCGATCAGCCGGCGGATCGGCGCCACCAGCCGGTTGGCGAAGCCGATGCCGAGCCAGATCGCGGCGAGCAGCATGACGAGCGCGATGCCGACATAGAGCAGGCCGAAGGCCACCTGCACGCCGAAGCGCTGTGCCTCCAGCGACTTGTATTCGCTGGCATTGGCCTCGGTGATGCGCAGGTATTGCGTGACGCGCGGATCGATCAGCCGGCCGACATAGAGATAGAGGTCGTCGAATTCCTTGAGCTTGATGATGGCGCCGATCTGGTTCGTCGTGCCCGGCGTCACCAGCACCGGCTCGTCGACCGTCGCCCCGCTCGCCGCCTCCTTCGGCGGAATGACCGCGGGCTCGTCCGGGTTCGGCTTGGCCTGCATGACCTCGGTTCCGTCGCCGTGCATCAGGACGGCGATGACGAGGCCGCGAATCCGCGCCTGGCTGGCGAAATAGTCCTCGAACTGGCCGCGATCGAAATTGAAATAGGGCTCGGCCCGGTCGATGTCGGTCTGCATGGCGACGACCTCGCCGCGCAGCGCGTGCGAGTGCTCGCGCACATAAGCCTGCGCGACCGCCAGCGAGGTGCCGATGATCGACTGCGTCCGCTCCGAGAACCACTGGTCGAGGCCGCGCTGCAGCGTCACGCCCGCCGCCGCGGCGACGAGAATGGCCGGGATGGCGGCAACGAGGCTGAACAGCGTCACGACCCGGACATGCAGGCGCGAGGCGGCCCGGCGCCGGCGCCGGGCGATCCACAGCGTCCAGAGTTCGCGCACGATGAGGCCGGTCATCGCCGCGATGAGCACCACGTTGACCACGAGCGCCCATTTCACCACCGCCTCGGACGGCATGATCGGGGTGAGACCGGTGAGAACGGCGAAGGTGACGAGCGCCGAGATCAGCGCCAGCCCGAACACGCCGGGCGCGAGCAGTCGCATGATGCCTTTGCGGCCGCCACCGGACCCGCCCGGAAGCTCGCCCTCGCCGGCTGCGCCTGGAGCGCCTGTCGCCATGCTCAATCGCGCTTTCGTTGGGCGGCAGCGCCGCCGTGACTCGTGCTGCGGCCGTCACTTTGCCGGCGCTGTTGCCGAGGTGCAACAGAATTGTCGCATAAATGTGACAACCGGGGCCGGTCGCATCAACGGGACGAGCGGATCACCTGAATATCGAGATCACGTATCTTCTTGCGCAGCGTGTTGCGGTTGAGGCCGAGCAGTTCGGCCGCCTTGATCTGGTTGCCGCGGGTCGCCGCGAGCGCCGCCGAGAGCAGCGGATACTCGATGTCGCGGAGGATCCGGTAGTAGAGCCCGGGCGGCGGCAGCTGACCGCCGAACTCGCCGAAATAGGCGGCAAGATGCCGCTCCACCGACCCCGAAAGCGTTTCCTCCTCGGCCCGGTCGCTGACCACCGGGGTCGGCGTGCTGAGCTCGATATCCATGATCGCCGTGGTGATGACGTCCTGCGGATAGAGCGCCGCGAGACGCCGCACGAGGTTTTCCAGCTCGCGCACATTGCCCGGCCAGCGATAGCGCCGCATCCGGTCGAGCGCGTCGATCTCGATCTGCTTGGCCGGCAGGCCCTGCTTCTCGGCGAGCGAGAAGAAGTGGCGCACGAGGTCGGGAATGTCCTCGGTGCGCTCGCGCAGCGGCGGCAGCCGGATCGGCACGACGTTGAGGCGGAAGAACAGGTCCTCGCGGAAAAGGCCCTGATTGACCAGTTGGCGCAGGTCGCGGTTGGTCGCCGCGATGATGCGCACGTCGGTGCGGATCGGCGTGCGCCCGCCGACCGTCGTGTATTCGCCCTGCTGCAGCACGCGCAGGAGCCGGGTCTGCGCCTCCATCGGCATGTCGCCGATCTCGTCGAGGAACAGCGTGCCGCCGTCGGCCTGCTCGAAGCGGCCGACATTGCGCGTCTGCGCCCCGGTGAAGGCGCCCTTCTCGTGGCCGAACAGCTCGGCCTCGATCAGGTCGCGCGGGATCGCCGCCATGTTGATCGCCACATAGGGCCCGTTGCGACGCTTGCCGTAATCGTGCAGCGCCCGCGCCACGAGTTCCTTGCCGGTGCCGGATTCGCCCGAGATCATCACCGTGAGGTCGGTCTGCATCAGGCGGGCGAGCACCCGGTAGATTTCCTGCATCGCCGGCGAGCGGCCGATCAGCGGCATCGCCTCGGGCGCGTCGGCGAGTTCGGCGGTCGGCCGCTTGGTCTTGGCCTCCGACAGCGCCCGCCCGACGATCGAGATCAGCTCCTTGAGGTCGAAGGGCTTGGGCAGGTACTCGTAGGCGCCGCGCTCGGAGGCGCGGATCGCCGTCATGAAGGTGTTCTGCGCGCTCATCACGATGACCGGCAGGTCCGGCCGCGTCTTCTTGATCTGCGGCAGGAGGTCGAAGACGTTCTGGTCCGGCATCACCACGTCGGAGACGACGAGATCGCCCTCGCCCGCCGAGACCCAGCGCCACAGCGTCGAGGCGTTCGACGTCATGCGCACCTCGTAGCCGGCCCGCGTCAGTGCCTGGTTGAGCACGGTGCGGATCGCCGCATCGTCGTCCGCGACTAGAACAGTACCGCTGGGCATCGGATCAGTCCTCCTCGGGGACCATCGGGCCGGTCCAGGCCGGCATCAGAATTCGGAAAACGGTCTTGCGCGGCTGCGATTCGCATTCGATGACGCCGCCGTGGTCGCCGACGATCTTGGCGACGAGCGCGAGGCCGAGGCCGGTGCCGTTCGCCTTGGTGGTCACGAACGGATCGAAGAGATGCGGCATCAGGTCTTCCGGCACGCCCGGGCCGTTGTCGCGCACGCAGAATTCGAGCGGCAGCGTCACCCGGTCCCGGCTGCCCGGCACCGACAGGCGCACGCCCGGCCGGAACGCCGTCGTCAGCACGATCTCGCCGTCGCCGGCCTCGCCGATCGCCTCGGTGGCGTTCTTCAGGAGGTTGAGGAAGATCTGGATGAGCTGGTCGCGATTGGCATAGACCGGCGGCAGCGAGGGATCATAGGCCTCGACGATCCGGATGTTGCGGGCAAAGCCGCTCTGGGCGAGGCGCTTCACATGCTCCAGCACGACGTGGATGTTGACCGGCGTGCGCTCGATCGGTCGCTCGTCGGAGAAGATCTCCATGCGGTCGACGAGATGGACGATCCGGTCCGCCTCCTCGCAGATCAGTCGGGTCAGCGGCCGGTCCATTTCCTCGACCGAACTCTCGAGCAGCTGGGCGGCACCGCGGATGCCCGACAGCGGGTTCTTGATCTCGTGGGCGAGCATCGAGGCAAGGCCGACCACCGTGCGCGCCGCGCCGCGATGGGTCAGCTGTCGGTCCATCTTGTCGGCCATGGTACGCTCCTGAAGCATCAGCACCACATGGGCCGGCCGCTCGGGCACCGGCGTCGCGTAGACGTCGACGATCCGGTCGCCGCCGTTGCGCGGCGTGCCGACGTCGAGGCGATACTCGCTGACCGGCGACCGGGTCAGCCGGACCTGGTCGACGAGGCCGAGGACCGGGCTGCCGAACGGCACCAGCTCATCGAGCTTGTGGCGGGCCAGCCAGCCGGCGCTCGCCTGGAAGAACTGCTGGGCGGCATCGTTGGCGGCGCAGATGCGGTCGTCTTCGGCGACCATCACCACCGGATGCGGCAGGGCGTTGAGCACCTGCAGGCCCATGTCCTCGCTGCCGCCCGCGAGCGGGCGCAATTTCGTCGCGGTCGTCATGCCGCCCTCCGTATCGAACCGGCGGCCTCGACGAAGGCCCCGAGTTCCCTGATCACCGCGTCCGGGCACGTGCCCGTCAGCACCGCGCGGCGGCGCTCGCCGAGCTCGGCCCGGGCCTCGCCCTCGAGGCGTTTCATCGCCGCGGCGAGGTGCTTGCGCGCAAGGCGTATGCCGTGCTCGTGCCCCCAATGGGAGAGCATCGCCTCGAGCAGGCCGGCGAGTTCCTCGATGAGCGCGGAGCCTTCCGGCTCGGCCTCGACGACGCCCGTTTCGAGATGGCGCGCCACCATGCCCGGAAACCACGGCCGGCCGATGCTGCCCCGGCCGATCATCACCGCGTCGGCACCGGACAGGGCGAGCATGCGCGGCGCGTCGGTCGCATCGACAAGGTCGCCATTGGCGACGACCGGCACCGCGACCGCGTCCTTCACCGCCGCGATCGCCGACCAGTCGGCGCTCCCGCCGTAGAACTGGTTGCGGGTGCGACCATGCACCGCGATCATCGCGACACCGGCCTCGACCGCCCGCTTCGCGATCTCCGGCGCGTTGATCGACGTTTCGTCCCAGCCGAGCCGCATCTTCAGCGTCACCGGCACGCGCGCCGCCGCGACCGTCGCCTCGACGAGCCTCAGGGCGAGATCGGGGTCGCGCATCAGCGCCGCCCCGCCATAGCCGCCGGTCACCTTGCGCGCCGGGCAGCCCATGTTGATGTCGATGATATCGGCGCCCGCATCCTCGGCGTGGCGCACGCCCTCGGCCATCGCGGCGGCGTCCCGGCCGACGAGCTGGACGACGTGAATGCCCGCCTCGTCGCGCTCGACCTTGGCGAGCGTGCCTTCGTGGCCGTTGGCCAGCCATTCGCCGGCGACCATCTCGCTGACGGTGAGACCCGCCCCGTGGCCGGCGACGAGACGACGGAACGGCAGGTCCGTCACCCCGGCCATGGGCGCGAGGAACACCCGGTTGGGGATGGCGAGGCCGCCGACCTCCAATGTCGCTTGCGAGTACCGTGTCACGTTTTGACTATCAAATAGGCAGTTTCGTTTCGTGCACACATCATAGACATTTCCGGGCGGACAGCAAGAGCGATGCTGCAATGCAGTAAAGACGCCGGCGATTGCCTCGAAATGGACGCTGGCTTTTTCGCTATCGCTTTGTCTATCTTGGCGAAAAGGGAATTCGGGGGAACCGCCGCAAATGCCGGACAGGAACGTTCACGTGCTGCTCGTCGCCGCCGGTCGCGGCACGCGGGCGGCCGGATATGCCGGCGAGCTGCCGAAGCAGTACCGCGTGATCGGCGGCAAGGCGGTGATCGCCCGCACCCTCGACTGCTTCCTCGCCCACCCGGCGATTTCCGGCGTCACGATCGTTGTCCACGCCGCCGACGGCGACGCCCTCGTCGCGGCGACGACCGGTCGCGAAGGCCGCTTCCGGGCCGTCACCGGCGGCGCGACGCGCCAGATCTCGGTGCGCCACGGCCTCGAATCGCTCGCGGGCGATCCGCCCGACGCGGTCCTCGTCCACGACTGCGTGCGGCCGTTCGTTTCCGACGCGATCATCGACCGCGCCGTCGCCGCCCTTGCCGAGCACGACGCCGTCCTCGTCGCCACGCCCGTCACCGACACGCTGAAGTCGACCGGACCCGGCGGCGCGGTCACCGGCACCGTGCCGCGCGACAACCTCTATGCCGCCCAGACGCCGCAGGGCTTCCGGTTCGGGCCGATTCTCGCCGCCCACAGGAAGGCCGCCGAGGCCGGCCGCGACGACTTCACCGACGATGCCGCGGTCGCCGAATGGGCCGGCATGACCGTCCACGTCGTCGAGGGCGAGCGCGGCAACGTCAAGATCACCACCCGCGAGGACATCGCCATGGCCGAGGCCCGCTTCGATACCGCAGCCCCGGTCGAGACCCGCGTCGGCAGCGGCTTCGACGTCCACGCCTTCTGCGCGGGCGACCACGTCATGCTCGGCGGCGTCAGGATCGCCCACGATCACGGCCTTGCCGGCCATTCCGACGCCGACGTGCTGCTCCATGCCGCGACCGACGCCGTGCTCGGCGCGATTGCGCTCGGCGACATCGGCAGCCATTTCCCGCCGAGCGATCCGCAATGGCGTGGCGCCCCCTCGGATATCTTCCTGAAGCATGCCTGCGACCGGCTCTGGGCGAAGGGCGGACACCTCGTCCACCTCGACCTCACCGTCATCGGCGAAGCGCCGAAGGTCGGGCCGCACCGCGAGGCGATCCGCGAGCGCGTCGCCGCGATCTGCGGCGTCGCCGTGGCGCGCGTCTCGGTCAAGGCGACGACCACCGAGAAGCTCGGCTTCACCGGCCGGCGCGAGGGGCTGGCCGCCATGGCGACCGCCACCGTGACGGTGCCAACCACCCTCGAGGAGCCGCGCCGATGATCGCCACCCCGAACCTCGTTCCGCGCGCCGAGGCGCTGCTCGCCCATGCCCGGGCGCACGGGATGACCATTGCGACCGCCGAATCCTGCACCGGCGGCCTCATCGCCGCGACCCTGACGGCGATCGCCGGCTCGTCCGACGTCGTCGACCGGGGCTTCGTCACCTATTCGAATGCGGCAAAGACCGAGCTGCTCGACGTACCCGCCGCGCTCATCGACCGGCATGGCGCGGTCAGTGCCGAGGTCGTCCTCGCCATGGCCGAAGGCGCCCTCGCCCACTCCAGCGCCGATCTCGCCGTCGCCGTCTCGGGCGTCGCCGGGCCCGGCGGCGGCACGCCGGAAAAGCCGATCGGAACGGTCCATCTCGCCGCCGTCCGCCGTGGCGGCGAGGCGATCCATCACCTCGCCCATTTCGGCGACATCGGCCGCACCGAGGTGCGCTCGCTGACCGTGCTGGAAGCCTTCATGCTGCTGGAAAGCCTGATCCACTGAGGCAGGCAGCGCGATGGCGCGGCTGCGATCAGA
>JAKPQE010000177.1 GCA_029572955.1 Pseudomonadota bacterium
CTTGATGAACAGCACCGTCTTCGCCTTCTCCACGTCGAGGATCGGCATGCCGAAGATCGCCGAGCTCGGATCGGTCTTCGCCGCCGGGTTGGTGACGTCGTTGGCGCCGATGACATAGGCGACGTCGGCCTGCGCGAACTCGGAGTTGATGTCCTCGAGCTCGAACACCTCGTCGTAGGGCACGTTGGCCTCGGCGAGCAGCACGTTCATGTGGCCCGGCATTCGGCCCGCGACCGGGTGGATGGCGTACTTCACCTCGACGCCGGCCTTCTTCAGGTTGTCGGCCATCTCGCGAAGGGCGTGCTGCGCCTGCGCCACCGCCATGCCGTAGCCCGGCACGATGATCACTTTCGAGGAATTCTTCATGATGAAGGCCGCGTCGTCCGCGCTGCCTTGCTTCACTGGGCGCGTCTCCTTGGCGCCGCCCGCCGGTCCCGCCGTCTCGCCGCCGAAGCCGCCGAGGATCACCGAGATGAACGAGCGGTTCATGCCCTTGCACATGATGTAGGACAGGATCGCGCCCGAGGAGCCGACCAGCGCGCCGGTGATGATCAGCGCGATGTTGCCCAGCGTGAAGCCGATGCCCGCTGCGGCCCAGCCCGAGTAGGAGTTGAGCATCGACACGACGACGGGCATGTCGGCGCCACCGATCGGGATGATGATGAGCACGCCGAACACAAGCGAGGCGAGAACCAGCAGCCAGAACAAGAACGAGCTGCCGCCCGACTGCACCAGAGCGTAGACGAGGTAGATGATGAACGCCGCCAGCGCCGCGTTGATCACGTGGCGCATCGGCAGGATGATCGGCTTGCCCGACATGCGGCCCGAGAGCTTGGCGAAGGCGATGACCGAGCCGGTGAACGTGATGGCGCCGATGGCGACGCCGAGCGCCATCTCGACCAGGCTTGCGCCCTTGATGGCGCCGCTGGGATTGGCCGGGTTCTCGAGGATGCCGAACGCCTGCGGGGCATAGAGCGCGCCGGCGGCGACGAACACGGCGGCGAGGCCGACCAGCGAGTGGAACGCAGCCACCAGCTCCGGCATCATCGTCATCGGGATGCGCCGGGCAGTGACCGCGCCGACCGCGCCACCGGCACCGAGGCCGACAATGATCAGGAACCAGCTCAGGACGTCGGCCGGCGGCTGCGCCAGGAACAGCGTCGTCAGCACGGCGATGCCCATGCCGATCATGCCGAACATG
>JAKPQE010000180.1 GCA_029572955.1 Pseudomonadota bacterium
GCGCGGGCGCTCGGCGGCGCGGCAGGCTCGGTCGTGCGCGTCAACGAGAAGGGCGAGCTGATCGTCTCGGTGGCGGTGCCGATCCAGCGCTTCCGGGCGGTCGTCGGCTCGCTGCTGCTCTCGACCCAGGGCGGCGACATCGACGCGATCATCACCGCCGAGCGTTTCGCCATCATGCGGGTCGCGGCGGTCGCGGCGGCGGTCACCATCGTGCTCTCGATCCTCCTTGCCAGCACCATCGCCGGCCCGGTGCGGCGCCTCGCGGCGGCGGCCGAGCGGGTGCGCCGCTCGGTCAAGGCGCGCGAGGAGATCCCGGACTTTTCCGGCCGCACCGACGAGATCGGCCATCTCGCCCGGGCGCTGCGCGACATGACGACGGCGCTCTACAGCCGGATCGAGGCGATCGAGAGTTTCGCCGCCGACGTCGCGCACGAGCTGAAGAACCCGCTGACCTCGCTCCGCAGCGCCGTCGAGACGCTGCCGCTCGCCAAGACCGAGGCCTCGCGCGAGAGGCTGATGGGCATCATCCAGCACGACGTGCGCCGGCTCGACCGGCTGATTTCGGACATTTCCGACGCCTCGCGGCTCGATGCCGAACTCGCCCGCGAGGACGCCGCGCCGGTCGACATCGCCCGGCTGCTCGAATCGGTCGTCGCGGTCGCCCGCGACGTCGGCCAGGGCAAAGGCCCGGCGCTCGACCTCGTCATCGACCCGGAGGCCGAGCGACCGCTCACCATCATCGGCCACGACAGCCGCCTCGGCCAGGTCATCACCAACCTCATCGACAACGCCCGCTCGTTCTCGCCGCCGAATGGCAGGGTCCGGGTTCTCGCCGGGCGCACCGACGGGCAGATCGAGATCGCCGTCGAGGACGACGGGCCGGGCATCGGCGCGGATGCGCTCGAGCGCATCTTCGAGCGCTTCTACACCGACCGGCCGGAACAGGACGGCTTCGGCAACAATTCCGGCCTCGGCCTGTCGATCTCCAAGCAGATCGTCGAGGCGCATGGCGGCACCATCCATGCCGAGAACCGGACCGCCGAGCCCGCCGACATCGTCGCCGAGCCCTACGCGCCGGCGAAGGTGCTCGGCGCGCGCTTCGTCGTCCGGCTGCCCGCGGCATGAGCGTTCCCGGCATCCTCGTCCACGGCACGGCACTGGTCGTCGGCCGGCACGGCGTGCTCGTCCGCGGCCGTTCGGGCAGCGGCAAGTCGACGCTGGCGCTCGACCTCCTCGAACGCGCGGCCCGTGCCGGGCGCTTCGCCCGGCTCGTCGCCGACGATCAGGTGTTCCTTGCCCGCGAGGGCGAAGCGCTGATCGCCCGCGCGCCGGCAACGACCGTCGGCCTCGTCGAGCTTCACGGCCGCGGCATCCTCACGCTCGCCGCCGAAAGCGCGGCGCGCATCGCCCTCCTCGTCGATCTCGTCGAACCCGAGGCGGCCGAGCGGATGCCGGCCGAAACCGGCCTTTGCGGTGAAATCCACGGCGTCGTGATCGCGCGCCAGCCGGTGCCGATCGGCACCCGTGCGCCGGCCCTCATCGTCGAGGCGGCGCTTGCCGCCCTTGCCTGATCGGGGCCTTTCGGGAAGGCCGGACGCCTCGTTCGAATTGAGGCTTGCATGCTGGGCCGGACGCTACAAAGATGGTAACCCCGTCGAAGCGTCGGCGCCTTTCCCGCCGGCCACCACCTCTCGAGCGGAAGCCAATATGATCGGTCTGGTTCTCGTCACCCACGGCAACCTTGCTGCGGAATTTCGCGCAGCCCTCGAGCACGTGGTCGGCCCCCAGGACGGCATAGAGACGGTCTGCATCGGCCCCGACGACGACATGGAACAGCGCCGCCGCGACATCGTCGAGGCGGTGACGCGGGCCGACAGCGGCGGCGGCGTCGTGCTGCTCACCGACATGTTCGGCGGCACGCCCTCGAACCTCGCCATCTCGGTCATGGAGGCCGGACGGGTCGAGGTGGTCGCCGGCATCAATCTGCCGATGCTGATCAAGCTCGCCTCGCTGCGCGGCGAGGTGAAGCTCGACGAGGCGGCCAAGGCGGCCTGCGACGCGGGCCGCAAATACATCAGCGTCGCCAGCCAGGTGCTCTCGGGCAAATGACCGAGAAGAGCCCGGAAGCGCCCGAGCCCCTGTCGCGGGACCTGCGCATTCCCAACAAGCGCGGCCTGCATGCCCGCGCCTCGGCGAAGTTCGTCCATTGCGTCGAGAAGTACGAGGCCGAAGTCCTCGTCTCGAAGGATTTCCACACCGTCGGCGGCACCTCGATCATGGGGCTGATGATGCTCGCCGCGGGGCTCGGCTCGACCATCCATGTCGAGGCGCGCGGCCCGGAGGCCGAGGACGTGCTGACGGCGCTCACCGAGCTCGTCGAATCGGGCTTCGGCGAGGCCGACTGACGCCCCTTTTCCTGCCATGTCATCCGCACTGCCGGGGCGCCGCGTCATCGGCCCGCGGGCGCGCGCCCTGACCGCGGCCGTCGAGCCGGCGGGAAGCGGCGAAACCCTTCCATTACAGGAGAGTTATACGAAAGGAGGATCCGCCATGAAGATCCTACGCCGATGGATGGGCGCCGGAGGTCTTGCGGCGGCGGTTGCGATCGCGCTGGCCGCCTCTGCCTTGGCGGCCGAACCCGGCTCCGGCGGTCCGGGCAACGACGGCTGGCGGCAATACCTGCCCTCGACGACGATCAAGGAGAAGAGCATGTCGCTCGCGCTGATCGGTGTCGGGCGCGAGCCGCTCTACCGTGGCGACGAATGCCCCGTCGGCAGCGGCAGCTACTGCTCGGACGAGTCGCCCTACTGCTTCATGTGCAAAGGCGATTACGCCTGCTGCTGGACCAACGAGGTCTGGCGCTGCTGCGAGTGAGCCGGAGCTGGCGCAATGGTGCCGAGAGCCCGACGAACGTCGAGGGAGGACGTCGTGAAGAGCAGCCATGCGGGCGCACGGGGCCTTTCCCGGGCGATTGTCGTTTTCCTCGGCGCAGTGTCGACCATCGTGGCGGCGGGGGGCGCGGGTGCCGAGCCGTGGCACGGGCGCTGGTCGCCCAACCTTGCCTGGTGCTTCCAGGCCGAGGGCGTGCTACCGGAAGGCCTCTTGCGACTGAGCGCGACGGAGTACGCGGTCGGTGTCGAGGTCTGCCAAATCGCGGAGGCGGTGATCGTCGTGCCGGAGAAGCGCTGGCGGCTGCGGCTCGCCTGCGGCACCGCGGATGAAAGGGACATCGAGATCGAGGTCACCAACGACGTTCTCGAACTCGTGACGACGCCGCCGAGCGATCCGCCGGAGCGCTATGTGCGCTGTCCGGAACGAGGCTAGGCGGGTCGGCGCCGGGGGGCGTCGCAGACCTCAGAACGGCGTGCGGCTGCGCATCGCCGCGGCGAGCGTCCCGTCGTCGAGATAGTCGAGTTCGCCACCGACCGGGACGCCATGGGCGAGGCGCGAGACGCGCACCTCGATGCCTTCGAGCTGGTCGGTGATGTAATGGGCCGTGGTCTGGCCCTCGACCGTGGCGTTGACGGCGAGCACGATCTCGCGCACCGCCGGATCGGCCGCCCGCTCGACCAGCGCGGCGATGTTGAGATCACCGGGGCCGATGCCGTCGAGCGGCGACAGCGTGCCGCCGAGGACGTGATAGCGCGCCGAGATGGCGTGCGCCCGCTCCAGCGCCCAGAGATCGGAGACATCCTCGACGACGACGATGACCGAGGGGTCGCGACCGGGATCGGCGCAGATCGCGCAAGGGTCGGTGGTATCGACATTGCCGCAGGTCGTGCAGACCCTGACGGCATCGAGCGCGGCCCGCATCGCCTCGGCGAGGGGCGCGAGCAGCTGTTCCTTCTTCTTGATGAGATGGAGCGTCGCGCGCCGGGCCGAGCGCGGCCCAAGCCCCGGCAGGCGCGCCAGGAGCTGGATCAGCCTCTCGATCTCGGGACCTGCGACGCGACCGGCCATTTCGAGGTCTTCAAGATTAGAACGGCAGCTTCATGCCGGCCGGCAGCTGCAAGCCGCCGGTCACGTCGCGCATGCGATCGGCGACCGCGGCTTCGGCCTTGGCGCGGGCGTCGGCATGAGCCGCGACGATGAGATCTTCGAGGATCTCGACCTCCTCGGCGTTCATCAGGCTCGGGTCGATCTTCAGACCCTTCATCTCGTTCTTGCCGTTGAGGGTCACCGTGACGAGACCGCCACCGGCCCGGCCCTCGACCTCGAGCAACTCGACCTCTTCCTGGAGCTTGGCCATGCGGCCCTGCAGCTCCTGGGCCTGCTTCAGCATCTTTCCGAAATCGCGCATCGGAGATCACCTCTTCGGGATGTTTCGGCGCACCGCACGGCGAATCGAGGCGCGCGCCGCTTCGTTCCTGTCCGGTTCAGATATCGTCGCCGCCGCGCTCGTCGGCAAGCAAATCCTCGTGGCTTTCGCCCTCGTCGGCCGCCGCCTGCCGGTGAATCTGCACGTCGACGATGCGGGCGCCGGGGAAACGTTCGAGCACCCTGGCAACCAGCGGATCGAGGCGGACGTCGCTGACGAGCTTGGTCTTCTCGGCCGCCTGGCGCTCGGCGATGGTCTCGCCACCCTCCTCGCGCGACACGGTGAAGACCCAGCGCCGCCCGGTCCATTCGGAGACCTTCTGCGTCAGCTCCTGGGCAAGGTTGGGCGCGGCTTCCGCCGTCACCGCGAATTCGAAGCGGCCATCCTCGAAATGCACCGGCCGGACGTGGCGCTCGAGCGCCAGCTTCAGCATCAGCGCGCGCTTTTCCTGGGCGAGCGCGACGAGTTCCTCGAGGCTCGAGAGGACCATCGCCGAGGCCGACGGCTCGGCGAAGGGATTGCGCATCGGCGCCGGATTGTCGCTGGCAAGCACCGGCTGGGGCCGGCCGCCGGCCTGCGCCCGCACGCCGCCGCCGGGACCGCCGGGACCGCCGGGGCCGCCGGACGGCGCCGGACCGCCGCCGCCGCGACCTTCGCCGCCGCCACCGTCGGCGAGAAGCTTCAGCGCCTCGTCCGGGGTCGGCAGGTTGGCGGCGTAGCACAGGCGCACCAGCACCATGTCGGCGGCGGCGAGCGGCTTGGGCGCCGCCTCGACCTCGGGGATGCCCTTCAGCAGCATCTGCCAGGCGCGCGACAGCACCTTGATCGACAGGCGCTCGGCGAAATCGCGGCCGCGGACCCGCTCGACCTCGGAGATCGCGGCATCGCCCGCCGCCTCCGGCACCAGCTTCATGCGCGTGACGAGATGGACGAACTGGGCAAGATCGGTCAGCACCACCGCCGGGTCGGCGCCGACGACGTGCAGCTCGGCGAGTTCGGCGAGCGCCGCCGGGGCATCGCCCTTCATCACCTTCTCGAAGAGGTCGACGACGCGGGCATGGTCGGCGAGGCCGAGCATGGCACGCAAGTCCGCCGCGACGATCCGGCCAGCGCCATGGGCGATCGCCTGGTCGAGCAGCGACAGGGCATCGCGCACCGAGCCCTCGGAAGCGCGGGCGACGAGGGCAAGCGCCTCGTCGTCGATCGCCACCCCCTCGGCGTCGGCGATGCGGCGCAGATGGGCGACGAGCACGTCGGCCTCGATGCGGCGCAGATCGAAGCGCTGGCAGCGCGACAGCACCGTCACCGGCACTTTCCGGATCTCGGTTGTCGCGAAAATGAATTTCGCGTGCGGGGGCGGTTCCTCGAGCGTCTTCAGGAAGGCGTTGAAGGCCGACCCGGTCATCATGTGCACTTCGTCGATGATGTAGACCTTGTAGCGCGCCGAAACCGGGGCATAGCGCACCGCGTCGTTGATCTGGCGGACATTGTCGACGCCGTTGTT
>JAKPQE010000036.1 GCA_029572955.1 Pseudomonadota bacterium
CACGGCCCTCGGCGACGCGCTCGCCACGGCCGAGGTGCTGCTGCGGCTGATCGCCCTGCTCGACGGCGTCGGGGTCAAGACGCTGCGCGACGCCTTCGAGGTCTCGGAGGCGCAGGCCGCCATCCGGCGCAAGCAGAAGAAGTCGTACTGAGCGGAGCAAGAGCCCGGCGCGACGGCCGGTCGGCCTTGCGAACCCTGCGGGACCCGTCTCGCTCACGGCGAGTTCGCTTCGCTCACCGCCTCCCGCAAGTCGCATGTTGGCGACTTGCCATTCCTGGCAAGCAACACCGGGTAGACCCAGTGTTGCCGGGGGCGCGCTGACCCAAGCGGCGGCCGGTCGGCCTTGCGAACCCTGCGGGACCCGTCTCGCTCACGGCGAGTTCGCTTCGCTCACCGCCTCCGCGGGGGCGCGCTGACCGCGCGACGGCCGGTCGGCCTTGCGAACCCTGCGGGTTCGATGGCACCCAGAGCGATGCGGGCGGCCCGAAGGCCGCCCGTTCGTTTTTGGGAATGCTAGCGGCGGCGCTCAGACGATGTAGTGATAGGCCGGCAGCGTCAGGAACGGCTCGAACTCGTCGTGCAGGGCGAGCGCCCGGAAGACGCCGATCGCCTCGGCGAAACGGCCGGCATCGAAGGCCGCCGCGCCGACCTCGCCGCGCACCACGGCCATTTCCTCGCCGAGGCACTTCTCGAAGAGCGCCGGCGTCACCTTGATGCCGCCCTCGAGGGTGGCGCCGAAATGCAGCCACTGCCAGATCTGGGCGCGGCTGATCTCGGCGGTCGCGGCGTCCTCCATCAGGTTGTAGAGCGGCACGGCGCCACGGCCGCGCAGCCAGGCCTCGATGTACTGGACGCCGACGCGGATGTTCTCGCGCAGACCGGCCTCGCTGCGGGTGCCCTCGTGCACCTCGAGCAGGTCCTTCCCGGTCATCGCGACGTCGTCGCGCATGCGGTCGAGCTGGTTGGCGCCGGGCATCAGCCGGTCGAACACCTCCAGCGCCACCGGCACGAGATCCGGATGGGCGACCCAGGTGCCGTCGTGGCCGTCGCCGGCCTCGCGCTCCTTGTCGGCGCGCACGCGGCCGAGCGCCGCCTCGTTGGCCGCCTCGTCGCGACGGTTCGGGATCGCCGCCGCCATGCCGCCCATGGCGAAGGCGCCGCGGCGATGGCAGGTGCGGATGAGCAGCAGCGAATAGGCCCTGAGGAAGGCCTTGCCCATGACCACCTGGCCGCGATCCGGCAGCAGGAACTCCTTGTGGGCGCGCAGCGTCTTGATGAAGGAGAAGATGTAGTCCCAGCGGCCGCAGTTGAGGCCGACGATATAGTCGCGCAGCTCGTAGAGGATCTCGTCCATCTCGAAGGCCGCCGGCAGGGTCTCGATCAGCACCGTCGCCTTGATCGTGCCGGGGCGCAGGCCGAGCATTTCCTCGGAATGGGCGAAGACGTCGCGCCACAGCCGCGCCTCGAGATGGCTTTCCATCTTCGGCAGGTAGAAATAGGGGCCGGTGCCGGCGGCGAGCAGGCGCTCGGCGTTGTGGAAGAGATAGAGGCCGAAGTCGAACAGGCCGCCGGAGATCGGGCGGCCGTCGATCTCGACGTGGCGCTCCTCGAGATGCCAGCCGCGCGGGCGGATGATCAGGACGGCCGGCTTGTCGCCGATCCTGTACTCCTTGCCGCTCGCCTCGTCGGTGAAGTCGAGCTGGCCGCGCCAGCGATCCATGAGGTTGAGCTGGCCTTCGACGAGGTTGTTCCAGGTCGGCGAGGTGGCGTCCTCGAAATCGGCCATGAACACCTTGGCGCCGGAGTTCAGCGCATTGATGATCATCTTGCGGTCGACGGGGCCGGTGATCTCGACGCGGCGATCCTGCAGATCGGCCGGGATCGGCGCGACACGCCAGCTGCCCTCGCGGACATGCCGCGTCTCGGGCAGGAAGTCCGGCAGGCCGCCGGCATCGAAGACGCGCTGGCGGGCGGTGCGGACCGAGAGCAGCCGGCGCCGCGTCTCGTCGAAATGACGGTGCAGGTCGGCGAGAAAGGCGAGCGCCTTGTCGGTCAGCACTTCCTCGAAGCGCAGGCCGAGGGCGGCGCGGATGACGATGGGCTCGGCGGTCTTGCTGCTGGTGGCGGACATGGCGGTGCTTCCTCCGGGGCCTTGCGGCCGGCAAAAAATCGATGCCCGGTTATACGCACGCCGCCACTGTTGCGATATCCGGGCAATGATATCAGCACTCTTTCCATTTCAGAAAAGATCGGGGCCCGGCCCCGGCAGCGAGCCCGGTCGCCGCCGTGCCGCCTGAACTGCCGTTACGGCAGCCGCTGCAAGGAAAGGCCAAGTCGAACGGTCACGGGCGCCAAGAAAAGCGAACGCCGGCTCTCCGTCCGCGGAGAACCGGCGGCTCACAGCCCAAGCTTGCGTCAGCTACCCGCTGCGCCCCGTTCCGCACAGTCTCGGTGCGGAAGCGGCAAGTATTCGATTACTTCTTGCCGCGGCGGCGCTGCTGGCCGAGGCCCATCTTCTTGGCCAGGTCCGAACGGGCCGCAGCATAGTTCGGGGCGACCATCGGATAGTCGGCCGGAAGACCCCACTTCTCGCGGTACTCTTCGGGCGACAGATTGTAGTGGGTGCGCAGGTGGCGCTTCAGCGACTTGAACTTCTTGCCGTCTTCGAGGCAGATGATGTAATCGGGATTGACCGACTTCTTGACGGCCACGGCCGGCTTCAGCGGCTCCGGCTCGGGCTCGCTGACGACACCGCTGGTGCGCTGCAGGGCGCCATAGACATCGGCGATGAGCGCCGCAAGATCACCAGAGGCAACAGGGTTATTGCTCACATAGGCCGAAACAATTTCCGCCGTCAGGTCGATCAGGTTGTCCGCTTCCATCATATCCGTCATCTGCTCGGGTACCTTTCAAAGACCGGCAAAACGCCCTGCAACCAATCGACGAATTGCCTTGCCAATTCTGCCTAAACCAACCGATCCTTCCGGCCTTGCGCCAATATTCGAATCGGCCTGCCGCACATAGCGCCCTGTGTATAGTTTTACGTAGGCGGTGACAATAGCGACCGATCGCAATAAGTAAATTTTTGCTGGCCATCTCCGCCGTTTGTTTTCTTGATCTTTTCCAAACAGACTAGAGCGCCTGCGGCAGTTTGGCAGATACAAATTGTCATTCGATCATATTCTGAAAATTTGCCTTAAAGACGGACGCCGGACGAAAGCCGCAATGTTTGCGGCGTTTCGCCGGGTTGCAGGTCCGACCCCCGAGGGGTCCTCAGAAATACGCCGCGTTTATTACCATGTGGACTAAAATACTCGCAGCGTAGCCGAGGGCGATCGCCCAGCTCCATTTCAGGTGGCTGGAGAACGTGTAGACGCCGCGGGCCTGGCCCATCAGCGCGACGCCGGCGGCCGAGCCGATCGACAGCAAGCTGCCGCCGACGCCGGCCGTCAGCGTGATCAGCAGCCACTGACCGTCGCTCATCTCCGGGTTCATGGTCAGCACCGCGAACATCAGCGGGATGTTGTCGACGATCGCCGAGAGCGCGCCGATGACGATGTTGGCGAAGGTCGGGCCCATGTCGACATAGAGATGCTGGGCCGCCCAGGCGAGATAGCCGATCACGCCGAGACCGCCGACGGCGAAGATGATGCCGAAGAAGAACAGCAGCGTGTCCCACTCGATGCGCGCCACCTGATGGAAGCTGTCGAGGACCATGTCCTCGTCCTTGCGCCGCTTGCCGGCCCTTTGCAGGTAGTAGGCGAGCATCTGCAGGTAACCGAGGCCGAGCATCATGCCGAGCGCCGGCGGCAGGTGCAGGAAGTTCTTGAACGACACGGCGGTGGCGATGGTCACGGCGAACAGCACGATGACGCCCCAGGCGCCGGGCTTCAGGCGCCGCCGTTCCTCGCGCGCCGGCGGCGTGACGTTCGGCACGGCGATGCTCATCAGGGCGGCCGGCACGAGGAAGTTGACGGCCGAGGGCACGAACAGCACGAAGAATTCGGTGAAGTCGAGCTTGCCCTTCTGCCAGACCATCAACGTGGTGATGTCGCCGAACGGCGAGAAGGCGCCGCCGGCATTGGCGGCGACGACGACGTTGATGCAGGCGAGTGCGACGAACTTCGGCGACTCGCGGCCGACCGCCATGACGACGGCGCCGAGGATCAGCGAGGTCGTCAGGTTGTCGAGGACGCCGGAGAGGAAGAAGGCGAGGACGCCGGTCATCCAGAACAGTCGGCGATAGCCGAGGCCGAGCGCCACGAGGCGGGCCCGCAGCACGTCGAAGACACGCCGTTCCTCGAGTGTGTTCACATAGGTGATCGCCACCATCAGGAAGAGGAACAGCTCGCCGTAGTCGAGGATCGTGACGTCGACCGCCGCCTCGAGCGCGAGATCCCGCCCCGAACCCATATAGGCGATGCCGATCAGCACCCAGATCGCGCCGGCGGCGACCATCACCGGCTTCGACTTGCGCATCTCGGTCGCCTCCTCGAGGACGACGAGCGTGTAGGCAAGGACGAAGATCGCCAGCGCGGCGAAACCGATCGGCGATGCCGTGAGGTCGAGCGGCGCGACGGCCGCACCGGCCTCCATGGCGGCCGCCGGTCCGCCCGCGAAGAAGAACGACAACAACGCGAGAACGCGCAAGAGAAGCGCCATCACGGCCTCCAGAATGGGCCGCGCCGGAACCGGGTCGCCACGCATGCGCTGCCTCGCCACGCCCCCTCGACGAGGAGGTGCGCTGGCGGAAGCGATCGATGTTCACGGCTGCAGGCTGGAAAACGCGCCCGCGCACAAAAAGGGCGGGCAGCTGCGTGTCCTGAACGGCAAAGCGGGGCGATTGGCGGGCTGGCGCGCGGCCGATGATCTCCGATCGATGCTCGTCCGTGCCGGCACGGCCCTGCCGGGCCGGACGCGAACAGGAGCGGACCATATCAGAGTCACCGGCGCCAGCGACAGTGCATTTCTTGGGCAATAGCCATGGCCACAAAGAAAACCCGCCCCCGACATCGTCGGGGGCGGGCCGTTCCTGTCCGTTCTTCGCTCAGAACTTGGCGGCGTTGACGATCAGATGCACCACGATGCTGGCCGCGTAGCCGACCGCGATCGCCCAGGTCCACTTCAGATGGCTGAAGAAGGTGTAGACGCCGCGGGCCTGGCCCATCAGGGCGACGCCCGCCGCCGAGCCGATCGACAGGAGACTGCCGCCGACACCGGCCGTGAGCGTGATCAGCAGCCACTGGCCATGGCTCATGTCCGGGTTCATGGTCAGCACCGCGAACATCAGCGGGATGTTGTCGACGATCGCCGAGAGCACGCCGATGGCGATGTTGGCGAAGGTCGGGCCCATGTCGACATAGAGGTACTGCGACATCATTCCGAGATAGCCGAGGAGGCCGAGGCCGCCGACGGCGAAGATGATGCCGAAGAAGAAGAACAGCGTGTCCCACTCGACGCGGGCGACCTGGTGGAACGAGTCGAACACCATGTCGTGGTCGTTCTTGCGGTGCATGCGCAGCTTGTGCACATAGGAGAACATCTGCAGGTAGCCGAGGCCGAGCATCATGCCCATGGCCGGCGGCAGGTGCAGGAAGTTCTTGAAGGACACGGCGGTGAAGATGGTCAGGCCGAACAACACCATGACGGTGCGCGCGCCCGGCTTCATCCGGCCGAACTGCTCGACCTTCGGCGGCGTCACGTTGGGCACCGCGAAGTGCATGATCGCCGCGGGAATGACCGCATTGACCACCGACGGCAGGAAGATGGCGAAGAATTCGATGAAGGTCACCTTCTCCTTCTGCCAGACCATCAGCGTGGTGATGTCGCCGAACGGCGAATAGGCACCGCCGGCATTGGCGGCGACCACGACGTTGATGCAGGCGAGCGCGACGA
Organism: Pseudomonadota bacterium; assembly: GCA_029572955.1. GTDB lineage: Bacteria > Pseudomonadota > Alphaproteobacteria > Rhizobiales > JAKPQE01 > JAKPQE01. The sequence continues at coordinate 5,896 of JAKPQE010000036.1, forward strand.
ACTTCGGCGATTCACGCCCGACCGCCAGCACCACGGCGCCGAGGATCAGCGAGGTCGTCAGGTTGTCGAGGATCGGCGACAGGAAGAAGGCGATGACGCCGGTCAGCCAGAACAGCTTGCGATAGCTGAGGCCGGCGGCGATCAGCTTGGCACGCAGCACGTCGAAGACGTGGCGCTCCTCGAGGGTGTTCACGTAGGTGATGGCGACCATCAGGAAGAGGAACAGCTCGCCATAGTCGAGGATGGTGTGCTGCACGGCGGCATCGAGCGCGGCGATGTTCTCCGGCGCGGCGCCGGAATAGGCGATGCCGATGAAAATCCAGATGATGCCGGCAGCCATCATGACCGGCTTGGATTTGCGCATCTCGGTGGCTTCTTCGAAAATGACCAGCATGTAGGCCAGCACGAAGAAGACCAGCGACGCGACACCCATCAGGTCGGCCGTGAGGTCGAGCGGTACGGGCACGACGCCCTCCGTCCCGCCCATCGCGAAGGCCATGCCGGTGCCGGCGGTCCATGCGACGATGGCCGCGAGACATGCAAAAAGAAGCTTCATCCTTGCTCCTCCATCCCCTTGTTCGATCGCCAGCCGGGCATCCGGCTTGCGCTTTCCGGTGCCGGGCCCAGGCGCCGGCGCGGCCGGCGGGCAAGGATCGGCGTGACGATCGGTCGATCGGTCGGCACCGCCCCGCGACGGCGGGCGCAGTACCATCGCCCAACCGAATACCGTTCAAAATTTAAGATTTGCCGAAACCCTTGATCGACGATCGTCTCAGGCTGCATTTCGAGCGAAAACCGGCGACATCTGGAAAAGAGCGTGAATTTTCTATTTCTGAACGCATGACGGTCAGATCACACGGAGGATTGCGGCCATGACCAAGAAGGTCGTCAGAACCGATGCCGAATGGCAGGAAATGCTGACCCCGGAGCAGTACCGGGTGGCGCGGCGGCACGGCACCGAGCGTGCCTTCACCGGACCCCATTGGGACGAGAAGCGCGACGGGCTCTATCGCTGTGTGTGCTGCGGCGCGCCGCTGTTCGAGGGCGCGACCAAATACGATTCCGGCACCGGCTGGCCGAGCTTCTATGCGCCGGTCGCCGGCGAAGCGGTCGACGAGCACGACGACCGCTCGCTCTTCATGCGCCGCACCGAGGTGCGCTGTGCCGCCTGCGACGCCCATCTCGGCCACGTCTTTCCCGACGGGCCGGCGCCGACCGGCCTCAGATACTGCATGAACGGCACGGCGCTCGACTTCGAGCCCGGGAGTGATAGAGAGGAAGACAAAGACTGATCACCCGGGAGCCGAACCGATGCTGATGTCCGCCGCCCGCTCGCAGCTCCTCGTCATCGACATCCAGGAGCGCCTCCTGCCGGCAATGGCCGACAGCGCGGCGGTGCTGCGCAATGCCGGGATCGTCATCGCCGCGGCGCGGCGGCTGAAGGTGCCGGTGGTGCTGACCGAGCAATACCCGAAGGGTCTCGGCCCGACGGTGCCGGAAATCGTCGCGGCGGCCGGCGAGGCGCGGGTGTTCGAGAAGCTCGCCTTCTCGGCGATGCGCGACGCGCGCACCGCCAAGGCCCTCGTCGACCGGCGCGGCAGCGGCCGCCCGCAGGTCGTCGTCTGCGGGATCGAGGCCCATGTCTGCGTGCTGCAGACCGCGCTCGACCTCAAGGAGCGCGGCTTCGACGTGTTCGTCGTCGCCGATGCCGTCTCCTCGCGGGTGCGCGGTTCGCACGAAACGGCCCTGCAGCGCATGGCGGCGGCCGGCGTCGTTGCCGTCACCGCCGAGATGGTCGCCTTCGAATGGGTCGAGGCCGCCGGCACCGACGACTTCAAGGCGATCGCCCGGCTCGTCAAGTAACGCCGGCGATCGCGGCAAAGGAAATGCCGGGTCCGGGGTGGCGAGGCCGGGGGCAAGGCTCTATGTCTGTCTGCGACGCGCCCGCCCGGCGCGAAACCGATCGAATTTCATTCCATTGGGGGACTATCCATGGCTTTCGAACTTCCCGCCCTTCCCTACGCCCGTGACGCGCTGCAGCCGTTCATGTCGGCCGAGACCTTCGAGTACCATCTCGACAAGCATCACCAGGCCTATGTGACCAACGCCAACAAGCTGATCGAGGGCTCCGGCCTCGAGGGCAAGTCGGTCGAGGAGATCATCACCGGCAGCTTCGGCAAGAACCCGGGCCTGTTCAACAACGCCGCCCAGTGCTTCAACCACTCCGAGTTCTGGAAGTCGATGAAGCCGAACGGCGGCGGCAAGGCGGTCCCGGGCGCGCTCGCCAAGGCGATCGATTCCGACCTCGGCGGCTACGACAAGTTCCGCGCCGACTTCATCAATGCCGGCATGACGCAGTTCGGTTCGGGCTGGTGCTGGCTCGCGGTCAAGGACGGCAAGCTCGAGATCATGAAGTCGCCGAACGCGGAGAACCCGCTGGTCGCCGGCGCCAAGCCGATCGTCACCTGCGACGTGTGGGAGCACGCCTACTACATCGACTATCGCAACGCCCGTCCGAAGTTCCTCGAGGCGTTCGTCGACAGCCTGCTGAACTGGGACTACGCCCTCGAGCTCTACGAGGCGGCGCGCTGAAGCAGCGCCGCGGCCCGGCGACGCGCGTCGGGCCGCCCCTTCCCGGAAAAACGAAACGCCCGGCGGAGCCTTCGCCGGGCGTTTTTTTCCGATCGGTGTCATTTTCGGCAAATCGACACCCGTTTGGCAATCATTCGTTAGGCGCCCACCTCCTATAGTCGCGGCGAAACGGGGGAGTTGGTGCCGGTGTCCGAAGACCTGTCCAAGCTGCATGTGCTGCTGCTCGACGACAACAGGAACTTCCTGTCGATCCTGCGTTCGGTGCTGCGCGACTTCGGCATTCGCGACATCGTCGAGTTCACGAGCCCGGTTGCCGCGCTCGAATATCTGCGCAACACCCCGGTCCACATCGCCCTCATCGATCTGGCGATGCCGGAAATGAACGGCCTCGAATTCGCCGATCGGGTGCGGCGCATGACCGACGCCGCCAATCCGTTCATGCCGATGATCATGATCACCGGGCACGCCGACCGCTCGCTCGTCCAGAAGGTGATCAACCACGGCATCGAGGGCCTGCTGGTCAAGCCGCTGCGCCCCAGCGCGCTGAAGGACAGGATCGTCGCCCTCGCCTCGCGGCCGCGCCACTATGTGCGCACCAAGACGGGCTATTTCGGCCCGGACCGGCGGCGGCGCGACGATCCGGCCTATTCTGGCGGGGAACGGCGCAAGGACGAGCTCGCCGAGAAGATCCGGCGTCCGGGCGTCGTCAACGACATGCCGAACCCGAAATGGATCCCGGTCGGCACGGCCAAGCGGCCGCAGGACGAGCACGACACCTTCATCATCGATTGAGGACCGAGGCGCCGACCGGCGCCTCAATGCTTGCGGTAGCCGCCGTAGCCGAGGCTGCAGCCGGCAACGCGGGTGCGGTCGGGATAGCCGCTGCGGGTCCAGTAGAGCCAGTTCTGGCAGTCGGTCTCGCTCGTGAAACAAGCCTCGACCGAGATCGATTCCTCGCACCAGTCGCAATTGTGACCGGTGCGTGCGCCGGCGTAGCGGCCCCACCAGATCGATTCGGCCGGCATCTGGCCGAGCATGACGCCGCAATCGCCACCCTCCGGCCGCGGCTTGATGCTGTCGGCAAGCACCGGACCGGTCGAGACGAGGAAAAGCGCCGTGAGAGTGGCCGCGAGGAGTTTCATCCGAACACCTGTTCCTGAGAGCATCGCTCGATCATAATACACCCCTGCCGCATCCCCGGCGAGACAGCAAACACGCGTCGCGAACGCGCGAGCAAGCGGATCGAACCATGGCCGTCGACGCCTCGTCCCTCGACAAGCTGCTGCTGCCCTGGACGGGCAAGAGCGAGGCCGAGATCGAACGCCTTGCCGGGGCGGTCGACATCGTGCGCCTGCCGGCCGGGTTCCAGGCGTTCTCGCCGGGCAGCCCCTGCCAGTCCTATCTGGTCGTGCTGGAGGGTTCCGTCCGGGTGCAGATGCTCTCGGAGAACGGCCGCGAGATCCTGCTCTACCGGGTCCATCCGGGCGAGAGCTGCGTCCTGACCACCGCCTGCCTGCTCGGCGCCGAGTCCTATCCGGCCGAGGGCGTGGTCGAGACCGACACGGTCGCCGCCTCGATCCCGATCGGCCGGTTCAAGACGTTCCTCGCCGAATCGGAGACCTTCCGCAACCAGGTCTTCACCAGCTTCGGGCGGCGCATCTCCGACATCCTCACGCGCATGGAAGAGACGGTGTTCCGCCGCCTCGACGTGCGGCTCGCCCGGCTTCTGACCGACAGCGGCGCCGACGGCATCGTCACCGCCACCCATCAGGACATCGCCGCCGAGCTCGGCACGGCGCGCGAGGTGGTGAGCCGTCAGCTCAAGGCGTTCGAGCGCGACAACCTCGTCGCCCTGCAGCGCGGCCGCATCGAGATCGTCAACCGGCGGCGGCTGGCGGAACTCGCCGCATCGGTGACTTGATCACAGACTCCACCGCAACAATGGCGTTTGGTCGTGCCGTGCTCAGACGCCCCGCCCCTCCGGCCGGGGCGGTAACAAGGGGAATTGTTCCATGTTTTCGTCCAACGTCGGCGGCGTCGATCGCATCGCCCGCATCCTCGTCGGTATCGCCCTCATCGCTTTCGCGCTGTTCGCCCCGGCGACCATCACCTGGTCGTGGGTCGGCTGGATCGGCGTCGTGCCGCTGCTGACCGGCGCCCTCGGCTGGTGCCCGGCCTACATGCCGTTCGGCATCAAGACCTGCCGCGTCAAGTAATCGGCAAGGCGCAGGTTCCGTCGAGCGTCGGGCCACCCCGTTCGACCCGAGCCCGGCACCGCGCACCCGCCCGAGAAGGACTGCCGGACGGGCGGCGCTGTGAACCTCGAGGGAACCATGCATCGGGAGCGGCGCATCGGCAACGGTGCGCCGTTTTCCTTTGCGGAAGTGCCGGGGGCAAATCCCGTTCAGGCGCCCGGATCGCGGCGCTTGACGTCGCGTTCCTCGTCCTCGGGCGGATAGGCGTCGGCAGTGGCGATGAGCGCGAGGGCGCCAGTGTCCTCGGCGGCATGGCGCATCTTGTGGCGCAGCGCCCGCTCGACGCGGGAGCGGCGCCAGCCGCGGCGCAGCGCCCGGCTGCGCCGGCGGGCGAGATAGGGCAGCACCCGCATCACCTGGACGCGGCGGCCGATGCCGCCGATCTCCTCGGCATAGACCTCGGCAAGGGCGGCCCGGAGGTCGGTGATGCCGTTGACGGCGATGTCGTGGAAGCGGCGCACCGTCACCATCCACAGCGGGCTGATCAGCAGCGAGATGGCGATGACGGCGATCGCCAGACGATAGCCGTCGTAGTCGAGGGCCCCGACCTGCCAGCCGGCGGCGGCGAGCACGAAGGAGAACTCGCCGATCTGCGCCATGATCAGGCCGCCGGGAAAGGCACGTTCCCAGGGCTGGCCGACCAGCCGCAGGATGGCGACGTTGACGACCGTCTTGATCGCGGTGACGCCGAGCACGAAGGCGAGCACCGAGCCGAAATTGGCGATCAGGTAGTCGAGGTCGATGAGCAGGCCGATCGACAGGAAGAACACCACCATCAGCACGCTCTGCACCGGCTCGGTGGCGCGGATCGCCTCGACGCGCAGCGTCGACGAGGCGATGACGAGGCCGGCGACGAAGGCGCCGTAGGCCGGCGAGAGGCCGAAGACACCGGAGAGCGCCGCGACACCGAAGCAGAAGGCGATCGCGGCGAGGGCGAGGATGTCGACGCGGCCGCGGACGACGTCGGTGAAGGGCATGTTGAACTTGCCGCGGCGCACCAGCAGGCGGATCAGCACGGCAAGACCGCCGACGGCGACGACGAGCTTGACGAGCACCATGCCCCAGTCGGCGCCGCCGCTGGCGAAGGAACCGACCATCAGCATCATCGGCACGACGGCGATGTCCTGGGCAACGAGGACGCCGACGGTGATCCGGCCGGTATGGGTGCGCAGCTCGCCGATTTCCTCCAGCATCTTCATGGCGACGGCGGTCGAGGACAGCGCGACGATGAAGGCGAGCACGGTCGCCTCGGCGACGGTCCAGCCGAGCAGGAAGCGGAAGCCGAAGGTGACGGCGACCGCGATGGCGATCTGGGCGAGTGCGGTTATCAGCGCCGGCCGCAGCACCAGCACGAAGGCACGCAGCGAGATCTCCATGCCGATCAGGAACAGCAGCATGATCACGCCGAGCTCGGCGAGCACGGTGATCGACTCGGTGCTGGTGACGAGGCCGAAGCCGGTCGGACCGAGCACGATGCCGGTCAGGATGTAGCCGACAATCGCCGGCTGGCGCAGATGCATGAACAAGAGGCCGAGCAGCACCGCCAGCGTCATGATGACGGCGATGCCGGTCAGGTCGGTGGCATGCTCGGCCAAATCGGCCTCCCCGTTCGAATGGTCCCGCCGGCTCAGGCGCCCTTGGCGAACTGCCAGTAGAGCTCGCGCGCCCTCGTGGCGACCGGCCCGACCGGGATCCTGCGATCCTCGATGCGGTCGGCCGGCATCACCTTGGCGTAGTTGCCGGTCGAGAAGATCTCGTCGGCCTCCTGGAAGTCGCGCCACCTGAGGGTCGTCTCCTCGACGGTGAAACCGTCGGCGCGCAGCAGGAAGATGATGCGCTGGCGGGTGATGCCGTTGAGGAAGGTGCCGTTCGGTGCCGGCGTCCTGACGACGCCGTCCTTGACCATGAAGAGATTGGCGGTGGCGAGTTCGGCGACATTGCCGAGGGCATCGCACAGCACCGTGTTGTCGAAGCCCTTTTCCTTGGCCTCCAGCAGCGCCCGGCCATTGTTGGGATAGAGGCAGCTCGCCTTGGCGTTGACCGGCGCGGAGTCCAGCGTCGGCCGGCGGAAGCTCGACAGCATGATCGAGAAGCCCTGCGGCTCGGGCATCGGCACCTCGAAAAGGCTCATGCAGAAGCGCGTCGATTCGGGCAGCGGCGGCACCGAGAAATAGCCGCCGGCCTCGGCCCAGTAGAGCGGCCGGATATAGAGCGCCGCCTGCGGATCGAACCTGGCAAGGCCTTCGCGCGCGATCGCCAGCATCTCCTCGACGGTCATCGTCGGGGCGAGGCCGAGGGCGCGGGCCGAATCGTTGACCCGGGCGCAATGCAGATCGAGGTCCGGCGTCACGCCCTCGAAGGCGCGGGCGCCGTCGAAAACCGTCGAGCCGAGCCAGGCGGCGTGGGTGCGCACGCCGTAGAGCGGGACATTGCCTTCGTGCCAGCTGCCATCGATCCACGACCAGGTCGTCGACCAGTCGATCGCGTGTCCACCCATGTCTCTCTCCTGTCGCAACACGACCGGCCGGCGGGCAGGCGCCCCTTGACCGATGCGTTTGTTCGCGTAATGTTCCATATCAAACGCTATCTCCAACGACCATAAGGCGTTCAGCCAAAAGGGGGAAGGCGCAATGGACCAGCGCATCAACATGATCACGCTCGGAGTCGACGATCTCGCCGCGGCGCGGCGCTTCTTCGAGGACGGGCTCGGCTGGCGGCCGGCCGGTTTCGACAGCGAGGCGATCGCCTTCTACGACGCCGGCGGGACGGCGCTGGCGCTCTTCGGGCGCGGCGATCTTGCCGCCGATGCCGGGATCGCCGACGACGGCCGCGGCTTTTCCGGCGTCACCATCGCCTGGAACGGGGCGAGCGAGGCCGCGGTCGACGCCGCCTTCGCCCGCGCCGTCGCGGCCGGGGCCGAGCCGGTCAAGACGCCGGTCGCCGTGTTCTGGGGCGGCTATTCGGGCTATGTGCGCATTCCCGGCGGCCATCTCCTCGAAATCGCCTTCAATCCGGTCTTTCCGCTCGACGATTGCGGCCGCGTGACCCTTCCTTCGCCCAAGGAATGAGCAGTTGCGCTTGACGGGCCGGCGCGCACGGCCTTTTCTTGGGCGCCTGAGCGAAGCGCTTCCCAAGGAGAGCCGGCCCCATGAGTTACTCGGCCTATGTGTTCGATGCCTATGGCACGCTTTTCGACGTCCACGCGGCGGTGCGCCGACACGCCGAGGCGGTCGGGCCGGACGGACCGCTCCTGTCGGACATCTGGCGTACCAAGCAGCTCGAATATTCCTGGGTGCGCAGCCTGATGGGCCGCTACAAGGACTTCTGGCAGCTGACCGAGGACGCCCTCGACTACGCTTTCGACAAGGTGCCGGGGGCCGACCGGTCGAGCCGCGAGCAGCTGCTCGACGCCTATCGCCGGCTCGACACCTATCCGGAGGTGGTGCGGGTGCTGCGCGCACTGAAGGATCGCGGCATGCGGCTTGCCGTCCTCTCCAACGGTTCGCCGGAAATGCTCGCCTCGGCGGTCGCCTCGAACGGCCTCGACACGCTGCTCGACGACGTCTTCTCGGTCGACGAGCTGCGGACCTACAAGACCGACGAGCGGGTCTACGAGATGGTGACGACGCGCTACCGGATCTTCCCCGAGGCGGTGTCGTTCCAGTCGTCCAACCGGTTCGACGTCGCCGGCGCCTCGGCCTACGGCTTCCGCACCGTGTGGATCAACCGCAGCGGCCTTCCCGACGAGTACAAGGACCTGCCGCCGGCGGCGGTGCTGAACTCGCTCGACGGCGTGCTCGCCCTCGCCTGAGCGGCGCGGCGGCCGGAGGGCGTCCGATGCACGAAATGTCGCTCGCCGAGAGCATGATCGAAATCGTCGAGGCGGAAGCGGCGAGCCAGGGCTTCTCCAAGGTGCGCACCGTCGTCCTCGAGCTCGGTGCGCTCGGCCATGTCGACCCGCAGGCGATGCTGTTCTGCTTCGACGCGGTCTGCCGCGGCACCATCGCCGAGGGAGCCGGGCTCGAGATCGTCACCGTCCCCGGCACGGCCTGGTGCATGGATTGCGGCAAGCCGGTGGCGATTGCCGCCCGCTACGACCCCTGCCCCGACTGCGGCGGCCACCAGCTGCAGATGACCGCCGGCACCGAGCTGCGCATCCGCGAACTCGTCGTCGACTGAAACCGGCTCAATCGCGCAGGAACACGCCGTCGATCTGGTCGATCGGCCCGAGACGGCGCCGGTTGGTCACCGGCACGAGGAACTTCATCTTGAAGCCGAGCCGGTCGATCTCGGCGAGAAGGTCGATCATCGTCGCCTCGCCCTCGTACATCGGGGCGAGCGGCAACTCGACCTGCAGGCCGGCGATGCGATCGAGGACACCGCTCGCGCCGGCCAGCACCTCGCGCTCGGCGCCCTGCACGTCGATCTTCAGGTACACCTTGTCGTCGGGCCGCACGAACTCGGCAAAGACGGCATCGAGGGTGACGACGGGCACCGTCTCGGTCGAGACGAGGTCGCGGCCCTTCTCGCCGGCGGCGGCCGGCACGAAATCGTGGATCGAGGAGAGGCTGTCGTCGCGATAGACGTTGATGGTGACGCTCGCCGGCGCGGCGCCGAGCGCCGCCGGCGGATAGACCATCCAGCCGGCGTCCCGGGCGGCGGCCTTCTCGAGTTCGGCGCGCGGGCCCGACAGCGGCTCGAAGGAGAGGATGCGGCCCTGGTAGCCGGCGCTTCTCAGCCGCTCGGCGTACTGGCCGCGATTGGCGCCGACGTCGAGGACGAAGGTGATGCCGGCGCCGTTGACAAGATGGACGAGGTTGCGCGTCTCGAAGGGCGGGAACCACTTGGCGAAGGTCTTGCGCTTCGGAAACGGAATGTACTTCCGCAGCTTCTTCTTCAACGCACCCATGCTTGTCCCACCTACGAATACTGGCGCCTGTCCCATTCCCCCGCCCGGCCTTCGCTAACATTTTGTCGTTCAACGACAAAATGAAGCTGCGGCAGCTCTCCCCCTGAATGGAGAGGGATGGGGCCGTACTTTTGGCAAAGGCCCCTCCCCCGGCGCACAGTGCCAAGCCCTCCCCCGCCGGGGGAGGGATGGGAGGGGGATGACGCAGGCGACAGCCCTGCCCTGGCCGTCACTTCGTCGCTGGCGACCCTAGCAGAGCCGCGCCGTGTCGCAAGGCGCCTCGCGGATGGGCGGTTATTCGGCGGCGCTCTTGCTCGAATAGCCGAGGCGTTCGTTGAGTTCGACGAGGAGCTTGCCCGCCGCCTCGGCGATGACCGTGCCGGGCGGGAAGATCGCCGAGGCACCGGCGGCGTAGAGGGCGTCGTAGTCCTGCGGCGGCACGACGCCGCCGACGACGATCATGATATCGGGGCGGCCCTGCGCCTCGAGTTCGGCCTTCAGCTCGGGCACCAGCGTCAGGTGGCCGGCGGCGAGCGAGGAGACGCCGACGATGTGGACGTCGTTCTCGACCGCCTGACGGGCGGCCTCGGCCGGGGTCGCGAAGAGCGGACCGATATCGACGTCGAAGCCGAGATCGGCAAAGGCGCTGGCGATCACCTTCTGGCCGCGGTCGTGGCCGTCCTGGCCCATCTTGGCAACGAGCAGGCGCGGCCGGCGGCCGTCGTTCTCCTCGAAGGCCTCGACCGCCTTCAGAACCTTTTCGACGGCGTCGCTCATGGCGCCGACCTCCCGCTTGTAGACGCCAGAGATTGCCCGGATCTCGGCGGTATGGCGACCGTAAACCTGCTCCATGGCGGCAGTGATCTCGCCGACCGTCGCCTTGGCGCGGGCCGCCCTGATCGACAGGTCGAGGAGATTGCCGGTGCCGCTCGCCGCCGCCTCGGTGAGGGCGGCAAGGGCGCTCTCGACGGCGGCCGGGTCGCGCTCGCCGCGCAGGCGCTCGAGCTTCTCGATCTGGCGGGCGCGGACGGCCGAGTTGTCGACCTTCAGCACGTCGATCGAGGCCTCGCTCGTCGGCTTGTACTTGTTGACGCCGACGACGGTCTGGCGACCCGAGTCGATGCGCGCCTGGGTCTTGGCCGCGGCTTCCTCGATCCGCAGCTTCGGGATGCCCTTCTCGATCGCCTTGGCCATGCCGCCGAGGCTTTCGACCTCGGCGATGTGGGCGAGCGCCTTGACGGCGAGGTCGTTGGTCAGGCGCTCCAGGTACCAGGAGCCGCCCCAGGGATCGATGACCCGGCAGGTGCCTGATTCCTGCTGCAGCACGATCTGGGTGTTGCGGGCGATGCGGGCCGAGAAATCGGTCGGCAGCGCCAGCGCCTCGTCGAGGGCGTTGGTGTGCAGCGACTGGGTATGGCCTTGCGTCGCGGCCATCGCCTCGACGCCGGTGCGCACGACGTTGTTGAAGACGTCCTGGGCGGTCAGCGACCAGCCGCTGGTCTGGCAGTGGGTGCGCAGCGACAGCGACTTCGAATTCTTCGGCGCGAAGTTCTCCTTGACCAGCTTGGCCCAGATCAGCCGGGCGGCCCGCATCTTCGCCACTTCCATGAAGAAGTTCATGCCGATCGCCCAGAAGAACGACAGGCGCGGCGCGAAGGCGTCGACGTCGAGGCCGGCGGCGCGGCCGGCGCGGATGTATTCGATGCCGTCGGCAATGGTGTAGGCGAGCTCGAGGTCGGCCGTCGCCCCGGCTTCCTGCATGTGATAGCCGGAGATCGAGATCGAGTTGAACTTCGGCATATGGCTCGAGGTGAAGGCGAAGATGTCCGAGATCACCCGCATCGACGGTGCCGGCGGGTAGATGTAGGTGTTGCGGACCATGAACTCCTTCAGAATGTCGTTCTGAATGGTTCCGGCGAGCTTCTCGTGCGGAACGCCCTGCTCCTCGGCGGCGACGATATAAAGCGCCATCACCGGCAGCACGGCGCCGTTCATCGTCATCGACACGCTCATCTGGTCGAGCGGAACGCGGTCGAAGAGCGTGCGCATGTCGTAGATCGAATCGATCGCGACGCCGGCCATGCCGACATCGCCCCGGACGCGCGGATTGTCGGAATCATAGCCGCGGTGCGTCGCGAGATCGAAGGCGATCGAGAGGCCCTTCTGGCCGGCGGCGAGATTGCGCCGATAGAAGGCGTTGGAATCCTCGGCCGTCGAGAAGCCGGCATACTGGCGGATGGTCCAGGGCTGCTGGACGTACATCGTCGGATAGGGGCCGCGCAGGAACGGCGCGAGGCCCGGCCGACCGTCGAGGAAATCGAGGCCGTCGCGGTCGCCCGCCGCGTAGACCGGCTTGACCGGAATGCCCTCCGGCGTGACCCAGGCCTCGGTCGCGCCCGCGTCGGCGGCGCCCGGCGCGATGCCGAACTCGACCTTGCTGAAATCGGGAATGCGGCTCATCGATTTCACTCTCTTGCAAAGGACGGCTGTTGCCCGCGGCGGCTCGCGCCGGCTCAGGCGGCCGCGATCATGTCGTGGGCGCGGCTCAGGATATCGAGAACGTCGGCGCCGACAAAGACATAGCTGCCGACGCCGGCCGCGCCGAGCGCCGCCTCGAGGTCGCCCGGACGGCCGGCGAGATAGACCTGTCCGGCACCGGCCGCTTTCAGGGCCCGCGCCGCGTCCGCGGCCTTCTCGGCATAGACGACATCGCTCGAGCAGATGCAGGCGAGCTGCGCGCCGCTGTCGCGGAAGGCCGCGACGAGGGCGTCGGCATCGGCATATTCGACGCCGCCGGCCGAAGCGAAGCCGCCGGCGGCGAAGAAGTTGCGGGCGAAGGTGACACGGGCGGTGAAGGCCGCGACCGGTCCGAGGGTCGCGAGGAACACCCCGGGGGCGGCGCCCTTCGCGGCCGCTGCATCGGCCCGCTCGCGCAGCGCCTCGAAGCTCTCGGCGACGCGGTGCGGGGCGAGCGCTGCGACCTCGTCCGGGCCGCTGCCGGCGCCAAGGCCGGCGAACGCGGCCGGCACGGCCATGTCGAGCACCTCGACCCGCGCCTCGGCGAGGTCGGGGAATTCGCTGGTGCCGGTGATCGGCTCGCGCCGCGTGGCGACGGCGGAAAGACGCGCCGCCTTGACCTTGTCGATCGCCGCCTTCAGCGAGCCGGACTTCAGCGCGGCGAGCAGGCCGCCCTCGGCCTCGATGCCCTGGAAGAGGCCCCAGGCCGCCGCGGCGAGTTCGTGCGTCAGGCTCTCGACATAACCCGAGCCCGCCGCCGGATCGGCGACGCGGGCAAGGCTCGACTCCTCGATCAGCACCGTCTGGGTGTTGCGGGCGAGGCGCCGGGCAAAACCGTCGGCAAGGCCGAGCGGCGCGGTGAAGGGCAGCACGGTGACGCTGTCGGCGCCGCCGATACCGGCGGCGAAACAGGCGATGGTCGTGCGCAGCGAGTTCACGTAGACGTCGCGCCGGGTCATCATCCGCCAGGCGGTCTCGGCGTGCAGCGCCAGCGGCACCGGGCCGACGCCGCAGCCCTCGGCGATGCGGTTCCAGAGAAGACGCATGGCACGGAACTTGGCGATGGTCGCGAACTGCTCGGCATCGGCGGCGAGCGTCACGCCGATGCGGGCGAGCGCCGCCTCGGGCGCGATGCCGGCGGCCTCGAAGGCGCGCAGGAAGGCGACGATGGCGGCCGCGGCCGCGGCGAGCTCCTGCGCCTCGGAGGCACCGGCGGCGTGCCAGACCCGGCCGTCGGCGGAAAGCACCCGGCCCTTCACGCCCTTTGCGGCGAACTCGCCGGCAAGAGCGGCGGCGGCGGCAAGATCGGCCGAGACGTCGCCCGCCCCGGTCGCGGCGAGCCGGGCGAGCGGATCGTCGACGAAGGCGACGTCGAGGTCTGCGGCGGCGACCCCGTTCGCCGCTGCCTCGGCAAGGAGAATGCGGCCAAGACCGGCGCTCGCCGAACCGGCGTCGACGCGCAGGGAAATCGCCTCGAGGGCAACGCCGGCGAGGGCCTTGGCGAAAGCGTCGGCATCGGCGAGCGGGACGCCGCCGCCGTGCGCCGCCGGTACGCCGGGCAGCACGATCTCGAGACCGGTCGCGCCGCCTTCGAGATCGGTGAGCACCTGGGCATTGGCCGCCGCGAGATCGGGCAGGTCGACGCGCTGGATCACCCGCCAGGGCTCGGCCGCCGGGCGTCCGGCAACGAACAGGCCGGCCTCGCGCTGCGAATAGAGCGGCGAGAGGGCAATGCCGTCGCGGGTGCGGCTGACGAGTTTCTTTTCGAACGGCGCTCCGGCGAGCGATTTCTCGACGAGACGGCGCCAATCGTCTTCGGTCTGCGCCGGAAAAATCTCGGACAGGGACAGGTCTTGTTCCGCCATACGGGTGTCTCGCGCAGCCGCGCGCCCTCGCTCTTCTAGTTGAACCCGTTGTACCGACCGCATTTCCGGGCGGCAAGCTCGCCAATCGACCAAGCTTTCAGGCTTTGCCGCCGGCCGCGCGCGATCTCTGAAACACAAACGGACACAATTTCAGATTTCATCCGCAACTGAACACCCGCGGCACAAATCAGCCGGTTTCAGTATCGCGCAGCTACAGCCAAAAGTCGGGCGCGACGCTTTTTCGCTGCCAAAATTGCAGGCTTTTGTCCATCTTCGTAGCCACGACGACTTTTTTGGGCACACTTGTCAAATTCCACAATTGCGCTGAATGCGCGGCTGTCGGTAGCTGATCCACGGGACAGAAAGTCAGAAGGGGGCGGGACGCGCGAGACGTTCCACTGAGCATGAATCTTGAGGACATCCACGAGATAGTCGCCCTCGTCGACCGGGAGGCGATCCTCGACCGTATGGTCGGCACATTCCGGTCATGGGGCGCCGAGTACTATCTCGTCGGCGGGCTGCCGCTGCCGGGACGCCGCCTCGATCCGCTCGTGCTTTGCGACAACTGGCCCGACGGGCCGGTCGAGCCGGAATGGTCCGACCCGCTGCTGCGCACCTGCCTCAGGTCGTTCCGGCCGTTCGTCTGGTCGCGCGGCACGATGGCGGCGAAGGCCGACCATTCGGCATTGTTCGGCGCGCTCGGCAATCTCGACACCGCCAGCATCTGGGCGATCCCGATCCACACGCTGTCGCCTTACCAGGCCTGCGTGCTGCTCGGCGGCCACGGCATGGCCACCGACATGGCAGACATGCATGTCAGGTGCTACGTCTGCGAGCGGGCGTTCGACCACCTCGTCGCGGTCGGTCATGTCGAGATGCATCGGCCGGGCGAGCTTTCGGCCCGGGAGCGCAGCGTCATCGAACTCGCGGCGCAGGGGCGCACGGCGAACGACATCGCCGAGGCGCTGCAGATCTCGCAGCGCACGGTCCACGCGCATCTGCACAACGCGAGCGAAAAGCTCAGCGCCTCCAACAAGACGCAGACGGTCGTGGAAGCGATCCGCTATTCGCAGATCGATTTCTGACGGTTCCGGTTCGCCCTGGCGCGCGACGTCGCACCGCCGCGGTGAGCGGTGCGACGGCAGTCGCCCGGCAGGCCGGCCGATCAGTAGGTCAGGACCGCGGGCAGTTCCTTGGCCATCTCGATCCAGCGGACCACGGCCTTCTCGCCCGGGATCTGGCGCACCAGCTTCTTTTCGGCGTTGACCTCGGCCATCCTGGCGGTGAGGTTGTCGGCGCGCCGGTGCTTCAGTTCTTTGACGGTGTCGACGCCGGCGGCCTCGAGCAGCTCGGAATATTCCTCGCCGACGCCCTTGATCCGCATCAGATCGGCCATGTTCGCCCATTTCAGGATGCGCGACTCGTCGATGCCGGTGGCTTCGGCCAGCGCCTTGCGATCCTTCGGAGTCGCCGCCCGCTTCAGAAGCGCGCCGGTCGAGCGGATGCCCGCCGCCTTGAGCTTCTCGCCGAACGCCGGACCGATCCCCTCGATGTCCATGATCGGATAGGACGACATATACTCCTCCCTCTCGCTGCTGCCCGCCAGGTCGCCTCGCCCGGCGGGTGAGTTTCGCTACCCCCGTCCCGGCGGTCAGACGAACTGACCGATGCCCGGAATCGAGCCGACGATCTGGTCGACCACCTCGTCGCCCGCCTTCTCCTTGGCGTAGGCGACGATCTCCTTGATGGTGCCCTGCACCTCGCCCATGCCGAGGCCGGCCGAGGTCAGCTCGTTGAGCGCGGCCATGGCGGCGCCCATGCCGCCGAGGCCGCCGAGCAGTCCGCCGCCGCCGAACAGCCCGCCGCCAGACGCTGCGCTGGCGATGTTGAATTCCGGCAGCGCCGCCTTCAGCTGCTCGATCTGCTCCTGCGGCCCTTCCTTGCCGAGGAAGTCGAGCACGATCTGCACCGCCTTTTCGGCAACGCCCTGGTCGACGCCGACATGCTCGACGATGCGACTGATGAGTTCCTGCATGATCTGCCTCCGCGAATCCCGGCTAACGGTTCAAACTTGGCGGCATCATCGGGGATGGTCACGACAATGACAAGTCGCGCTTTTCTATGGAAATCGAGGCTATGGTGGACTATTCCGCTGTGTGGGGGGCAGAGGACCGCGCACCGGCGCGGCCGCAGCCGGACTGCAGACGAAGGGGACACGGCATGCTCGAAGACGGCAAGATCTACCTCGGCACCAGCGTCAAGCCGGAATATCTGACGCTGAAGCTGGCGAACCGCCACGGCCTCGTCACCGGCGCGACCGGTACCGGCAAGACCGTGACTTTGCAGGTCCTCGCCGAGGGCTTTTCGCGGGCCGGCGTTCCGGTATTCTGCGCCGACATCAAGGGCGACCTTTCGGGCCTTGCCGAGGCCGGCCAGCCGAAGGACTTCCTGATGAAGCGGGCCGAGCAGATCGGCTTTGCAAAGGAGTACAAGTTCGAAGCCTCGCCGACCGTCTTCTGGGACCTCTTCGGCGAGCAGGGCCATCCGATCCGCGCCACCGTCTCGGAGATGGGGCCGCTGCTCCTGTCGCGGCTGATGGACCTCAACGACACCCAGGAAGGCGTCCTCAACATCGCCTTCAAGATCGCCGACGACGAAGGCCTCCTGCTGCTCGACCTGAAGGACCTGCAGGCGCTGCTCGCCAGCCTCGCCGAACGGGCCCAGGAAATCTCGGGCAAATACGGCAACGTCTCCAAGGCCTCGATCGGCGCCATCCAGCGCCAGCTCCTGGTGCTCGAGCAGCAGGGCGGCGAGGCGTTCTTCGGCGAGCCGGCCCTCGAGATCGCCGACATCATGCAGACGACCTACGACGGGCGCGGCTTCATCAACGTGCTCGCCGCCGACAAGCTGATGATGTCGCCGCGGCTCTACGCGACCTTCCTCTTGTGGCTGCTCTCGGAGCTCTTCGAGGAGCTGCCGGAAGTCGGCGATCCGGAGAAGCCCAAGCTGGTGTTCTTCTTCGACGAGGCGCACCTGCTGTTCGACGAGGCGCCGAAGATCCTCATCGACAAGGTCGAGCAGGTCGTGCGGCTGATCCGCTCGAAGGGCGTCGGCGTCTATTTCGTCACCCAGAACCCGCTCGACGTGCCGGAGTCCGTGCTCGCCCAGCTCGGCAACCGCATCCAGCATGCGCTGCGCGCCTATACGCCGCGCGAGCAGAAGGCGGTGCGCACCGCGGCCGAGACCTTCCGGCCCAACCCCGACCTCGACACCGAGCAGGTGATCACCGAGCTCGGCGTCGGCGAGGCGCTCGTCTCGATGCTGGAAGGCAAGGCCGTGCCCTCGATGGTCCAGCGCACGCTGGTCCGCCCGCCGGCCGGCCGGCTCGGCCCGCTGAGCGACGACGAACGCCGGGACGTGATGACCCGCAGCCCGGTGCGCGGCCGCTACGACGAGGCGATCGACCGCGAGTCGGCGTTCGAGATCCTGGCCAAGCGGGCCGAGAAGATCGCCGCCGAGGCGGAGCGCGCGGAGGCCGAGCGCAAGGCGGCCGAGGAAGAGGAAGCCCGGGCCAAGAAGGCGGCGCGCGAGGAAAAGACATCCTCGCGCCGGCGCGACGAGCCCGAGGAGCAGGAGGAATCCGGCGGCTTCTTCGACTCGATCTTCGGCGGCGGTTCGTCGTCGAAGTCGCGCAGCCGCTCGCGCCGTTCCGATTCCGTCACCGAGGCGGTGGTCAAGTCGGTGGCGCGCAACGTCGCCTCCTCGGTCGGCCGCCAGATCGGCCAGGCGGTGGTGCGCGGCATTCTCGGCTCGATGAGCCGGCGCTGACCGCGGCGCCGCGAACGGCATGGCAGGCGCGCCCCTCGCGGGCGCGCTTTGCGTTCGGGGCTCCCGTCATGTGCGGGACGCATGGCTTGCCGGCGCCGTTGCATCCCCCCCTTTTTTTGGCGCACGGAACAGTTCACACTCCGGCCCGAACGGACCCGAGCCATCCCCCGGCCCCGCGTCCCCGGGCGCCGCGACCGTGCCCGGCAAAGCCCCTAGGAGAGAAATCCCCATGTCATCGCTCGTCGCACCCTTGCAGAAGTTCGCCACCAACTCGCTGGAGCAGCACTGGGAGCCGTTCACGGCCAATCGTGCCTTCAAGGCGGACCCGCGGCTGATCGTCAAAAGCGAGGGCGTGCACCTGTGGGACCACAAGGGCGGCAAGATCATCGACGGCTCGTCGGCCCTCTTCAACGTCGCGGCCGGCCACGGCCGGCGCGAGATCGCCGATGCGGTCCACGCCCAGATGCTCGAGAACGACTACACGCCGCATTTCCAGATCGGCCATCCGGGCTCCTATGCCTTCGCCGCCCGGCTGGCGAAGATCCTGCCCGAGCCGATCAACCACGTCTTTTTCGTCAATTCCGGCTCCGAATCGATCGACACGGCGATGAAGATCGCGTTCGCCTATCACCGCGCTCGCGGCGACGACCGGCGACTGCGGCTGATTTCCCGCGAGCGCGCCTATCACGGCGTCAATATGGGTGGCGTGTCGCTCGCCGGTCTCGTCAAGAACCGCGAACAGTTCCCCGTCACGCTGCCGAACGTCGTGATGATGCGGCACACCTGGCTCGACGAGAACCGTTTCCAGAGGGGCCAGCCGGAAACCGGCGCCGAACTCGCCAACGACCTGCAGCGCTTCTGTGACTTTTATGGCGGCGACACGATCGCCGCCGTGTTCATCGAGCCCGTCGCCGGCTCGACCGGCTGCCTGCCGCCGCCCAAGGGCTATCTCGAGCGGGTCCGCGAGATCTGCGACAAGTACGGCATCCTGCTCGTCTTCGACGAGGTCATCACCGGCTTCGGCCGTCTCGGCACGCCGTTCGCCGCCGACTATTTCGGCGTCGTCCCGGACATCATGACGATGGCCAAGGCGCTGACCAACGGCGCGATCCCGATGGGCGCGGTCGCCGTCAAGGACGACGTCTACACGACGATCACCGAGGCCGCCCCGGAAGGCGCCATCGAGTTCTTCCACGGCTACACCTATTCGGCCCATCCGGCGGCCTGCGCCGCCGGCCTCGTCACCCTCGACATCTACGAGCGCGAGGGCCTGCTGACGCGCGCCGCCGAGCTCACCGACTATTTCCTCGACGGCATCTGGTCGCTGAAGTCGAACGACGTCGTCTTCGATCTGCGCGGCATCGGCCTGATGGCCGCCGTCGAGGTGGCGCCGAAGCCGGGCGCGCCGGGGGCGCGCGGCGGCGAGCTGACGAAGAAGCTGTTCTGGTCGGGGCTGCACGTCAAATTCACCGGCGATGCCGGCATCGTCGCGCCGCCGCTGACCATCGAGAAGAGCGAGATCGACCGGATCGTCGAGATCTTCGACAAGACCCTGAAGACGCTCTGAGGTCGCGAGGACTCACCCCAGCCGATAGGTGCCGCCGATCGCGGCGGCACCGTCGGTCCGAACGAGACCGCGCGCGACAAGGTCCTCGAGGTGGGCGAGGACGTTGAGGCTCGCCGCGCCGAAGAGGCGGGCGTCGAGCCCCTCGTAGATCGCCCGCACCATGTCGGCGATCTTCTCGTCGCCGATGGCGAGGCGGTCGAGCACCGCCTTCTCGCGCCCGAGGCGATGCGCCTTGAGGCCGGCGACATAGTCGAGCGCATCGCGGATCGGCGCGCCGTGGGCCGAGAGGTAGAGGCTGTCGTCGCGGGCGAGCAGGAGATCGAGCGAGGCCATGTAGTCGACCATGGCGCCGTCCGGCGGGGCGACGATCGAGGTCGACCAGCCCATGACGTGATCGCCGGAAAAGAGCATCCCGGCCCCCTCGATCGCGAAGACGAGGTGGTTGGCGGTGTGGCCGGGCGTCGCCAGCGCCTCGATGGTCCAGCCGGCGCCGGCGATGCGATCGCCGTCGGCGAGCTTCACGTCGGGCATGAAATCCTTCTCGCAGGAAGCGTCGAGCGGATTGATCTCGCCGATTTCGAGCGGCCGGGCGGCGCGATGCGGCCCCTCGGCATAGACCGGCGCGCCGGTCGTGCCGGCGAGCGGGCGGGCCGCCGGGGAATGGTCGCTATGGGTATGGGTGACGAGAATGTGGCTGATCGTCTCGCCGCCCGTCGCCGCAAGGATCGCGGCGATGTGGGCCGGATCGTCCGGGCCCGGATCGATGACGGCGACCTCGCCCTCGCCGACGATGTAGGTGTTGGTGCCGTGGAAGGTGAAGGGTCCCGGGTTCTCGGCGGTGATGCGGCGCACGCCGGGCGCCACCTCGACGGCACGGCCGTAATTCGGCTCGAACTCGCGATCGAAAACCAGCGCCACCCGCTCTCTCCTCTTCTTCCTGCCCCGTCCCGGCGACCTTTCCACGAGACGCGCCACCCGGTCATCCAAAAAAGGTAGGGCGCGGGAGCGTCTGTGACCTTGTCGCGGGCGGACCGAAAATCTATACAGGTCCGATCAATAAAGAAGGTTGGCCTTCCCGAGGGAGATTTCTCGATGACCAACATGGTGATTTCGAGCCGCAGCCTGGCCGGCAAGCTCATGGGCGACGACGCCGCCCACGGTCTTCTGCGCGCGGTGTTGCTGGTGATCGTCGGCACGGCGTTCCTGACGCTTTCGGCCAAGATCAGGGTGCCGTTCTGGCCGGTCGAGATGACGCTGCAGACCTTCGCCATCATGGCGCTCGCGGCCGCCTATGGCTGGCGCCTCGGCACCGTCACCGTCGTCGCCTATCTCGCCGAAGGTGCGCTCGGCCTGCCGATCTTCACCGGCACGCCCGAGAAGGGCATCGGCCTTGCCTACATGTTCGGCCCGACCGGCGGCTACCTCCTCGGCTTCATCGCCGCGACCGCGATCGTCGGCTGGTTCGCCGAGCAGGGCTGGGCCCGCTCGGTGCTGAAGATGGGCGCGGTGATGCTGCTCGCCGACGCCGTGCTCTTCGCCCTCGGCCTCCTGTGGCTCGGCACGCTGCTCGGCTGGGACAAGCCGATCTTCGAGTGGGGCCTCTATCCGTTCATGCTCGGCGAGTTCGTCAAGATCGCGCTGGCGGCGACCACCATCGCGGCGGCGAGCAATCTCATCGAGCGCCGCAAGCGCTGATCCGGGCCGCGGCCGACGAAAAGACCAAAGGCCGCGTCCTCGGACGCGGCCTTTTTTCTTGGCACGACAAATCGCCAGCGAGAAAACCGATGTCGACCCTCTCCCTGCGTCTCGCCGCCCTCGGCTCCTGGGTGCTCCTGCCGGTCTATGTCTTCCAGGGCATCGGCGTGCGCCTGCGGTCGCGCCGCCTGCCGCCGGCGATCGGCCCGGTGCGGGCCCGCCTCGGCGGCGCCGAGCCGGCCGTCTCGATCCTCGTCGTCGGCGATTCCTCGGTCGCCGGCACCGGCATCGCCCGCACCGAGCACGGCTATGCCCACCAGATCGCCGCCTCGCTCGCGGCGACGACCGGCCGGGCCGTCGCCTATCGCGCCGCCGGCTTTCCGAGCGCCACGGCCGGGCAGCTCCGCGACGCGGTGGTGCCGAACCTCGAGCGCGGTCCGTTCGACGCGGTGGTGCTCGCCGTCGGCATCAACGACGCCAAGAACTGGCACACGGCGCGGCGCTGGAAGCGCGAATTCGGCACCCTCGTCTACGCGCTGAAGGCACGCTATCCGGAGGCGGCGGTGCTGTGGTCGCAGAACATGAGCTTCAAGAACGTGCCGATGCTGCCGAAGGCGCTCGCCGCGACGCTCGCCACGCGCGGCGACCTCTTCAACGCCATCGCCACCCAGCTCTGCCGCGAGCGCGGCGTCGCCGTGCTGCCGCGCTTCACGACGATCGCGCCCGATGCCTTCGCCGTCGACGGCTTCCACCCGTCCGAGGCGGCGAACCGCGCCTGGGGCGAGGCGACCGCCGCGCTCCTCCTCAAATCCGACGCGCTGACCCAGCCCGGCACCGGGCCGGGCGCCTGAGGGAAGACCCGACATGCCGCTTTCCGCCCTGATCTTCGACGTCGACGGCACCCTCGGCGAGACCGAGGAGGCGCACCGGGCCGCCTTCAACGAGGCGTTCGAGAAATTCGGCTATCCGTTCTTCTGGGACGAGACGCTCTATGCCGACCTGCTGAAGGTCGGCGGCAGCCGCGAGCGCATGCTGCATTTCGTGCGGACCTACGAGCCGGCGACGGCGGCGCGCTTCGAGGCGGAGGTCGACGAGATCTTCGCCTTCAAGTCGGGGCTCTACAAGGCCAAGGTCGAGAGCGGTGCGATCGCGCTCCGGCCCGGTGTCGCGCGCCTGATCGAGGAAGCGGCGGCCGCCGGTGTCCGCCTCGCCGTGGCGACGACGACCGGGCGCAGCAATGTCGAGACGCTGATCCGGCAATGCCTCGGCGAGCGGGTCGTCGGCCTTTTCGAGGCATGGGCGACCGGCGACATGGCGCAGCGCAAGAAGCCCGACCCGGAGCTCTATCTGATGGCGCTCGACCAGCTCGGCCTGCCGGCGTCCGCATGCATCGCCATCGAGGATTCGGAGGTCGGTGCGACGGCGGCGGCACGGGCCGGCATCGCCGTCGTCATGTCGCCGAGCCGCTATACGGCCGAAGACCCGCTCGACCTCGCGGTCGCGGCCCTCGACCATCTCGGCGATCCGGGCCTGCCCTGCCGCGCGCTTGCCGGCGAGCGGCCGGCGGGGGATTTCGTCACCCTCGCCGACCTCGACGCCTGGAACGCGGCCGCGACCGCGGCGGCTACTTGATCCGCTCGAGGATCGAGACGTAGTTGGCGACCGCTGCACCGCCCATGTTGAAGATGCCGCCGACGGTGGCATCCTTGACCTGCATGTCGCCGGCCTCGCCGGCAAGCTGCATCGCCGTCAGCACGTGCATCGAGACGCCGGTGGCACCGATCGGGTGACCCTTGGCCTTGAGGCCGCCGGACGGATTGACCGGCAGCGGGCCGCCGATCTCGGTCCAGCCTTCGAGGATGGCGCGGGCGCCCTCGCCTTCCGGCGCAAGGCCCATGGCCTCGTATTCGATCAGCTCGGCGATGGTGAAGCAGTCGTGGGTCTCGACGAAGGAGAGATCGTCGAGGTCGACGCCGGCCTCGGCGCGGGCCCGCTCCCAGGCGACCTTGCAGCCCTCGAACTTCAGGATGTCGCGCTTCGACATCGGCAGGAAGTCCTGGACGTGCTGGGCGGCGCGGAAGGCGACGGCGCGCTTCATGCGCAGCGCCGTCTGCGGGTCGGTGAGGACGAGCGCGGCGGCGCCGTCCGAGACCAGCGAGCAGTCGGTGCGCTTCAAGGGACCGGCGACGAAGGGGTTCTTCTCGCTCTCGGCACGGCAGAAATCGTAGCCGAGGTCCTTGCGCATCTGGGCGAAGGGATTGGCGACGCCGTTGCGGTGGTTCTTGGCGGCGATCGCGGCGAGCGCGTCCGACTGGTCGCCATGGCGCTGGAAGTAGCCATGGGCGATCTTGCCGAAGACGCCGGCGAAACCGGCCGGGGTGTCGCCGTCCTCGGGCAGGTAGGAAGCCTTGAGCAGGTTGCGGCCGATTTCCGGCCCCGGCGTCGTCGTCATCTGCTCGACGCCGACGACGAGGACGAAGCGCGCCTTGCCGGCGGCGATCGCCTTGAGGCCCTGGTGCACGGCGGCCGAGCCGGTGGCGCAGGCGTTCTCGACGCGGGTCGCCGGCTTGAAGCGGAAGGCCGGATCGGCCTGCAACACGAGGCCGGCGGTGAAGTCCTGCTGGCTGAAGCCGCCGTTGAAATGGCCGAGATAGATCTCGTCGATGTCGGCGGCCTCGAGCCCGGCATGGGCGACGGCCTCGGACGCGACGCGCACGATCAGGCTCTCGACGGTTTCGGTGTCGAATCTTCCAAAGGGCGTATGCGCCCAGCCGACGATGCAGCCGGTCATGTTTCACCTCGTGTTGCGGTTTGTCGCAGTGATCCTAACGAAGCCGGCAAATCCGGGCAAACGACTTACATGAGTCTAGAGCGGCCGGAGAGAAGAACATTTCCAGAGAGGATCGGCCGCCGGGGGGGAAGAAGCCGGAGGATGACATGCTGTCGATCGAAGACTGCATCGCCTTCTGTGGGTTGGACCTCGACGAACTGGAAGCGATCGCCGAGCACGAGCACGTGCCCGAGATCGCCGCGGCGGCGCTGGCCTCGTATCTCCTGCATCAGGAACACGGCGCCGAGAAGATCCGCGACATGATCGTCGACGACATCCGCATTGCGGTCGGCCGGGAGGATTTCAATCACGCCGCCCAGCTGTTCGCCGCGCTGCGCCACTTCATGAGCGAGCATCCCGAGCTCGCCGAAGGCGCCGAGGCCTAACGGCCCGCGATATAGCGCCGAAGCCTCGATACGGCCTCGTCGAGCACTTCGTCACGCTTGGAGAAACAGAAGCGCACGAAGTTGCGCGGCGCATCGTTCTCGTAGAACGCACTGACCGGCACCGCGGTGACGCCCGCCTCGATCGTCAGCCGCTTGCAGGCCTCGGCATCGTCGCCGAGGCCGAGTTTGCCGATGTCGGCGGTGAGGAAGTAGGTGCCGGCCGAATGGGCGACGGGAATGCCGATCGCCTCGAGGCCGGCGGCGAGCCGGTCGCGCTTCTTCTCGAGATCGCCGGCAAGGGAGGCATAGTAGTCGTCGCCCTTGGCAAGGCCCCGGGCGACCGCCTTCTGCAGGTTCGGCGTCGTCGTGAAGGTCATGAACTGGTGTGCCTTGGCGACGGGGGCGAGCAGCGCCGGGGCGGCGGTGACATAGCCGATCTTCCAGCCGGTGAAGGAGAAGGTCTTGCCGGCCGAGCCGATGCGCAGGGCGCGCTCGCGCATGCCCGGCAGCGTCATCAGCGGGATGTGGCCGGCGCCGTCGAAGACGATGTGCTCGTAGACCTCGTCGCAGACCGCATAGGCGTCGTGGCGCACGCAGAGCTCGGCGATCATCTCGAGCTCCTCGCGCGGATAGACCTTGCCGGCGGGATTGAGCGGATTGTTGACGACGATCAGCTTGGTCTTGTCGGAAAAGGCGGCTTCGAGCGCCGCCCGGTCGACCTTCCATTCGGGCGGCGTCAGACGCACGAATTTCGGCACGCCGCCGGCGAGGCGGACGATCGGCAGATAGCAGTCGTAGAGCGGCTCGAAGAGGACGACCTCGTCGCCCGGCTCGATCAGCGCCAGCAGGCAGTCGGTCAGCGCCTCGGTGGCGCCGGAGGTCACCATCACCTCGCGCTGCCAGTCGACGTCGAGGCCGTAGAAGCGCTTGTTGGCGTCGGCAACGCCCTGGCGCAGCTCGGGAATGCCCATCATCGAGGGATACTGGTTCGGCCCGGCCATCACCGCCTCGGCGGCGGAGGCGCGCAAATCCTCGGGGCCGTCGACATCGGGAAAGCCCTGGCCGAGATTGATGCTGCCATGCTTGACCGCGAGCTGCGACATCACCTCGAAGATGGTCGTGCCGAGGGAGGTGAAGACCCTGTTCGCCGGTTTCATCCGCTGTCGCCTTTCGAGGAGAGATGCCGTTCGGTCGGCGGACGATAGGGGCGGCACAAAGCCGTGACAAGGGGCGGCGGCGACGCGCCCGTTGCGGTGGCGCGGCATCGGGGAGGGCTTGCGTGTGACGGCCCGGCGTGCTGCGCTCCGCTCGGGCACACCGCATCGATGGAGAAGGACATGCGTTCGTCGATCGCGCTTTTCGGGGCTCTCGTCGTCTCGGGCGCCGCGCTCGCCGCCGAGCCCTACGAGGGCAAATGGGCAGCCGAGGCGGCCTGGTGCAGGAACACGCCGGCGACCACAGATCAGGTGCCGATCACCGTCAGCGCCCGGGGAATCGAGGGCTACGAGAGTTCCTGTCCGTTCACGAGCGTGACGCGAAAGGACGGCAATTACGTCGCCAAGGCGAAATGCTCCGGCGAAGGCGAGACCTGGACCGAGACCTATGTGATGGCGGTCGAGGGCCGGACGCTGACGCTGACCTACGAGGACGGAAGCTCGGTGAAATTCGTCAAGTGCAAGTGACAGCGACCCATAGGCTGCCCGAGCGGCTGGCGGCCACCATCGGCGGCGCCATCGACTATCTCGGCGACGAGACGCTCGATCAGGACCGCCGGGTCCACAAGGCACGGCTCGCGATCAAGCGGTCGCGCACGCTGCTGCGAACGCTGCGCCCGGAGATCGACGCGGCGGCCGCGACCGAGATCGCCGGCCATCTGCGCAAGGCGGCGGCAACCCTCGCGGGGCCGCGGACCGTCGACGCCCTCGTCTTCGTCGCCCGGCTCGCCGCCGAGACGCTGCCCGGGGAGCCGGAAGCGGCAGTGCTCGCCATCGTCCTCGACCGGCTCGCGACCGAGGCCGAGGCCGCACACCGCGCGGTGATCGACATCGAGGTCGCGGCGGCGCCGCTGCGGGCCGCCCGCGATATCGCCGGTGGTCTCGCGACGCGGCGTTCCGACGACGAACTCCTGTCCCGCGCGATGATGCGCTGCTATCGCCGCGGCCGGCGCGACTACCGGCGGGTGCGCGCCTCGTCGGCCGACATCGAGGCGCTGCACGACTGGCGCAAGCGCGTCAAGGACCGGCTCACCCTCGACCGGCTCGCCGGCCAGCGCGGCCCGGACGGCCACGGCATGCGCGCCAAGCTCGACACGCTGCAGGAGCTGATCGGCCTCGAGCGCGACCTCGGCTTCCTCGCCGAGCGGGTCGCCGACATGACGGACCTCGAGCCGGCCGGGCGTGCCGCCCTGATCGACCATCTGGCGCGGATGCGGGCCTCGCGCCTCAACAGCGCCCTCTTTCTCGGCAAGCTCACCTATGGCCGGCCGCCGCGCCGGCTCCGGCGCCGGCTGCGGCGCGGCATCCGCATCTGACCTTCGGCAAAGTGTGGACGGATGAGCACAGTGTCGCCGCTCTGCTGCAATTTTCCGCATGGCGGGGCGTCGTGTGCGCCGATAATTCGTGCTAGCAACGGGGTTCTGCCTTCGTTGAAGGAACGTTGGATTTCACCCTCCTCGGCCGGCCCCTTTCCAGGGTGGCGTACGGCCCCTGCCGACAGATCGAGGACTTGGCCCTTGCGCCAGCCAGACAGGACGACTGCGACATGAGCCATACCGAACGTTTTCCGCTGCCGCACCGCGCCGCCGACGAGGGAGAGCTGCGCAAGGCCCTGCTCGAGCGGCTGGTCTATTCGGTTGGCAAGGACCCCGAGCACGCCGTGCCGAAGGACTGGTGTACGGCGCTGACGCTGGTCGTGCGCGACTACATCATCGATCGCTGGATGCCCTCGACGCGGCGCGTCTACGACACCGGCCAGAAGCGCGTCTATTACTTCTCGATGGAGTTCATGATCGGCCGGCTGCTGGTCGATTCCATGTGCAATCTCGGCATCGAGGACGAGTGCCGCGCGGCGATCGAATCGTTCGGCCTCAACTATGGCGAGATCGTCGCCTACGAGGCCGACGCGGCGCTCGGCAATGGTGGTCTCGGCCGGCTCGCGGCCTGCTTCATGGACTCCATGTCGACCCTCGGCATCGCCGCGCACGGCTACGGCATCCGCTACGAGCACGGCCTGTTCAAGCAGCGCCTCGCCGACGGCTGGCAGATCGAGGAGGCCGAGGACTGGCTGATCTCCGGCCACCACTGGGAGTTCGAGCGGCCGGAAGTCGCCTACGAGATCAATTTCGGCGGTCGCGTCGAGGTCGACGGCGAAGGCCGGGCCAAGTGGCGCGGCGACGACCGGGTGATCGCGGCGGCCTACGACACGCCGATCGTCGGCTGGCGCGGGCGCCACGTCAACACGCTGCGCCTGTGGTCGGCCAAGCCGACCCATCTCATCGATTTCGACAGCTTCAACCGCGGCGAATTCCTGCATGCCGCCGAGCAGGCGGTGCTGGCCCAGACGATCTCGCGGGTGCTCTACCCGAACGACGCGACGCCGAAGGGCCGCGAGCTGCGCCTCAAGCAGGAATATTTCTTCACCTCGGCCTCGCTGCAGGACCTCTTGCGCCGCTACGTGAACCAGCACGGCGACCTGCGTCGCCTGCACGAGCACGTCGCCATCCAGATGAACGACACCCATCCGGCGATCGCGGTCGCCGAGCTGGTGCGGCTGATGGTCGACGAGCACGACGTGTCGCTGGAACAGGCCTTCCTGACGGTGCGCAACTGCATCGGCTACACCAACCACACCCTTCTGCCGGAAGCGCTGGAGCGCTGGCCGGTCGACATGTTCCGCCGCATCCTGCCGCGGCATCTGCAGATCATCGAATGGCTCGACGAGTGGCAGATGCGCGAGGTGCAGCGCATGCAGTCGCCGGTGCCGTTCGACGCCGTGCGAATCATCGATCACGCCAATGGCGGTTCGGTCCGGATGGGCAACCTCGCCTTCCTAGGCAGCCGGCGCATCAACGGCGTGTCGGCGCTGCACACCGCGCTGATGAAGGAGACGGTGTTCTACGACCTGTCGCGGCTCTATCCCGAGCGCATCGTCAACGAGACCAACGGCATCACGCCGCGGCGCTGGCTCTACCAGTGCAACCGGCCGCTCCGGAAACTGCTCATCGAGGCGATCGGCGACCGCTGGGTCGGCGACCTCGAGCAGATCGAGGACATCCGACCGTTCAGCGAGGATGCGGAGTTCCGCCATCGCTTCAGCCAGGCCAAGCGGCAGAACAAGCAGCGGCTGATCACCGAAATCCAGCGCCGGATGGGCCTCACGGTCGATCCGAACGCGATGTTCGACATCCAGATCAAGCGCATCCACGAATACAAGCGCCAGCTGCTCAATCTGCTGGAGACCGTGGCGCGCTATTTCGCCATCCGCAACAATCCGGGCGCCGACTGGACGCCGCGCGTCAAGCTGTTCGCCGGCAAGGCCGCGCCGAGCTACGTGATGGCGAAGTACATCATCAAGCTGGCCAACGACATCGCCCAGATCGTCAACCACGACCCGGTCGTCGGCGACCGGCTGAAGGTGGCGTTCCTGCAGAACTACAACGTCTCGCTGGCCGAGCTGATGATCCCGGCGGCCGACCTTTCCGAGCAGATCTCGACGGCCGGCATGGAAGCGTCGGGCACCGGCAACATGAAGCTGTCGCTGAACGGCGCCCTCACCATCGGCACCCTCGACGGCGCCAATGTGGAGATCCGCGACCGGGTCGGCGACGAGAACATCTTCATCTTCGGCCTCACCGCCGCCGATGTGAACGACATCCGCGCCCGCGGTTTCGATTCGCGCTCGACGATCGAAAGCGACCCGCTGCTGACCGAAGTGCTGTCGGCGATCGAGTCGGGGTATTTCTCCCCGGACGACCCGGGCCGCTACCGCGGCCTCGTCGACAAGCTGCGGCACGACGACTACTTCCTCGTGACGGCAGATTTCAGGTCTTATGTAGAGAAGCAGAAAGAGGTCGACGCGTCCTATGTCCACCAGGACGAATGGCTGCGGAAGGCCGTGATCAATACTGCCCAGGTCGGCTGGTTCTCCTCCGACCGCACCATCCGCGGATACGCGCACGACATTTGGCGTGTGCCGATCGGCACGTTCTGACGGAGACACGATGGCTGGCAAGAAGCCTGCAAGCGACACCGCCACGGCGGCGCCGAAAAAGCCCCGGAGCAAGCGCAGCAAGGCTGCAGCCCCGATCCCGCTGATCGACCAGCGCGACATCGACACGCTGGTGGCGGCCGATCATGCCGACCCGTTCGCGGTTCTCGGCCTGCACCAGGCCGGCGACCAGCTCGTCGTCCGCGCCTACCTGCCCGGCGCCGATGCCGTCACGGTGGTGGCGCGCGGCGACAGCTCGGACCTTGTCGAGTTGACGCGGGTGCACGATTCCGGCCTCTTTGCCGGCATCGTCCCGGAGCAATGCCGCGAGTTCGCCTATCGGCTGAAGGCGCGCTGGGGATCCTCGACCTGGGAGTTCGAGGACGCCTACCGCTTCGGTCCGATCATCGGCGAAATCGACGAGCACCTGATCTCGGAGGGCTCGCACCGCCGGCTCTACGAAGTGCTCGGTGCGCATCCGCGCGTGCTCGACGGCATTTCCGGTACCAGCTTCGCGGTCTGGGCCCCGGCGGCACGGCGCGTTTCGGTGGTCGGCGACTTCAACGGCTGGGACGGCCGGCGGCACATGATGCGGCCGCGCGGCACGACCGGCGTCTGGGAAATCTTCCTGCCCGATATCGGCGAGGGCGCCTGCTACAAATACGAGGTCCGGGGTCCGGACGGGCGGGTGCAACCGCTGAAGACCGACCCCTTCGCCTTCTATTGCGAGCAGCCGCCGGGCAACGCCTCGATCGTCCATCGCCTGCGCGAGCCGAGTTGGCACGACGCCAATTTCCTGCAGGCGCGCGGCGGCGGCGACCTCGTCCACCAGCCGGTGTCGATCTACGAGGTGCATCTCGGCTCGTGGCGGCGCGGCGAGTTCGGCCGCCAGCTCTCCTATCGCGAGCTGGCCGAGACGCTGCCCGACTACGCCGCCTGGATGGGCTTCACCCATATCGAGCTCCTGCCGGTCAACGAGCACCCCTACGAGCCGTCCTGGGGCTATCAGCCGACCGGGCTCTACGCGCCGACCAGCCGCTTCGGCCCGCCGGACGATTTCGCCCTCCTCATCGATGCCTGCCATCGGGCCGGGCTCGGGGTCATCCTCGACTGGGTGCCGGGCCATTTCCCGAGCGACGCGCACGGGCTTGCCCGCTTCGACGGTACCTGCCTCTACGAACACGAGGACCCGCGGCTCGGCTACCACCCGGACTGGGACACCTACATCTACAATTACGGCCGTCCGGAGGTCCGCAACTTCCTCATCGCGAATGCCCTTTACTGGCTGAAGCGGTTCCACATCGACGGCCTTCGCGTCGATGCCGTCGCCTCGATGCTCTATCTCGACTATTCGCGCCGCGCCGGCGAGTGGATCCCGAACATCCACGGCGGCCGCGAGAACCTCGAAGCCGTCGACTTCCTCCAGCGCTTCAACGAGATCGTCTATTCGGAAGCGCCCGGCATCGCGACCATCGCCGAGGAATCCACCGCCTGGCCGCAGGTGTCGCGGCCGACCAGCGGCGGCGGCCTCGGCTTCGGCTTCAAGTGGAACATGGGCTGGATGAACGACACGCTCGACTACATGCGGCGTGATCCGATCCATCGCTTCTACCACCACAACCAGATGTCGTTCGGCCTCACCTACGCCTTCTCGGAGAACTTCGTGCTGCCGCTCAGCCACGACGAGGTGGTGCACGGCAAGGGCTCGCTGATCGGCAAGATGCCCGGCGACGACTGGCAGAAATTCGCCAATCTGCGCGCCTATTTCGCCTTCATGTGGTGCCACCCGGGCAAGAAGCTCCTGTTCATGGGCGGCGAGTTCGCGCAGTGGGCGGAGTGGAACCACGACCGGAGCCTCGACTGGCATCTCGTCTCCGAGCCGCGCCACCGGGGCATGCAGATCCTCGTGCGCGACCTCAACCACCTCTACCGGAGCCTGCCGGCGCTGCATCGCTACGATGCCGAATGGCGCGGCTTCTCGTGGCTCGAGGTCGACAACGCCGCCGAGTCGATGTTTGCCTTCGCCCGCTGGGGCGAGGAGGACGACAAGCCGGTGCTCGTCCTTTGCAACTTCACGCCGGTGCCGCGCACGGCCAGGCGCATCGGCCTGCCGCGACCGGGACGCTGGCGCGAGGCGATCAACACCGACGCCTACGACTATGGCGGCTCGGGCCAGGGCAATGGCGGGGCGATCGAGAGCGAACCGGTGCCGAGCCACGGCTTCGGCCAGTCGGCCCTCGTCGACCTGCCGCCACTCTCGGTGCTGGTGCTGACGCTCGAAGACTGACGGGGCGGCGCCCCGTCAGCAGATGCGCGGCAGCTGATCGCCGGAGAGCCAGTCGACCATGCGGCCGCCGCCGAAGGCGGTCGTCATCTGCACGAAATGATGATCGTCCTCGACGACGCGGCCGACGATCGCCGCGTCGCGGCCGGCGGAATCGGCCTGCATCGCGGCAAGCACGGCCTCGGCCTTGTCCGGCGCGACGATGGCGACGAGCTTGCCCTCGTTGGCGACATAGAGCGGATCGAGGCCGAGGAGCTCGCAGGCCGCCGCCACTTCGGCACGGATCGGGATCGCCTCCTCCTCGACGACGATGCCGACCCGGGAACTCTCCGCGAGTTCGTTGAGGGTCGCGGCAAGGCCGCCGCGGGTCGGATCGCGCATCACCCGGATCGCATCGCCGCCGGCCGCGACCATCGCCGCGACGAGGCCGTTGAGGGCCATCGAATCGGAGACGATCGCGGTCTCGAACGAGAGATTCTCGCGCTTCGACATGACGGCGATGCCGTGGTCGCCGATGGTGCCCGAGAGGATCACGACATCGCCGGGCCGGGCGCGATCGGCCGAGAGCGCGAGGCCGTCCGGCACGACGCCGACGCCGGTCGTCGTGATGAAGACGCCGTCGGCCTTGCCGCGCTCGACGACCTTGGTGTCGCCGGTGACGATGGCGACCCCGGCCGTGCGCGCCGCCTCGGCCATGGCATCGACGATCGCCTTCAGGTCGGCGAGCGGCAAGCCCTCCTCGATAACGAAGGCGGCCGAGAGCCAGAGCGGCGTCGCGCCGGCCATGGCGACGTCGTTGACCGTGCCGTTGACGGCGAGGTCGCCGATATTGCCGCCGGGAAAGAACAGCGGCGTCACCACATAGCCGTCGGTCGACATGACCATGCGGCCGGCCTCGACCGAAAAGGCGGCCTGGTCGTTGCCCTTCAGGAGCTCGGCATTGGCGAAGGCGGCATGGAAAAGTTCGCCGACGAGCTTGGCCATCGCCCGCCCGCCGGAGCCATGGGAGAGCTCGACGCGGCCCGACTTCAGGTCGAGTTTCCGGTTATTGGCCTTCACGAGGCTTTCCTCCTGGCTCCGGCCGGATCGCGGAAGCGGCCATAGGTCCAGTGGGCGGCGCAGGCGCCCTCCGAGGAGACCATGCAGGACCCCATCGGCGTCTCGGGCGTGCAGACCGTGCCGAAAAGCTTGCAGTCCCGCGGTTCCTTGACGCCGCGCAGGATGGCGCCGCAGTCGCAGGCCGGATTGTCGGGGGCCGGGACGTAGGGAATGTCGAAGCGCTTTTCGGCGTCGAAGCCGGCATAGGCCGGCCGGATGCGCAGGGCGCTGTAGGGCACCTCGCCGAGACCGCGCCACTCGAAGCTTTCGCGCAGCTCGAACACCTCGGCGACCTCGCGCTGGGCGGTGAGATTGCCTTCCGGCCGGACGGCGCGGACATACTGGTTCTCGACGACGTGGCGGCCGTCGTTGACCTGGGTCACCAGCATCAGGATCGCCTGCATCACGTCGAGCGGCTCGAAGCCGGCGACGACCACCGGCTTTTCGAACTCCTCGGCGAAATAGTCGTAGGGCCGCGTGCCGATCACCGTCGAGACGTGGGCCGGGCCGATGAAGCCGTCGATGCGCACCGTGCCGAGCTTCCTGACCTCCGGGCTTTCGAGGATGTGGCTGATGGCGGCCGGGGTCAGCACGTGGTTGGAATAGACGGTGAAATTGGCAAGGCCCTTGTTCTTCGCCAGCTTCAGGGCGAGCGCCGTCGGCGGCGTCGTCGTCTCGAAGCCGATGGCGAAGAAGACGACCTCGCGGTCGGGCTCGCTCTCGGCGATCTTCAGCGCGTCGAGGGTCGAATAGACCATGCGGATGTCGGCGCCCTCGGCCTTCGCCCGAAGCAGGCTGACACCGCCGGAACCCGGCACGCGCATGAGGTCGCCATAGGTCAGCAGCGTCACCTCGGGCCGGCGGGCAAGCCGGATGGCGGCATCGACGCGGCCGACCGGCAGCACGCAGACCGGGCAGCCGGGCCCGTGGATCATGCGCACGTTATCGGGCAGCAGGTCCTCGATGCCGTATCGCGAGATGGCGTGGGTGTGGCCGCCGCAGAACTCCATGAAGCGGTAGTCGCGGGCCGGATCGGCGGCTTCGGCGATCGCCGCGGCGAGGCGGCGGGCGATCTTGCCGTCGCGGAACTCGTCGACATACTTCATCGCCCGTCTACTCCGCGGCGGTGCCGACGACGCCGGCTTCGGCAAGGAGCGCGAGGGTCTTTGCCGCCTCGTCCGGATCGATGCGCGACAGGGCGTAGCCGACGTGCAGGATCACGTAGTCGCCGACCTCGACTTCGGGCACGAGGGCGATCGAGGCGTCCTTGACGACGCCGTCGAGGCTGACACGGGCCATCTCGTCGGGCAGGAGCTCGATGACCTTCGCGGGAATCGCAAGACACATGCCGGGATTTCCTATTCGGCCGCGGCGACGCCGGCGCTGCGGCGCGCGTCGATCCAGGCGAGGAAATCGGCAAGGCCTTCGCCGGTGCGGGCCGAAAGGCGCAGCACCTCGATCCCGGGATTGATGCGCCGGGCGTAGTCGACGGCCCTCTCGATATCGAAGTCGACATGCGGGGCAAGGTCGGTCTTGCCGATCACCATGAGATCGCTGGCGGCGAACATGTCGGGATATTTCAGCGGCTTGTCGTCGCCTTCGGTCACCGAGAGGATGACCACCTTGGCCGCCTCGCCGAGGTCGAAGGCGGCCGGGCAGACGAGATTGCCGACATTCTCGATGAAGACGACGCCGCCGGGCTGCAGCACCAGTTCGTCGAGGGCGCGGCCGACCATGTCGGCATCGAGGTGGCAGCCCTTGCCGGTGTTGATCTGCACCGCCGAAACGCCGGTCGCCCGGATGCGGTCGGCATCGTTCGAGGTCTGCTGGTCGCCCTCGATGACGGCGACCGACATGCGGTCCTTCAACCCCTCGATCGCCTTGACGAGGAGGCTCGTCTTGCCGGCGCCGGGGCTCGAGACGAGGTTGAGCGCCAGGGTGCGGGTGCGGGCGAAATAGCGCCGGTTGTCGGCGGCGAGCGCGTCGTTCTTTGCAAGGATGTCGCGCTCGATGCGGATCACGCGCTCCTGGGAAAGGCCGGGCACATGCACCCCGGCGATGCCGCCGCCATAGTCGACGGTGCCGGCGGCGACCGCCGGCTCGTGCGGATGGTCGTGCGGGTGGTCGTGGGCGTGCCCGTGGTGATGGTCGTGCCCGTGGTCGTGGTGATGATGGTGATGTTCGTGGTCATGGGCGTGGCCGTGATCATGGGCATGATCGTGAGTGTGGTCATGGCCCTTGCCGGCCTCGACCTTGCCCTCGCCGCATCCGCAAACCGTGCACATCTCGTCTCTCCCCATGGGGCCGGGTCCGGTGCCCTCGCGCAGATGACGCGAACCGTCCCGCGCCGCGCAGCATAGAGCCGGAGCGCCGACCGTGCATGCCAAAACCGCCAGGGCGCCATGACATCATAGATCGGCCGCGACGGAAATGGCGATGGCCGCGCACGAAGGCGACGCCGCCCGACGGGATCAGCCGGGAAAATGGCAGGCGACGCGCGACGCGCCGACGGCGGCAAGCTCGGGGCACTCGGCCCGGCATTTCGGCGTCGCCCGCGGGCAGCGGCCGGCGAAGGCGCAGCCCGGCGGCGGATCGATCGGACTCGGGGGTTCGCCGGCAAGGGCACATCGGGCCGCCCTGCCCTGCGAACGGCGATGCGCCAGCGAGGGCGCGGCGGCCAGCAACGCCCGGGTATACGGGTGGCGCGGGCGGGCGAACAGCTCGTCCCGCCCGGACAACTCGACGATGCGGCCGAGATACATGATGGCGATCTCGTCGCAGATCCGGCGCACGGCGCCGAGATCGTGCGACACGAACAGCAGGGCGAGCCCGAAATCGTCGCGCAGGCCGGCCAGCAAATCGAGGATCTGCCGCTTGGTGATCATATCGAGCGCGCTGACGGGCTCGTCGCAGACGAGGAGGCGCGGACCGGTCGCCAGCGCCCGGGCGATCGCGATGCGCTGGCGCTGGCCGCCGGAGAACTGGTGCGGAAACAGGGTCGCCTGGTCGGCGCGAAGGCCGACGCGGGCAAAAAGCCCGGCAACGCGGGCAGCGCGGGCCGCCGGATCGCCGATGCCGAGGAGGTCGAGCGGCGCGCGGACGATATCGGCGGCGCGGCGGCGCGGATCGAGCGAGGAATAGGGGTTCTGGAAGACGATCTGCAGATCGCGGCGGCGGGCGCGCATCGCCGCGGCGTCGAGGGCGTAGAGGTCCGCCCCGTCGAAGGACACGGTGCCGCCAACGGCATCGAGAAGGCGCATCACCGCAAGGGCGACTGTGGTCTTGCCGGCGCCGCTCTCGCCGACGAGGCCGAGGGCACGGCCCTGTCCGAGGGTGAAGGACACGCCGCGCACCGCCCGCAGCGAGGGCCGCGGCGCAAAGAGGCCCGATCCCGGCTGCGGGAAGGCCACCTCGAGGTCGCGAACGTCGAGCAGCGCCGCCATCTCAGCCCTCCCCGGCGAAGGCCTGCGCGCAGGCGAGCAGTTCCCGCGTATAGGGATGCAGCGGCCGGTCGAGCACCGCGTCGGCCGTCCCGGTCTCGACGATCCGGCCGGCATGCATGACGGCGACGGCGTCGGCCATCCGGGCGATCGCCGCCATGTCGTGGCTGACGAGGAGGATCGAGAGGCCGAATTCGTGCCGGATGTCGTCGAGAAGATCGAAGATCCCGGCCGCCGTGGTGACGTCGAGCGCCGTCGTCGGCTCGTCGGCGACGAGGACCCGGGGACGGCAGGCGATCGCCATGGCGATCATGACCCGCTGGCGCATGCCGCCGGAAAGCTGATGCGGATAGGCGCGGGCGCGCGACGACGGATCGGCGATGCCGACGCGGCCGAGCGTCTCGACCGCGAGCCGCCACGCCTCCCGGCGCGGCATCGGCCGATGCAGCAGGATCGCCTCGGCGATCTGGTCGCCGATCGTGAAGACCGGATCGAGCGAGGTCATCGGATCCTGGAAGACCATCGCGATTTCGCCGCCGCGCAGGCGGCGCAGGCGCTCGCTCGCGGCACCGACCAGCTCCTCGCCGTCGAGGCGGATCGAGCCCGAGACGATCCGCGCCGCGGGTGCCGGCAGGAGACCGAGCACCGACAGGGCGGTGATCGACTTGCCTGAGCCCGACGCCCCGACGAGGCCGAGCGTGGAACCGGCCTCGAGGCGCAGGCAGACCCCGTCGAGCACCCGCACCGGGGGACGGTGCCGCATCGCGATCTCGACGCACAGATCCTCGATCACGAGAACGGCCATCCTAGGCTCCATCCGATTTCGGATCGAGGATCCTGTTCAGGCCGTCGCCGAGGAGACTGACGGCGAGCACGGTGAGGAAGATCGCGAGGCCGGGAAAGGCCACGGGCCACCAGGCGTCGAGGACGTATTCGCGGTTGGCGCCGATGATCTGGCCCCAGCTCATGGTGTCGGGATCGCCGAGCCCGAGGAACGACAGCGCCGCCTCGAACAGGATCGCCGTCGTGACCACCAGCGTTGCCGACACGATCAGCGGCGGCGCCGCATTCGGCAGGATGACCCGCCACATGAGGTGGCCGGCGCCGGCCCCGGCCGCCCGGGCCGCGACGACGTATTCGAGGTCCCGGATGCGCAGGAACTCGGCCCGCGCCAGGCGCGCGGTCGGCGGCCAGGCCACGAAGCCGATGGTCAGCGCGATCGTGGTCGGCGACGGCGACCACAGCGTCACCAGCACCATGGCGAACAGCAGCGCCGGCAGCACCTGGAAGAACTCGGTGAAGCGCATAAGGAGGTCGTCGAGGCGACCGCCGAAAAAGCCGGCCAGTGCGCCGAGCGCGACGCCGAGGACCATGGCGAGGCCGGCGGCTACGGCGGCGACAGAGAGGGTCGGCGCGGCACCAGCGAGCAGGCACACCGCGAGGTCGCGGCCGAGATAGTCCGTGCCGAGCGGAAGCGGTCCGACGAAGGTCGGCGCGCGGTGGGGCAAGGACACGATGTCGAACGGGTCGCGGCCGTCGAGGAACACGGAGTAGAGCGCCATGGCGCAGACGACGAGGAGGGCCGCCATCCCGACGACGGCCGACGGGCCGGTGCGACAGGCACTCAGGAACCGGCGCAGCCAGGGGTCGGCGCGGCCGGTCATCACGGCACCGTCCGCAGGCGGGGATCGGCGAGGCGATAGGCAAGGTCGGTCAGGAGATTGACCACGACCACCATGGCCGCGGCGCAGAGCAGCACGCCGAGGACCGTCGGATAGTCGCGGCGCAGCAGCGACTCGAACGCCAGCCGGCCGAGCCCCGGCCAGTTGAAGACGGTCTCGACGAGGAGCGCGCCGGACAGCAGATGGCCGAACTGCAGCCCGGCGACGGTCAGCACCGGCAGGGCGGCGTTGCGCAGGGCATGGCGAAACAGAACCGTCCGTTCCGGGGCGCCTTTCGCCCGGACGACGCGGATGAAATCGGCGGCCAGCACCTCCCGCATCGCCGCCCCGGTGATCCGCGCGTATTGCGCGAGATGGACGAGCACCAGCGTGACCACCGGCAGGACCAGATGGCGGGCGACGTCGAGGGTGCGGGTGATCCATCCGGCGTCGCGCAGGCGCAGATCCGACATTCCCTCCACCGGCAGGACCGGCAGGATCGAGGCGAAGAGGACGACGAGCATGATCCCGGTCCAGAAGACCGGCATCGCATGGCAGGCGGTGGTGAAGGCCGTGACCAGCGTCGGGACCGCACCGCCCCGGGCGCGGGCCGCCAGCACGCCGAGCGCCACCCCGACCACGAGCGCGACGATCTGGGCGCTGGCGACGAGCAGGACGGTCGGCCCGAGGCGGGCGGCGATCAGGCTGGAGACCGGCAGATTGAAATAGTGGGACATGCCGAGGTCGCCGCGGGCGATGTGGCCGAGATAGATGGCGAGCTGGGTCGGCAGCGGCCGGTCGAGCCCGTAGTCGGCGCGGATCGCGGCAAGGACATCGGCCGTCGCACCGCCCATTTCGCCGGCGATGGCGGTCGCCGTATCGCCCGGCGCGAGACGGAGCAGGACGAAATTCACGACGACGACGCCGGCCACCAGAAAAAGGCCGTGCAGCAGTCGGCGCGCGATATAGCCCGTCATGTTGCCCCCGGGGACCGACCGGCGATCGTCTCGACTGCGCCCCCGGGGCAATCCCGGTCGCGGACCCGATGGCCGGACTACTTGTCCTTTATCCAGTATAGCTCGTCCATCGGCGACAGGACGCCCCATATCGAGAGCGGCGGATTGCCGAGCCGCCTGTCATAGGCGGTGTGGAACGGCAAGAGGTTCAGCCAGTAGACGGGCAGATCGGTGGCGACGATCTGCTGGAATTCGGCATAGAGCTGCTTGCGCCGGGCCGGATCGAGTTCGACCGCCGCCGCTTCGAGCAGGGCATCGACCCGCGCGTCGGCATAGCTCTGCGTGTTCGACCAGACGACACCGGGCCGGATGTTGGAGGACAGGTAGGTGCGATGGACGCCGATCACCGGGTCGCCCCAGTTGAACACCGTGTCCATGGTCATTTCGAAGTCGTGGCCGGCGATCCGGCTGGCCCAGGTCGCCGTGTCGGGCGAGGTGCGGACGGTGACGTCGATACCGATCTTCTTCAACTGGGACTTCAGGTATTCGGCGAGGTTCTTCTGCTGCTCGACCAGGCCGGGAACATAGTCGACGGTCAGTTGCAGGCCATCGCCGAGGCCGACCTCGGCGAGCAGTCCCCTCGCCTTGTCGAGGTCGAGGTCATAGGCCGGAACGGTCGGGTCGAAAAACGGACTGCCCTCGACGATCGGGCCACGCTGCGCCACCGACACGCCGTGATGCAGGGTGCCGACGATGTAGTCCCGGTCGATCGCGTAGGCGATGGCCTGGCGGACCCGGCGATCGGCCAGCTTCGGCGATCGCGTGTTGAAGGCCAGCCAGTTGATCGGGCCAAGCGCGGCATAGCCGGCGTTCGTCACCGCGAGGCGGTCGACCTGCCGGAGCCGGCGTATCTCCTGCGATCCGGTCGCGAAGGGACGCAGATCGCCCTCGCCGCGCTCCATGGCGAGCAGCAGGGTCGACACGTCGGGGAGATAGCGGATGACGATCTCGTCGAGATAGGGGCGCCCGGGCAGGAAGAAATTCTCGTACCGCTTCAGGATGATGTGCTCGCCGGGCTGAAATTCGGCGAGCCGGAACGGACCGGCGCCGACGGCCGCCACATTGGCCGGATGGGTTCTGAGGTCCTGGCCGTCGCCATAGACATGCTTCGGCAGGATCGGCGCCAATGCCGGGGATAGCGCCAGCAGCAGGGCCGGATGCGGCCGGCCGAGGCGGATGACGGCGGTGCCGGGATCGGGCGTCTCGACCGCCTCGACCGGCGCGAACATCGACTTGAAGGGATGGTTGTCCCGGATCGCCAGGATCGAGAAGGCGACGTCCTCGGAAGTCACCGGCCGGCCGTCGTGAAAGGTGGCGCCGGCGACGAGCTTCAGCGTTACCGACAGGCCGTCGTCGGACACCTGCCAGCTCTCGGCGAGATAGGGCTCGGGGTTCCATTCGGCGTCGTAGCGCAGGAGCGAGGCGAAGATCTGGGTGCTCGGGATCGCCACCGCAACGCCGGACTGAAGCGCGCCATTCACATGACGCGGCACCTGGGTCGACAGGATGACGAGCGATCCGCCCGGCCTGCCGTCGGCGAGCGCCGGCGCGGCGGCAAGCACCAGGGCAAACGCCAGCCGAGCCAGAATCCGGCCAAATCGGTACATCGAACCCCTCCCCCGAGACCCCGGCCCTCGCGCCGGTCTTGCTGCCGGCGTCGTGCCTTGCCCTTTGCCCCGCGATCACCTCGCCACGCCGGGCCGGCCATCCGGCACGGCGGCGCCTGCCGTTCTTTCGGCATAGCGCCGAAGGACGGCCTGACGCAACTCGCCACGGATGATCTTGCCGGTATCGGTGCGCGGAACGGCGTCGATCCGCACCAGCACGTCGGGCGCCTTGTCGCCGAGCAGCCCGGCGCAGCGGCTCAAGAGCGCGTGCTCGTCGAGCGGACCGCGGGCGACCACCCCGGCCCAGATCTCGACGCGGGCGGCGTCGGTCCGCATCTCGATGACGCCGGCATCGACCACCTCGTCGTGGCGCTTCAGCGCATCCTCGACCAGATGCGGCGAGACGATCGCACCGTCGCGATTGATCACCTCGATCGACTTGCCGACAACCGCGACCAGACCGTCGCCGTGGACGGCGCCGACGTCGCCGGGGCGGAACCAGCCGTCGCCGCCGAGGATGGCGCGGTCGCGCGGCTCGGGCGCCACGAACTCGCCGACCTTGTTGGTCCACAGGCGCAACTGCCCCTGCCGCCCGGCGGGCAGCACGGCGCCGTCCTCGTCGACCGCCTGCGCCCGCGCCCAGGGCGCGAGATAGCCGGCCGCGCCCTCGACATCGCCGAAGGTGCCGGCAAGGCCATAGGCGATGCCGCCGGTCTCGGTGGTGCCGTAGGCGAGCATCACATCGCTCGACAGGGTGGCGCGCGCATCGGTGATCAGCTCTTTCGAGATGCGGCTGCCGCCGACGGTGACGCGGTGCAGGGTCGGGCAGGCCTCGAAACCGCCGAGCTGATGGTCGACGATGTCGCGGAGCTGGCCGGGGAGCGCGATCAGATGGCCGACGCCGAACAGACGCACGAGATGCAACGTCTCTTCCGGATTGGGGGCAAAACAGGCGAGGCCGCCGCTGATCAGGGCATGGAACAGGTGGAACGACCCGACGGTCGACACGCCCGCCACGCTCAGCGTGCGCCCGGCGCCGTTGGCCCACACGACCCCGTCGAGCATGCGCCGCTCCAGCACCGCGGGCGTCAGGCCGACCGCCTTCGGCACGCCGGTCGTGCCGGAGGACAGCACGATCCGGGTATGCCGGTCCGCTGCGACGGGACGAAGTTCGCTCGGCGCCGCCGCGCGATCGCGGGCGAACCAGGCATCGTCGAGCGCGATCGTTCGGACGTCGACGAGCGGGGTGCCGAACCGGTCGAGGATCACCGCATCGGGCACCAGCCCGGACACGACGGCGCTATAGACGGTGTGCAGCGAGACCGAGGTGATGCCGCACCGTTCCAGGGCCAGGATCAGAACGAGGTGCTGGAACGGGTTGCGCACGTCGATGGCGACGAGCATCTGTGCCTCGAGCCCGAGCTCGCCGATCCGGCGCGCGGCGGCGTGGATCGCGTCGGCCACCATGCCGTAGGTCGCGACTCCCCCCGTATAGGCGATCGCCGGCCTATGCGGACTCATGCGAGCATGATATAAGACATACGTATTGAGATTCATCGTCCCAACTCCGACGTTGTGCCTAAATATGAAGACATCCTTCGTCACTGCAACAAGTATCGGCACCATCGCCCTTACGAATTATTCGGCGGTGTATGAAGTAAAGGCCGAAGAAACAAACTGGAGCGGATTCTATATCGGCCTCAAGGCCGGGGCAACGTTTGGCGACGACGACTTCCAAATGGCTCGCACCGGCAGCGGGGGCGAAGATTTCGGCTTCAAATCGGGCGTTCCCCGATTTTCGCCGGCCGTTCCATTCTCCGCGGTCTCGAACAGCGGTCGCTTTTCCGCCTGGCCGGGGAGCGGGACCGTCAGCCAGAGCGTGTTCCTCGGCGGCCTCGCGGGCGGCTACAACTGGCAGCGCGGAAACCTCCTTTTCGGCCTCGAGATGGACGGATCGCTGGCCGGCCGGGGCGACGGGGCGGTTTCCTGGGCGGCCCGGGAGAGCTTCGACGGCGGCAGCCTCACCGGCTCCGGCACGCGCATCAGTGCCGTCCAGCATTC
Source organism: Pseudomonadota bacterium (assembly GCA_029572955.1). Classification (GTDB taxonomy): domain Bacteria; phylum Pseudomonadota; class Alphaproteobacteria; order Rhizobiales; family JAKPQE01; genus JAKPQE01. The sequence goes on from JAKPQE010000036.1 coordinate 48,712, forward strand.
CGCCAGGATCGACTGGCTCTACACGCTTCGGCCGCGCGTCGGCTTCACGATGGACAGGCTGCTCGTCTTCGGCACGGCCGGGCTCGCCGTCGGCCAGATGACGCTGGAGACGTCGGCGGCGGTCGACGAGCAGTACAACGATCCCGGCAAGGGCGGCGGTTCGCATACCGCCCGGAGCCGCTGGGCCGGCAGCAAGTCGTCGGTTCGGGCCGGCTATGTCGTCGGCGGCGGCATCGAATATGCCGTCGGCGACCATGTCTCCGTGGGTGTCGAGGGCCTCTATTTCGATCTCGGCACCTCGAAGGCGACGGCAACCGGCGTCGGTTCCTATACGGCGAACGGCGGACCGGACACCGCAATGTCGGTCGAGCCCTACATGATCGAGCGGCAGGTCGAGGGAGGCATCGTCCGGGCCGGCGTCAACTGGCGTTTCTGAGCCCCGGTCGACCGGCCTTGGCCGCAGCCGCCGAGGTGTGAACGCCACCCCTCCCTGCCCGGCGCAGCCGAACGCGGGGTTTCGGTTGTTGCGGCCGACGGCCCCGGGAGGGCTTGCCTCGCCGGGCGTCACACAATCGACTTCTCCTTGGCCGTGCCGGCAGGCGCCGACGACATCAATCGATGCGGCCCTGGTACGACGACGCGCAGTAGCGCCTGCTCCCCTCGGAGACATTGCCGAGCGCCACGGCGCAGGCGGTCGCGTCCTTCTGCAATTCTATGACCGCCGCACCCTCGTCGAGCACGACGAGATAGTGCCGGTGCGGCGTGTCGGCAGGCGGCGCATGGTCGAAGGGCTCGAATCGGGCGTTGCTCGGGTAGCAGCCGGAGTCGACGACGGACACGTCCGGCGCCAGGCGCAGGATCGCCTGGACACGCCCCATGCGCTCTTCGCAGGCCGGCCGGTCGTCGGTCTCGGCGAAGGAAACGGCCAGGCCGCTGCCGGTCTGCAGCGTCAGAAGAACCATCAAGACGGCACTTTCCATAGAGCCTCACTTCCCGGCACGGCGTCATGCCGGTTTCGGTGGATCGGCGGCCGGCCGTCGTGGTGCGGGTTCACCAGGGGAGGCCGCCGGAGCGAAACGACACGCCGACGAAAACGAAGGCGATCGAGAGCAGGGTCACCGCGGCGATGTGCAGGGCCATGTCGTTGAGCCGATCCGCGGTCAGGCGCGGCAGAACCCGCAGCTTGGCGTCGAGGGCGAGAGCGGCAGTGGCCAGGAGCAGCACCAGCTTGGCGAGCACCAGGTGAGCGATCGGGTCCGCTTCGGCGGGACGGAACCAGAGGCGGACATCGGGAACCAGATCGACGGCCATCCAGATGCCGGTCGCGACCTGCACGAGGAGAGCCGGGATGCCGATCCGCTCGAAGCGGCCCTCGAAAGCCAGCAGCATCTCGGGATCGGCAGCCTTCAGGACGCGCGGCAGAACGATCGTCGCAAGAACGACGTGGCCGCCCGTCCAGATCGTCGCGGCGAGAATGTGAAGGAACAGAAGGGCCTCGTGCACAGGCTCGCCTTTCCACCAACCTACGCGGCTTCGCCGGCAGTCCTGTCGATGGTCTGCACCGTCTCGAATCCTTCGAAGACCGGATGGCCGAGCGTCATCGGTTCGGATCGGCCGGCATTGGCCGCGGAATGAGACTTGCGGAAGGCCTCGGACTCGGTCCAGTCGAGGAAATCGGTCTCGGTCGCCCAGAAGGTGTGCGAGGAATAGAGGATGTGATCCTCGCGCTCCGGACCCTTGAGCAGGCGGAACTCGATGAAGCCCGGCATGGTCGGCAGATCGCTCTGGCGGCCGAGCCAGACTGCCTCGAAAGCTTCGGCCTTGTCCTTTTTCACCTGGAAACGGTTCATTGCAAGATACACGGGTTTTCTCCCCTCGTTGGAATGGGTCACGGCTCAGTGGGCGGCCATGCGGGCACGCAGCGCCAGGTAATGCTCGATCTGCTCGGGGATGAGCTCGCGGTTCTCGCCACGTCCGAGATAGATCTTGAACATGCAGCCGCCGTCGCGGTTGTAGAACTGCACCGAATGGGTATCGCTCGAAAACAGCTTGCGCGAGACGAAGGCGATCGAGGCGCAATTGTCCGCCTTGAGGTGGCCGCCGATGGGCTTGCCGTGGAGATTGTAGAACCCGCGACCCATGCTGCCCTGCGGCACCGTTCCCTTGGCCTCGAGAATGACGTCGGGGGTATTGACGAGGAACGTGACCTCGCCCCAGCCCGCGATAGCTGTCATGACGTCCTCGAAGCGGCTGCCCGAGATGGTCAGTGCCTCGCCGGCAGGCAGGCAGGCAACCACGTCGGCGGTGCTGACGCCATGGCGGGCGGCGATCTCCTCGAGAACGGCGCCCGGCGCCGCGGCTAGCGAGGCAGTGACTGCCTTCCGGGTTTGCACGGACAATGTCATACGGTCTCTCCTGTGGGTTTTGCCGTCGATAGGGTTCGGGCCGACGGAATGCCGGCGTCGATGTTGTGGTTGATCCATTCGATGAGGCGCTGGGTCATCGAGACCTGCCAGAAGCGGCCGGCGAGCGTCAGTTCGAGCCAGCCGTCGGACAGGCGCAGGAGACCGGCTCGGCGCCATTGCTCGAGCAGGGGCTGGATGGCGGCACCGATCGTCGCGCCGCCGATCTCGGCCAAGGCCGCGGTCGCCTGAGCGATGTCGAGCCGGCCGCTCTCCATGCCGCCCTTGATCGCATTGAGCAGGGTATGGTGCGGGGCCTGCGCCATGATGTGGGTGACCGGCGCCTCGCCGGCGGCGACGGTCGCGAGGTAGCGGCCGAGGTCGCGGTCCACCCGGTACGAGCGGCCGTCGAGAAAGCCGCCGGCCCCGGACCCGAAGGCAAGGCACGACGCCCCGGTCTTGACGAGCAGATTGTAGAGGTTCCGTTCGCGGGTCGTCCGGCGCCAGTGGCTGGTGGAAATGCCCTCCCACCGGTGCGCCGCCAGAACCTGTGAGCCGCGTTCGAAATAGCTGCCGAGACGGCCCGGCTCGACCGGTCGCGAGAACTTGCCGCGTTCCAGCGCCGGGATCAGCGGCGTGCCGGGGATGAGGTTGAGGGAATAGAGGTCGAGACCGTCGATCCCGGTCGCGGCGGCCATGCGGATATCCGCCTCGAGGTCGTCGAGCGACTGCTCCGGCAGGCCGTAGATGAGGTCGATGACGATCGCGGCCCGATCCCCGGCGACGAGACGCTCGAGAAACGAGACGATCTCGCGCCGCCCGGCCTTGCGGCCGAGCCGCCGACGCAGGCGTTCGTCGAAGGATTGCACGCCGATCGAGAACCGGTTGACCCCGGCGCCGAGACAGGCGGCCACCTTGTCGTCATCGAAGCCGTGGACCCGGCCCTCGACGGTGATCTCGCAGTCGCCGGCGAGCGGCAGGTATCTTGTCGCCGCCTCGATCATGCGGGCAAGGTCGCGCCCGGCAAGGGCGCTCGGCGTGCCGCCGCCGAAATAGACGGCGTGGACCGGACCGCTCGCCTGGCAGGGCGCATCGCGGTCACGCGCGAGATCGGCGACGACGGCGTCGGCATAGGCCGGGCCGTCGGAAGCGCGCCAGGGGTTCTGGTAGAAGCCGCAGAAAAGACAGTGATTTTCGCAGAACGGTACGTGGACGTAGGCAACGCTCTTGCCGTCACGCCGCGCCGTGCGCATCGCTGCCCATGTCGCGGGCCGGTCGCCGTCCGGAACCGGACGCATGCCGAGGAACGGATGAACGGCGCGCTTGCCGGCGAACGCACCGGCAAGCGGGTCGTCGGTCTCGGTCGCGAAATAGGCCTCGATCGAGGCCGCTCCCGCCTCGTCGGTCCGACGCGCCTGATGCATGGCATGCCCCTCCTTCTCGACGCGCGATGCGGCAAGGCGGCCGGGATTTTTCCGGCCGCCGCTCCGCGTCAGTTCAGCTTGATCGTCGCCCGGACCTCGAGGCTGCGGCCTTCGCCGGGCAGTTCGTCGAGGGTCGGCCGATACGAGGCGTCGGTGAGGTTGTTGAGGCTGATCGACAGGCCGTACTTGTCGTTTTCGCCGGCACTGGCACCGAGGGCGAGATTGAGGGTCGCCCAACTGCCTTCCGAGGTCGTCACGCCGGCGGCGCTGGTGAACCTCGACGCGGAGCCGGCCCGCACGAAGAGATCGGCCCAACCGCGGACCCGGTCGCGATAGGTCCAATCGTACCTGGCGCCGACCCGACCCGAGTATTCCGGCACGTCGGTATTGTAGGTCGAGAAGTTGGTGTACTCGAACTTGCGGCGCGTCCAGTTGCCGTTGACGTAAGGCGTGACGTTCCAGCCCTCGAAGGTGTATTCGGCAAGGATCTCGATGCCGTAGGTCGTCGCCTTGTTGATGTTCTCCCAGCGCTCGGTATAGGTCGCCGGGCAGGTCGTGCAGGTCGTCGAGTCGATATAGTCCTCGGCGAGCGTGTAGTAGCCGGTGACGTCGAGGACGGCACGGCCGTTGTCATAGCGCGCGCCGATCTCGAAATTGTCGGAAGTCTCGGGCCTCAGATCCGGATTGGCGTAGATGTTGGTGCCGCCGGCCGATGTCGGCACGAAGAGCTGCAGCAGCGTCGGGTAGACGTAGCCTTGCGAGAAATGGGCGCGCAGCAGCGTGTCGGCGATGCCGGAATAGGTCACACCGACGCTGCCGAGGATGCGGTCGTCCTTGCCGCCTGCGAAGTTGAACCGGTTCGAGGCCTGCAGCTCCGATTCGATGTTGTAGTAACGGACGCCGGCGGTGAGCTTCAGGTAATCGGTGATCGACCATTCGTCCTGCACGAAAGCGGAGAAGGTGCGAACCTCGGCTTCGTCGTAGGTGCGGCTGGCGATCGGAATGACGATCGGCGGGAATGCCGGCCGGATCGAGCCCCAGGTGTTGCCGACCTTGGTCAGCGAGTCGCTGAGATACTGGACGCCGGTCACCACGTAGTGGCTGGGCAAGGGCTGCAGATCGACCTGCAGCGTGCCGCCCACATCGGTGATGAGGTCGTCGCTGAGGACGTGAATGTCCGAGACCGTGCCGGTGCGCGACCTGCTGTTCACTTCGTTGAGGAACAGGCGGCTGATCGTCTGGTGATAGGCGTCGAAATGAATGCGCCGGACGACCGGTCCGAGGTCGGTGGCGTCATAGCTCAGCGCGAACTTCTGGAGATCTCGCTCCGGCAGGTCGACATTGAAGCTGTTGGTGGTGCTGCCGTCGGACTGCGGGCCGAGATATGACGGATCGATCCAGGTCGAGGATTCCAGCTTGTACTCCTCGGCCTTGAGCGCGATGTAGTGATTGTCGTCCGCGCCGAAGCGGAAACCGAGATGGCCGGAGAGCGTGTCCGTCTCGTAGGCGGAGTTCGAGAGCTTGCCGCTCGGGTCGTAGCGGGTGCCGGCGACGTCGCGGTCACGATGCTCGGCAAACGCGCCGGCGATGCGGTAGTCGACGTTCTCCACCTTGCCGAGAACCATCCCCGAGAGATGATAACCCTCGGTCGCCGAGAAATAGGAGGCCGAGGTCTCGGCCTCGATCATCTTCTCGCCGCCCTTGCGGGTGATGATGTTGACGACACCGCCGATCGCCTTGGAGCCGTAAAGGACGGAGGCCGGGCCGCGAATGACGTCGATGCGCTCGACGATGCTCGGGTCGATGAGAATCGGCGTGCCGTAGGTGCTGTGGTCGGTAATCTCCTGGCCGTCGACGAGGATCGTCACGCGGCGCGAGGACTCACCGCGAATTCTGACCCGCTTCATTCCGGCCACCGAGGCATCGACGACGTCGACGCCCGGCACGTCGCGCAGCATTTCGGCGATGCTCTCCGGGGCCTTGCGATCCAGCTCGGCACGATCCACCACCGAAACCGAATTCGGGCTCTCGAAGACCGGCTTTTCGGTCCGCGTGCCGGTAATGTTGATGATACCGAGATACGAGCTGTCGCTTTCCTGGGCCAGAGCCGATGTTGCGGCCGGCAGCGAAGCCGGCACCGCAAGGGCCAGCAGTCCTGCTCCGATACACAAATGTCGAGACATGACGCGTCCTGTCGTTCGTTTGTTTGGGACATCCCGGCCGAGGCGTCCGGCCTATGCCGGCAGCAGCCCTAGATGCGAATGCGTTGCATTTTCTAACCGTCGCGATCGGTCAAGTTAACTGAATAATCCGCAATACTATTTTCAAATGCGGCCGCAATAACCGCCCACCACTTATTCGATAATTCAGAATTATATTCTTCTTCCGAATTCATTTCGCCCAATCCAAAATATCAAGATAATAAAATTCATGTCATGCGGCAGCACGTGTCGCACATTATGGGTTTACCGCACGAAACAAACCTGGATACTCTCTGTCGAATACGCTCGGAAGCAACGCTGCAGCAGCTCACGGCAAGTCGGCAGGATTGCCGCCCGCGACACCGTTCGCGCGTGTGCCGGGGTTGCGCGGCAGCACTGCATCCGGGTTTTCGGAGGATGAGGAGCGATACCTGATGCCCATGCTGCTGTGTCTCGGAATGGGGTATTCCGCGGCCGTCCTCGGTCACCGTCTTCGCCGGGACGGCTGGCGTGTCGGTGGCACCTGTCGCAGCGAGGAGAAGGCGGACCGGCTGCGAACCGCAGGATTCGACATGGCGGTCTTCGACGGCTCCGAGCCGGCCGCATCACTCGCCGCGATGATCGCCGAGGCGAGCCATCTGCTCGTCTCCATTCCGCCGGACCGGGTCGGCGATGCGGTGCTTCGCCACCACGTCGCCGACCTTCGAGCCGCGCCGGGGCTGCAATGGGCCGGTTACCTCTCGACGATCGGCGTCTATGGCGACCGGCACGGCGCGTGGATCGACGAGAACACGCCGCCGGACCCGCTTCACGAGACGAGCCGATGGCGCCTTTCTGCCGAAGGGGAGTGGCTCGGCTTCGGCAAGGACGCGCGGCTGCCGATCGCCGTCTTCCGGCTGCCCGGCATCTACGGTCCGGGCCGGAGCCAGTTCGATGCCCTGCGGGAGGGGCGCGCGCACAGGATCATCAAGACCGGCCAGGTCTTCAACCGCATCCATGTGGAGGATCTGGCCGGGATCCTCGCGGCCGCCATCGCAAAAGGGAGCGAGGGGCTTTACAACGTGGCGGACGACGAGCCCTCGCCGGCCGAGGATGTGGTGGTGCTGGCAGCGGCGATGCTCGGCATCGAGCCGCCGCCGGAAATCGCCTTCGAGGCGGCGCAGCTTTCACCCTTCGCGCGCAGCTTTTATGCCGAATGCAAACGCGTCCGCAACGACCGGATGAAGGACGCGCTGGGGGTCGGCCTGCGCTATCCGACCTACCGCGAAGGTCTGGCGGCCATCCTCGGCGCCGAATGACGGCGCCGGGCGGCGCGCCGACGCCGCGACGGACAAAGGTCCCGGACGGGTGACGATCCGGGATCCCTGCCCCTGTCGGCCCCGCCCTCATGTCACGGCTTCATCAGAACGCCGGTCGTCAGGCCCTCGCCGCGCCACCACCAGCGATCGAAAATCTCGGCGGCGGCGCCGGCATGTCGCGGCCCTTGCGGCGGCTGGCCGAACTTGTCCCACCAGGCCAGCCGTATCGAATTGGACCGCCACAACGGCAGGGCGTGATTGCGCCAGCGCATGACCCGGTCGAAGCTTCGGGCCGCGGTGCGCAGAGAGGCTTCGTCTCCGGCCGCGATCATCGCGTCGATGGTCGCATCGAGCGCGGCGTCCTCGACGCCGGCAAGCGCATAGGTTCCCTCGATCCGGGCGAGCGAGCCGTGCCAGAGCAGTCGCTCGGCACTGCCCGGAACGAGGGTCGGCGACCAGTTGAGCGTCGTCATGTCGAAATCGCGATCGAGCATCATCTTCTGCGCGGCGGTCGGCTCGAGCGACGGATAGCTGAGCTCGATGCCGAGCTGTTCGAGATTGCGGGCGACCGGTCCGAGGACACGGACGAGTTCGGGATTGAGGTAGAGGAGCCGTATGGTCAGCGGCTTGCCGGTCGCGGGATCGATGCGGCGGCCATCGACCACCTTCAGGCCCGCCTCGTCGAGAAGGCGGTGCGCCTCGACGAGCGCCGCCCGCCGATCACCGCCGCCAAGCGTCGCCGAGGGCGCCTCGGCATCGAAGAGCCCCGCCGGCAGGCTCGATGCGGAGGAGGCGAGCAAGGCCCGTTCGTCCGGTTCGGACGGACCCGTCGCGGCCAGCGCGGTGTCGCCGAAATAGCTGTCGACACGCTGATACTCGCCGTGGAACAGCGTCTTGTTGCTCCATTCGAAGTCGTAGGTCAGGGCGATCGCGCGGCGTACCCGGATGTCGGAGAACAGGGCGCGGCGTTGGTTGAAAACGAGCAGGAGCATCTCCCCCGGCCGGTCGAGCGTGTCGACGCGACGCCGGATACGGCCATCGGAAAGGGCGGGTCCCGCGTAACCCGTCGCCCAACGAACGGCGCTCGATTCGACACGCACGTCGAAATAGCCGGCCCGAAAAGCCTCGAGCGCGATCGAGTCGTCCCGGTAGAACTCGATCCGTATCTGGTCGAAATTGAACCGCCCGACATTTGCCGGGTGGTCGACGGCCCAGTAGTCGGGAACCCGCCGCAGCACGATGGAGCGGCCGGCTTCGGCGGAAACGATCTCGTAGGGACCGCCCGTGAGAGGAATGTCGAGGCTGGTCTCGGTCACCGCCCGGGTTCGCCAGTAGTGCTCCGGATGGATCGGCAGGGAGCCGACGATACGAACGAAATCGCGGTCGCCGGCAACCGGCGTGCGGAAGACGACGGTCCGGCTGTCCTCGACTTCGACCTCGACGTCACGAAGGACACGCCGATAGTAGATCGCGCCCTGTTCGCGCAGGGTCCTGAAGGTGAAGGCGACATCGGCCGCGGTCACCGGCCGGCCGTCATGCCAGCGGGCGTCGTTGCGCAGACCGAAGCGGACGGACGTCAGGTCGGGGGCAGCCTCGACCGTCTCGGCGAGCAGGCCGTATGCCGCGGACGGTTCGTCGCCGCTCGGCGCCAGAAGGCTGTCATAGACGAGATGGCCGAGACTGATCGCGCCGGTGCGATCCCGCGGAACATTGCCCGGAAACCGCAGCGTGTTGAGGGAATCGAACGTGCCGACGACGCCGAAGCGGATCGTCCCGCCTTTCGGTGCGTTCGGCTCGACATTGGCGAAATTCTGGAAGCCCCGTGCGTAGCGGAGCGGATGGATCGACGAATGGCCGTGCCGGGCGCTCGCCGACAGATCGTCGGGCATCGCCGACGTCGCCGAAATCAGCAACCCGACCACCATGCTGGCGATCACCGCGAGTGTGCCGATCAGATTCCTCGATCGCAAAAGACGGACCATTTCATGCTTCCCCTATGTTGTTCCTCAGGAACAATAGGGTCCGGACGTCGCGATAATTAATGAAAATACTTGAACTTGATTGTTTACCCTGGCTGAAATCAACTTATTTGAATTCAACGCGCGTAGTAAAAGACATGCTTTTCTTGGATGCCCCGGCGGGGATGGCCGGAAAAGGCGAGGCGCGACGAACCATGGCGGTCGCTTCCGCATCGAGCGGCGGGTGCCCCGATGCCTTGGCGAGGCGCACCGACAGAACCCGGCCGGCATTGTCGATGGAAAAGGCGACGAGCACCGAGCCCCGCAGGCGTGCGCGGCGCGCCTCGGCGGGATAGCGTTTGTGTCGCGCCAGATGAGCCAGCACGCGGCCCTTGTAGTTGCCGAGCGCGGCGCCCGAAATTGCCGCCGGTCGCTGCGACTTGCCGGCAGCCGAGCCGCCGCCGCCGGCAGGCGTTGCGGGGACGACCGGTGACGGCTTTGCCGGAGCGGCGGCACGCGGCTGGGGACTTGCCGGCGCTTTCTTCTTTCGCGGGGTCTGCTTCTGGCGTTCGGGGGAAGCCTGCGGGCGAACGGCCGGCTCTTGCCGTACCGGCTCGACCACCGCCGCGACCTCCTCGGGCGGCGCGACATCCTCGGTCGGCGGGGGCACGGGTTCGACGGCTTCGGCGGCGAGTTCCCCGGCATCGGCCGGGGCGGCGGTGTCCACGACCTGCGGGGCGGCGACCGGCTCGGCCGGTGCCACGGCTTCGACCGCCTCGATCACCGGCGATACCTCGGTCGCCGCGCCGAAGAGTTCGGCGAGATCGACGAGGTCGGTGACGGCGAGATCCAGTCCGCCGGCGGGCGGCAGGGCCTCCGGCTCTCTGCCAAGGCCGAGCGCCATTGCCGCCGCGCCGTGAAGCAGCAGCGCGGCCAGCGCGGCCATGCACCACTGAGCCGGCGAAAACTTCATGCACCCGCCTCGTGGATCGTCACCAGGCGAATGTCGCGTATTCCGGCCGCCCCGAGGGACTCGACGATCTGCAACATCAGGCCGGCCGGAAGCCGGCGATCGGCAACGATGTGCAGCGTCTGGGGGGCGGAGCCGGCCAAGGCGCCGAGATGCCCGGCCAGCCTGTCCAGGCCGACGACCGCGCCGGACACCCTGATGGTGCCGTCGAGAGCGACGACGATCGGGTTCGCCGGGTCGCCCCCCGCCTCGATGCTGCTGGTCGCCGCCGGCTCCACGCCATGGGTCGCGAACGGTCGCAACGCACCGGCAACGAGGAAGAAGATCAAAAGCAGAAAGACGACATTGATCAGCGGAACGAGGTTTTCCTCGCGAACGGGGGCAATCCTGGTGCAAACGCGCATGGCATCCCTCCGGCTATTTCACGACGACGACATTGCGAATGCCGGCCCGGCGCGCCGCCTCGAGGGCCCGCACGACATGATCGAGAGCGGTTTCGGTGCGCGGCAGCACGGCGAGCCGAACCGCTTGGCCGGCGGCGATGGCGACGAGCCTTTCGACGAGCTCGTCCGCTCCGACGGGCCCGCCCGCAAGGTCGAAACCGCCGTCCTCGGCAATCCGTAACAGCAGCACGTCGTGACCTGCCGCAGCACTTCCCGCGGCGCCGCCATCCATCTCGAGACTGCGATATCGCTCGAAGGTCGATGACAGCATGAAGAAAAGCAGCAGCAGAAACACGACGTCGATAAGCGGGGTCAGGCTGAGCCGACGAATGCGCCGGCGCTCGGCTTCAACCCGCATGTCGCATCACCGCATGGGCGGGCCGAAGCGACTGCCGGTCGCCGACCCAGTCCTCGTTGCCGGTGTCTTCGGTCAGCCGGCCGGTGAAGAGGCTGGTCAGCACGTCCTCCATCCACATACGCTCGCGCTCGACGATGCTCTCCAGCCAGTAGAGGGCAAGGCCCGAGGGGATCGCGATCGAAAGGCCGATGGCCGTGGTCAGCAGGGCTTCCCAGATGCCGCCCGCCAGGATCGCCGGATTGACGTCGGCGCCGGCATCCTGCAGGGCCTGGAACGCCTGGATCATGCCGAGGACCGTGCCGAGAAGGCCGAGCAGCGGCGCCGTCTGCACGACGGCCTCGATCGCCCGGAAATAGGAGCGCAGGACGCCGAGCCCGTGCACCGAAACGCGCTCCACATCCTCGCGGATGCTCTGGTCGTCGACGGGCCGGTGGCGCAGGCCGCGCATCGCATGGCCGAGGGCCAGCTCGACCGGATTTCGCCGCCGGCGGATCGCCTCGTAGGCCCCCTTGTGGTCGCCGGCCAACCAAAGCTCGATCGCGCGCCGCGCCCGGCCGTGACGACCGACGCCGAGGCGCGCGTATTGCCAGAGCTTGAGCAGGATGACCGCGGTCACGAACAGCGAAAGGGCGACCAGAAGAGCGACGACCGGCCCGCCCTTGAGCAGGATGTCGACGGTAGCGCCGATCTGGTCCAGTGTCGCGGCCTCGATCGCATCGGCCGCCGGGACGGGATCCGCCGCCATTGCGGGTATGGTCGGGACGTTTGCCGCGATCGGCGCGACGCTGCTGACAGGCTGCATGAAAACCTCCTCGTTCGGACTGCGATTGTCGCCGCCGCGACTTTCGTTGCCGCGTCACGACCCGAAAGGCGTCCCGGCCCGGCTGGTCGTCGCCAGCGCCCCGAGGCAGGTTGCCGGTGCCAGCCCCTCGCCTTCGCAGCGGGTGACGTCGTTGACGAGAAGACGGCCGATGGTCGCGCAGTCACGATCCTTGAGATCGAACTGGCGGACGCGGGTCGCTCCAGCGGGCAGATGTCCACCCTTCACCACGAGGATGCGGTCGACGCGCCGGTCGTCGGCGAACACGACGAGTTCCAGCGCCAGATCCGCAATGTCCGTGCCGATGCCGTTGTGGAGGACAATGCTCAACCGGCAGTCCGGGCCCTTTTGCAGCAGGTCGTTGAGCTCCAGGCCCAGACGCGCATCGCTGCCGGCCGGCTTTTCGGCGGCTTGCGAAAACGCTGCCCCGGCATTGGCCAGACCGAGGAAGGCCATGACGATCGCGTGGAGGATGAGACCGAAACCGCCCCTTCGAACAGCGATACCAAAGCGGTCCATCGGGCGCCTCTTTTTTGCTAATGCATATGATTAGCTTTTAGATGACGGTACCGACCAAGGCAAATGCAACATCCTGAATGCCATACCTGAACACCGTGAAATCACGGAAATTATTGACCTTTCTCGATCGACCGCTTGCGTTCCGGAAAGCAATGCGCGTATTATGCTATTGCGAGGCATTCGCAATTATCAAGAGGCAATCGCAATGCACGGGCCTGGAGACATCGTATCGGATCATCGCCGGCACGGGGACGAGAGGGCTTGCGGACAGGAAGCCGGGTTCGACGGGCGGGCGGAACGTCTGGTCGGCGACGCGATCCGGTGCTGGCTGGAGGGATACGAGACAGGCAACATCAATTCCTGGGAAAAGGGATGGCGCCTGTTCTCGCTCGATCTCGGCTCGGAACGGGCGCGCTCCGTCGTCACCGAGCTTGCCTGCTGGGTTCGCGCGGTCACCTCGATCGCGGCTCGACGGGTCGAATATCGGTCGAGCCGTGACGAGGCGCGCGGCTTCTGCGCCGACGAGATGCTCGCCATCAGGATGATCGCCGCGGGCCAGCACAACGCCATCGGGACGATGCGCCGGTGCGGCCGCTACCTCACCGGTGTCACGGACACTTCGTCCATCGAGGTCGCCACGCGGCGGTTGGCCGGAGCGCTCGATGCCGCCGGCGTGCATCTGCGGCCGGAACAGATCCAGTGCCACGTCAATTGCGCGAATGCCGGCATGCCCCAGACGGCAGGCAGCAGCTCTTGGAGATCGAGATGACGACTATCGTGCGCATGTTGCCGGTGCCCGTGCTGGCACGCCTCGTTTCCAGCGAGTCCTGGCGGACCAGGCCGCCCTCCGCCGCCGCGGCGCAGGGCACCGGCAAGCCCGGTGCCAAGTCACGCTAGTCCGGCCGGGAGACCTCGAGATGTGCGTGCTGTCCAACTGCCCACACGACGAGGGGCGACGCCGCAACCTCCGGCGCTCTCGCCTCGCCGACATTCCGAGCTCGTTCCACTGCTCGATCGTGGGGACCTGCATCGCGCTGGCGGAACTGATGAAGCTCGCCACCAAGGCCGGCCTGTCGATACCCTCCGATCTCAGCAACTATCAGGTCCATGTCGTCTTCGTGCAGGCGGCCGGCCGCGCCGGCGGCCTCGAGCGCCTGATGAGCAAGGCTCTCGACCGCAAGCATCACATCGCGATCGAGAAGACCAGGGCGCTGACCACCTCGGCCGAACTGCGCGCCTTCTGGTCCTCGGCGATGAAGGCCGGCAATGTCGCAGGCCCCTACTGGGCATTGATGAGCCATGCCCAGGCCAATGACGAGCTCAGAAGCGAGATGTTCGGCGACGTCCATATGCTGTCTCACCTCGTCGGCTCGGCGAACCGGGCCGACCTTCAGCGTCTGGAAGCGCTCTCGGTCGAAAACCGTCAGATCGGCGACAAGCTCGCGGAACAGCGGGCCCGCGCCGCAGGGCTGGCCGCGGACCTGCGCAAACGCATCTGCGAACTGGAGCAGCAGTTCGCCGAGGCCAATATCCGCAACCGGCTCGCCACCATCGCGACCACCGATCCGATGCAGGCGCCGCGGGCCGACCTGTCGTCGCGCGTCCGGGATCTGCAGGAAGACATGGCCCGGCGGGACGCCCGAATTGCCGGTCTCGAGGAGCGGCTGGCCGAGGCAGAGAAGCGGATGGAACGCGCCTTGGAGGAACGCGACACTCTCGAGGACCTGCTCGAGCGTCGTTTGACGCTGCCGGCCGACCGGGAGCTGACTTCACAAACGAAGTGCAACACCCTGCTAAGGTGTTGCCGCTATGGGACAAAGGTACGGACAGCTCTCGCTTGAAGAGAGGATTTCGATTGCCCGGTTCCGGGACGAAGGTCGGTCGCTCCGGCAAATCGCTGCAAGTCTGGATCGCGCGCCATCGACGATCTCGCGGGAACTGAGGCGCAACAGCGGTCGCCAGATCGGCTACCGCGCCGGGCACGCGCAGGAGCGCGCCTGGGCTCGGCGCTGGCGTGGCAGCAAGCTGGCGCGCCAACCGCCGCTCGGTCAGGCTGTCATCGACCGGCTTGCTATGGGATGGTCGCCGCAGCAGATCGCAGGCCGGTTGGCGCTGGAGCACGGTAGCACGGTCGTCAGCTACGAGACCATCTACCGCTTCATCTACGCCCAGATCCGCCGCACCAAGGACTACGGCTGGCGCCTTCTACTGCCGCGCGGCAAGGCCAAGCGAAGGCCACGCCGCAGTTCGCGTGGCCGTCTCGCCATGATGCCGGGCGGCATCCCCATCGCTCGCCGGCCGGCTCACATCCTGCAACGCAAGCAAGCCGGCCACTGGGAAGCGGACCTGCTGCATCCCGCCAAGTCCGGTCCGGCCATCCTCGTCGCTCAGGAGCGCCAGACCCGCTTCACCTTCATGGCCAAGGTGCCGGGCAAGCGGGCAAGTCCAATCGTCGATGTCCTGGCAGACTGGTTTGCCGCCCTGCCAGCCCAGATCAGGCGATCCGTCACCCAGGACAACGGCACCGAGTTCCGCCTGCTGCATCACCTCGCGCCGCTCGGCATCAAGACCTATTTCTGCGATGCCCACAGCCCTTGGCAAAAGGGCGGCGTCGAGAACATGAACGGCCGCATCCGCCGGTTCATTCCAAGAGGAACCGACCCGGCCTCCATCACCGAGGACGATGTCCGCCTCCTCGCCGCCATCCTCAACTCCACACCGCGAAAAATCCTCGGATACCGAACCCCTCAGGAGCTATTCTCCAAGAAACTGTTGCACTTCAAATGTGAATCCACCGGATCCGGTCGAGCGGGACGACGACCCTCCCTCCTCGCTCTTTCTGGCGGGCGCCAGCATCGTTTATGTCGGTGGCCGGCCGGCGCAGGTGGGGCGCCTTCGGGACCTCGTCGAAAAGGCCGGCGGCCGCTTCCTGCACCATGACGGCGGCGTCGAGGACGGGTTCGAGCGGCTGGAAGGCGCGCTCGCCAAGGGCGATGCCGTCTTCTGCCCGATCGACTGCGTCAGCCATGGCGCGTGCCAGCGGGCCAAGACCTTCTGCAAGCGCACCGGAAAGAGCTTTCTGCCGCTGCGTGCTTCCAGCCTGTCGGCATTCGCATCCGGATTGCGGGAAATCTCGGCCGGCCTGCCGGCGGCGGGCACCGGGTCCTGAGCCTGCATTTCAAGTGCGGCCCGCGCCGTCCCGGTCAGGTTCGATCGTGGTTCACGATCGTCTCGACGATCAATGTCCGCATCCATTCGTGGCATTCGTCGCGATCGCGGCTCTTGTGCCAGACGAGATGCAGCGGGGCGGCAAGATCGGGAAGCGGGGTCGCGAGCGGCTGCAATCGCGTCTGGGCGGCGACCGCGCCGGCGAGCCGCGAAGGCAGCGTGATCATGGCGCCGGCCTCAAGCGCGAAAAACGCCCCGGCGAAGACCGACGTTGCCCGGGCAACGACATTCCTCTCGACCCCGGCGGTGTCGAGAACCGCCTGGACCGGATCGCCGGCGCGGCCGAGAATGCGGGCCGCGACCTGCGGGGCGGCCCCGAAACTGCGCAGGTCGGTCAGCGGGTGAGCGGCGGCGACGTCGGCATCGGCGAGCGTCGTCAGCGGATCGTCCAGCAGATGCTGCCAGCAGAAATCCGCGGCATGGTCGTCGCGCTCTTCCGTCAGGATGAAGTCGATCCGCCCGGCGCGAAGTTCTTCATAGGCGCTGTCGCCGGCGAGCGGCAGCTGCCAATGCATGGAGATGCCGGGCGCCTCGGCGCGCAGGCGGGCCGGCACGGTCTGCAGCCAGTCGAATTCGAGTTCCTCGCGCCCGCACAGGACAAATCTGCGCTCCTGGCGCGAGGCGTCGAACGGCAATGACGGCCGGAGCAGGCTCTCCATTCCCGCGACGATGACGTGGACGAGCGGTGCGATCTCTTCCGCCTTGGACGTCGCCACCAGACGCTGCCCGGCGCGCACGAAAAGATCGTCCCCGAGTATCTCACGCAGATTGGCGAGCGCATGGCTGACCGCAGAGGGGCTTCGCCCGAGGCGGTCGGCGGCGCGCGTGACGCTGCCATCGATGAGCAGGGCGTCGAGCACGACAATCAGATTGGCGTCGAGTTCCTTCAGATGCATGGCGCCTGACCTGTTCTTTCCCGTTGATCCGACCGGTGCCCGGGATGCCGCCCGCAACACGGACGCCGAGGATGGCGTCTGTGCGCGGCCGGTCGGGCGCCTCGCGCCAAGGACGCGTCCGCCCCTCGACATTCGACCGCTTCGATCCGGACGCCGCAGCGCACGCGCTCCCGGCCAAAGACATTTAATGCATATGCAAGTCATTCGCATATACTTTGTTGTCGCACTTGTCAGGGGTGAGCACCCTTCCGCTCGCCCCGACGGGTCGTGCGGCCCGCAACGCATGTTTGCCGTGCACGGCGCGGCCGGCCGCGACGCGATGCGCGCGGAGCGCCACCGGCAGCAGGCGATCGATGGCCGCAGGAGCGTCTCCGAGGCCTTGTCGCGACTGCCGGCAATCGCCGAAACGGCGCACGGGCGAGCGGAGGCAAAGGCCCCGGACATCATCCGTGCCCGCGACCCCATCGCCGACTGCGAGGCCCTGACGACGATCCTCGAAAACGCACCGGCAGCCAGCGCCGGACAATGAAAAACCCCGCGGGACGGACGTCCGGCGGGGCGATATCGAGGGGCGTTTGGTGGGCGCACAAGGACTCGAACCTTGGACCCGCTGATTAAGAGTAAGTATTGATATAAATCAAATCAATGACTTACAAGAAATTCATGTGAGACATGTCGCAAAAATCAGCGGTTCGTCGCAGGCTTTTCAGCCGCTTTCTGGAAAAACCTTTGCAGGTCCCCGCGCAGCAGGTGGATTTCCGAAGACACGTCCCGGACGGCATTGACCAGACGCTGTTCCACATCCTTCAGATGATCGACCGAGGCATACTCCTTGGCGACCTGCAGCTTGTATTCGGAGAGCGCTCTTTCGACGCCCTTGATGCGCCCGTCGATGCGCCACCACACACCGGCGACCACGCTGACGACGGCCCCGATCGTGTAAACCATCTCCGTCGTGATCGGCGTCCCGCCATCCATCACTTCCCGCCCCCCTTGGCGATGCGCCCGGCGATGGCCTCGACGAGACTGGGGCCGCGACCTTCGGAAAGAGTTGCCGTCTTCTCGGCAGTGCGTCCCCAGGCAACGACGCCGAGCACGGCGAGCGGCGCGGTGTAGAACCACGCCAGCCCGGAAAGGGCCGCAGCGACGGCCGTCATGACGGATGCGTCGCCGCCGACGAGAGCGGTCGCGATCGCCGCGATGACCGAGAGCCCCGTGAGGAACCAGATGACGAGGGCACCGACGCCCCAGAGCGGCCGCCAGTTGCGCTGCAGAGCCGAGTGCGCAACCAGCTCGGCGCGCATGGTCTTGTTGACGTTCTCGATCTGTCGCGAGAACTCGGCATAGATGCCGGGCAGTTCGGGCTCGACGTCATTGATCGCCTCGATCGCCGCCTCACCGCTACCATCGATCGCCGCATCGATCGCGTCGGGATCACCATCGACCCCGAGGGCGGCGCCGATCGCCGCACCGACGGCGGCGCCGGCCGGCCCGCCGAGCGCCCCGCCGACGACCGGCGCGCCGAGGCCGATGATCTTCTTGCCGAGAGCGGCCCAGTCCATGGCAGACCCCCCACTACAGCCAGCGCGTAATCCGGATCGCATGCCGGATGACCAGACCTGCGCCACCAGCCACAACGACGCCGGCGGCGCACAACCAGCCGCTGCCGATACCGGCGCCGGCAACGATGCCGATGAGGCCGGCGTAGAACGCCGCGAGGACGAACCAGACCTTCACGGTCGACATGGTCATGCCTCCGCCTTGATGTTCTGCCCATGCCGGGCGACGAGGCGCCAGGCGGCGAAGATCGCCAACACCGCCAGGACGACGACGCCGGCGACGATGAGACCGTTCGAGATGCCGC
Source organism: Pseudomonadota bacterium (assembly GCA_029572955.1). Taxonomy (GTDB): domain Bacteria; phylum Pseudomonadota; class Alphaproteobacteria; order Rhizobiales; family JAKPQE01; genus JAKPQE01. The sequence goes on from JAKPQE010000036.1 coordinate 67,093, forward strand.
TTTCGGCGTCCGGCGGCCCAGTGACGGCGACGGTCGCCGCGACCGGCGCGGCGGCGATCGCCGTCGCGGTCGCGATCTTCTCGGCCCGCTCCGTGGCCCTAGAGCGGTAGCGGCCGCGGAAGATCAGGTCGGCTTCGGCCTTGCGCCGGTTGGTCAGGCCCTTGACGACGCGGCCACCGGCCTTGTTCCAGAGCATGAGCTGGCGCTCGGCCGCGGCCATGTCGCCGCGCCGGTAGGACTTCGCCCAGCTCGCCCGGTGAATGGCGCCGGTGTTATAGTCGAAGGAAACGGCGCCGTCGAAGACGTGCTGCGGCACGTCGCCAAGCGCCGCCCCGACACGCATCTCGAACTTGCCGAGATCGCGGGCGAAGATCTCCATCGCCTCGGCGCGCGTGATCTTCATGCCGGCCTTCGGCTTCGGCGGGCCGGCATGGGCAGTGTGGCCGACACCGATCGTCCAGATACCGGCGACGTCCCGGTAGGCCTTCAGCACGACGCCCTCATGGGCGGCGATATCGTCGCGACCGCGTGTCGATGTTTTCATAATCGTCGATGACATCATGATTTCCAAAAGTATACGCGAGAATAGACATTGTTATTCCCGTCGTTTGTTTCAACTCCACCGTAACTCGTTACTTGAGCACGGTGACGTAACTCATACACATGCCCGCTTAAAACAGCGACAATACCTTCCGACGACGACTGCTCGCTGGAAAATTCGCTACTGCCATACATGACATACGATCCATTAGTCACATCGTATAATGCTGCCCTATGTCGGTTGCATCCGTATGCCGGCGACAAAAAATGAACAAACCCACTCGCATTAAAAGTAATTTGTGACGATGATAAAGAAACGCATCCATCTATGTTTCTAACGACTGTATTAAGGTCTCTTTTTACATAGACTCCGGCTGTTAACAACTGTCCAGCAACTCCTGTCGCCTTTTGGTCCTTAATTATTGCATCTGGCAATACCATACCTCCACCAGATGCAAGTCCAACTAGCGTCCCAATTCCTATTCTCTTTGAATTTTCGCCATCACTAACCGCAAGCAATTCACTGCCGGTCGGCGACAAGAGTTCCGGCAGGACAGAGAAGTCCGCGCCCAGTTTTGCACCAAGCAGTGCCTCGGCCTTGCCGAGGGTATCGGCCGCCGTAGTGGCGCCCCCGATGACCTCGCTCTTTGCTGCCGCAATAGCCGCCACCTGCGCTGTCGATACGGGCTTGTCGGCATCCGAGGTATTGTCGACATTGCCGAGGCCAAGATTGCTGAGCGCCGCCGGAACGCTCAGCACATCGGCGAGATTGTTGACCGCCGCGAGAAATCCGCCGCCGGAAACATAGGCCGCGACCCAGGCCGATCCGGTATAGATCAGCATCGCCTCGCGCACGGTGTCGAAATAGAGCGCGCCGGCGACGAGCGGATCGCCGTCATTGTCGGTCGCCGGTGCCGCCGCGAAAGCGCCGAGATAGCGATCGTCGAAATCGTCGAAGGCGGTCAGCGCCGCATCGCGGGCGCTCTCGGCCGCCGCCTTTGCCAACAAAGCGCTCGACGCGCTGCCCGCCGCCTCGCCCGCCGAAATCGCCGCCGCCCTTGCCGATCCGGCGGCGACGCTCGCCGAACCTGCGGCATCGTCGGCATATCCAGACGCCACAACCGCCGCCGCCGCCGTTGCATCCTCGACGAGACTTTCGGCAATCTCCCTCGCCTCGGCGACACCATGCATCAGCTCCTGGTCGCGCCGCACGCCGTCGTCGAACAGGCTTTCGATCTTTGCGAGCGAGAAATCGCCGAGATCGTCGAAAGGCGCGTCCTGCAGCGCCGGCGTCACGCGCTCGAACAGCACCGTCCCCGGCGCCGCCGGCATGGCGATCGGCGTGACGAGCGGCTTTTTCGTGACGAGCAGGACGATGGAATAGTGCGTGTCGGCAACGAGCACGGTCACCACGCCGTTGCCATCGCGGAACGAGACGACGACATCGTCGACGTCGTCGGTCGTGAAATCGGGAGAGAACGACGTCTCGACCCCGGTCCACGACAATTCGTCATAAGGCGTTTCGACCGCAACCGTCATGCCATCCTTCCCCGCTTCGATGAGGGCAAGGATGAAGGGACGGGACGGCGGTTCACCGTCACGAGATCGCCCCGAAAAGTGGGAACCGGTTTTCGGGAAAAGGCGATCGTCAAAGAGGAGACGAGCGTCAGAAAAAAGCCCGCCGGGGCACCGGCGGGGCAGGACAGGGAGGAAACGCCCAGGGAGGGCCACGTCGAACGCCGCTGCGACGAGCCGCGCTAACCGGGCTATTGTCGGAGGGCGAGCGGCGGGTTCACCGTCACCGCCTCGTCCTCGTAATACCGCGCCGGCAGCCACGTCGCCCGGTGCTGGCGAGCGCCGAACATCGTCTTGATGCCGGCCCTTGCGCCCGGCAGGGTGCGCAGCATGTCGCGCGCCTTGCCCTGGCTCCACTTGGCGCCGACGAGATGGTCGACGCCGTGGTGCGAATTGGCGACGAGAAAGCCTTCCGCCCCGTCGAGGTCGTAGAGCCTGAGGCCGTGGCGGGCGAGAATGTCGTCGGCCTCGGCAAGGCCGATCGCCGCCTCGGCGAGCCAGGAGCGGATCGGCATGACGAGGGCGTTGCCCTCGGCCCTGTGATCGAGGATCGCGGCGAGGACCGCCCGCGCCTCGGCGTTCTCGGCCGGCTCGGGCAGGACGGGCACCGGCGGCAGGCCGAACACTTCCCAGAGCAGCCGCGCCCGGGGCCGGCCATAGAGCCGGGCGGCGACACGGAGCGCGTCGACCCGCGCGGCGAGCGGCGCCGCCTTGATCAGCTCGAGGTCGACAACGGGATCTGAGGTCGGCATGACCGACCCGAGCTCGCCGCGACGCCACGCCAGGAACACCATGATCACCTCGTGGCGCGCCTCGATCGCCTTTGGCGCGTCTGATTTCATGCAAATGAGCAGCGCCTGGGCCTCGTTGAGGTGATATTCGACGCCGGGACGGCCTCTTTTGCGGCCGGTTTGCGCCTTGGCGGCGCCAACTCCGTCGCCGGAAGGGGCATTTTTCCCCACGGTGGGGAAAATTCCATTTTCATGAGGGGAGGTTTTCTCCACCGTGGAGAAAACCTCCCCATAGCGGAGCAGCTCGGCCTCGTTCCGCTTGATTATGTCCCTGATCTTCGCCGGCCTCTCATACCCCAGCACCTCGGCGAGGCGCAGGTCGAGCACGGTCGGCTCGTTCTGGAAGACGGAAATATCGGTGATGGCAAGTGCGTTCATGACAGCCCTCGTAGAGTTGGCCGGTTGAGAGACCAACCGCAGGCCGGCTTGCTCGACCGGCCTGGCGGCAGGGGGCTAACAACCTGCTCTACGTCAGGCGGACTTATTCGTCCGCGAGCTTGCGCCCGCGGCTTATGTCGTCGCACCCCCTGCCATAGGGACTGTCCCGGAGAGCGGACATGCAAACCATCTCTTGGGGACCATTCCGTTGTCGGCCGGAGACCGCGTAGAGCTGAGGTGTTGTTAGCACCGACGCCGAGGGTGCGAGGAAAGAAGGGGCTTGTCAAGCCGCCCCCGAAATATCACGGGTTGCGTGCAAATTGCATTTTCTGGAATCCATGGTGGATGGAGGGCGCCAGCCCTCCACGTCATGGGTCAGATGACGCGCTGCAACCGTTGCAACGTCGGCCGGAGAGCTGGCGAGTGCAAACTATTGCGTGGGGGCGCATCCGACCATGAAGGACGATGGTAAAATCGATTTAAGTCTTAACGAACAGGAACTTCTCGCAACCCTCGGCCATATCCGCGGACAACTCGACACCGCCTTCCTGTGGACCGTCGCCTTCGGCGAAATGCTCTATCAGTTGTCGGCGACGGTCGCGGAAGCAGAGGAGCGTCTTGGAGGCTCGCGATGAAATTCATTGAGAAATTTCTCGGCGTTTTTTCGATAGTCCCGATTTTGTTCATTCTCGCTTTACTATTCGCGCAGATAGTCGCCGCCACGCAAGGACTCGATAGCTGGCTTGGCATCTCCGACTATTTCATCATTCTTTTGATTGCCATCCTGTTCTTTGCGCCGCCGATTGGTGGCATAGCTATTGCCATCATCGGTTATTTTGGAGCCACAAAAGGGTGGCATTGGGAGTGGTGGCAAGCGTCTTTACTCTGCTTCCCGACAGCCATTCTGGGCATTCTTGTCATGTTCGGCGCCGCAAGCTTCTCCGCACTGGATCGGCTGAAAGACGTTTTTCGCTCAAGGCCCAGCGATCGCTGACAGATCCGGCGCCCGGTCCGGCGCCGAGCGGCCGGCCCGCCACCAGCTCTTCTGGCCCCAGTTCTTTTGCGCCGCCTTTTCGAGACGCCTGAGCCGCTCCGGCGTCCGCTCGTCGAGCATCAGGGCGAGCCTGTCGAGCACCTCGCGCTGGAAGGCGAGACGCGAATACCACAGTGTCGAGCCCGGCATGTAGCGCCCGGCGAGATAGAGCGCATCGCCGGCCATGTGCGTTTCCTCGCCCTTGGCGAGGCGCTGTCCGTTGGCGACGATGAAATCGAAAAGCACGCTCTCGATCGCCCCCGCGACCGGGCCGGCCAGCGTCGCCACCGCCGAATTTCCATAGCGGGTCTGATCCTGGAAAAGCAGGTCGCCGAAGATGCCGAGGCCACCGCCCTGCAGCATGGCATGGACCCAGGCCTTGCGGCCGAGATCGCTCGAGGGGTCCATCGAGACCGGGTCGCGGCCGTTGATGACCATCTTCGTCTGCATGGCCAACGCGCCCATGACCGTCATCAGCGCGAAGGTCGCGGCGGCATGGCCAAGCCGAGAGCCGTCGCGCCAGCCGCGCGCCACCATGCGGTTGAAGTGCCGCGACATCAGCGTTACCGGAAAGCTCTTGTACATGGCAACGGAACGGCGGAATTCGCCGCCCTCGGTGCCCGGCCGCGACTGGCCGAGCAGGAAGGCACGCACCCGCGGATCGCTCTCGATGACGCCATAGTCGGCCTCGGTATGGACGAGGCGGGAAAGCGCCTGGCTCGCCGCCTCGTGTTCCGGCGCGCCGCCCCTCGCGACGTCCTGCGGCCGGATGAAGAACGCCTTCGCCCGCGGCTCGTAGAGCGGCGAATTCCGGATCAGGTCCCAGGCACCGGCATCGACGCCATGGCGCGACAGGGCCTCGCGAAACCGCCCGTCTAGCGCGTCATAGGCAAGACCGCGCTGATCGGCGACATGACCCATCATCTCGAGCGAGAAGGCATTCTTCCAGAGTGCCGTCCAGCGCCGGAGCGCCGAGGCGCGCATCACCGCCCCGGACAGCTTCTGCGCCCGTCCCGTGCGGATCGTCTCGCCCATGATCCGGTCGACCTGGCCGGCGCCATGGGCAAGGCTGTCGAGAACGAGGCCGAAGCGCGCCGCCTCCACTTCCGAGCCCGTCGTCGCGAACATCTCGACGAAGCGCTTGCCGACCCTCCACGCCGAAAGGCCGTCGAACCGCGCCGTCATCAGCACCACCGGCGCATCGGTCAGCGACGACACCATGGCCGAACCGAGCTGGGCCGAGGCGAGCAGCCCACGGCCGGCGCTCATCCGGTCGGCCCATATGGTGTTGACCGCCACATCGTTCGCCCCGGTCACCTCGGCCCAGAGATTGTCGAAGCGCTTCTCGTCGGAGCCCAGCACAGCACCGATCACCCGATTGGCCTTCGTCGCCTTCTTCAGCCCCTTGGCCGACTTGTCACCGGCCTCTCCGGACAGGCGCCCGGTCTCGCGCTTGATGGCCGAGAGCGCGAAGCGATGCATGCTCTCCGGGTTCGGCCCGAGGATTTCGAGCATGGCGATGTCCTCGCTCATCCGATTGATGTAGGAGAGCATCGCCTCGTAGGGACTGGCATGGCCGGCGTATTTCTCGGCATAGGCCTGCCACGACGCCGCATCCTTGAAATGCAGGATGCGTTCGTGCATCCGCCGCGTCGCCAACGGCCCCTGTCCCTTGAATTCCGCCGTGGGCGGGCCCTCGATGGCGCGGCTCGACAGGGTCTTGAAGACGTCGTCGAGAACGGCGTCGAGCCTGCCGTCGTCGAGCCGGCCGCCGGTCTCGAAATCGACCATCTTGTCGCGGTCGAGCCAGCCCTTGACGTCCTCCTTCCAGAGGTCCCGGCCGCCCGCCGAGATCTTGGCCCAGTCATGCGCCGGATTGGGAATGTGCCAGTCCTCGCGCACCGGCAACTCGCCGCCGGCCGCGACGAACTTGCCGCGCAACCCTTCCTCGACCTTCTTCCAGGCCGCCGCGTCGAGCCGCGCCGTCTCGACACCGACCGGTTCGTCATAGATCGCCTTCAGGAGATCGTATTCGATCACCGTCTCGTTCTTCAGACCGGCATATTTCGGCCTGAGGCGATCGATCGCGTCGGCGAATTCGCCATGCGCCTCGGCGCGGAGCTGCCGCGCCCGGTAGTGGACGTTCGGCCCCGTCGCGATCTCGTGCGTGTCATGGGCAAGGAGGGACGAGAAGGCATCGTAGGCGACGCTGCGGTCCTCGCCGGCGAGCCCGACGGGCGCCCGGCCCTCGGCCCGGAGCTGCTTGACCTCGCCCTCGTATTCGGCGAAGCGGTTGAGCGCCGTCATCTGCGCCACCGCCTGTCGCCGCGCCCGTTCGGCCACCTTCGCCGTCTCGGCGGCATGGTCGCTCGCCCGCTTCGCCGCCCTGGCATAGGCCGCCTCGGCATTGCCGGTGCGCCGTGCCGCCTCATCCTCGACGGCGCCGATCCACTCGGCGAGCTTCCGCCCCCTCGCCTCGTCGACGAGGCCGGCGGCGATCTTGGCATCGAAACAGTCGAGGCTCATTCGAGACCCCCCTTGAAGCAGTCGAGAAGCTCCGCCGCTGCCCGGGCATCGGCGCCGAGATCGTCGTCGATATCGCCGGCACGAATGACGCGACCGTCGCCGAGATCGATTTCCATGTCGGGATGCTCGGCAACGACACGGCCGAAAGCCGCCTCGGTCCCGTCGCCGATCTTGGAAGCCGCCGTCGGATCGCCTATATTGGATTTGGCTGGCGAGGGCGAGGAAGCGTCGCCCTGATGACCGGTGGACCGCCCGGTAGTACGTCCATCGCGCCAGCCACGCTTCCTTTCACGAAATGCCGTCAGAAGCCAGACCTTGTCCTTGCCATCGAAGTCGAGGCGGACCAGCGCCTTGCCGGACGGGGCTTCGAGAACGACACGGTTTGCCGAACGCGAAACCACCTTCATGACCGGCAGCACTTCCGGCAGATCGTCGACGATTTCCGGATGGAACTCGACGATCTTGGAGAGCCCCCAGCCATCGGACCGACCCGTTCCAGGCTCGCCCCAGACGACATCGATCGATCCGATTTCCGGATGAGAGAGAGCCGCCGGCGCCTCGCCGCCTCGCAGATCCGACAAGCGCGCAACGAGATCGCCCCAGCGCCCGCCATAGTCGTCGGTCCTGAGAACCGGCCCGAAGCGCCCCATCGAAACGATGTCCGGCGCGGCGACCGGCGCCCCATCGGACGTCCCGGCTGCCAGCCGTGCTTCGGCGTCGTTGAAGAACGGGATTTCCTCCACGGTCAGACGCTCGCCCACCGCGCTCTTGCCGCCGCCAAAGGCCTCGTCGAGAGCCCGCTTCAGCGCCTTGTCCGCATGGTATTCCTCGCCGTCGGCAAGGATCGCCGCGGCACGGCGAACGATCGCCGGCGGCACGTCGGGGCCGGCCGCCCGGTCGAGCGCGGCGATCGGCCCCATCATATCGGCGCGCACGCTCCGCGCCGCGCGGGTCTGGCCCGGCACCGCATCGAACAGGAGCGCCGACGCCCGCGGCGAGACGGTCGCGACGTCCGGCTCGGCAAACCGGCCCTCGAAACGATTTACGGCGCGGGCGAGGCCGGCATCCAGCCCGTCGATATCGCCCGGCGAAAACACGGCATCCGGCGCCATTGATGCCAGCGATCTGTGAGCGTCGAAGTCGGTCGCTGCAATTGCCTGCCGCGTCTCGACATGGCGCGCAGCCGCCTCGAAATCGGCTGGCGCCAGATCGGCCGCAAGGCCTCCGATCTCGGTTTCCCCGAAATCGCGGAACGGCCGCGTTTCGAACGAGGCCACGATCCGCGGCGGAGACGGCGCGGCGGCCGCAGGGAGCCCCGTGGCGAGCGTTTCGATCCGGGCCGGCGCATCGATGCCGGCAAGGGCCTCGCGGGCGCTGGCAGGCCTGAGATCGACGCCAGCCCCCGTGGCGACGACGCTGGCGGGCGAGCCCTGCGCCGGCGCACCCCGCGCCATCCGGAGCGCCACGCCGCCGGCGCGGAACAGACCGGCAAGACCAGCCTGGCCGACACTTGCCGCCGCCACATTCTCCACGCCCTGACGCCAGCCAGCATCAAGGCCGAGACTGGCCCTCTCGGCCTGAATTGTCGGCTGACGCAGCGCTTCGGTCACCGCGCCAAGCCCTGCTTCGGCAATAAGCATGCGACCAACCGCCATCCCCGGGCCAGTTCCGACCAGCCCGAGCAGAAGGTTTTCTGGATCGATCATTTGACGAGCCAAGCCCGCCGCAAAAGTCGCCGCCGTCGTTCCGAGGCCCGGCGCGCGCTCAGCCAGCCCGGCCGCGTGCGCTTCGATGTCCGCCGCCTCGCGCCCGGCAATACCGTCGATGTCAGCAAGAGGTGCCAACCTTTGCCGGACATCGGCGGGCAGCGTCTCAATGACCCGCTTCGTCCGCTCGATCTCATCGCCAACCAGCCCGGGCGTCAGCTCGATCGATTTTCGTGTCCGATACAGAGCCTCGTCGAAGGCCCCGAAACGCTCGGCGGACAGATCGCCGAAGCGCTTGCCCGTTTCCTTCTCGATGCCCGCATGAAGATCGCTCAGTGCCTTACGCTTCAGGTCGGCAAGTCCGCCCGCCGTCTGCAACCCCTCGCTCTGCCATGCCGCCGAAAGACTTTCAAAAAAACCAGCGGCCGGCTTGAAGGCGCCACGCGCCTGCAGCTGCGTCAGATAATCCTCGCTCTGCCGCGCCCAGCTCGTCATTTGCGGCCTCGCTGCCAGAAGACGAGGCGATTTAGATCGACGACGAGCGGCCGGCCGTCGAGCGTGAACACCGGACCGCCAAACGTCGTCCCCGGCATCTCGACGGTATATCGACCGCCGCCGATTTCGAGCGGCACGAACATCGCCCTCGACGAAATGTCGGCCGCCGCCACCTCGTTGCCAAGGCCGTCGAGCGCCCCCCCGAAAATCCCGACTTCGTCGTCGGTAAGTCGGTCGAGAGCATCGTCCACCATGCCCGGCTGCAGGCCCGGCGGCACAGGAAAGCGCTTGCCATGCCGTTCGAGCATCGGCCCCGTGACACTTTCGAGCGCCTTGCCGAAAGCATCGGCGAACATCGCGTCTTCCTCGGGCTTTTCGTAGAAAAGGCCGGCCGCACCGCGTCGAGCCGCATAGACTGCAACCGCCGCGTCGTTGACCGCCTGCTCCATTTCCGGACTCGGATAGATCGAACCGCCGCCATCGGCCCGCGCCGCACGCACCATCTCGGCCTTCGGCTTCGCCGCCTTTCCGCTCTGCAGCATTTCCGTTCCGCGGAAGATCTCCCCGGCAACCTCCGGCCGGTCGCGGCCGACGAGGCCGGCCACGAGGGCGACCCGGTCATCACCGGCGATCTCGCCGACCGCCGCCTGATAGGCAGGGAGGGGAAGAGCCTTGGCGAGGCCGGCGACCATCTGCCGTCGCTCGGCCGCCGGCGCCGCGGAAAAGCGCTCCTTCAGCGCCTCGCGCTCGGCCGGCTTGAAGACCTGCGGGGTGGCGAGACCATAAGCCCGCGCCGCCGTCTCGGCCTGCACGGCCCGGCCGGCCAGCGCCGCCTGCATGTCGCGACCCGAGAAATCGGCCGCCGGGTCGATCGCCACCGGCCGGTAAAGCCGGGCCCGTTCGCCGAGCTCGATCGGGTTGTCGCGGGCGAGCGTCGTCACCTCGTCGGCGACCTTTTCGAGCACGTCGAGGCGGCGCCTGTCCTCCGGCCGGCCACCCGTCGTCACCTCGTCGCGCAACGCCGCGATCTCGCCCTCGAGCGCCGCCGGCGGCTGGCGATAGGCGGCCGCCACGACCGGCGCCATCTCCTCGTGGAAATCGAGATCCCTGAGGGCCTTCGCCGCGGCGCGGTCGCCGGCCTCGGCCGCCGCCTGCTGGGTGCGGCGATAGTCGGCGAGCGCCTGCGGGTCCGGCGCATAGCCATCCTCGAAAAACGCCCCCGGCGAACCGTCCTCGCGCTGCATCGCCGCCAGCTCCTTCGCCAGCCGGTCGGTCTCGGCCTGTTGACGGCGCAGCTCGGCCATGACCGACGAGGACGCCTGCCAGGCATCGCTCGGCGACATGCCCGGCGCGTTCGGATCGATGCCGAGCCGGCCGGCGATCGAGAGCACGTAGTCGCGCGTCTCGGCGATCGGGATCAGCGAGGCGAGCTGCCCGGCCGTATAGGCCGGGCCGAACCTTGCCACCGCCGCCGCGTGCCAGGCATCGCCGCGCGGCGTGTCGCCGTCGCCCGGCCCGGCATTGTAACGGGCGAGCGCGCCCCAGATATTGCCATTGTAGGAAGCCAGGCCCTCGGCCATGTATTCCCGGCCGAGACGATAGGAAAGCGCCGGATCGGCGCGCAGCCTGTCCTGGATTTCGCCGTCGGAAAGGCCGGCGATCTCGGAGAGGCCGAGTTTTCCCGCCATCAGCCGCGCCGTCCCCGGCATGACCTGGGCAATGCCGGCGGCGCCCTTCGGCGACAGCGCGTTCGGATCGCCACCGCTCTCCTGCGGCACGAGGCCCTTGCGCATGACGGCGTCGAGATCGGCGCCGGTCGAGACGAAGCCGGTCATCGCCGCGGCACGGGCCGGATCGATGCCGGCGGTGAATTCGATCTCGAGGCGGCGGCGCGCGTCGGCCGCCGCGCCGGCCTGCTCCTTCAGGCGCTGGCGCTCCAGCGGATCGAGATCGGGAAAGGCGGCCGGATCATCGAAGGCGGCGACGGCGCCGGCCGGGTCCGTCTCCATCCGCCGCATGACGTCGATCCGGTCGACATCGCCACGAAACCGGCGCACCCGGCGCCCGGCGTCGTCGGCGCCGATGAAGCCCTGGTCGACGAGCCCCCGGACCGAGCCCTCGTATTCGCCCATGATGGTCGCGCGCTCGGCCGGCGAGGCGCCGGCGAGACGCCGGGCGAAAGCGGCTTCCTGCCCCTCGAAACCGGCGATGGTTCGCTCGACCGTCATCCGCGTCGTCCGGCTCTGCACCTTGCCGAGCGCCATCAGTCCGAGCCGGCGGAACGACGGCAACCGCGCCTCGCGCTCGGCATTGCCGAGCGTGCCGAGCCAGCGCATCTCGAGAGCCTTCTGTTCCTCGGCGAAGCGCGTCGGCGCCGTCCCCGGATCGGCGTCGGTCGCGAATTTCTGCTCGATCGCGTCGAGATCGGTCATGTAGCCGGTCATCGCCTCGACATCGAGCGACTTGGCCTTCGCCGCCGCCATCCGGTCGCCGAAACCCTTGGCGAGCGCGCCGATATCGGCAAGCGCACCGAAGGCCGCCGCCGTATTGCCGGCCGACGAAACGGTCGGTACGCCGGCCGGACTGGCGAACCCGCCGGCGCCCGGCGCACCGACCTGCGACTGGTAGAGCTGGTTCGCCATCAGTAGAGCCCCCACATATCGAAATTGGCGGCGGTGCGCGCGCGACGCGGCGCATAGGCGCCGGGCATGATGTCGAGCGGCTCGGCCCTCGACTTGCCGGCGCCGCCGAACTCGGTCGGCACCAGGTCGGCAACCTGCCCGATCAGCATCGAACCGGCACCGACGACGCTGCGCATCAGATCGGACGAACCGCGCCACCGCGCCGACAGGCCGTCGGCAAGGATGGAAGCGGCGTTGGCTTCGGTGTTGGCGGCCTGCATCCGGTAGCCGGCGGCTTCGATGCCGGCACCCGCACGCACGAGGCCGAGATCGACGGCGCCCTGCGCCTCGGCGTCCATCTGCATCAGGAGAGGCGACAGGCCCGCCGGGTTCGCTGTTCCGGTGCGCATGAGACCGGCGGAGAGCCTGTCGTCGATCTGCTCCTTCAGCCGGTTCGCCTCGAAATTCCCCTTGGCATAGGCATAGTCCGCCTGCTTGCGGCCGAGCGCCGCGCGCTCCTTCATCAGCGAGGCGTTGATCAGCGCCGTGCGCAAGGACGATTTCCCCGAGGCATTCGAAGCCATCCCGCCACCGATGCCGCCGGCGATCTTGAGACCGGTTCCGGCGAACTGCAGCGCCATCGACAAATCACACATCAGCGTGCCCCCAGTTCAGCTTTGACGGCGAAACCGCGCACCGTCATCGGCATGCCGTCGCCGGCCTCGATCTCGACCTGTGTGGTCTGGCGCCAATCGTCCTCGACGCCGACGCCGATCTGGCCGTCGAGCAGCGACGGCGGCGCCGAGGGGTCCCGCCCGCCGCCGGTCTGGATCGGAAAGGCCCGGCCATCATTGACCTTCACCGTGCCGCCGAGCGTCTCGAAGAGATCGAGCACCAGGCGGCTGGCCTTGCGATTGCGAAAGCGGGTCGTTCCCTCGTCGGTCGCCGTCTCGAGCGGCAGGCTTTTCAGCCGCGCATCGATCGGCAGACCGCCGACCGCCGACGTCGCCTCGAAGGCGAGATCGACACCGCCCTCGGCATCGACAATCCGTCGCGGATGCGCCTTGCCATTGACGAGAAGGCCGATCTCCTCGCCGATCAGATGATCGAAGCCGGTAAGCCGCATCGTCGCCGGCCCCTCGTAGGTCAGCGCCGCGTCGAAATAGACCGCGCCCTCGGCGGTATTGCTGGCGCTGCAGGACGCCGAGAAATAGGGCGCGACGCGCTCGAGATAGCGCCGCGTCACCCCGTCGATCACCCGCCTGACGATGAGATAGACATCGTCGACGGCATCGTCCGGCGACGGGCTGACGCAGACAGCCTCGATCACCCCGCGCGTGATGCGCCGCGAGATCGCCAGAACCTTCTGCTCCTCGTCGAGAACGACCATCAGCATCTGGCCGTCCTCGCGCGGCACGAACAGGAGATTGTTCGGCGCGCGCTGCCATGCAAGGCCGACACCCGGAGAGCACAGCGCTTCGCGGTAGTATCGCGTCAGCTTCTGCACCGCGAGCTTTTCGGCCAGCATGTCGACGCGACAGAAATAGAGATCCTTGCGATCCCGACTGAGGAAAGCGACGCCGCCGGAAAGCCGCGTCGGTATGTGGTCGGCGCTGCCCTTGTCCTCCTCGTTGAACATGCGGACATTGTTCGGCGTCGCCACGTCATAGGCATTCTGGGTCCGCGCGACCCATTCGTTCGACTTGCCGCCGACGACCAGTACCTTGTCGGCCATCGCCCAGCGGAATTCGACGAGACTGCCGTCCGGCGAACCGATCGACGTACCGTAGCCGTCGTCGTCGCCCAGCCCCGCCTCGAAGTCCCACCAGTCATAGCCGACGGAAAACCACAATTCGTTGTTGCGGAACCACCAGATACGCGGACCGAGGCAGGGGGCGATGACCGGCAACGCCGGCCAGCCGTCGGTATCCGACCAGGCGCCGCGATACCAGCGATAGGTTCCTGTCGTGGCGACATCGTCGGGCAGCCGCGTCTGCACGTCCGCGACCGCCTCGCGCGGACCGACCACCGTCTTGATCCGGGCAAAACCCTCGTTCTTGTAGAGGTAGAGAAAGGTTGCCGTATCCGACCCGGACTTGACCGCGCCTTCTTCGTGCACCGGCGCATTGACGCCGGAATTGGTGCCGGCGGTCACCTGGTAGGTCTTGCCGGCATTGCGAACCTTGTTGCCGACCGCGACCGTCGTATTGGCCTTCCACAGCGGCGTCGCCGACAGATCGCCCTCGTCGAACCGCCAGGAAGACCCTTCGTCCCCGGCAAGGAAGCAGTCGAAATTCGTCGTCAGCGTCACCTCGCCCGTCGTCGCCGAGGCCGTGACGACGAGCGCTTCGTCGAGGTTCTGGATTTTCGTCGGGCCGTTGACCGAAACGTAGTCGCGCACCTCCCAGTCGGTATGATCGCGCCGGAAAATCTCCTTCGGTCGCAGCACGGTGGAGATATCGCCGGTGAAGATCGTCGACTTGTCCTGCTTGTAGCGGATGTTCGGAAGGTCCGCCTCGGCCCACGGCACCGCAAGCTCGTAGATCGACCCGCCATCGGTGACATAGCTGCCGTCCCATACGACCCGCATGACGCCGCCATTGAGGACGAGCTGGTAGCTGTAGCCCTTGCCATAGTCGAACGAAATGAGAAGACCGCGCTCGCCTTCGTTCTTCAACTCGCCGACGAAGATCGTTCCCGGCGCCCGCGCAACCGCGCCCTCGGCGAGGATGAAGAAGTTCTCCACCGCCTCGAGCGCGGCCTCGACCTTGAAGAGATCGTCACGGCCGTGAAGGATCTTGCCGATTTCACCGCCGACCAGCGTTTCCTTGGTGAGCCAGACCGTCATCGGGATCGCACCGTCACCCAGCTCGTTTCGTTCGAAATGAAATCGCCGCCGCGCTCCGAGGCATCGGCGCGCCGCGCCCGGACAAGCGCCCGCGTCGCCTCGATCTCGGCCCTGTCGGCCCGCGCGGTATCGGCGCCGAGCGCCGGCGCCACGGCAATCGCGAGACGCGCCTGAAACAACGGCAGGAAAAGAGCATCCCAACGGTTCGGTTCGGCGCTGAAGCGGGAATAGACGATCCGCGGCGCGGCGGCGTCGGTCACGAGCAGCGACACGGCGCCGCCGTCGACGATCTGCCAGGCGGCGTCGTCGACATCGACGACGGAGACGACGCGCAGGCAATCGGCGGGCAGCCGATAGCCGAAGGCGAAGCGTCCGGCCGTATAGGCCGGATCGGCCGGCAACACGGCCTCGCCCTGTGCGAAATTCCAGTCGAACTCGCGGATGATCGCGGCGAGCACGTCGCCGAGCGCTTCCTTTGCCCGCAGGGCCGAAACCCTGTCCTCGTCGAGCGAGGCAAGCGGCCGCTCGCCGAGAAGCCGCAAGGCCCCGTTGACGGCCTCGACGAGGGTTTCGGTCCTGCGGATCATCGTCAGACCTCGTTGACGAAGCCGAAGCGCCAGCTGAGCGTCCCCGCCGCCGCGGCGGCGGCGTTGAGCGTCAGCATCACGGTCAGCGGCCGCTTCGGATCGGAGGCGAGCCCGGCGATCTGCCAGGCACGCTTGGCGAGGTTCGCGGTCGAGACCGCCGCGAGCAGCGACTTGACGCCGGCCGAACTGACGTCGAGGCCGTCGGCGAGCGCGTCGACATTCTCGGTGAAACCGGCGTCGAGATCGGTGAGGCCGGTAATGGCGGTGTGGGTCAGCGCGCAGAGCTCGGGCACGAAGATCGCCGAGGACGGCACCTTGCCGACGTAGACGACGCTCGTCGCACTGTCGCCATTGGCGATCGCGACATCGCCGATGAGCACGTTCGGCTTGACACCGCCGGCATTGATCGCCGCCGGCAGGGTGAGCTTGTCCGGGTCCTGATAGCCGGGACCGTATTTGGTGACGACTGCCATCTCGTTTCTCCTTGAAAGGCAGGAAAGCGGGAGCCGGGCGGCTGCGCCGCCCGGCGGTCATCTCGATCAGGCGTGATAGGTCCGAAGGTCGATGACCTTCTTGTCGTCCGAACGGGTCGCGCCGACATACATTTCCATGTACGTGCGCAGCCGCATCTTCTTGGTCGGATCGCGCATCATCGACGTCTCGAGCGGCATCGGCTCGCCGTAGTGCATCCCCGACTGGGCCCACATCGGGCAGCGCCGCTCGGTCGCCGAGATCATCGGCAGGTTCTTGTAGCGAACGAACTCGATGCCCATGAAGCCGGTGACCATGCGCTGCACCTGGTCGACATCGGCCTTGTCGCGGAAGTCCTTGCTGAGGAACTGCAGGTCGGTGAAGAGGTCCTGCATCTCGCGCGTGGTGAGGCCGAGATAGAGCTTCTCCATCTCGGTATCGACCTCGTTGTCGGTCAGCAGCATCCAGCCGCGCAGGATCTTGCCGAAGGTCATGCCGGAATTCGCCGCGGCACCCTCGAGCACGAAATCCTTCGGCACGAGATTGACATCGGCATCGGCGACATAGGCCGACGCGGTCAGGCCATCCTTGCCGGTACGCCGCGCGGCGAAGAAGGCCTCGACGCAGATCGTGTCCTGCGCCCGCTGCATCGCGGCGGCAAGGCCCTGGACATGCTTGGAGCTGTAGTCGATGACCGCCTTGATCGTGTCTTCCTTGCCGGCGAGATAGCCGGTGTCGATGTGACGCGGCGTCATCCAGACCTGCTCGACCGACGGATCGACATTGGGCGTATCGCCACGATCAGAACCGTCGATCTCGGCCTCGCTCTCGCCGAGAATGTCGATGATCTTGGCCGACCGGCCCTTGACGTTCGACTGATAGGTGAAACGGCTCGGGAACCGCGCCCGCTTCTGCTGAAGGGCGAGTTCCACGTTGCTCTGATAGGTGAGGCGGTGGGCCTCGGAGATCTGTTCGAATGCCATCTTGGCAGCCCTTTCGAAACGGTTGAAACGTTCCGGCCGGGGTGCGGCGCATCCCGTGCGCGGGCCCGTCCTGCGCGCTTACCGTCCGCGTCGACGCCCTCCTTTCGGGAAGCAGCCGGACCGGGCCGAGGAACCGGGTGCGGGCATTCGTCAGGGCAAAGAAAAAGCCCCGCCTCGGAAGACGGGGCCAATGGTCACGCCGCACTGGCGACGGTTCACCGTGGAACGTTCAGCCCGTCATCATGGTGTCGGGCTGCCGGACAGCCTTGACGAATTCGACGACGCCGCCGGCCTCGCCGATGCGCACCGACCAGTCGCGTCCCGGCGCGTCGTAGATCCCCGGCTCGAGGCCGCTGTCGATACCGTGCCAGCCGTCACGCACCGTCGGCGAATAGGCCTCGCCGATCACGCCGGGATAGCCGGCGGCGAAGCCCTCGAAATCGGCAACGATATCGTCGACCGTCGCCTCGACGAGTTCCTTCATCGCAGCGGCTTCGGCTTCCGCCTGAGCCTTGGCAGCGGCTTCGGCTTCCGGATCGGCCGCCACCTCGCCAGCCGGCATGCCATTCCCGTTCGATTTCTTGACCATGAAAGTCTCCTAGGTTTCGTCGCGGTCAGACCTTCGCCGCGGCCTCGTGCAGCGCCGCCCAGCGCTCCTTGATTTCACCATGCCGGGCGTGACGCGGATCGGAAAGAGCCTTCGCCGTTTCCGGGTCAGCCTTCATGCGCTGGATTTCCGCCTTCGCCGCCGCCGGCGAAGCGATGCCGGTCGGCAGGCCGGTGACCAGCGTATCCTCGCCGATCGCCTCGCCGACCAGGCGGAACATCTCCATCAGCGCCGGCGCGCTGCCCAGCGCCTCCTCGAGGCGCGACATCTGGTCGAGCCCGACATCCTGCCCGAGGCTCTTGCCGACGCGGGTATAGAGGGTCCGGGCAGCGGCCTCGGCCTTGGCGAGGTTGGCGTCGTAGTCCGCGCCCCACTTTTCCTTGAGCGCCGCGTCGAGCGCAGCGCCGGCCGCCCGGCCTTCTTCCTCGGCCGAAGCCATCTCGGCCTGCATCTGCCCCTGGATCGCCGCGACCGTGTCACCGAGAAGGCCGACGGCCATCTGCGGCGGAACATGATGCTTGTGAGCAGCCGCGGCAAAGGCGTCGTGGAACGCCTGATTGTAGTCGGAAACGTCCTTGGCCGCCTCCGGACGCTCGACCTTGTAAGCCCCGGCGTCCTCGGTCCAACCGAGTTTCTTCCAGCCATCCCAGTCGCCGAGGTTTTCCATGTCGGGCGCCGACCAGACATTGCGGTCGCGGGCGAGACGATCGGCATGCATGCCGCTCTTCAGCGCCGTCGCGAGATCGGGGAACCCCTTGCCCTCGTAGAACGACTTCATCTCGTCGTCGACACCCTCGATAGCGCCATACCACGGGCCACCCTGGCCGGGCGGCGGCGTCTCGACGGGCGGCACGGCCGGCGTCTTCACGGCAGGCGCTGCAGCTTCGGTCATCTCTCTCTCCTCTGTCCCGACTTGATGACATCCCAGAGCCGCACCGGGTCGACGCCGGCCTGGGTAATGATCCGCATCGCCAGCTGGCGCGCACCCTCGGCCTGCGCCATGACGATCGGATCGGCGTAAAGGCCCGGCGCCGCATTGACCCCGCCCATGATCGCGATATCGGCGAGGACATGGGTCATCTCGCCGAGCGCGGCATATTCCGAGACGACGACCTCGCCACCGTTGGGCCAGCACCGCTTCAGCCGATCGACATAGCCCTCGTGCGGCAGGATGAGACCCGTCACTGCACCATCCTCTTTTCGGAAAGCGTCTGCGCCTGGGCGGCATGGGCTGCCTCGGCGGCGATCGACACGGCCCGGCCGGTGCGATCGATCTCGGTATCGACGGCACCCTGCTCGGCACGCTGACGCCGCAACTCGGCAACGACACGCGGATCGCGAATGAGCCCGGTTCGGCCACCGAACGCGGCCTTCAGCGTCCGCACGGCCTCGTCGGTGTCGAGATTGTCGCCGGCGGCCGGATCGACCTGCATGATGCGCATGACGCCATCGACAATCTGCAGCGTCGCCCGGCCCTCGGCGACCTCCATCATCTTGGCGAGCGGCGACTGGTACTCGACGCGGAGCCGGGCGCCGTCGAGTTCCTTCGGCATTTCCGGCAAGGCGTTCTCGCGGGCAAGGATGCGGTAGCGGCGGGCCACCCACGGCGACAGGCCGTGCGACTGGATCTTGGCGAGGTTCGGCGCCATCAGGCGAAGCTGCTCCTCCTGGAAGCCGAGGAATTCCGTCGCCGTCATCTGCGGCCGGTCGACGAGCTGCATGATGCCGAAATAGAAGGCGTTGCGGATCGCCTGTCGCCGCTGCTCGCTCTGCGCCATCGACAGACGCACGTCGCCGGCAAGGGAAAGCGGCTGGGCGAGAGGCTTTCCCTCGGGCGAGACAGCCCCGTAGAGCACGCGACCGGGAACGAAATCGGCGGCGGTCAGGATGCTGTCCTCCGGCATGCCGACCGAAGGCTCGGCGGCGCGCTGGGCGGCGACGAGATGCGCCCGCTCCATCTCCTGCAGCATCTGGCCATCCGGGCGCGCGAGATGGCCGGGGCCGACGGGATAGGTACGACCGGCGCGCTCGGTCCAGGGCACGCAGAAATAGGGATTTTCCTCGTAGCCGCCGTCACGGCGCCAGTCCTTTTCGCCGATCGCGAAATAGGTCGAGGCCCAACGCATGCCGTTGCGACCGAGACGCCCGGGCCGAAAGTCGTCATTCTCGCGCACCGCATGAACGATGACGTAGCTCTGCTTGTCTTCGAACCGCTCGACCGGGCCGAACTTGCGCTTGAGCTGGCGTCCGGTCAGCATCATTTCGCGATGCAGCCGCGTGACCGAACCATAGATGTCGCGCTCGATGAAGGTCTGGCCGAGCGGAACGGCGAGATCGACGTATCGCCCGCCCGGCAGCTTTTCCGAATAGCCGGTACCGAGACCGAACATGCCGAGATCGGCGAGCCAGGCCGGAACCTGCGAATAGAATTGGCTCGAACCGACATCGGCGGTACCGAGGATGCGCGAGGAAACCCGTTGCAGCCAGTCGGCGACAGGCGGCCAGGCCTCGAGATCGGCATCGTCGAGACCGAGGCCGAGCCAGCGGTTCGACGGATTGGTGAGCTGGCCGAAAATGCCGCCAACGAAGGCGTCGCGGGCATAGAGCCCGGTACTGTCGAAGATTTCCGACGTGTCGTAGGTCGATTTGCTGTGGACGTCGAGGTCGATCGCCTCAGGCCCGAACACCTCGGCGATCGAGCGCCACTGCGCTTCCTCGCGGGCGCGCTCGGTCTTCATTTCGGCCTGGCGGGAAATCAGCTCCTCGACGCTTTCCATGACGTCAGGCCCCGAAAAGCTGGCGAACGGCGAGAGAAGGACCGGTACGCGACCCGGTGCCGGCATCCGTCGAAGCATTGCGCTGCTGACGCCGCACGATCTTGCGCCCACGACTCTCGGCCTCGCGCCGAGCCGCCTCGTTGTCGGCGGCGATCCGCGCCGCCTCGCTCGAGGCTTCGAGCGCCTTCGATGCCTCGGCGATCGCCGCGGACTGTTCGGCCGCCGCACTGGCGACCGCGGCCTGGACCGCCTTCTCCTTCGACGACCCCGCCCCGAACCAGCTCTTGATGATCTTGGTGCACATTCGCGCCTAGCCCCTCGTCCATGCCATGTAAATGAAATCCTCGCCGTTCTTCCCGAACGACCGCGCGACACCCTCTTCGACGAAGCCGAGATGACGAAGCCAGCGCCGCGCCCCGATATGCTCGGCCCACGGTCGACATTCGGCCCGATGAACGTTCGGAACGAGCACGAAGGGGATGAATTCCTTGCGACAGTAGCGCGTCGCCGGCCGCCAGATGCGCGCCCAGTCGTCGGTCGCGAACATGTGAACACTCGCCACGCCGGGCGAGAGAACCCAGGCCCCGAGCGAGGCAACCGGCGTACCGTCGTCGAGGGCAAGGATTTCGGACCGCAACGCGAAATCGGCGCCGGCCATGAGATGAGCCGCCAAACCGGCAAGATCCTCGAGGGTCCGACCATCGGAAAAACGCCCGGCGAATATTTCGCGACGATCCACGTCGCGCATTCGCCGCGCGACATCGGTGACCGCCTCGAGAGTTGCCGGAAAGACCTTCATTCAGCGCCCCCGGGACAGCGGATTGTATCGACCGCCACGATTACCCTCCTGCCGACGCGCCTGCCGCTCGGCTGCAAGCGCCGACGAACGGTGGCGCGACCGGGCCGAGCCGGTTTCCATCGCGCAATATTGACCGGCATCGTGGACATGACTGTCGAAGCTCTTTCTCACACTCGAGATGTCGTTGGTGCCGCGCGTCTTCTGGAAGGCATAGCTCTCGAGAAAACCGCGCCTGATCCCCTTGCATGAAGGATCGAGCAGAAATCCGGGCCGTCCACCGTCGAGCGTCCGGGTCAGGAAGCTGCGCACCGCCTCATGGCGCACACCGACATCGTTGGTCTGGGCTTTGTGCGCCACGAGCCCGAGCAGCTTGCCGACGCGCGAGGCCCAGCTTCCCTCCACCGTGTCTTCGCCGGCAAAGGTCGCCGGGTCCGGAACGAAATTGAACTCGCAGCCGCGGAAGCGCGGCAGGGACATGACCGCCGATACGGCGGCGGCAAAGGCACTCTCGCCGGCCCGCTCGGTCTGCACCTCGGCGAGCCAGCGAACCTGCCCGTCCGGCATCTCCTGCTGAAAAACCGCCGCCGGCGTGAGACCGCCATCGGCCCCGATGGTCACCGGGATCATCTTCTCGACGGGCAGGGTTTCTTTCGAAAAGTGCCGAACATCGTCGTATTCCGGATAGACGATATCGTCTCCTGTATTGACGCCAGGAATGTTGTGCACCATCCGGCGCACGTAATTCTGGTTTTTTGCGTTCTTTGCAACAATATCTCGATAGTAGTCTAGAGAAATATTGTCGAGGTTTTCCGCACCAACCTCGAAAGCGCCAGGCTGCCGATAGAGGCGAAAACCATCCTGCTCGTCCTGCCAGAACATCTGATAGATGTCAGACATGACCGATGGCGCGTTGCAGTCGCCGAAAATTCGCCCGGCGCGACCCATTTGCGCCCGCGTCGGATCGCGCCCGACGCGCCCGGAAATCGCCTCGATCAGGATCTTCGGCATCAGGTCGATTTCGTTGAGCCCGGCATCGGTGAACTCGGACCCGCGCAGCTCCTCCGGGTCCATTGCCTCCGAGAAAGCACCGAAGCGCACGATCATTTCGACCGGCCCCCAGCCATCCTCGAAATTGATGATGTGCTCGGCCGGCCGGCCGCGCGTGCCGAGCCATCGCGTTCCGGGCATGTCTTCGGGAATGAACTTCCACCACGATCGAATGGTCGTGGCCCACAACGCCTTGTAGCTTTCGCGCCAGATGCCAAGCACATAACGCCTGGCGTTTCCAGGGCCGATAGGCCGCATGCGCATGGCCTCGACAAAGGCCTTCTTGATGAACGCAACGGTCTTCCCAGACCCTACCGGACCATTTAGGACAGCGAACGGCTCGGTCGCCAGAATGAAGGCATCCGAAACAGGTCCCGCCGACTTCCAGAGCGTCGCCCCGAGCGTCCGCTCCAGACCGGACCTCAACGGACCAGGCCGGATGCCTTCCAGGCCGGACCCGCTCATCGCCCCTGCCCCCGTACCAGACCCGCCACCCGACCCGCACCGTCGTTTGCTCTGATCGCGCACCCGCCCAAGATCGAAGGACCACCGGCTCGACCCTTCACGCACGGCGAACGGGCAAGGAGGGTTGCGTCGTCGAAATTCGGGGGGTAGGGTGCCGGTCGCATGGGGGGGGCGGCCTTCGGAAACGAGCCCACCCCCTTCCTTCCGGCCGGCATCCGCGATCTGACTCGCTGATTTTCGATCAGCCGCCGAAATCCTGAAAAACCAAACATTGCCAAGGTGTTACCGATTTCGTGCGACTTTTCCTGTCGCGACGGTGAAAAGTCGCACGCGCAAGTCATTGATTTTCCTCGACTTGGTCATCCGCCTCGACATCGACCGCCTCTCCCTCGAGATAGCCCCACGGCGGCACGTTGCCGGTGCCGATCTGCCCAGCCATGTCGCCACCGAGGGCGCCGAACTGCAGATTGAAGATCGGCACGGCCTTGCCGGTGTCGTCGACCGGCGCCTGGCGCGCGTGGAGATAGGGTGCGAGGTCGGCCCATAGCTGCCGCAGGTGAAGGAAGGCCTCCTTCTTCGAGCACCCCAGCTCCGCCGCCAGCGTCTCGGGCGTGTGCTGCGCCCAGCGCATCATGTGTTCGAGCGGCGACCCGCCACGCGCCAACAGATAGTCACGAAGCTGCGCCGTCGACTTATTCACCGCACCCGGCGGCCGACCGGCCTTGCCGCGCGCCCGCTCCACACGCGCCGCCTGCTCGTCGGCCTCGGCACCGACGAACCGCGTCGGCAGGGCGAACATCTCGACCTGCTCGCCTTCGGCCGCCGCATGCAGATCCGCGACCTCGGCCGCCGCCGCCGCGACCGCCTCGCCCGCCACCTTTCGCCGTCCGCTCGTCTGATCGACCACGCGACACCCCGACACCTTGATTTATCGGGATTTTTTATCCGCCGGCGCGACGTTCACCTTGCCCTCCAGCATTTTCCTCGCCAGACAACAGTAAATTGCTAGACACCTAAGACACTACCAATTGAAAAGTGTCTTGATGATTTTCCAAATGAATTCAATTATCTATATACATTTTAGACACTTAGACACTTAGACACATACATACCCTCATGCGCGCGCCCGCGCGGGCGCGTACACATGGAAACCATCGCAAAATGGTGTCTAAGTGTCTTGACTCTGATAAGTGATTGATGCTTAAGCGAAAACCTTAGACAGACAGCTTTTTCAAAGTGTCTAGCAAGTGTCTAAGTGTCTAATTCCCCGACCGAACCGGTCGAAAAGACCAACCGCCGCCCATGTTGCACCATCCTCGCCTGTCGTCAAGAAGTCGCCGCGCACGCGCACCGGACTGCCATAGCAATGAATGGGTGCGCGGGCGCGGCGTCCGTTTTTTCTCTCCTTCGAGGTGCGGAGCGCGAGACATCCGCATGAAGCAAGATGATCTGGAATGAACGGGCCATCGAAAAAGCCCCGGAGCATGCTCCGGGGCTTCTCGCGGGCGCGGCATGGGTGCGGGCAGGGATGGTCAGAACGGGATCTGGTCGTCGAGATCGCCGCCAGACGGCCCCGAGGCGCCTCCCGGCGGCGCCTCCCGGCTCGTCGTCGTGCCATAGCCGCGCTCGTCGGTCTGCGAGCCCTGGCCGCCGCCCTCGAGCGTCACGGTGCCGTTGAAGGTGCCGACGACGACCTCCGTGGTGTAGTGGTCCTGTCCGTCCTTTTGCCATTTCTTGGTGGCGAGCTTGCCCGTCACGTGGATCTTCGAGCCCTTCTTCACGTGTTTCTCGACCATCTCGGCAAGGTGCTCGTTGAAAACGACGACGCGATGCCATTCCGTCGTCTCGCGCTTCTCGCCGGTCGCCTTGTCCTTCCAGTATTCGCTCGTCGCCAGGCGGATGTTGGCCACCTTCTGCCCGGCCTGGGTGCGGCGGATTTCCGGGTCCGCGCCGCAATTGCCGAGCAGTACCACCGTGTTGATGCTCATCTAACCGTTCTCCTCGATCCATTTGGCCAGCGCCGTCATGTCGACGATGACGCAGCGGCGCTGATGCCCGTTGATGGTCATGCGATTTTCCTTCGCGCCGGAGCGCACGACGCCCGGCGGCCCGCGCCTCAGGCTGATCTTCCAGTTGCCGGCGGTGCCGTCCTTGGTGCCCCAGTCGGTGCCCTGGAACACCTTGGCGAGATGCACTCCCTCGTGCGGAATGCCGAGCAGCCAATGTTTCTCGCCGGCGACGATCTCGTCGCTGCAGCCGAGATCGAGGTCGCCGAGGCGCTGTTGCGTATGGGTGACGTCGACATGGTTGTTGGCGAGCCCGTCGAAATATTGCGCCACCGTCACTCGCTGGCCGCCATGCCAGGTCGGGCTGCGCCCGGCGAGCACGCGATCGAGGCAGCGCAGCCAGTCGGCACGCCGGTCCTCCTTGATGCCCAGCCGCTCGATCGACATGCGCTCGGCCCATTCGTCGTAGCGCTCGACGTCGAAGCCGGCCGCTTCCCAGCCCTCATCGCCGAGTAGCGTCCAGGCGCCGGCGAGCAGGGTGCCGTAGGTGTTCTGCCCGCGAAAATCGTGCCCACCGGCCTTCAGCGCCACGGCGAAATGACCGAAGGCCCGCTCGAAATACCGCCAGCCGTCGATCAGGCGGCGCAAGAGGAGCGGACCGATCGAGTCGATCTCGGCGAGCACCGGCGCAACCGTCTCGCCCGACAGTTCTCCGAGCTGCAGCATCGCGAAGCGGCTGTGGTCCTGGTTCTGCATCGCCGGCGGCCGGATCATCGACATCAGGAACGGCGACGACGAATTGAACACCCGCCCCTTGTGGTCGGCGCTGCCCCGCGCCTTGACGCCGCCGCTCGCCGAAATCCGCGCCATTTCGATGATGGTGAGGATGCGGTCGCCACTGCCCTCCTGCTCGTCGAGCGAAATCGACAGGGTATCGCGGTCGATCGCCGAATAAAGCCCGGGCGCCGTTGCGTCCTCGAACTTCAGGAGCGCCGAACCGATGATGTCGCGGATCATTTGCTGCAGCGTCGACTTGCCGGTGGCCGCGTCACCGGTCAGGATGACGTGCGGTCGCCAGCCGAGCGCGCCGGTGAGGTAGGCGACCGCCAGCCAGCCGAGCAGCATGATCGGATCGATGTCCGGCCGCTCCCAGTTCCAGCTCCGAAAAGCCGCCAGGATTTCCGGTGCCGGGTTCCTCGTCGCTTCGTTGGTCGCGGGAAACGGTGCCGGCAGTTTCGGCCGGCGCGGATAGAAGAACTCGCCATATTCCCCGGTCGGGTGCTTCCTGCCGCCGGAATAGAGCCCATCGCCACCGTGATAGACGAGGCTGCCGTCGGCGCCACGCCAGGCGCCGCGGCCGCGCACCCGCTCGACCGTGTCCCACAGGCCCTTTTTCGCCGCCGCCGCCGAGATCGTCGCCCACAGCCAATCGGCATCGAAACTGTTGACCTTCGGCGGCTTCTTCTCGCCGTCCTTGCCGGCCCGCGCCTCGCCCCAGCGTGGCCAGGCCCAGTGCAGATAGAGATCGCGACCCGCGAAAATGGCGATGAAGGTCTTCTTGTTGGCATCCGACGGCTTCAGTTCGCAGAGCTGGCCGAGCACGTCGACGATATAGGTCACCATGCCGTTGCGACCGAGCACCTGGATCGGACAGTCCGGCGGAAGGCCAGTCTCGTCCGGCTGCCATTGACCGGGCATCACACCATCGCGCGGCTCGCCGATCTTCGGATCGGCGAGCTGCCGGCGACGATCGGCAATCCGTTCCCAGGCGCCGTCGATGATGGCCGCCGCCGCCTCCGCCCCGCTCATGCCAGCCTCACGAGATCGCTGATGTCCTTGCCGAGCGGCGAACGAACGACCTCGACCATGGCACCGCTGTCGGCAAGCCGCTTGCGTCCGCGCTCGAACAGCTCCATGGCCTGCGGATTGTGCTGGTCGTTGTCGGCAAAGAGGATGTAACTGTCGAATGAGGGCAGGATCGGCATTTCGGCAAGGAGGGCGAGCGATCCCCACGACCAGATCCGGGCGCGCGGATAGGCGCGGGCGAGTGCCACGCCATCATCGACACCCTCGGCCATCAACAGCGTCTCGACGAGGCCGTTGGCGATCGCCTGTTCGGGCGTGAGGCCGCTTTCGCCCTTCGATATCCGCACATGGGCGCCGGTACCGCTGAGGGCCGGCCACATCTTGCGCGGATATCTGTAGGGCGCCTTGTCGCTTCCATCGCGGGCAAGGAAGGTGCGGTGGGTGCCGACCGGACGGCCGTCGGCGCCGCTCATCAGCGCGATGAGCGCCGGCCAGTAGGCGCCCTCGTCACGATAGTCGCCGGCGTCGCGGAACCATTGCCGCGGCGAGAAGCGGAGCGCCTGCAGCGGCGGCTTGACCTCGGAAAGCTCGATGCCGCGCCGGACGCGAAAATAGACCTCGGCGAGCGTACCTCGGAGGCCAGGCGGGACGGCGAGCCACATGCCGAGCGCCTGTCGCCGCTTCTTTTGCAACGCCTCGGCCTCCTTCGCCGCCGCCTCGGCCGGGTCGATGTCGCGCCGGCGCGGCTTCGGCGGCTGCTTGCCCGGCTCGATGCCGCAGAAGTGCTTGACCCAGGCGATCGCCTCCCGGTCGGAAAGGCCGAGGCAATAGGCGACGAGGTCGAAGACGTCGCCCTGCTCGCCGGTGGCGTAGTCCTTCCAGCCGCAATCCTTGCCGACCCAGATCGCGAAGGAGCCCGGATGATTGTCGACACGCGTCGGATTTCGCGGATAGATGACGCCACGCTGCCATTGCGCCCACGTCCAGCCATTGGCTTCACTACCGGCGGCCGACATGCCGAGCGCCGGCACGAGCGACGTCATCCGGTCTCTGAGCAGCGGTTTCAGGGCAGCGATGTTCCACTTCATGCGATGAGCCTCGCCACCCGTTCAGCCGCCAGCACGGCACCGGCCCAGCGCGGGTCGGTGCGCCACTCGGCGACCTTGCGCACGATCTTGTGCACCGCCGTCTTGCCGACACCGACGAGCGCACCGACATCCTCGAGACGGCTTCCATCCGCCGTCGTGTAGACCACAAAAAGCCCGATATGGACGCAGCGCCGCGCCGCCGACAGCGGCCCGCCGGAAAGCCGGACGGCCGCGGCATCCGCCGGCGAAACGCCGAGCACCACGGCGGCCACCTCGCGGGCCACGGCAAAGACAGTCTCGGCCGGAACCGTCACCATTCGAACTCCAGCCTGGCGCCGAGCGCGGTGAGGCCGTCGCGCAACTTGGTCAGCGTATCCCAGCTCGGCACGGTCTTGCCGGCCCGCGCCGCCTCGTATGTCCGGCTCGAGACCGAAGCGGCGTCGACAAGGCGTGACTGCGGCATTCCCATGCGGGCGCGCCGCCGGTCGATTTCCCGAAAAAGACGAGCCCGCGACGCGGCCTCCTCCTTGGCCGAACCGAACACCTGCAAATTCCGCAAGGGGTCTGCGGCATCCTCGTCACAACGGTGAACCGGCCGATTATCCGACATCTGCGCTCCATCCTTCCCATGAGAAACCGCCGGCGGCGGCGGGGGCACACACCGCCACCGGCCTTTCGGGCGCGGCGGTGCCCGCCGCTTGCGCCCGTACGCAACGAAGACACTGGAACAACGCGACAAGAGATGCCGGCGCCGGCAGCAAGGAGATCGCACCGGCGCCGGCCGGCGACACGGAAGAAGCAGCACGACCGCATCGCCGAACTCTGGCGGCGGACCGGGCGAGAAGACCCCAGCCGGCCGGTCCGCCGGGCGCCGCCACGCTGGATGTGCCGTGGCGTCGCCTCGAGGCGCAGGCGGGCGGAAACGCAACACCCGCCGCGCGGAACCTGTCACCGCCGGCCCGGCGGGGAGATCGGGCCGGCTTCCCGTCGTGTTTGTTCGGCGCCGACGAGCCACCGCTCGCTCCCCGCGGCGCCCTCGGCTATTCGAGAACGATATCGACGAGATAGCTATGCGCGCACGAATAGGCACAGGAGACTGTCCGCGGCACAGTCCCCGTCTCGGTGCTCCGCCGAGCAGCGCCCCACACGTGGACGGCCTCGACATAAGTCGCGCCGGCGGCGAAGCCGGCCGCCTC
>JAKPQE010000063.1 GCA_029572955.1 Pseudomonadota bacterium
TGCAGCGATTTGCCGGAGCGACCGACCTTCGTCCCGGAACCGGGCAATCGAAATCCTCTCTTCAAGCGAGAGCTGTCCGTACCTTTGTCCCATAGCGGCAACACCTTAGCAGGGTGTTGCACTTCGTTTGTGAAGTCAGCGGATGCGGCCGGTGTTCTGGTTCTTGTTGTCCGTCGCGGTTTACGTCGGCATCGTTTCGGATGCTCAGGCCATGACGATCGAGGAGGCGATACGTCTCGCTGTCTCGACTAACCCGATAGTGGCGGAAGCGGCGGCCAATCGGCGTGCCACCGATCACGAACTGCAACAGGCGCGGGGCAGTTTTCTGCCGCGGCTCGATCTGAAAGCGAGCGTCGGTCCCGAAATGTTCGATCGGCCCGGCTCGTTTCTCCCACAGAACAATCGGAAATGGCGTACCGGCAAGGAGGTGACGCTCAGCGTGCGCCAGATCCTGTTCGACGGCTTCTCCTCGGTCAACAGCGTCTACCGCAGCCAGGCGCGCGTCGATGCAGCGGCGTTACGGGTGCTTGAGCGATCCGAGGCGGTGGCCCTCGACGCGGTCGAGGCCTACATCGACGTCCTTCGCCACCGGCGCATTCTCGGTCTGGCAGCGGACAATTCCACGCTCCATCGCTCGATCCTCGGGATGGTCGAGCAGCGCTTCACGCAAGGTGACGTCGGCAGCGCCGACCGCGACCAGGCCACCGAGCGGGTGGCGGCCTCCGACGTGGTGCGCGACGAGGTGCGCAAGTCGCTGCTCGAGGCCGAGGCGAAGTTCCGCCGGGTGGTCGGGCACGATCCGGATCGCCTCAGCGCTCCCGTCGGGGCGCGCCTGCCGGCGAAAACCCTCAGCGGAAATCTCGACCTCATCGAGAACAATCAGATCATCAAGGCGGCGCTCGCCGACAGCGATGCGGCCCGCTTCGAGTATGAGATGAGCAAGGGGGCGTTCTATCCGACCGTGGCGCTGACCGGTTCGGCGACCGTCGGCGACGATCTCGGCGGCGTCAGTGGCCGCAACAACACATACGAGGCCAAGGTCGTCGCTTCCTGGAACGTCTTCAACGGCGGCATCGACAAGGCGAGGAAGAGCGAACTCGCCGAGCGATGGACCGAAAAGCAGATCCATGTCGACGTGCTGCGCCGCGATGCCCGCGAGGCCGTCGAGCGGTCCTTCGCGGCGGTTACCACCGTAGCCAGTCGCATCGCCGATCTGGAGCGGGAGGTCGCGGCGAACCAGCGGGTCGTCGTCGCCTATGCCAAGGAATACGAGATCGGCCAGCGCACGTTGCTCGACCGTCTCGATGCGGAGAATGCGCTCTTCAACGCGCGCATTCAGCTGGAATCGGCGCGTGCCATCTATCTGTTCGCGACCTACCAGCTGCGGGCGACCACCGGTGGGCTCGTCGCCTATGTCGGTGCTGCCGTTCCGCAGGAAGCTGTGGCCAGCGCGCGGGACGACGGCCGACTCTTGCCCGGTTTCAAACTCGATCTGGAGCCGCTTCGCCAGGACTGAGGATCCGCCGGTCGGCAACGACCGCCAGGGAGGGTGTGTTGCAGGTACATCGCCTGATCGAAACGACCTCTTTGCCGCCCAGCTCCGATGTTTCGGTGGGGCGGATCACTTCCGTTTCTTCGTTCGATAGGTCGCCCACAGGCGCACAGGTTTTGAGGCGAGGCATTTGATGAACAAGGTCGTGCGGCTAGCCCAAGCGAATGGTGATGCGACGGGCAGAACTGGCGGGCAACCGCCGGCCGCCCTCGTTCTGGCGAGGCCCGTTGCCGGGCAGGCCGTCGAAGCCGCTCGTGGCTTGGGGCAGGTGGTGGATTTCCGGCCGATCGCCGGCGACGACATCGACCTCTTCCGCATCGGCGACGACCTCGAAGTGCTGTTCGCAGATGGCGCCTATGTTCTCATTCGCGGTTTTTTCGCCGCGGGCAACGGCTCGCAAGCGCAGATCGTCCTTGCCGACGACGTCGCGGTGACGCTCGCCGAGCTCGCCGAGCTCGCCGAGCTCGTCGACATCGCCGTCATCGAGGCCGTGCAGACGGCGGCCGGCAGCGAGGGTGGTGGCACGTCGATCGCCGATGCGCTTTCCGACCAGAACGGCGGACATACCTTCGAGAATCCGGACATCGAGGGGACCCTCGGCACGACGCTCGGCACGACCGACCTGCTTGATGCGCTCGACGATGGTCCAATGACCACGGGCGAGGAGGAAGAGACGAGCTTCATCGACGACCTCGATGCCGGGACCGAGGCGGAGACTGCCGTCAACGTCGCGCCGACGATTGCCGGCGGCCTGGTGATGAAGGGCGCCGAGGAAGGGGATGCGGCCATCATCCTTGCCGGCACCCTCGACGTCGCCGACGGCAATCGAGGAGACGTCGTAAGCGCCGCCGTCACCGGCTTTGCCGTCGGTGGCGACTCGGATCGTGCCCATCCGGCGGCGCCAAGCGACGAGACGCTGCGCGCGATGCTGAGCCTCGCGCCAACGCCGGTGCTCGATGCGACGCAGACGTCGGGGATCCTGACCTGGACCTTCGACAGTGGCGCCGAGGCCTTCGACTATCTCGCTGCCGGC
>JAKPQE010000064.1 GCA_029572955.1 Pseudomonadota bacterium
GGACCACAGCCTGAAGATCCTCGACTACAACCGCGTCGTCCGCGACCTCAACGGCCTGTCGCCGCGCGAGTTCATGGAGAAGATCGAGAGCGCTTTCGAGATCAATGTCGAGGACGCGCCGGTGCGCCCGGCCGCGCCGCGCGAGTTCGGCATGTATCTCGAAGGCAAGTGGTACCGCCTGACGATCGATGCGGCTTTCGTGCCCGAGAACGATCCGGTCGCCCGGCTCGACGTCAGCCTCATCCACGACAACCTGATCGGCCCCGTCCTCGGCATCACCGACGTGCGCCGCGACAAGCGCATCGAATTCGTCGGCGGCATGCGCGGCCTGAAGGAGCTGGAACGGCGGGTCGATTCGGGCGAGATGGCGGTCGCCTTCTCGCTCTTCCCGACCAGCATGGCCGACCTCATGTCGGTGGCCGACGCCGGTCAGGTCATGCCGCCGAAGTCGACCTGGTTCGAGCCCAAGCTCGCCGACGGCATGGTCTCGCACGTGCTCGACTGAGTGCATCCCCGAAAAGTGGGCACCGGTTTTCGGGCAAGGATGCGCTCGAAAAGGCAAGTACCCGGCGCATTCCCGAAAAGTGGGCACCGGTTTTCGGACGGGAGGAAACGAGTCTGGCCACCCCCTCCCCTCCCTCCCCCGGCGGGGGAGGGCTTGGTCTGCGGTACGGGGAGGCGCCTCGCCTTGCGGCATGGCGCGGCCTGAGCCCTCTCCCTTGGGGGAGGGCAACCGCAGCTTCGATTTGTCGTGAAACGGCAAATCGTTAGCGAAGGTCGGGAGGGGGACGAGACACCTTCTGCCCCCCCAGAAGAGGCACCGGGAGCGCCGATGAAATGGTCGCCGCAACAGGATGACGCGCTGACGGCGGTCGGCCGCTGGCTGAAGGACGGCCACCGCCAGGTGTTCCGCCTGTTCGGCTATGCCGGCACCGGCAAGACCACCCTTGCCCGCCATTTCGCCGAGAATCTCGACGGCGAGGTGTTCTTCGCCGCCTTCACCGGCAAGGCCGCGCAGGTGATGCGCCACAAGGGCTGCTCCGGCGCGCGCACCATCCATTCGCTGATCTACCGGCCACGCGGCGAGGAAAAGTCCGAAGAAACCGGCGAGATGCTGCCGACCTTCGCGATCAACCGGTCGAGCCCGCTCGCCAAGGCGAGCCTCGTCATCATCGACGAATGCTCGATGGTCGACGAGGAACTTGGCCGCGATCTCCTGTCCTTCGGCGTACCCGTCCTCGTCCTCGGCGATCCCGGCCAGCTGCCCCCGGTTTCCGGCGGCGGCTATTTCACCAACGACGAGCCGGACGCCCTGCTCACCGAAGTGCACCGCCAGGCGCGCGACAATCCGATCGTCGAACTCGCCATGCAGGTGCGCGAGGGCGGCCGTCTCGCCCGCGGCCGCTACGGCTCGAGCCGGGTGATCTCGCGCGACGAGGTCGACCAGGCCGAGGTGCTCGCCGCCGACCAGGTGCTCGTCGGCATCAACCGCACCCGCAATCTCTACAATCGCCGCCTGCGCGAGCTGAAGGGCTTTACCGGCCGCCTGCCGGTTTCCGGCGACAAGCTCGTCTGCCTCAGGAACGACGCGACGAAGGGGCTGCTCAACGGCAGTCTCTGGCAGGTCACCCACACCGGTCGGGTCCGCTCCGGCGCCCTCTCGCTGGTGGTGCGCCCCGAGGAAGACGCCGCCGAGCGCGGCTCGGCCAAGATCAAGGTGCCGAAGGCCGCCTTCGAGAGCGACGAGGAGCTTTCCTGGCAGGTCCGCCGCCGCTACGACGAGTTCGATTTCGGCTATGTGCTGACCGTCCACAAGGCGCAAGGCTCGCAGTGGGACGACATCGTCCTCTTCGACGAGAGCTGGGCCTTCCGCGACTATCGCCACCGCTGGCTCTACACCGGCATCACCCGGGCCGCCGAGCGCATCACCATCGTGCAGTAATGCATCGGGCCGACAGGCGGCAGCCGGCTTTCCGCAGAACCCGATCCGAACCGACAAGCCGGAGCACGGCGTGAGGTTCCTGCCTCGCGCGTCCTGCGCCGTCCGGGTCCCTTACTTCAGCCAGTCGCCGAGCCGTGCGGTTGCCTCGCGCATCGCCTCGGCCGTGCCGGCGAAGGAGAAGCGGATGTAGTTGTGGCCGCGCGTCGTGTCGAAATCGGCGCCCGGCGTCACCGCCACCCCCGCCTCGGCCAGCATGCGCCGGGCGAACTCCTGTGAATCGTTGGTGAAGCGCGAGACGTTGGCATAGATGTAGAAGGCGCCGTCGGCCGGCAGCATGTCGTCGATGCCGATCTTCGGCAGCGTCTCGAGCAGATAGGCCCGGTTCGCCGCATAGCCCGCCTTGATCGCCTCCAGCTCCTCGGTCGCCGAGAACGCCGCCATCGCCGCGCGCTGCGACAGGTAGGGCGCCGAGATGTAGAGGTTCTGGCCGAGCCGCTCGACCGGCCGCTTCATGCGCTCCGGCACGATCATCCAGCCGATCCGCCAACCGGTCATGCAGTAGTATTTCGAGAAGGAATTGAGCACGACCGCGTTGTCGTCGAAGGCGAGCGCCGTCGCCGCCGGGGCGCCGTAGGTGAGCCGGTGGTAGATCTCGTCGGAAAGGAACCAGATGCCGAGGTCGCGCGCCGCCCGTGTGAGGTCGGCGAGCGCCTCGGGGGTCATCACGGTGCCGCTCGGATTGGCCGGGCTGGCGACGAGCACGCCCTTCAGCGGCGCCTCCGCATGGGCCTTTTGCAGCATTTCGCCGGTCAGCGCCCAGCGCGTCTCCGGCCCGGTCTCGATCTCGACGGCGACGAGGTCGAGCGCTTTCAGGATATTGCGGTAGCAGGGATAGCCCGGCGAGGGGATCGCCACCCGGTCGCCGGGATCGAAGCCGGCGAGGAAGGCGAGGTTGAAGCCGGCCGTCGAGCCGGTCGTCACCACCACCCGTTCGGGCGCGATGTCGACATCGTATTCCTCGCCGTAGAAGGTCGCGATGCGCTGGCGCAGGTCCTTCAGGCCGAGCGCCTCGGTATAGGCGATGCGCTCGCCGCCGAGCGCCGCCGCGGCCGCCTCGACCACCGCCCGCGGCGCCCGCGCGCCGGGCTCGCCCACCTCCATGTGCACCACCGGCAGACCCGCGGCCTGGCGCTCGTTGGCGGCGCGCAGCACGTCCATGGCGATGAAGGGCGCAACCTCGCTGCGGCCCGAAAGGCTGGGAAGCTTCGGCACTTTGTTCTCCCGTTCCTGGCATTGCGGGCCGTCACCCGCGCTGATCCGCCGCCCCGTCCGCCTCGCTGCCGCCAAATTTTGCGGGTTGTTTCCAGGGTGACGGCGCGAGGGCCGGCGGCGGTCGCGTTGACCGCAATGGCCCCGCCGCCTACCTTCTCGCACAAATCTCACCCGGTCGGGGAAGCGATCGTGACGGCATCGACGTTCCGGTTTGGTAGCAAGGCAAAGGCGATTTCGCCAGCCCTCGAGACGCATTCGAGCCCTGCGTCGGGCGCCGTGCGCCGCATCGCGCGGATGGCCGTCACCGGCCTCGTCGGCGCTGCCCTCACCCTGACCTCGGTGCTGCCGGCCGCCGCCCAGCGCAACATCATGCCGATCCGCGATGCCGAGATCGAGGCGCTGATCCGCGACTATGCCCGCCCGGTCTTCAAGGCCGCCGGCCTCGGCACCAGCGACATCGGCGTCGTCCTCGTCGACGACAAGAGCTTCAACGCCTTCGTCGCCGACAGCCACCGCATCTTCATCAATGTCGGCGCCATTTCCCAGACCGACACGCCGAACCAGCTGATCGGCGTCATCGCCCACGAGGCGGCGCACATGGCCGGCGGCCATCTCCTGCGCCTGCGCGAGGCGGTGTCGCGGGCCCAGACCATGTCGGTGATCGCCATGCTGCTCGGCGCCGGCGCCATGGCGGCGGGCGCGGCGGCCGGCGGCAGCGCCGGCAACCAGATCATCCAGGGCGGCAACGCCATCATGCTCGGCGGCCAGTCCGTCGCCGAACGCAGCGTGCTCGCCTATGCCCGCGGCGAGGAGACCGCCGCCGACCGCGCCGCCCTCACCTATCTCGGCGCCACCGGACAGTCGGCGGTCGGCATGATCGAGGTGTTCCGCAAGTTCGCCGACCAGAACATGTTCGCCTCGCGCTACATCGACCCTTATGCCCAGACCCACCCGATGCCGACCGAGCGCATCGCCCAGATCGAGAACGTGGCGCGCCAGTCGAAATTCTT
The DNA here is from genome assembly GCA_029572955.1 of Pseudomonadota bacterium. GTDB lineage: Bacteria > Pseudomonadota > Alphaproteobacteria > Rhizobiales > JAKPQE01 > JAKPQE01. The sequence goes on from JAKPQE010000064.1 coordinate 4,225, forward strand.
CGATCGCAAGGATCCGGCCGACCTGCAGCTGCGCCACGACATGGCCAAGGCCAAGCTCTCCGGCTTCACCGAGCATCCGGGCACCGTGGCGCGGCGCTATCCCAAGAGCGATACCGGCCTGCCGGCCCGCTATGCCCGCGCCATCGCCGCCTACCGCTCCGGCGACACCAAGACCGCCCTCAAGGGCGTCGACGAACTGATCAAGGCGCAGCCGGCAAATCCCTGGCTCTACGAGCTGAAGGGCCAGGTGCTGTTCGAGAAGGGTCGGCCGAAGGAAGCGATCGAGCCCTATCGCAAGGCCGTCTCGCTCGCCCCCGACGCCGGCATCGTGCGCGTCTATCTCGGCATCGCGCTGACCGAGACCAATGACGACCGCTATCTCGACGAGGCGATCCGCGAGCTTTCCGCCGGCCTGCGCGCCGACGAGGACGTGCCGATCGGCTACCGCTATCTGGCGCAAGGCTATGCCCGCAAGGGCGACACCGCGATGGCCGAACTGGCCGCCGCCCAGCAGTATTTCGCCGAAGGCGACTTCAAGGGCGCCAAGGATCTCGCCCGCCGGGCTCGCGCAAAATTGAAGAAGGGCTCGCCCGGGTGGCTTCGCGCCGACGACATCGTGTCCTATAACCCACCGAAATTGTGAGCGCCCGGCCGACCCGTGCCGACGCCTCGACTTGCCGGAAGGAACGACGCATGACCTTTGCCCGCCTCGCCTCGATCGCCGTCATCGGCACGGCCCTCCTCACCGCGGTTCCGGCGGCCCCGCGCGCCGCCGACGCCTTCGACGACAACGAGAAGACGGCGATCGGCGAGATCGTGCGCGACTATCTGGTGAAGAATCCCGAGGTGATCGAGGAGGCCCTGCGCGAGCTCGAGAAGCGCCATGTCGAGGCCGAGAACAAGGCCCGCGCCGCCGCCATCGCCGAAAACCGCCAGACCCTGCTCAATTCGCCGAACCAGGTGGTGCTCGGCAATCCCGACGGCGACGTCACCATCGTCGAGTTCTTCGACTACAACTGCGGCTACTGCAAGCGTGCGCTCTCCGATCTCGTCGACCTGATGAAGATGGATCCGAAGCTGCGCGTCGTCCTCAAGGAATTCCCGGTTCTCGGCCGCGAATCCTTCGAGGCCTCGCAGATCGCCATCGCCGTCGCCGAGCAGGACAAGTATTTCGACTTCCATCGGGCGCTTCTCAGCGAGAAGGGCGGCCGCTCCAACAAGGCCCGTGCCCTCACCGTCGCCGAGGGCCTGGGCATCGACATGGACCGGCTGAAGAAGGACATGGAGGCCGACAAGGTCGCCGACACCATCTCCGAGGTCTACGATCTCGCCAATCGCCTTGGCATCAATGGCACCCCGGCCTATGTGATCGGCAACGAGATCGTCGAGGGCGCCGTCGGCTTCGCCACGCTGAAGGAAAAGGTCGCCTCGATGCGCAAGTGCGGCGAGACGAGCTGCTGACGCGAACCCTCGCCGCCGCGTGAGGAAGGGCCGCCGGTCATGGCGCAGAGCTACCGCTATTACGTGAGGTCGCCGGACGGTCGCGCCATCTTCGGCTTCGACCGCCAGGAGGCGGCGAGCGCCGTCGCGCTCGAATACGGCAACGGCGCCCGCCTCGTCGACACCCTCGCCCAGACCTACCAGCCGATCGCCCAGGAAGTCCGCGACGGCAAGCTCGTGCTCTTGCCCTATGGCGGCTGGGACACCGGCCGTTTCGGCAACGATCGCGACCTCCTCGAGGCGATCAAGCGCACCGAGGTCGCGACCGTCCACGCCTTCCTCGCCAAGGGCGGCAGCGCCACCGCCCGCGACGCCAGGGGCGGCACCGCCCTGCACTGGGCTGCGTCCAAGGGCCGCCCCGAGATCGTCGCCCTACTCCTGGCCAGCGGCGCCGACCCGACCGCCACCGACCCCGACGGCGACGACCCGCTCGCCGTCGCCCGCGCCCGTGGCCGCGGCGAGGTCGCCGAGCTCATCGAGCGCGCCCTGAATTCCCGCAAGTAGAGGCATTTAAGGCGGTTTCGGCGATTCTTCCGGAACCGCCAGCTCTCGCCTGTCCGCGCACCCGATCTGCCCAGTAATGCCTTTGTCTAGCCGTCGAAGAAAGCCGCCGAACGCGGCCCGGCGCTAGGCGTTCGCGAACATCTTCTAATGTTTGAATATGGGGGAGACTGTGCTATGAGTGGGGATGGTCATTCACAGGGGGGCTACTGAAGGGCCGCTGAGTCCTATCGCCCGCATCCTGCGGATTTCACCATTAAAATCAGGCAGTTCTACAGTCTCTGTGGAGGGAGGAACTTTATGCCGACATTTGTTTGGAACGACAAATGCGACGGATGCAAGGGCGGCGAAGTCACGGCCTGCATGTACATCTGCCCGAACGACCTCATGAAGCTCGATACGACGCGCATGAAGGCGTACAACCAGGAGCCGGATCAGTGCTGGGAGTGCCAGTGCTGCGCCAAGGCTTGCCCGCAGCAGGCCATCGAAGTCCGCGCCTTCCAGGATTGGGTGCCGATGGGCGGCGCCGCGATCCCGCTGCGCACCGACACTGCCATCATGTGGACGATCAAGTTCCGTGACGGCGAGGTCAAGCGCTTCAAATTCCCGGTGCGGACGACCCCGGTCGGCTCGATCGATCCCTACGGCAACAAGCCGGGTGCGGGTGACATCAACGACCAGCGCTTGTTCACCGAAGCTGGCAAGACCCTGCCGACGCCGGCTGCCTGATCGGCAATCCGCGTCCGCTTTGACCCAACATCACCAAAACGGCGCTTCGGCGGCCGGGGGCACATCGGCCTCTGCCAAGCGCTGTACTGGAGGGAACGAGAATGAGTGAGCCAAGCTTTGGCAATCCGGAAATCATCGAGATCGAAACCGACATTCTTCTTGTCGGTGGCGGTATGGCCGCTTGCGGCGCCGCCTACGAGGCCAAGATTTGGGCTGGTGACGACGTCAAGGTGACCCTCGTCGACAAGGCCGCGATGGACCGCTCCGGCGCCGTCGCCATGGGTCTTTCGGCGATCAACACCTACCTCGGCCAGAACACCCCGGAAGACTACTGCCGGTACGTCTCGGCCGATCTCATGGGCATCACCCGCGACGACCTCGTCTATGACGTCGGCCGTCACGTGGACGATTCGGTGAACCTGTTCGAAGAGTGGGGCCTTCCGATCTGGAAGGAACTCGACGACGGCCATCGCGTCGACGGCGCCCAGTGGCAGAACAAGGGCGGCAAGACCCTGAAGGACGGCGGCAAGCCGGTCCGTTCGGGTCGTTGGCAGATCATGATCAACGGCGAAGGCTACAAGACCATCGTCGCTGAAGCTGCCAAGAAGGCCCTCGGCATGGAGAACATCTACGAGCGCGTCTTCATCGTGAAGTACCTGCTCGATGCCAACAACGAGAACCAGGTCGCCGGTGCGGTCGGTTTCTCGGTGCGTGAGCACAAGCTCTATGTCTTCAAGGCCAAGGCCATCCTCAACGTGTGCGGCGGCGCGGTGAACGTGTTCCGTCCGCGTACCACCGGTGAGGGCATGGGCCGCGTGTGGTATCCGGTGTGGAACGCCGGCTCGACCTACGCCATGGCGGCGGAAGTCGGCGCCGAGCTGACCATGATGGAAAACCGCTTCGTGCCGACCCGCTTCAAGGACGGCTATGGCCCGGTCGGCGCCTGGTTCCTGCTCTTCAAGTCGAAGGCGACCAACGGCTTCGGCGAAGACTACGTGGTCAAGAACAAGGACATGCTGACGGCCTTCGCGCCTTACGACAAGGCGTTCGTCGTCCCGTCCTGCCTGCGCAACCACGCGATGCTGAAGGAAATGAAGGAAGGCCGCGGCCCGATCCTCATGGATACGCCGACCGCCATGGCCAAGCTCGCCGAGACGATGACTCCGCAGGAGATCAAGCATCTCGAGGCCGAGGCCTGGGAAGACTTCCTCGACATGTGCATTGGCCAGGCGGGCGTCTGGGCCGGTCTCAACATCCGTCCGGAGAAGAACGTCTCCGAGCTGATGCCGACCGAGCCGTACCTGCTGGGTTCGCACTCCGGCTGCTCGGGCATCTGGGTGTCGGGTCCGGAAGACATCGCGCCGGCCGACTGGCAGTGGGGCTACAACCGCATGACCACCGTGAAGGGTCTCTTCACGGCCGGTGACGGCGTCGGCGCCTC
>JAKPQE010000095.1 GCA_029572955.1 Pseudomonadota bacterium
GTCGATCCGCACCTGGGCGGTCTGGGCCGCCTCCGCGTTACCGGCCCGGTCGACGGAGCGGTACTGCACCGCGTGATCGCCGTCGTCGGTGATCTCAAGGCCGTCTTCCGGCACCTCGGTCCAGTCGTCCTCGTCGCCGAGCCGGTACTCGGTCCGGGCCACGCCGGAGCCGTCCCCGTCGTCGGCCGTGAAGGTCAGCGTCACGGGCATGTTGGCCCAGCCGCCGGGGGCGCCGGCGACAGTGGTCAGCGGGACGACCGAGTCGATCCGCACCTCGGTGGTCTGGGCCGCCTCCGCGTTACCGGCCCGGTCGACCGAACGGTACTGCACCGCGTACTCGCCGTCGGCCGTGAAGGCCAGGCCGTCTTCCGGCACCTCGGTCCAGTCGTCCTCGTCGCCGAGCCGGTACTCGGTCCGGGCCACGCCGGAGCCGTCCCCGTCGTCGGCCGTGAAGGTCAGCGTCACGGGCTCGTTGGTCCAGCCGCCCGGGACGCCGTGGGCCGTGGTCACAGGAGCGGTGTCGTCGATCCAGAAGCTGGCGTAGCCGCCGAGGCGCTTGCCGCCGATGTCGATGAAGCTGCCGCCGACGCGGATCGCGCCGCCGCCGATGGCGAGGGCGTTGACGGGGCCGTCGGCGTCGGGGTCCCAGTCAGTGGCCACGCCGCTGGCCGCGTCGATGGCGGCGATGTGATTGCGGCTCTCGCCGCCGATCTCGGTGAAGACGCCGCCGGCGTAGACCGTGTCGCCGCTGACGGCGAAGGCGAAGACGTCCCCGTCGGCGCCGGGGTCCCACTCGGTGGCCTCGCCGCTGTCCGCGTCGATGGCGGCGATATGGTCGCGCTCCTGGTCGCCGACCTCGGTGAAGGCACCGCTGGCGTAGACCGTGTCGCCGTCAGCGCTGACGGCGAGGGAGCGGACGTAGTTGTCGGGTTCGGGAATCCAGTCCGGGTCCACCTCGCCGCTGTCCGCGTCGATCGCGGCGATGTTCGTGTGCCACGAGCCGCTTATGCCGTCGAACCATCCGCCGGCGTAGACCGTGGCGCCGTCAGCCCTGACGGCGAGGGCGTTGACGGTGCTGTCGGCGTCGGGGTCCCAGTCAATGGCCTCGCCGCTGTCCGCGTCGATGGCGGCGATGTAGTTGCGATCCTCGCCGCCGATATTGGTGAAGTCCCCGCCGACGTAGACCGTGGCGCCGTCAGCGCTGACGGCAAGGGCACGGACGGTGTCGTCGGCGTTGGGGTCCCAGTCCGGGTCCACATCGCCGCTGTCCGCGTCGAGGGCGGCGATGCCCGAACGGTCCTTGCCGCCGACCGTCTCGAGGTAGCCGCCCACGTAGACCGTATCGCCGCTGACAGCGAGGGCATGGATCTCCGCGCCCGACGAGACGTTGGCGTTCCAGTTCCGGTCGAGCGTGCCGTCGGCAAGGATGTGCGCGAGCTGGCTGCACGGTACGGCGCTGAACACCGAAAAGTCCCCGCCCGCGTAGACCGTGTCGCCGCTGACGGCGAGGACCTTGACGGGGCTGTCGGGGCCGCCGGGGTTCCAGGCGGTCGCGTTGCCGGTCGTCGCATCGATGGCGGCGATGTGATTGCGCTCCTCGCCGCCGATAAAGGAGAACCATCCGCCGGCGTAGACCGTGCCGCCGCTGACGGCGAGGGAGTAGACGGAGCCGCCCGGTTCCGGATCCCAGGCGGTCGCGTTGCCGTTCGTCGCGTCGAGGGCGGCGATGCGGAAACGATACTGGCCGCCGATGCGGTTGAAATCGCCGCCGACGTAGATCGCGCCGCTGCCTGGAACCACGGCCCGGACCTCGCCGTCGGGATCGGGGTTCCAACCGGTGGCGACGCCGGTGGTGGCGTCGAGGGCGGCGATGCGGAAGCGGGTCTGGTTGCCGATGCGGGTGAAGTATCCGGCGGCGTAGACGGTGTCGCCGCTGACAGCGAGGGTGGAGATGTAGGCGTTGGGGCCGTAGCTGCGGCTTGCGTTGGGGCTCCAGCCGGTGAGGGTGCCACCATGAGCAAGGTCGAACGCGGCGGCATAGCCGCGGTCCGTGTTGGCGATCTTGACGAAGTCACCGCCGACGTAAAGCGTGTCGCCGTCAGCGCTGACGGCGAGAGCGCGGACCCGGCTGGTTGCGACGGGGTTCCAGTCAGTGGCCTCGCCGCTGTCCGCATCGATGGCGGCGATGTGCGTGCGGTCCACGCCGCCGATATGAGTGAACCATCCGCCGGCGTAGACCGTGCCGTGGCTGACGGCGAGGGCCCAGACGCTGTCGTTGGCGCCGGGGTTCCAGTCCGGGTCGAGCGTGCCGTCCGCGTAGATGTGCGCGAGCCTCTCGCGCGGCTCACCGCCGACGGCTGAGAAGTCGCCGCCGATGAACCAGCCGCCGTCGTCGTCGGAGGCGACCGCGCGGACTTCGCCGTTGACGATCGGCCGGTCGGTGTGAGGTATGCCGGTGCTCCGGTCGATTGCGGCGAAGCTGCCGGTGAGCAGACCGAAGGCCGTGAAGTTGCCGCCGATGTAGGTGGAACCGTCGGGGGCGACGGCGACGGCGGTCACTGTGCCGTTGGTCGCCCCCCAGTCCCGGGGCAGGGGCTGGCCGGTCGGCGCCGCCGCCGCGCCCAGAGTGGCGCTCAAGGCGAGCAACAGACACAGCCCCAAGAAGGCGATGCCCACGACCGCGCGCCGTCGGCCGCCCTTGCCATTCATCCACGCTCGATCTCGTTGCACAGAACCCTCCTCTGGAGTTGCTTACCAGACCGTGTGCCGTTCCTTGTGAATCGCGCCGCCATTCGTTGTGAATCGCGCCGATCCTTGACAGCACGCCTCCCGCCAGCTTGGCCTACGGCGCCGGAATCGGCACGAAGCGGCCGACTCTTTATGTCGGCACGAAGCGGCCGACTCTTCAGTAGGGGCGGATGCAGCTGACGGGAGGCAAGACTCGCAAGCCTGGCCGGCGACCGCGTGCGCCTCGCCTTCGATGATCCAGACCCGCTCGTCGGGGCCGGCCTTCGGTGCGGCGCCGGCCAAGCCGGCTGATCTACGTGCTGGACCAGGCGGCGGCCGGCGTGCTCGAGCAACGGGGGGCGGGCGAAGCCGGAGGCTGCACGATCGTCGACCACCGCGGCGAGCCGTACCGGCACGTCGCCGACCTCGCCTTCACCAGGGACCCCGAGACCGGCCTGCTCGGATAGCGGTCACGGCGGGCGGTGTCGCGACGACCCACCGCATCGGGTGCACATGATGCGCGGCGGGGGCGGGGAAGCGCACCACGCTCCCCCGCTCCCGCCGCGCCCG
>JAKPQE010000101.1 GCA_029572955.1 Pseudomonadota bacterium
ACAGGTGATCGCGCGGAACAAGCTGATCGAGCGTCACCATCTCGATCGCCAGTTGTTCAGGTCCAGGTTCCTTCAGCATGACCCACTGAATCAAAAACCCCCGGCCAACACCAGGGGTTTGTCAGCAGTCTGAGGCGCCGCCCGATGGGGCGGCGCCTTTTTCATTTCCGGGGCGATGCGGCGGTCACGAACGGCGGTCGTCGTCGCGATCCTCGGCGCGATCGTTGTCGTAGTTCCCGCCGCGATCGGCGCGGTCGTCGTCGTGGTCGTCGCCGCGCTCGGCACGGTCGTGGTCGCGATCCTCGTCCTCGTCGCGCTCGACCTTCCAGAACCGGTCGTCGGACCGCATCGCGGTGCTCGCGTCGGCACCGTTGCGGGCGGCGTCGGTGACTTCGGCGCGGGCGCTCCAGTCGCGGGACATCGGGGCCGCGCGATCGTCGTCGGAAGCCAGCGCCGGCAGGGCGAAGACGGAAAGGGCGAGGGCGAGGGGCAGGGCATGGCGGGCAGTCATGGTCGTCTCCTTGGTTGACCGGTTGTGAGGTCACCATAGGAGGGGCGGGCCGTCGCCCGCCTGACGGCGACGGTCAGTGTCGTGTCAGCTTGCGCCGAGGCCGGGGAATATTGAGCCGATCGGTCGAATTTTTCGCCGCAAACGGGTCCGGCCTCGCGAAATGCCGCAAATCGGCCGGTGCGCTTAAACCTTTGTCAACGTAAACGCGGTCTACTCACACCAGTTCCTGGCGTAAGTAATGTGAGTAAGCGGATGCGTATCGAGTCCCCGAGTTTTCGGTCGCGGTTGTTCGGCCAGGTCGCGGTCGCCGCGCTGCTGTCGGGCCTTGCCACGGGGTGCAGCGCCGACGCCAACAGGGTCAACTCCTTCCAGTTCACCGGTGCGACGCCCAACCAGCGCGCCATCATCGAGCAGCAGGCGCCGTCGTACAGCGCTGCGAGCTACAGCTCGCCGAGCTACGACCAGCCGAGCTACGGCTCCTCGAACGAGGTCGGGCAGGGCTACGGCTATACCGGCTCGGTCGGCAAGGCCGCGGTGAAGCCGGTCTCCAGGCCGGTCAGCCTGCCGCCGGTCGCCAACCGTCCGGTGCCGACGGTGCCGGCGGATTCGGCGATCCGCAGCGAGCGGACGGCCTCGGCGCCGTCGTTGCCCAAGCTTTCGAAGATCTTCTCGCGCAGCGAGACGCCGAGCGCGCCGGCGCCGACCCCGGTGGTCGCGGCAGCGACGCCGATGGCGGTCGCCCCGGCGGGCCAGACCAGCGGCTGGACCGGAACCGGCGGCACGGTCATCTCGATGCGCGAGGGTGACACGCTCTACAGCGTCTCGCGCCGCTACGGCGTTCCGACCGATGCGCTGATGCGGGTCAACGGCATTTCCGACCCGGCGCAGGTGCGGCCCGGTCAGCAGATCACCATCCCGACCTACGTCTATTCGTCGTCGACGCCGATCTCGGCGCCCGACGCCGGCTCGGCCGGCCGCATCGCCCGGATGGAGACCGAGCCGGTGCCGGTTCCGGCCGCGCGTCCCGGCTATGGTCGCCCGACGACGGTCGCGGCGCTGCCCGACATGACCCCGACCGGGTCGATCGGCAATCGTCCGACGCCCGTCGCCGCGGTTTCCGCGGCACCGGCCGGCGGCACGACGCATGTGGTCAATCCGGGCGAGAGCCTCGGCGGCATCGCGGCGCGCTACGGCATGTCGAGCCGCGACCTGATGAAGGTCAACAACATCGACAATGCCAACCACATCCGGGTCGGCCAGCGCATCGTCATTCCCGCCGCGGGTGGTGCGCGCCTCGCCAGCGCCGATACCGGCACCATGGTCGATGCGACCTACACCGGATCGATCCCGGCCGCCGCGGCACGGACGGCGCCCTATCCGCAGCCCAAGCCGACCGATCGCGTCGCCTATCGTCCGGTGCCGCCGATCACCGCCGACACAAGGCAGATGACGACGGCGAGCATTCCGCAGCCGACCGCCCGTCCGGCCGTGTCCGGCGCCAAGTCGCAGCCGTCCGGCTACACGCCGCCGACCCCGGTGCGCGCCAGCGAGCCGGAGGAGCCGGCAGCGGTCGCGGCGGGCGACAATGCCGGCCGCTCGGCGAACGGCACGACGTTCCGCTGGCCGGTACGCGGCCGCATCATCTCCGAATTCGGCGCCAAGCCCGACGGCCAGCGCAACGACGGCATCAACCTCGCCGTGCCGGAAGGCACTTCGGTGAAGTCGGCCGAGGACGGCGTCGTCGTCTATTCGGGCAGCGAGCTGAAGGGTTACGGCAATCTGGTGCTGGTCAAGCACGCCGACGGCTGGGTCTCGGCCTATGCCCACAACAGCGAGCTGATGGTGCAGCGTGGCGATACGGTCAGCCGCGGCCAGATCATCGCCCGGGCCGGCAAGACCGGCGGAGTGACGACGCCGCAGCTCCACTTCGAGCTGCGCAAGGGCTCCAAGCCCGTCGATCCGCTGCAGTACCTGTCCTCGTCCTGACCTCGGGACGGATCAGGGGCGCAGGCCGCGCCACCTGATCGATCCGGCGGGGCGGCTTCACTCCGCAAGGGGGACCCCAAGCCGCCCCGCCAGTTCCTGAATATACTGCCAGGCGACACGACCCGAGCGCGAGCCACGGGTCGTTGCCCATTCGAGCGCCTCGGCGCGCAGCTCCTCCTCGGCAATCTCGAGACCGAAATGGTCGGCATAGCCGCGCACCATGGCGAGGAATTCGTCCTGGCTGCAGCGATGGAAGCCGATCCACAGGCCGAAACGGTCCGACAGCGACACCTTTTCCTCGACCGCCTCGTGCGGATTGATGGCGGTGGAGCGCTCGTTCTCCATCATGTCGCGGGGCAACAGATGGCGCCGGTTGGAGGTCGCATAAAAGAGGACGTTGGCGGGACGGCCCTCGATGCCGCCCTCGAGCACCGCCTTCAGCGATTTGTAGGAGGTGTCGTCGCCGTCGAACGAGAGATCGTCGCAGAAGATGATGAAGCGGGAGGCGCTGGCGCGCAGCACGTTCATCAGCTCGGGCAGGCTCTCGATGTCCTCGCGATGGATCTCGATCAGCTTGACGGGCGCGGCGCCGGCGGCGGCGTTGTCGCGGTTGACGGCGGCGTGGACGGCCTTGATCAGCGAACTCTTGCCCATGCCGCGGGCGCCCCAGAGCAGGGCGTTGTTGGCCGGCAGGCCGCGGGCGAAGCGCCCGGTGTTGGCCGCGAGCGTGTCGCGCATGCGGTCGATGCCCTTCAGGAGGCCCATCTCGACGCGGTTGACGCGGGGCACCGGCTGGAAGCGCGGCGGGTTCGCGACCCAGACGAAGGCATCGGCGGCCTCGAGGTCGGGCGCGACCTCGGCCGGCGGCCCGAGGCGCTCGAGCGCGGTGGCGATGCGCGCGAGGATGGCGGCGAGGTCGGCGGTGTCGGTCATGGCGGCTTCTGCCCTCGGCTTCGTCTGGCGGCGGCGGGCAGGGCCGGCCGTGCCCGGGTTCGCAGGCTCTAGCACGAGGGCCGGGGCAGGGCAAAGCGAGGCCGACGCGGGTCATGGTTTGCAAAGGCGTGCGGCGCGGCTATAGTCCGGCCCGAATTCAGAGAGGATTCCCTCGCCGCCGGGCGCCACGGGTGCGCGCGGCGAAATTGGCGTACCGGATTCAAGGAACCGAGCATGTTCGTTACCCCTGCCTTCGCCCAGTCGACGGGTGCCGCCGGCGGCGGCGACCTCCTGATGTCGCTGCTGCCGTTCGTCGCGATCTTCGCGGTGATGTATTTCCTGATCCTCAGGCCGCAGCGTCAGCGCCAGAAGGAGCATCAGGAGCTGGTCAAGGCGCTGCGCCGGGGCGACACGGTGGTCACCGCCGGCGGTCTCATCGGCCGCGTGTCGAAGGTCGTCGACGATCACGAGCTGCAGATCGAACTCTCCGAGGGCGTCAAGGTGCGCCTGGTGCGTTCGATGGTGACCGAAGTGCGCGCCAAGGGCGAGCCGGTCAAGGAAGGCGAATAAGAGCGACGCGGCCGACGCCGGTGCGATGACGCCGGCCGGCCACAGCGGACGGACCCAACATGCTGTATTTCGCGCGCTGGAAAGTCGGGCTCATCATCGCTGCGGTGGTGTTCGGCATTCTCTTCACGCTGCCGAATTTCTTCTCCGCCGAAACGGTCGCCAAATGGCCGAGCTTCCTGCCGCAGTCGCGGCTCGTGCTCGGCCTCGACCTGCAGGGCGGCGCCCACATCCTGATGCAGGTGGAGCGCGAGTCGATCGTCAAGGATCGGGTCGACCAGCTGCGCGACGACGTGCGCCAGCTCCTGCGCGAGGCGCGCATCGGCTATACCGGCCTCGGTATCCAGGGCGCCAGCGTCCAGGTGCGGGTGCGCGACGTCGCCCAACTCGACGCCGCCCAGGAGAAGCTCGCCGAACTGGCGCAGCCGGTCAATTCGGGCGTATTCGGCGGCGGCACCCAGCGCGACGTGACGATCGAGTCGGACGCCGACGGTCTCATCCGTCTGGCGCTGACCGACGAGGGCATCCAGCAGCGTGTCTCCTCGGCGGTCGACCAGTCGATCGAGGTGGTGCGGCGGCGCATCGACCAGCTCGGCACGACCGAGCCGAGCATCCAGCGCCAGGGCGAGGACCGCATCCTCATCCAGGTCCCGGGCCTGCAGGATTCGCACCGCCTCAAGACGCTGCTGCAGCAGACCGCCAAGCTGACCTTCCATCTCGTGTGTCAGGAGATGTCGGCCGAGCAGGCGCTGCAGACGCGGCCGCCGGCCGATTGCGACATCCACTATTCGACCGACGAACCGCCGGTCCCCTATCTCATCGAGCGGCGGGCGCTGGTCGGCGGCGACGAACTCGTCGACGCGCAGCCGTCCTTCGACCAGCGCACCAGCGAGCCGATCGTCACCTTCCGCTTCAACACTTCGGGCGCGCGGCGCTTCGCCACCGTGACCGAGCAGAATGTCGGGCGGCCGTTCGCGATCCTGCTCGACAAGGAAGTAGTCTCGGCACCGGTGATCCGCGAGCCGATCCGCGGCGGTTCCGGCCAGATCAGCGGCAACTTCACCGTCGAGAGCGCCAACGATCTCGCCATTCTCCTCAGGGCCGGCGCGCTGCCGGCGGACCTGACGATCGTCGAGGAGCGCACCGTCGGTCCCGGCCTCGGCAGGGACTCGATCGCAGCCGGCGAAACGGCGGCCGTCATCGGCGCCGTCGCGGTCGTCGTCTTCATGGTGCTCGCCTACGGCTTCTTCGGCGTCCTCGCCAACATCGCGCTCGTCGCCAACGTGGCGCTGATCATCGGCCTTCTGTCGCTGTTGCAGGCGACGCTGACGCTGCCCGGCATCGCCGGCATCGTGCTCACCGTCGGCATGGCGGTCGACTCCAACGTGCTGATCTACGAGCGCATCCGCGAGGAGGCGCGGGCCGGGCGATCGGCCATCGCGGCGATCGATGCCGGCTTCAGCCGGGCGCTGGCGACCATTCTCGACGCCAACGTGACGACGCTGATCGCGGCGGTGATCCTGTTCCAGCTCGGCTCGGGCCCGGTTCGCGGCTTTGCCGTGACGCTGGCGATCGGTATCGCCACGACGGTGTTCAGCGCCTTCACCTTCACGCGGCTCCTGGTGGCGACCTGGGTCAGGGCGCGCCGCCCGAACGCCGTGCCGATCTGATTTTCTGAAAGCCTGGAGACGCGTCCCCGTGCGCCATATCCGCTTCGTACCCGACGACACCAAGATCCGCTTCATGTGGCTGCGGAGCTACAGCTTCCCGGCCTCGGCGATCGCCGGCATCGCCTCGCTGGTGATGTTCGCGATCCTCGGCCTCAATTACGGCATCGACTTCCAGGGCGGCACGCTGATCGAGATCCGCACGCTCGACGGGCCGGCCAGCATCGCCGACATCCGCGCCGAACTCGGCCAGATCGATCTCGGCGACGTGCAGGTGCAGTCGTTCGGCGCCGAGGACGAGGTGCTGATCCGCGTCGAGACCCAGGAGGGCGGCGATCTCGCCCAGCAGTCGGTGGTCGACCGGGTGCGGCTGGTGCTCGGCGAGCAGGTCGAATACCGCCGCGTCGAGGTGGTCGGCCCGACGGTCAGCTCGGAACTGGCGCAGGCCGGCACGATCGGCGTGCTCGTCGCGCTCTTTGCCGTGCTCGTCTACATCTGGTTCCGCTTCGAGTGGCAGTTCGCCCTCGGCGCGATCATCGCGACGGTGCACGATGTCGTCATGACCATCGGCATGTTCGCGCTGGTGCATCTCGAGTTCAATCTCTCCAGCATCGCGGCGATCCTGACGATCGTCGGCTATTCGCTCAACGACACCGTCGTCGTTTATGACCGAATTCGCGAAAACCTCAGGCGCTACAAGAAGATGTCGCTGCCCGAGCTGCTCGACGTGTCGATCAACCAGACGCTGTCGCGCACGACGCTGACCTCGTTCACGACGCTGCTGGCGCTGTTCGCGCTGTTCACCTTCGGCGGCGAGGTCATCCGCTCGTTCACCTTCGCGATGATCTGGGGCATCTTCATCGGCACCTATTCGTCGATCTTCATCGCCGCGCCGATCCTCATCTATCTGCAGCTGCGGCCTTCTTCGGGCGGCGACGAGCCGGCCGGCGAGGGCAAGGCCGAGGCCGGGGCGGCCTGAGCCCGGCGATGACGGAGACCGGCGAGAGGCGCCAGGGCCACTATCCCGGCAGCGCCGCCATCGAGGCCTACGGCTCGGGCGGCTTCCGCTTCGCCGGCATGTCGCACCGCGGCTCGATCCTCGTGCTGCCGAGCGGCATCCACGCCTGGGACGCAGAGAGCGCGGCCGACATCGACGCCGAGCGGGTGGCGTTGATCCTCGCCGAGGCGGCGGGCTTCGAATACCTCCTCGTCGGCAGCGGGATGGATCTGGTACCGCTCGCCGCGCCGGTCCGCGATCTCTTCCGGGCAAGGGGCATCCGGGCCGAGGTGATGAGCACGGCGGCGGCGCTTCGGACCTACAACGTGCTTTTTGCCGAGGGCAGGCTCGTTGCCGGGGCGTTCCTCGCGGTCGACTGACGAGCGCCGGCGGCGAGCCGGAAAGACGCGGCTTCTTGCCATCTTTTCTCTTTCTCCTGCTGCGCTAGTTCACGCCCATGTCCGACGTTTTCGCGCATTGCCAGGCGGTCGTCCGCCGCACCGACGCCGATCGCTTCTTTGCCAGCCTCTATGCGCCGGCCGAGCGGCGCCAGGGCATTTTCGCGCTCTATGCCTTCAACACCGAGATCGCCCGGGTGCGCGAGCTCGTCACCGATCCCTATCCCGGCGAGATGCGCTACCAGTGGTGGCGCGACACGCTGTCGGGCGTCTGTCACGGCCATGTCGAGGCCCATCCGGTGGCGGCCGCGATGATCGAGACGGTGCGCGACCACGATCTGCCGCTCGATCTCATCGACGCGGTGCTCGAGGCACGCAGCTTCGATCTCTACGACGATCCGATGGAAACGATGGACGAGCTCGAGGACTACGGCCGCGACACCTCGGCGGGCATCCTGCGCCTCGCCGCGCATGTCCTCGTCGGCGAGGCGCGCTCGGAGATCGAGACCGTCGCCTGCCATGCCGGCATCGCCTATGCCTTCACCGCGCTGCTCCGGGCGCTGCCGTTCCATTCGGCGCGCCGCCAGCTCTATCTGCCGGGCGACATGCTGGCCGATTTCGGGGTCGAGGCCGAGGACGTCTTTGCCGGCAAGACGACGCCGGAGCTGATGGCCCTGCTCGCCGAGCTGCGCGACCGGGTGCGCCAGCATCTCGCCGAGATGCGGGTCGGCATCGGCACCGTGCCGCTCGCGGCGGCGCCGGCGTTCCTGCCGATCGCGCTCGTCGAGAGCTATCTCGACGTCATGGAAACGCCCGATTACGACCCGTTCCGCACCCTCGTGCACGTGCCGCTGTGGCGCCGCCAGTGGTCGATCTGGCAGGCCGCCCGCCGCGCCCGCAAAGGCTGCCGCAAGGCGGCGTGAGCAAGGCGGCCGTCAGGCCGTCGGCTCGGGGTCGCCGGCACCGTCTCCCGCCAGCCAGCCGTCGATATCGGCGAGGGCCCGTTCCGCCATCGCGGCCTTCCTGGCGATGCTTTTCGCCTTGCCGCGGAAGCGTTTCATGCCTTCCGGGCGCTGCACCTCGACCGGCGGGAACAGGCCGAAATTGACGTTCATCGGCTGGAAGCTGCGGGCGCCGCCATTCTCGTCGACGAGGTGGCCGCCGGTGATGTGGGCGAGGATCGCGCCCATCGCGGTCGTTGCCGGCGGCGCGACCGGCTCCCGGCCGAGGCGTTCGGCGGCGGCGAAGCGGCCGGCGAGGAGGCCGACGGCGGCGCTTTCGACATAGCCCTCGCAGCCGGTGATCTGGCCGGCGAAACGCAGGCGCGGCTCGGCCTTCAGGCGCAGCGCGCCGTCGAGGAGTTTCGGCGAGTTGAGGAAAGTATTCCTGTGGATGCCGCCTAGGCGGGCGAACTCGGCATTCCCGAGGCCCGGGATGGTGCGGAAGATGCGCAACTGCTCGCCGTGCTTCAGCTTGGTCTGGAAGCCGACCATGTTCCACAGCGTGCCGAGGGCGTTGTCCTGGCGCAGCTGGACGACGGCATAGGGCTTGGTCTCGGGGGCATGCGGGTTGGTCAGGCCGATCGGCTTCATCGGCCCGTGGCGCAGGGTCTCGCGGCCGCGCTCGGCCATCACCTCGATCGGCAGGCAGCCGTCGAAATAGGGCGTGTCCTTCTCGAAATCGCGGAACTCGGTCTTGTCGCCGGCGAGCAGCGCGTCGATGAAGGCCTCGTAGGCGTCCTTGTCGAGGGGCAGGTTGATGTAGTCGGCGCCGGTGCCGCCGGGCCCGGCCTTGTCGTAGCGCGACTGCATCCAGGCGATCTTCATGTCGACGCTCTCGCGGTGGATGACCGGGGCGATGGCGTCGAAGAAGGCGAGCGAGCCGACGCCGGTCAGCTCGCCGATCGCGGCCGAAAGGGCCGGCGAGGTGAGGGGGCCGGTGGCGACGATCACCGACGACCAGTCGGCCGGCGGCAGGCCGGCGATTTCGCCGCGCGCGACGGTGACGAGCGGATGATCGCGGAGCGCCGCCGTGACCGCGGCCGAGAAGCCGTCGCGGTCGACGGCGAGGGCAGCACCGGCGGGCACGCGGTGGGTGTCGGCGCTGGCAAGGACGAGCGAGCCGGCGCGGCGCATTTCCTCGTGCAGGAGGCCGATGGCGCTCGCCGCCGCATCGTCGGAGCGGAACGAATTGGAGCAGACGAGCTCGGCGAAGCCCTCGGTGCGGTGCGCCGGGGTCGTCGTCTCGGGACGCATCTCGTGGATGACGACGGGCACGCCGGCCGAGACGAGCTGCCAGGCGGCTTCCGAACCGGCGAGGCCGCCGCCGACGATATGAACGGGTTCGATTGTCATGGCGCGGCAAACTAGTTCGGCTCCGCCGCTGCTTCAATGACGAAGTTCGGGGCGAAGTTCGGGGCGAAGTCGGGCGGGGCGGCGCATTCGGGCTTGGCCGGCGGCGGCGGATCGGCAATCATGACGGCTCCGGGCGGACGGGTCCGGGTTGGACGCTCGGGGAGAGGACGGCGCATGATCGCAAAGGCCACGGCAAGCGCGCTGATCGCGGCGGTGCTCGGCGGCTGCGCGGCGCAGAGCGCGGGCGGCCCCGGCGCCTGGTACAGCGGCCACAGCGTCGCGACGCCGAAGGGCGACCGGGTGATGGTCTGCCACAGCTATGGCTGCGCGCGGCGGGTGCCGCTGGCGCTTTCCGGCGCCGACGTCGCCAAGCTGCAGTCGATGCTGGCGGCCGGCAAGGCCTCGCCGGCGGCGGAGCGCGAGGCGGTCTCCCATGCGGTGCAATGGTACGAGAGGAAGACCGCCGCGCTGATCGGCGGGACGCCCGACCGCAGCAAGACCGAGCCTTCGATGTCCGGCGTGCCCGGCCAGATGGACTGCGTCGACGAGGCGACGAACACGACGAGCCTTCTGGTGCTCGCCTCGGAGCGCGGGCTGCTTGCCCACCACCGGGTCGGCGCGCCGGTCGCCCGCGGCTTCTTCCTCGACGGGCGCTATCCGCATGTGACGGCGGTGCTCGTCGAGAACGACGACGGTCGCCCCTATGCCGTCGATTCCTGGCCGGGGCCGAATGCCGCCCCGCCGGAGGTCATGACGCTCGACAAGTGGTTCGCCACCTGGTCGTCGGGCGGGCCGGCCGGGCAGAGCTGAGACACGACCACCCGAAAAGAAAAAAGGCCCGAAACCGCTGGCGGCTTCGGACCCAGGGTCCCTGTCCGGGAGGGAGAAGGACGGGTCGGCGCTTGCAGAGCGCCTACCAGTGGGAGGCGCGACGCGCCACCGAGGGGATCTCGGACCGCATCAGGCCGATGTCGTGGAGTTCGTGGTCGGACAGGCGCCCGAGTTCGCTGATCGTCGAGCGATAGGTGCGCCAGCGGGTGAAGGCTTCGTAGAAGGACGGGATTTTCATTTTCGTGGCTCCGCATGGCGGATGATCGGGAGAGACGCCTCGTAGCGTCGACGCCAAGGAACATAAGCGAACGGAGGCATGCGAGGCAGGGGGGCAAACGCATGACTGAAATGCCTCGGCTGCATGACAACTATCGGATTTCGTTAATGAAATTCTAATTTCGCGGACGCTATCCGGCCGCCTTTCCGCCACCGTTTCGCCGCATTTCGAAGACGGCGAAAGAAACGGTCGCGCGCCATTGGCGCTCGGCAATAACCGGCAAGTCGCCGATCCCGTTTCGGCAAGGAAAGGTCCTGAAAGGGCGATCGCCGGGCGCCCCCGTCTCCGCGCCGCGCCTCGTCCTGGCCGCCCTGATCGGTGCGCCGGGGCCGGCGCGCGATCAACACATCGTTTACGCTGAGATGGATTTGCGGCCGTGGCGGCAGGGATTCGGGCCGCCGGGCGGGGCGGATCAGGAGAACTCGATGCCGATCTCGTCTTCGCGGGCCCAGGCGAGGCGGCACGGACGGTCCGTCTTCTCGCCGGCGAGGCGGAACTGGAAGGTCGGCGGCAGCGGCAGCGTACCGGTCAGGCGCAGCTTGGCGCCCCTGGCGGTCAGGTTGCGCACCGCACAGTCGATGACGGTATGGCCGCCGTTGAAATGAATGATCGCCGTCTTGAGGACACGGGGCCGAGCTTCGGCGCGCTTCTCGTCCATGGTCGGTACCGCTCTGGTTCCAGATCGGACCCAGTCTGGCTCAAGACCGTTAGCAACGGGTGAATGCTGTCCTAGTCTATATCCCCATCCGGGTCGAGTTCTGGCCTGTCACCTGGGGTGCCGGACAGGACGGCGCGCCAGAAGTTCGGTGAGAAAGCGGCCGGTATAGCTGCGCCCGGCACGGGCGATCTCCTCGGGCGGGCCGGCCGCGACGATCTCGCCGCCGCCGTCGCCGCCTTCCGGGCCGAGGTCGATCACCCAGTCGGCGGTCTTGATGACCTCGAGATTGTGCTCGATGACGACGACGGTGTTGCCCTGGTCGACGAGCTCGTGCAGCACCTCGAGCAGCTTCTTGACGTCGTGGAAGTGCAGGCCGGTCGTCGGCTCGTCGAGAATGTAGAGGGTGCGGCCGGTGGCGCGGCGCGCCAGTTCCTTGGCGAGCTTGATGCGCTGGGCCTCGCCGCCCGAAAGGGTCGTCGCCTGCTGGCCGACATGGATGTAGCCGAGGCCGACGCGGGCGAGCGTCTCCAGCTTGTCGCGCACGGCGGGCACGGCGGAGAAGAAGGCGGCGCCTTCCTCGACCGTCATGTCGAGGACGTCGGCGATCGACTTGCCCTTGAAGGCGACCTCGAGGGTCTCGCGGTTGTAGCGCTTGCCCTTGCAGACGTCGCAGGTGACGTAGACGTCGGGCAGGAAGTGCATCTCGATCTTGATAACGCCGTCGCCCTGGCAGGCCTCGCAGCGGCCGCCCTTGACGTTGAAGGAGAAGCGGCCGGGCTGGTAGCCGCGCGCCTTCGACTCGGGCAGGCCGGCATACCATTCGCGGATCGGCGTGAAGGCGCCGGTATAGGTCGCCGGATTGGAGCGCGGCGTGCGGCCGATCGGCGACTGGTCGATGTCGATCACCTTGTCGATGAATTCGAGGCCCTCGACGTGATCGTGCGGTGCCGGCATCTCGCGGGCGCCGTTGAGGCGGCGGGCGACGGCCTTGTAGAGCGTGTCGATCAGAAGCGTCGACTTGCCGCCGCCGGAGACGCCGGTAACGCAGGTGAAGGTGCCGAGCGGGATCTCGGCGCTGACGTTCTTCAGGTTGTTGCCGCGGGCGCCGACGATCTTCAGCCGGCGCGGACCGTCGGTCGGTCGGCGCTCGGCCGGCAGCGGCACGGCGAGCTTGCCCGAGAGGTACTGGCCGGTGAGGCTCGCCGGATTGGCCATGATCTCGGCCGGCGTGCCATGGGCGACGATCTCGCCGCCATGAATGCCGGCGCCCGGGCCGATGTCGACGACATGGTCGGCCGAGAGGATGGCGTCCTCGTCGTGCTCGACGACGATCACCGTGTTGCCGAGGTCGCGCAGGTGCCGGAGGGTCGCCAGGAGGCGCTCGTTGTCGCGCTGGTGCAAGCCGATCGAGGGCTCGTCGAGTACGTAGAGCACGCCGGTCAGCCCCGAGCCGATCTGCGAGGCGAGGCGGATGCGCTGGCTCTCGCCGCCCGACAGCGTGCCCGAGGCGCGCGACAGGGTGAGGTAGTCGAGGCCGACATCGACGAGGAAGCCGAGGCGCTCGCGGATTTCCTTCAGGATGCGGACGGCGATCTCCTGCTGCTTGTCGCTGAGCCGGGCGGGCAGGGCGCCGAACCAGTCGGCGGCCTCGCGGATCGACATCCTGGCGACGTCGCCGATGTGCAGCCCGGCGATGCGCACCGACAGGGCCTCGGGCTTCAGGCGGTGGCCGCCGCATTCCTCGCAGGGGTGGTCGGACTGGTAGCGCGACAGCTCCTCGCGCACCCAGGCCGAATCGGTCTCGTGCCAGCGCCGCTCGATGTTGCGCACGACGCCCTCGAAGCCCTTCTTGGTCTGGTAGCGGCGCAGGCCGTCCTCGTAGACGAAGGTGATGTGCTCCTTGCCGGAGCCGAACAGGACGACGTTGCGGACCGCCTCGGGCAGGTCCTTCCACGGCGTCGTCATCGAGGCGCCGAAATGGCGGCAGATCGCCTCGAGGGTCTGGGCGTAATAGGGCGAGGTGTTGCCGGTGCGAGCCCAGGGCAGGACGGCGCCGCCGCGCAGGGTGAGGTCCTGGTCGGGAACGACGAGGTCGGCCTCGAATTCGAGGGTGGTGCCGAGGCCGTCGCATTTCGGGCAGGCGCCGAAGGGGTTGTTGAAGGAAAAGAGCCGCGGCTCGATCTCGGAAATCGTGAAGCCGGAGACCGGGCAAGCGAACTTTTCCGAAAAGACGAGGCGATCCGGCCGCTCCTCACCCTCGGCGGGGGCGTCGGCGAAATCGACGAAGGCGATGCCGTCGGCGAGCCCGAGGGCGGTCTCGAGCGAATCGGCAAGGCGGGTCGCGATGTCGGGGCGCACGACGAGGCGGTCGACGACGACCTCGATGTCGTGCTTGACCTTCTTGTCGAGGGCCGGCGTCTCGGCGATCTCGTAATACTCGCCGTCGATGCGGACGCGCTGGTAGCCCTTGCGCTGCAGCTCGGCGAGTTCCTTCTTGTATTCGCCCTTGCGGCCGCGGACGATCGGGGCGAGCAGGAAGAGGCGGGTGCGCTCGGGCAGGGCGAGGATGCGGTCGACCATCTGGCTGACGGTCTGGCTCTCGATCGGCAGGCCGGTCGCCGGCGAATAGGGCACGCCGACGCGGGCAAAGAGCAGGCGCATGTAGTCGTAGATCTCGGTGACCGTGCCGACCGTCGAGCGCGGATTGCGCGAGGTCGTCTTCTGCTCGATCGAGATCGCCGGGGACAGGCCGTCGATCTGGTCGACGTCCGGCTTCTGCATCATCTCGAGGAACTGGCGGGCATAGGCCGAGAGGCTCTCGACGTAGCGACGCTGGCCCTCGGCATAGATGGTGTCGAAGGCGAGCGAGGATTTGCCGGAGCCGGAAAGGCCGGTCATGACGACGAGGGCGTCGCGGGGAATGTCGAGATCGACATTCTTCAGATTGTGCTCGCGCGCGCCGCGAACGGTGATCGATTTGCTGGTCATGCGATGCGGATCCGGCTTGGCGGGAGACCACGAAGAGATAGGTCGGGACCTGCCGCCTTCCATGCGTCATCGGGCGGGCGTCCGCAACACCCGACGAGACGTCGGGCGCGAACGGTTGGGAGTGGCGATCTTGCCGGAACGGACGGGGAAGAACGGGCCGGCTATGGTGAACGGTCGGAACATATCACGAACAAAATGCCGATGCCACGGCTTTTTGGCGCCGACGGGCGGGGCCGGCGGTGCTTTGCGTGCGGCGCCGCGGACCGGCGGCTTGCAGAACGGGCAGAAGATTGATAAGAACAAAAAAGGAACACGCGCGAGGGCGACGAGGCGCCCCTGTGGATAACGTCGCCGGAGTCGTGTCGTGGGCGGCGCCGGCGGGGTAGTGTGCGGCGAAACGGGAAGGCGAGAAACGAGAGGCGGAAGCGATGTCTGGCAGCGTCAACAAGGTCATTCTGATCGGCAATCTCGGAGCCGATCCGGAAATCCGGCGCACGCAGGATGGCCGGCCGATCGCCAATCTGCGCATCGCCACGTCGGAGCGCTGGCGCGACCGCAACACCGGCGAACAGCGCGAGAAGACCGAGTGGCATCGGGTGGTGATCTTCAACGAGGGTCTCTGCAAGGTGGCCGAGCAGTATCTGAAGAAGGGCGCCAAGGTCTATATCGAGGGCCAGCTGCAGACCCGCGAATGGGAAGACCAGTCGGGTCAGAAGCGCTATTCGACCGAGGTCGTGCTGCAGGGCTTCAACAGCACGCTGACGATGCTCGACGGCCGCAGCGGCGGGGGCGGCGGTTCCTATGCCGATCAGGGCGGCGGCTATGGCGGCGGTTCCGACTTCGGCCGCTCGAGCCCGATGGACCGGCGCTCCTCCGGCCCCGATCAGGGCCGTGGCGGCGGCGGTGGTGGTGGCGGTGGCGGCTTCGGCGGCGACATGGACGACGAAATCCCGTTCTGAGGCGAGAGACGGTCGAGGTCGGGGATTGCCCGCGGCAGCGGTCCCAGCCTGCCATGGTGATTCACGAAACGGCGCCAAGGCGTTGATGCCGCTGGCGTTCGGGGCCGGCCTGCGGGCGGCCGCGGGAGCCGCACGGCGCGGCTCGGCCGCTGCTCAGCGGTTCATTTCCTGCCATTCGAGTTCGCGCTGTTCCTCGATGTCCGGCCAGACGATGGTGAGGCAGGTGTCGTCGTAGCGCTTGCTCGGGTAGACCGAGAGGATCGTCACCCGGACCCGGCCGAGGCGCTCCCAGCCGGGCAGGGAGATGCGCTGCTCGCCACGCGTATCGGCAAGGGTGGCCTCGACCCGCGTGCCGTTCTCGGTGGCGATGCGGATGCGGCGGGCGCGGTTGTTGTCGGCGAAGGTCTTCGTCGATTTCTGGTAGCCATTGACGATGATGACGGTGCGCACCGGCAGTTTCGGCCGCGGTGCGACGGTCACCCATTCGCCGATGCCGGGGCCTTTCACGCCCTCGCACCAGGCGTCGCCGGTGCCGTTCCAGTAGGAGAGCCGCGCGGCGTCGTAGCGATTGCCGCCCTCGGGCGCGAGCACCGAACTCGCGCAATAGGTCGCGCCGTCGATCAGCTCGGTCATCATGTCGAGGGTCTTGCAGTCGCCGGCCGCCGCGGGCGCCGCCGCCATCAGGCAAAGGCCGATCACGGCCGTCCCGCCGAGAAGCCGCGACGGTCCGCCGGTCCGCGTTGCAGTCCTCGCCATCGCCGTCTCCCTCTCGCCCGTTCGGATCGCTGTCGTCGAATCGAAAGTGGAGCGGCCGGGGCGCATTCTGTCGCGGTCGGGCGCCTCAGTGGCCGTCGTCGGGGGCTTTTTCGCCCGCTTCGGCGGCGGCCAGCGCCAATGCCTCGGCCTCGGCATGATGGCGGTCGGACTGGACTTCGATATAGAGGCGCGTCACTTCCGGGAAGAGGCCCTTGATGGTCACCTCGAGGGCGTAGATCGCGTCCTCGACCTTGCCGGCGGTCAGGTTGTCCTCGAAGTCGAGGGAGAGCGCCAGGAGCACCTCGCTCGGGCCGAGATGCATGGTGCGCAGCTCGTTGAGGGCGCGCACCGTCGGGGTCGCCGCGACGAGGCCCTCGATGGTCGAGACGAGGCGCGGCGAGGCGGCCTCGCCGATGAGCAGGCCCTTGGTTTCGATGGCGAGCAGCACGGCGGTCATGGCGAGGATGAAACCGATGACGATCGATGCGGCGCCGTCGATCCAGGCGATGCCGGTGGCCTCGGCGATGGCGATGCCGACGAAGGCGACGAAGAGGCCGAGCATCGCGGCGGTGTCCTCGAAAAGCACCGTGAAGATGGTCGGGTCCTTGGAATCGCGGACGGCGGCGAGGAAGCCGGCGCGGCCCTTGTCGGTCTGGAATTCGCGAAAGGCGACCCACCAGGCGGCGCCCTCGAAGACGAAGGCCGCACCGAGCACGGCGTAGTTCACGAAGGCATCCTCGACGGGGTGCGGATCGAGAACCTTGATGATTCCCTCGTAGATCGAGACGCCGGCGCCGACGGCGAAGATCAGGATGGCGACGACGAAGGCCCAGAAATAGATCTCGCGGCCATAGCCGAAGGGGTGGGTCTCGTCGGCGGGGCGGCCGGCGCGGGCCATGCCGTGGAGCAGGAGCCCCTGATTGCCGGTGTCGACCAGCGAGTGGATGCCTTCCGAGAGCATCGCCGAGGAGCCGGTCCAGAAGGCGGCTGCGAATTTGGTGATGGCGATCAGCGTGTTGCCGGCAAGGGCGGCGAAGATCACCTTTTTCGATCCGGATTTCACGGGGCTCAGCTCCAGAAGATGTCGATGGCCACGGCGAGCGCGGCGGTCACGGCGAGCACGCCGGCAAGACCCCAGCGCGCCTCGAGGATCAGCACGGCGGCGAGCGCCGCGAGCGCGACCGCCGCAAGGTCGAGGCTGGCGAGGGCCGGCTCGTGCAGGACGAGGGGACCGTAACGCGCGACCGACACCTCGGTAAAGAAGACATGGAGCGCGAACCACACGGCAAGATTGAGGATGACGCCGACGACGGCCGCGGTGATGGCGGCGAGGGCGGCGCGCAGGCGCGGCGCGGCGGCGATCGCCTCGACATAGGGCGCACCGGCGAAGATCCACAGGAAGCAGGGCACGAAGGTCGCCCACAGGGTGACGGCGGCGGCGGCGAGGCCGAGACCGGGGCCGCCGGTGTGGTGGCCGGCGAGGAAGCCGACGAATTCGGTGACGAGGATCAGCGGGCCGGGGGTCGTCTCGGCAAGGCCGAGGCCGTCCATCATCTCGCCGGCCGAGAGCCAGCCATAGCCGGCGACGACCTCCTGGGCCATGTAGGAAAGGACGGCATAGGCGCCGCCGAAGGTGACGACGGCGAGCTTGGAGAAGAAGAAGCCGATATCGGCGAGGACCGGCGGCGCGAGGCCGGCGATCGCGGCGAGCGGCAGCCACCAGATCGCCAGCCAGAGGAGGATCGTCGCAAGCGTCCGGATCGCCTTCGGGCGCGTTCGTGGCGCGTCGGTGGCGACGGCTACACCGCCGTCCGGACGCAGGAGGCCGTAGAGGCCGGCGATGAACACGATCGCCGGGAACGGCACCGCGAAGAAGAAGATGGCGAGGAAGGCGAGGGCGGCGATCGCCCAGTGCGCGGGTGCGCGCAGGGCTTTTTTGGAGATGCGCAGCAGCGCTTCGAGGACGATGACCGCGACGGCGGCCTTGACGCCGAGGAAGAGGGCGGCGACGAGCGGCACGGCGCCAAGCGTCGCATAGAGCGCGGCGAGGGCGAGGACGACGAGGGCGCCGGGCAGCACGAACAGGAGGCCGGCGAGAAGGCCGCCGCGCCAGCCCCTCAGGCGCCAGCCGGTATAGGTCGCGAGCTGCATCGCCTCGGGCCCGGGCAACAGCATGCAGAAGGCGAGGGCGTCGAGATACTGCCGCTCGGTGAGCCAGCCGCGCTCCTCGACGATCTCGCGGTGCATGAGCGCGATCTGGGCGGCCGGGCCGCCGAAGGAGAGGATGCCGATCCGGCCCCAGACGGCGAAAAGCCCGGCAAATGTCGGCCGGGTATCGGCGATTGTCTCGTTTTCGTGCGACATGAAGCCCCCCGAGGGCCGGCGAGCGAAGCTCCGGCCCGCGCCGTCATCCGGCCAAATGCCGTCCTATCGCGACGTTCTGCAACGGTTGAATGACGGGGCCGACGGGTCCGGCGGGTCCGGCGGGGGCGAGACAGGCGCCCGAAGGGGCGGGGCCGGCCATCGGCGGTCTTGACGAAGCGGCGGGAATCCGCGCAGTTTGCCCGACGGGGCGAGCGGGGGTTGTCGGGTTTGACGCCTGCGTTATTTTCATATATTCGAAAACGCGCAAGTAAACCTGCGAGGTCGTGCATGCTCCGAATTCGTTCTTTGAGGCTCGCCGCCACTGCGGCGGTCGTGTCGTCCATCCTCACCGGTGGCGTTTTCGCCGCCGAAGGCGTGCTCGTCGTCGAGCCCAAGGAAATCGAGGACGTGAAAGCGGTCTATGCGACCGTCCAGGCCGCCGACGTGATCGCGGCGCGGGCGCGCATCGCCGGTACGGTGGCGACGCTCTCGGTCGACGAGGGCAGCGAGGTCAAGGGTGGCGAGGTCATCGCCGTCGTCGGTGACCCGAAGCTCGCGCTCCAGGTCGAGGCACTCGATGCGGCGATCAAGGCGCTGAAGTCGGAAGTCGCCAACGCCCAGCTCGACTTCGACCGCACCAGGCAGCTCTTCGACCGCGGCACCGTGGCCAAGGCGCGTCTCGACCAGGTCGCGACGGCGCTCGACGTCGCCGCCAACAATCTGAAGGCCAAGGAGGCCGAGCGCTCGGTCGTCACGCAGCAGATGACCGAGGGCGAAGTGCTGGCGCCAGGGCATGGCCGGGTGCTCTCCGTGCCGGTCACGACGGGCAGCGTCGTCATGCCGGGCGAGACGATCGCCTCCATCGCCACCAACAGCTATCTCCTGCGCCTCGAGCTTCCCGAACGCCACGCCCGCTTCATCGAGGTCGGCGAGAAGGTGCTGATCGGCAAGCGCGGCCTTGCTCGCGGCGACGGCAGCCTCGTCCAGGGCGAGCTCATCAAGGTCTATCCGGAACTGCAGAACGGCCGCGTCGTCGCCGACGCCAGGGTCGAGGGCCTCGGCGACTATTTCGTCGGCGAGCGGGCGCTGGTGTGGATCGCGGCGGGCAAGCGCAAATCCGTCGTGGTGCCGGTCGAGTACACCTTCACCCGCTATGGCATCGACTATGTCCGCGTCGCGGGCGAGGGCGGCGGGGCGACCGACGTCGTCGTCCAGCTCGGCCATCCGCACATGCTGGGTGAGCAGGCCGAAGTCGAAGTGCTGGCCGGCGTCAAGCCCGGCGACCATCTGATCAAGCCGTAACGGCTGGAGACGGCAAGATGAGCCTCGGACTTTCGGGCGCCCTGACGCGCAGCTTCATCCAATCGCCGCTGACGCCGCTGCTGCTCATCGCATCGGTGGCGCTCGGCCTCATCGCCCTCGTCTCGCTGCCGCGCGAGGAAGAGCCGCAGATCTCCGTGCCGCTGGTCGACATCCACGTCCAGGCGGACGGCCTCAAGGCGCCGGACGCGGTCAAGCTCGTCACCGAGCCGCTGGAGACGATCATCAAGGCGATCAACGGCGTCGAGCACGTCTACAGCCAGACCTCGGACGACCGGGTGATGGTGACGGCGCGCTTCCTCGTCGGCACGTCGGCCGACGACGCGATCCTGCGCGTGCACGAGAAGCTGCGCGCCAACATGGACAGGATTCCGCTCGGCATTCCCGAGCCGCTGGTGGTGGCGCGCGGCATCGACGACGTCGCGATCGTCGTCCTGACGCTGGCGCCGAAGCCGGAGGCGGCGGATCGCTGGAGCGACACCTCGCTCTATCGCCTCACCGAGGAGCTGAAGGTCGAACTCGCCAAGCTGCCCGACCTCGGCCTCACCTATATCGTTGGCGGCCGGCCGGAGCAGATCCGCGTCGAGCCGGACCCCGAGAAGCTGGCGCTCTACGGCGTCACGCTGCAGCAGCTCGTCGGCAAGGTGAAGGAGGCGAACCGCTCGTTCCTCGCCGGCCGGGTGCGCGACAACGACCAGTCGCTGCCGGTGGTCGCCGGCCAGACGCTGCAGGGCATCCCCGATGTCGGTCTGCTGTTGCTGACGACCCGCGACGGGCGCCCCGTCTATGTGCGCGACGTCGCCAATGTCGTCGTCGATTCCAAGCCGCTCGAGCATCACTCCTGGCAGTACGTCAAGGCCGGCGACGGCTCGACCGTCCAGGTGCCGGCGGTGTCGCTGGCGATCGCCAAGCGCAGCGGCGCCAACGCGGTGACCATCGCCGAGGAGATCGTCGACCGCCTCGAGCTGCTGCACGACCGGCTGATCCCGCAGGACGTCGACGTCGTCATCACCCGCGACTATGGCGAGACGGCGAACGAGAAGGCCAACGAGCTCTTGTTCCATCTCGGCCTCGCGACCGTGTCGATCGTGCTGCTGGTCGGCGCGGTGATCGGCTGGCGCGAAGGCGTCGTCGTCTTCGTCGTTATCCCGACGACCATCCTCCTGACGCTCTTTGCCTCCTATCTGATGGGCTACACCATCAACCGCGTCAGTCTCTTCGCCCTCATCTTCTCGATCGGTATCCTCGTCGACGACGCCATCGTCGTGATCGAGAACATCGCCCGGCACTGGGCGATGCAGGACGGGCGCGACCGCGTCACGGCGGCGATCGAGGCCGTCGCCGAGGTCGGCAACCCGACCATCATCGCGACGCTGACGGTGGTGGCGGCGCTGCTGCCGATGCTCTTCGTCTCCGGCCTGATGGGCCCCTATATGAGCCCGATCCCGGCCAATGCCTCGGCCGCGATGCTGTTCTCGTTCTTCGTCGCCGTCGTCCTGACGCCGTGGCTGATGAACAAGATCGGCCGCGCCCACGCCGATGCCGGCGATCCCGGTGGCCATTCGGGCGGCAGCAATGGCGGCGCGCTCGGGCGCATGTATCTGAAGTTCGCCCGGCCGCTGCTCGAGACCAAGACCCGGTCGTGGACCTTCCTCGGCCTCGTCGGCGTGGCGACCGTCGCCTCGATGCTGCTGATCTACACCAAGCACGTCACGGTGAAGCTCCTGCCCTTCGACAACAAGTCGGAGCTGCAGGTGATCGTCGACCTGCCGGAAGGCGCCTCGCTCGAGGCGACCGACCGGGTGCTGCAGGCCGCGGCCGGCCGGCTCGTCGGGCTGCCGGAAGTCTCCAACATCCAGGCCTATGCCGGCACGGCGGCGCCGTTCAACTTCAACGGCCTCGTGCGGCACTACTATCTGCGCTCCCTGCCGGAGCAGGGCGACCTGCAGGTCAACCTGCTGCCGAAGACCGAGCGCGACCGCACCAGCCACCAGATCGCCCTCGAAGCGCGCGAGCGGCTGAAGGACCTCGACGTGCCCGCGGGCACCTCGGTGAAGGTCGTCGAGGTGCCGCCGGGACCGCCGGTGCTCTCGACGCTGCTCGCCGAGATCTACGGGCCCGACGCCGAGACGCGGCGGGCGGTGGCGACCGAGGTTCGCAAGATCTTCGAGAGCGTGCCGTTCATCGTCGATGCCGACGATTCCTTCGGCCTGCCGGCCGAGCGGATTCGCATCGCCATCGACCAGGACAGCCTCGAATACCACCGGGTCGAGCAGAGCGACGTCTACGACACGATCCAGACGTTCCTGACCGGCGTCGCGGTCGGCTATTCGCACAAGGGCGGCGGCCGCCAGCCGGTCGAGATCGCGATCGAGCTGCCGAAGCGCGAACTCGGCCTCAACGAGCGCATGCTGTCGACCCCGGTGCCGGCCAACGCGCTGCCGGGCAACCGCTCGATCGTCGAACTCGGCGACGTCGTCCGGCTGGAACCCGAGACGGCCTCCTATCCGATCTTCCGGCACAATGCCCGCTTCACCGAGATGGTGCTCGGCGAGCTTGCCGGCGAATACGAGGCGCCGATCTACGGCATGCTCGCGGTGCAGGACGCCATCGACGCGCACGACTGGGGCGATCTGCCGAAGCCGGAGATCGCCTTCCACGGCCAGCCGGAAGACGAGTCGATGACGACGCTGCTCTGGGACGGCGAGTGGGAAGTGACCTTCATCACCTTCCGCGACATGGGCGCGGCCTTCGCCGTCGCCATTCTCGGCATCTACTTCCTCGTCGTCGGCCAGTTCAAGTCGTTCAAGCTGCCGCTCGTCATCCTGACGCCGATCCCGCTGACGCTGATCGGCATCATGATCGGCCACTGGCTGTTCGGGGCGCCGTTCACCGCGACCTCGATGATCGGCTTCATCGCGCTTGCCGGCATCATCGTTCGCAACTCGATCCTGCTCGTCGACTTCATCCGCCATGCGGATTGCGACAAGTGTCCGCTGCGGCGCGTGCTGCTCGACGCCGGCGCGATCCGCTTCAAGCCGATCCTGCTGACCGCGCTGGCGGCGATGATCGGCGCGGCGGTGATCCTCGCCGATCCGATCTTCCAGGGTCTCGCGATCTCGCTGCTGTTCGGCCTCGCCTCGTCGACGCTGCTCACCGTGCTCGTCATTCCGGCGATCTACGTCGTCCTTCGCGACGACGGCCGCTCGGCCGACGAGATGCCGGAAGGCTCCAGCGCCCCGGCCGAATAGACCGACGGATCGCTTGTCCGCATCGAGGAACCGCCCGGCACTGCCGGGCGGTTTCGTTTTGGAAGGATGCCGATGGGCGGAAGAACGAAGCGTCTCCGTATCCGTCGTTCCCGCCTTTGCGGGAGCGACGCCGAGGGTGAAGCGGTTCGCCGGGTGTGACGCAGCGCCAAGGCCGGGGGCGATCCGCCGGCCGTCGTGGCTCCTGCCGGGGCCTTCAGTGCTTCAGCGTCGCCGGGGTCGCCAGCTCTTCTTCCAGTGCCTTTTCGATGGCGCCGCGCGGCCGGGTGAAGCGGGCGAGGAGATCGTAGAGCACCGGCGTCAGGAACAGCGTCAGCGCCGAGGAGAGGACGAGGCCGCCGATGATCACCGTGCCGATGGCGATGCGGCTTTCGGCGCCGGCGCCCGAGGCAAGGATCAGCGGCACCGCACCGAGGGTCGTCGAGGCGACGGTCATGACGATCGGCCGGAGGCGGATCGCGGAGGCTTCGAGGATCGCCTCGCGCACCGAGAGCC
>JAKPQE010000107.1 GCA_029572955.1 Pseudomonadota bacterium
TCACCAAAGCCCCAAAACCGGCAACCGCATGAGCCGCCACGCCTCTCAGGCCGCCCAAAACCTCTCCCGACAAACCAAACCCGCCGAACCAAAAACAAAACCCGCCGAAAATATCGACGGGTTTGTCAGTGATCTGAGGGCGCCCCTTGCGGAGCGCCCTCGTCGTTTTTCCTGCCGGTCCGGTCAGCGGGCCTTCAGCCGCTCCGCCTGGGCGGCGATGACCTGATCGGCCTGCCGGCCCGAGAGCTCGGCGAGATGGTCGAAGGCATAGGTGAAGGTGCCGACGCCGGCCGTCGCCGAGCGCAGCTCGACGATCAGGTCGGAGATCTCCGACTGCGGCATCATCGCCTTGACACTGTCCCAGCCTTCCCAGCCCGGCCGCGTGTCGAAGCCGAGGATCTGGCCGCGCCGGCCCGAGACGATGGCGTTGACCTTGGCCGTCGCCTCGTTCGGGCAGACGATCTCGATCTCGAGCACCGGTTCCAGAAGCACCGGATGGCACTGCGGCATGCCCTCGCGCATGGCGATCTGCGCCGCCGTCTTGAACGCCATGTCGGACGAGTCGACCGTATGGAACGAACCGTCGGTCAGGCACACCGAGACGTCGACGACCTCGAAGCCGAGCGGGCCCTGCTTCAGATAGTCCTCGACGCCGTGATGGACGGACGGGATGTACTGCTTGGGCACCACGCCGCCGGTGATCCGGTCGGAGAACTGGAAGCCCGAGCCGCGCGGCAGCGCCGAGATTTCCAGCACCACGTCGCCGAACTGGCCGTGGCCGCCGGTCTGCTTCTTGTGCCGGCCGCGCAGGGTCACCGAACCGCGGATCGTCTCGCGATAGGGGATCTGCGGCTGGTGGGTCTCGATCGTCAGGCCGTACTTTCCGGTCAGCCGCTCGGTGGTGACGCGCAGGTGCATCTCGCCCTGGCCTTCCAGCAGCGTCTCGCCGGTATCCTGGTTGTGCAGGATGACGAGCGAGGGATCCTCCTCGGCGATCTTGGCGATCGCCGCCGAGAGCTTCACTTCGTCCTTGCGCTCTGTCGGCACGATCGCCTTGGCCATCACCGGCTGCGGCGGGGTGAGGGCGGCGGCCTGGACGATGCCGGCCTTGGCCGAGGTCAGCGTCGCGCCGGTGCGGGCATGCTCGAGCTTGCCGAGCGCCACCGTCTCGCCGACGGTCGCCGGCTCGCGCTTGGTCACCTGCTGGCCCATGACGCGGAAGACGCCGGACACCTTGTCCTCGGTGCCGTCCTCGCCATGCAGGAAATCGCCGTCCTTGACCGAGCCCGAGAGCACGCGCACGAGCGACAGCTTGCCGGCATGGGTGGTGTGGATGGTCTTGAGGACCTGAACCACGGTGTCGCCATTGCCGCCGACGCCGAGCCGGTCCGCGGTCTCCTCGAAGCCGGGCGCCTCGTGGCGGATCGCCTTCAGCAGCCGCATGATGCCGTGCGCTTCCTCGGCCGAGCCGATCAGCACCGGCACGATGAGGCCGTCGCGCATCTCGCTGACCAGGTCGTCGAACACGGTGTCGCGCGGCGGCGGGATGTCCTCGAGCAGCTGCTCCATCAGCGCGTCGTCGTAGTCGGCGAGCTGCTCGAGCATGGTGAAGCGGGCTTCCTCCTCGCGGGCGTGGTCGCCGTCGCTCATCTCGACGATCTCGCTCGCCGCGTGCTCGCGATAGACGAAGGCGCGCTCGAGGGCGAGGTCGATGAAGCCGGTGGCGATCCCGTTCTCCCAGATCGGAATCTGGCGCAGCACCAGCGGCCGTTCGCTCGCCTGCTGCAGGGCCGACAGCGTCTCGCGCACCCGCGCGTCGGCCTTGTCGATCTTGTTGAGGAACAGGATCCGCGGGATCGACCGTTCCTCCAGCTCCTTCAGCACCACCTGCAGCGCCGGCAGCTTCTTCTCGTCGGCCTCGCACACCACCACGGCGACATCGACGCCCGGCAGCACGCCCTGCATTTCGGTGAGGAATTCGACCGAGCCCGGACACTCGACGAAGGTGAAGGGCTCGCCCATGAACTCGCATTCGGCGATGTTGGTCTCGACGCTCATCACATGGGCCCGCGCCTCGGCAGAAGCATCGCCGACGGTATTGCCCTGGGACACGTGACCCTGACGCGGGATCGCGCCGGAACGCCACAGCAGCGCCTCCAGAAGGCTCGTCTTGCCGCTCCCGAACGGACCCACCAGTGCAATGCACCGGGGGCCATGACCTCGTCTGCCGTTGTCCTGGCCCATCGTTGTCTCCTTTCGCGAAAGCCCAAACAACACAATGGCTTTCGCAGCTTCCCCCGCCCCATGCGGAAAGTTCCGACCGTCATCGTGTCAAGCCGGAGCCGGTCGGGTCAAGGGCATGCGGCGTTATACCGTCGTCGTTTCGCAAGATTTCCGCAGGGTCTTCGTCGGCGCGCCGTTTCGGCCGCGTCATGGGGCGCGCGCAAAACGAAAGACGGCGCCGCGAGGGCGCCGTCGAAAAGGTTTCACCGTGCCGGAAAAGGGCCGCTCAGCCGAAGCGGACCTCGAGGATTTCGTAGGCACGGGCGCCGCCCGGCGTCGCCACCTCGACGGAATCGCCGACCTTCTTGCCGATGAGGGCACGGGCGATCGGCGAGGAAATCGAGACCTTGCCGCTCTTCACGTCGGCCTCGAGATCGCCGACGATCTGATAGGTCCTCTCCTCGTCGGTATCCTCGTCGACGACGGTGACCCTGGCGCCGAACTTGATCGAGGTGCCGGAGAGCTTGGTGACGTCGATCACCTCGGCCCGGCCGAGCTTTTCCTCGAGTTCGGAAATGCGCGCCTCGTTGAGGCCCTGGGCTTCCTTGGCGGCGTGATACTCGGCGTTCTCCGAGAGGTCGCCATGCGCCCGGGCTTCCGCGATCGCCTCGATGATGCGCGGACGCTCTACCGACTTCAGCCGCTTGAGCTCGGTTTCGAGATGCGCATGGCCCGCGACGGTCATCGGGATCTTTTCCATACCGCCCTGTTCCTCTGGTCGTCATCGGTCCGAAACGGGCCGAAAGCCTGATCAGGGCCCGGACGTGTTACATCCGAGCCCGCTCCGATTCCCCAATGCGGCAGGAATTCGCCCCGCCCGCTCGTCAGGCGACGTCCTCGAAGTAGGACTGCAGCGGCCGTACCTCGAGATGCCCGGTGCTGTAGGCCTCGATACCCAGCGCCGCCGCGATCGCACCGGCAAGGGTGGTGTAGTACGGAACCTTCTGCAACAGCGCAGCACGGCGCAACGACCGACTGTCGGCGAGTGCCTGGGCACCCTCCGTGGTGTTGAAGACGAGTTGCACGTCACCGTTCTTGATAGCATCGACGATATGGGGCCGGCCTTCAAGCACCTTGTTGATCTTGGTGCAGGCGACGCCCTGCTCGGCGAAATAGCGCTGCGTGCCGCTCGTCGCGATGATCTTGAAGCCGAGCTTTTCGAGCCGGCGCACCGCATCGAGAATGCGCGGCTTGTCGGATTCGCGCAGCGACACGAACACCGTGCCGGCCCGCGGCACGCGCGTGCCGCCGCCGAGCTGGCTCTTGGCGAAGGCGATCGCGTAATTGCGGTCGAGGCCCATGACCTCGCCGGTCGAGCGCATTTCCGGGCCGAGCACGGTGTCGACGCCGGGGAAGCGGGCGAACGGGAAGACCGCTTCCTTGACCGCGATGTGCTGCAGCTTGGCGGCATCCGGCTCGCCGCCATAGGCCGCGAAGGCCTCGCCGAGCGATTCGGACGCCATCACCCGCGCCGCGATCTTGGCGACCGGCGCGCCGATCGTCTTGGCGACGAAGGGCACCGTGCGCGAGGCGCGCGGATTGACTTCGAGCACGTAGATCTCGCCGTTCTGGATCGCGTACTGGACGTTCATCAGGCCGCCGACCTCGAGGGCGAGGGCGAGCGCCTTGGTCTCCTTCTCGAGATCCGCGATCAGCTCCGGCGACAGCGAGTGCGGCGGCAGCGAGCAGGCCGAGTCGCCCGAATGGATGCCGGCTTCCTCGATGTGCTCCATGATGCCGGCGATGTAGACCGTCTTGCCGTCCGAGAGCGCGTCGACGTCGACCTCGATGGCATCGACGAGATAGCGGTCGAAGAGCAGCGGGTTCTTGCCGAGCACGGTGTTGATCTGCCCGGTCTTGTCGTTCGGATAGCGCGTCTTGACGTCTTCCGGGACGAGCGCGGGCAGGGTGCCGAGCAGGTATTCGTCGAACATCCGCTCGTCGTGGATGATCGCCATGGCCCGGCCGCCGAGCACGTAGGACGGGCGCACCACCAGCGGGAAGCCGAGCTCGGCGGTGACGAGCCGGCTCTGCTCGATCGAATAGGCGATGCCGTTCTTGGGCTGCTTCAGGCCGAGCCGGTCGAGCAGGCGCTTGAAGCGGTCACGGTCCTCGGCAAGGTCGATCGCGTCCGGCGAGGTGCCGAGGATCGGCACGTCGGCCGCCTGCAGCGCACCGGCGAGCTTCAGCGGCGTCTGGCCGCCGAACTGCACGATGACGCCGTGCAGGGTGCCCGCCGACTTCTCGCGGGCGATGATCTCGAGCACGTCTTCCGCGGTCAGCGGCTCGAAATAGAGCCGGTCCGAGGTGTCGTAGTCGGTCGACACGGTCTCCGGATTGCAGTTGACCATGATCGACTCGTAGCCGGCGTCCTCGAGCGCGAAGGCCGCGTGACAGCAGCAATAGTCGAACTCGATGCCCTGGCCGATCCGGTTCGGGCCGCCGCCGAGGATCACCACCTTCCTGGCGTTCGAGGGCTGCGCCTCGCAGCGCGTCTCGCCGGCGAAGGGCACCTCGTAGGTCGAGTACATGTAGGCCGTCGGCGAGGCGAATTCGGCCGCGCAGGTGTCGATCCGCTTGTAGACCGGATGGACGTCGAGCTTTGCCCGGAGCGCCGCGACGTCGGCCTCCTCCTTGCCGGCAAGCTCGGCGAGGCGCGCGTCGGAAAAGCCCATCGACTTCAGCTTGCGCAGCATGCCGGCCGTCTCCGGCAGGCCGTTGCGGCGGACCTTGGTCTCCATGTCGACGATCGCCTGGAGTTGCTCGATGAACCAGGGATCGATCTTGCAGGAGGCGTGGATCTGGTCGTGCGAGACGCCGAGGCGCAGCGCCTGGGCGACCTTGAGGAGCCGGTCCGGCGTCGGCGTGCCGAGGGCGGCGCGCACGGCGTTCTTGTCGTCGCCCTGGCCGAGGCCCGGGATCTCGATGTCGTTGAGGCCGGTGAGGCCGGTCTCGAGGCCGCGCAGCGCCTTCTGCAGC
Source organism: Pseudomonadota bacterium (assembly GCA_029572955.1). Taxonomy (GTDB): domain Bacteria; phylum Pseudomonadota; class Alphaproteobacteria; order Rhizobiales; family JAKPQE01; genus JAKPQE01. Next base: position 5,263 of record JAKPQE010000107.1, read on the forward strand.
GATTCGGCGAAGGTCCGGCCGATCGCCATGACTTCGCCGACCGACTTCATCGAGGTCGTCAGCAGCGGCTCGGCGCCGGGGAACTTCTCGAAGGCGAAGCGCGGGATCTTGGTGACGACATAGTCGATCGTCGGCTCGAACGAGGCCGGCGTCGCCCCGCCGGTGATGTCGTTCTCGAGCTCGTCGAGCGTGTAGCCGACCGCGAGGCGGGCCGCGACCTTGGCGATCGGAAAGCCGGTCGCCTTCGAGGCGAGGGCGGACGAGCGCGAAACGCGCGGGTTCATCTCGATGACGACGAGCCGGCCGTCTTCCGGGTTGACCGCGAACTGCACGTTCGAGCCGCCGGTCTCCACCCCGATCTCGCGCAGCACCGCGATCGAGGCGTCGCGCATGATCTGGTATTCCTTGTCGGTCAGCGTCAGCGCCGGCGCGACGGTGATCGAATCGCCCGTGTGGACGCCCATCGGATCGATGTTCTCGATCGAGCACACGATGATGCAGTTGTCGTCGCGATCGCGCACGACCTCCATCTCGTATTCCTTCCAGCCGAGCACCGATTCCTCGATCAGCACCTCGGTGGTCGGCGAGGCGTCGAGGCCGCGCTCGACGATCTCCATGTATTCCTCGCGGTTGTAGGCGATGCCGCCGCCGGTGCCGCCAAGGGTGAAGGACGGCCGGATGATCGCCGGCAGGCCGATCACCTGCAGCGCTTCCAGCGCCTCGATCAGCGCCTTCTCGATGTAGCGCTTGCGCCGCTCCGCCTCGCTGCTCGCCCAGTGGCGCTCGAAATCGGCGAGCGCCTCTGTGCGGGCCGCCGGATCGGCGTGGCTGGCGGCGATCTTCTCGCGCTCCGCGGCGTGGCGGCGCTTGTCCTCGTTCTTCAGGTCCGAGGCGTTGGCCAGCACGGAACGCGGCGTCTCGAGGCCGATCTTGGCCATCGCCTCGCGGAACAGCTCGCGGTCCTCGGCCTTGTCGATCGCCTCGGCGGTCGCGCCGATCATCTCGACATTGTACTTGTCGAGGGTGCCCATGCGGCGCAGCGACAGCGCGCAGTTGAGCGCCGTCTGGCCGCCCATCGTCGGCAGCAGCGCGTCGGGCCGCTCCTTCTCGATGATCTTGGCGACGACCTCCGGCGTGATCGGCTCGACATAGGTCGCATCGGCCAGATCCGGGTCGGTCATGATCGTCGCCGGATTGGAGTTGACGAGGACGATGCGGTAGCCCTCGGCCCGGAGCGCCTTGCAGGCCTGGGTCCCCGAATAGTCGAACTCGCAGGCCTGACCGATGACGATCGGCCCGGCGCCGATGATCAGGATCGACTTGATGTCTGTACGCTTGGGCATTGGGCTTTTCCGACTGTGGTCGCGCGCAAAAACCCGGCGCGGATGTCCCGGCCGGCCGACGGACCCTCATGACAAGGCTAGGAGGGCCTTATAGGGGAGAGGGAAGGCGGATGGAACCCCGGAAATGCCGGTGATGTGGAGGATCGGTGCATGGCGCCGGCGCACTTTGCCGCTCGGGCCGCCCGAAGGTCCGCCGGCGTGGTGGCACCGACCCCGTTCGACGGCGGCGTTGCCCCGCCATTCCTTCCCGACGAAAGACCGAACGGGCGACGAACGCCCCGCATTCGCCGCCCGCTTCGGATGGACAGGTTCAGGCAGCCTTGCCCTTGCCGCCCTTGGCCTTCGCCGGCTTTTCCGGCTTGGCCGGAGCCGCGGCCGCGCCCTCGGCGGCCGGCGCTTCCGGCTTGGCGGGCTTGCCGTTCTTTCCGGGCTTGCCGTTCTTGGCATCCTTGCCGGTCTTGCCGGCCTTGGCCTTGTCCTCGGCCTTATCGTCCGTGGCCGGCTTGGCAGCCTCGGCCTCCGGCGCCGGCGCCGGTTCGCTCGCCGCGGCAATCTCGGCAGCGACCTCGGCCGGCTTGGCCTCGCTCATCGTCGCGGCCTTGCCGTCGAACTCGACGACGCCCTGGGAAATCGCATAGCAGGCCAGGCGCACCGTCCGCGGGATCTCGACGTCCTTGCCGTCGCGGTCGCCCTTTTCGTAGTACTGGATCATCCGCTTCTTCAGGCCGAGCAGATCGGCGGCCTCTTTCTGCTTGAGATCCAGGGCCTTGCGCCATGCCTTGAAACCGTCCGGCGTCATCTGGCGATCGTCCGTTCCGGCCTTTTTCTTCATTTCGGGTCCTCTTTCAACGCGGGGGACTGACGTGCTCGGGGGAAGCGCACACTGTGCATTTCTCTGGTTGACTTATCCGGCTGAGTTGTCATATTCAACTAGTGCACAGGGTGCGCTTCGCGGACTCTGCCGCATGGGGAAACGGTGAAAGTACCGAGACTTCCCGAAAAAGGGGCGTTGAAGCCTCGCTCGGGAGAGTTCTGCAAGGAGTATGGGGGGCGTCGCCGGTCCGGTTCGCTCCGGACGCGTTGGAACGACCTTCGAAGGAGACGCCGAGATGTTGAACGACCTCGTCATTTCGCGTGCCGCCATGGGCAACCGCCATGTCGACATGCACAGCTACGCGACCTTCAGCTGTGGCATCAGCCACCTGTTCCGTCGCATCGTGGCACTGTTCCGCTGATCCGACAAGGAATTCGGCGGGAACGAAAGGGGGCGGCACCCGCAGGTGTCGCCCCCTTCGTCTTTCCGGGGGCCGGCTGCCGAAGCGCCGCGACAATCACGATTGCGACGCCGACCCTGTAAAGCCACGACAGCCTCGGCTATATAAGCCGGACGGAACGGATCGCGCCCGCGCGGCGGCGGGTATTGCATGGAAGGGCGACGGCTATGCTTTGGAAGGGACGGCGACAGAGCTCCAACATCGAGGATCGGCGCGGTGAAGGCGGCGGTTTCGGCCCCGGCGGTTTCCGCCTGCCGGGTGGCGGCGGGCTCGGCTCCGGGCGCGGGCCCGTGGTGCGCAAGGCCGGCGGTTCGGGCATCGGCTTCCTGATCGTCGCCGGCATCGTGCTCTGGCTGCTCGGCATCAATCCGCTGACCATGCTGACCGGCGAGGGGCCGAGCGTCGTGCCGACCGAGACGGCGCGCAACGAGGCGCCGGCCGGGCGCAGCGGCACCAATGTCGCCGACGACGACATGAAGGCCTTCGTCGCCACCGTGCTCGCCGAGACCGAGGACACCTGGCACAAGATCTTCCAGGAGGCCGGACGCCGCTACACCGAGCCGACGCTGGTGCTGTTCGCCGGCTCCGTCCGCTCGGCCTGCGGCTTCGCCAGCGCCGCCACCGGGCCGTTCTACTGCCCCGGCGACAACAAGCTCTATCTCGACCTCGACTTCTACGACGAGCTCGCCCGCCGCTTCAAAGCCGGCGGCGACTTCGCCCAGGCCTATGTGCTCGCCCACGAGGTCGGCCATCACGTCCAGAACCTCGTCGGCGTGCTGCCGAAGTTCAACGAGATGCGCCAGCGCATGAACACCGCCGACGCCAACCAGATGTCGATCCGCGTCGAGCTGCAGGCCGACTGCTTCGCCGGTATCTGGGCCAACCACACGGCGCAGAAGAAGCTCCTCGAGAGCGGCGACATCGACGAGGCGCTGAATGCGGCGAGCCAGATCGGCGACGACACGATCCAGCGCCGCACCCAGGGCTATGTCGTGCCGGACGCCTTCAATCACGGCACCTCGGCCCAGCGCGTGCGCTGGTTCAAGAAGGGCCTGCAGACCGGCGACCTGCGCGCCTGCGACACCTTCAATACCGACGATCTCTGACCGGCCGGGCGCCAACGCCCGATCCGGTTCTGGAACGAAAACGGGCCCCGAAAGGGGCCCGACAGATCACTGACAAACCCGTCGATATTTTCGGCGGGTTTTGTTTTTGGTTCGGCGGGTTTGGTTTGTCGGGAGAGGTTTTGGGCGGCCTGAGAGGCGTGGCGGCTCATGCGGTTGCCGGTTTTGGGGCTTTGGTGAGGGCC
>JAKPQE010000153.1 GCA_029572955.1 Pseudomonadota bacterium
GTCCAGGCGGGCGAGCGGCTTGCCGTCGCCGGCGATGTCAGCGACGCATCGGCGGATAGCCGTTTCGTAGTCCGGGCAGTCGCCGCCGGTCTGGCCGATGCGCTCGATGCGTCCCTGCGCGAGGACGGTGTCGCGCTCGACGGCGTAGAGGCGGTATTTGAACGACGTGCTGCCGATGTTGGCGACCAGGATGTTCATGGCCTGACCGATTATGACTGTTTTTGACGATAGCAAGGAAGGCCGAGGTCGGTCGCAATAACGCCGCTCGACATTCTTTGTTTCCTCCGCCACTCCCTGATATCGGCGCGACTATACGATTTCTGTTGACGTATTGCAAGCAAAATATCTATATTAACGACCGAGAATAGACTGAAATATGACTGTTTTTGACCGATAAGAGACAGGTATCAACCCATGAATCGGTCACCCAAGCCGTCCGCACCGCCCACGCTCGACCGCATCGCTGAGCTCGGCGTCGTCGGGGCCGGCGGCGGCGGCTTCCCGGCGGCCGTCAAGCTGGCGGCGCGCGTCTCGACCGTGATCGTGAACGGCGCCGAGTGCGAGCCGCTCCTGCACAAGGACAAGGAACTGCTCCAGCACCTTGCGGAGCCCATGCTGCGCGGCCTCGCGGCGGCAATGGCGCTGACAGGCGCTCGCGAGGGCATCATCGGCATCAAAGAGAAGTACACGGCCGTCATGGCCGGCCTGGAGCCGCTGCTGCCGCCGAACGTACGCATCCTGCCGCTCAGCGACACCTACCCGGCCGGCGACGAATTCCTGCTGGTGCACGACGCGGTGGGCCGCATCATCCCGCCGGGCGGCCTGCCGAAGGACGTGGACGCGGTCGTCGCCAACGTCGAGACGCTCGCCAACATCGGCCTCGATCGGCCCGTCACGCACAAGTACCTGACCGTGGCCGGGGCCGTGGCCGCGCCGGTCACGCTCGCGGCGCCAATCGGCACGAGCATCGGCGAGCTCATCGCGCGCGCCGGCGGCGCCGCCGCCGATCGCATCGCCGTGCTCCTCGGCGGCGCCATGATGGGCCGGCTCGCCGCGAGCCTCGACGAGCCGGTCACGAAGACGCTCGGCGGCCTCATCGTCC
>JAKPQE010000154.1 GCA_029572955.1 Pseudomonadota bacterium
CGGACGAGGCCGGGGCGCGGGCCGCGCGGCGCCGGGCTCAGCCGCGCGGCGGCGGCGTCGGCGGAACGTAGCGAATCGGTTGGCCGGAGGTCATGCCATCGGGCCCGGCAAGGGGACCGGTGGTGACGAAGGGCAGACGGGGCGGGCTGCAAAGACCGGCCGTAACGCAGGCCGCCGGGCAGAGGCAATCGCCCTGATCGGAATGGCCGCAATCTTTCTCGCAGGGCAGGGCGGCGAGGTGCGTGGCCGGGTCGCGGGCGACCGCGGCGGCCGGTCCGCCATGCGCGGCATGACCGCCGGCGCCCGACGAAGCGTCGACCGGCCCGCCGACGAAGGTCAGGCAAAGAAAGGCGAGGGCGAGAAAGGCACGCAGCATGGACACCCGGCGACGATGATCGACGTCGGCCGGATGCTAGACCGCCGCCCGCCGCGCCGATAGTGGGCGGGCGATCACGATCGCGACATCGCGCGCGCCGGCGTCCTGGCTATTCGGCAGCATCGCGCAGGCGCACGACGTTCTCGCCATTGCCGTTCTGCGGGGCCGGTCCGTCCGCTGCCTCGGCCGTGTCGGGCCCGGTACCAGCTTCGGTGTCGGCCTTGCCGGCGTCGGCATCGGCGGCCGGCGGCCGGTCCCCGGCCGAGGCCATCATCGCCGAGGCGGTGGGCGCCGCCTTGATCCAGCCGCGCCGGGCGAGCCCTTCGCGCCAGACGGTCGGGGCGGCCAGGAGCGTCGGCACCATCACCAGCGTCAGCAGCGTCGAGAAGGCGAGGCCGAAGATCACGGCGGTCGCCAGCTGCACCCACCAGCCGGCGGTGATCGAGCCGATCTGGGTGGCACGGGTGACGAAGTTGAAGTTGAGCTGCAGCGCCATCGGCACGAGGCCGGCGATGGTGGTGATGGTGGTGAGCAAGATCGGCCGCAGCCGCTGCGCCGAGGTCTTCAGGATCGCCTCGATGGTCTCGATACCGTCCTTCCTGAAGCGGTCGTAGGTGTCGATGAGAACGATCGCGTTGTTGACGACGATGCCGGCCAGCGCCACGACGCCGGTGCCGGTCATGATGATCGAGAAGGTCTGGCCGGTGATCATCATGCCGATCAGCACGCCGAGGATCGACATGACCACGGTCGAGAGGGTGAGGGCGGTCTGGTAGAAGGAATTGAACTCGCTGACGAGGATGATGAACATCAGGAACAGCGAGCCGAGCATCGCCTTCATCAGGAAGGCGCCCGATTCCTTGGTTTCCTCGTCGGCGCCGCGGAAGCGGAAGACGATGTCCTCGGGCCAGGTCTCGCCGTCGATCCAGCTCTGGATTTCCTTGACCTTTTCGTCGGCGAGAACGCCTTCGACGACGTTGGCCTTCACCGTCATGGTGTAGAGGCCGTCCTTGCGGGTGATCGAGGAAACCTTGGGCTCGGCGGTGCGGTCGACGAAATTGGCGATCGGCACGAGGCCGTTCGGCGTGCGCAGGCGCAGCTGGTCGAGGTCGTCGAGGGTGCGCTCGCCTTCCGGCAGGCGCACGCGGATTTCCACCTCGTCCTCCGAATCGTCGGGCCGGTACTTGCCGATCATCACGCCGTTGGTGACGAGCTGGACCATCGAGCCGACCGAGACGATGGCGGCGTTGAAGCGGCCGGCCTCCTCGCGGTCGATGGCGAGCTGCCATTCGATGCCGGGCAGGGGGCGGGTGTCCTCGATGTCGCGCAGGCCCGTGAAGCCGTTGTCGAATTGCGCGCGGACGCGGGCCGCGGTGACGGCGACCTCGTCGTAGTTGCGCGACTTGACCTCGAGGCGCACGTCCTTGCCGGTCGGCGGGCCACCCTCGATCTTGCGGGTCTCGACCTTGATGCCGGCGATCGGGGCGACGCGCTCGCGGATCTCCTCGAAGATCTCGCTCGCCGGGCGGCGGCAGCAGAAATCGGAGAATTCGAGATTCATCTCGCCGATGAGGTCGGCCGGCTTGTCCTGCACGTCGCCGAGCTTGACGCCGCCGTTGCGGCCGCCCGAGGCATAGGAGGTCATGACGACGTTCTTCAGGCCGTGAACGGCGAGGACCTCGCGTTCGACCTGGCCGACGAGATCGCGCGCCTCGATGGCCGAAAGATTGCCGCGGCCGGAGACCAGCACCACGGCCTGGTCGGGCTCTTCCTCGACGAAGAACTCGACGCCGTTGCCGTATCGGGTGAACAGCGTGACGATGAGAACCGCGACCGCGACCGCCCCGGCGAGGACGAGCCCGGGCCGGCGGATCAGCCGGGCGAGCAGGCGCACATAGGCGCCGGTCAGGCCCTTCACCCATTCGGGGTGGAAATGGTCGTCGCCGGAGAGCGAGCGGGCGAGTTCGACCTCGTGCGGGTCGGCCTTGGTGCGGCCGAGGAGGCCGCCCATCACCGGCAGGAAGATCATCGCCGTGATCAGCGAGGCGCTGAGCACGATGATCACCATCTTCGGCAGGTAACCCATGAACTCGCCGGGCACGCCCGGCCACAGCAGCATTGGCAGGAAGGCGGCAAGGGTCGTCGCGGTCGAGGACATCACCGGCCACAGCATCAGCTTGGCGGCGCGGATATAGGCCTCGGTGCGGTGCATGCCCTCGGCGATCTTGCGGTCGGCATATTCGACGACCACGATCGCGCCGTCGACGAGCATGCCGACGGTGAGCACCAGGCCGAACATCACCATCATGTTGAGGGTGATGCCGGTGAAGCCGAGGAACAGGAAGCCGACCATGAAGGAGGTCGGGATGGCGAGGCCGACGAGGAGGCCGGAGCGCGGGCCGAGGGCGGCGAGCACGATGACCATGACGAGGAAGATCGCCGTCAGGATGGTCATCTCGAGCGAGCCGAGCACCTCGTAGATGAAGGTCGACTGGTCGAGCAGGAAGTCGACACGGATCGAGGACGGCCAGTCCTTGGTGAACTCGGCGACGGCGCGGCGGACTTCCTGGTTGTTCTCGATGATGTTGGTGCCGACGCGCTTCTTGACCTGCACGGCGATCGCCGGCTTGCCGTTGACGCGGGTGAAGGTCGAGGGGTCCTTGAAGGTGCGGCGGATCTCGGCGACGTCGCCGAGGGTGACGACCGCCTCGCCGTTCTGGCGGATCGGCAGCGAGTAGACGTCGGCGGCGGTCTCGACGAGGCCGGGAACCTTGAGGTTGAAGCGGCCCTTGCCGGTGTCGATGAAGCCGGCCGGAATGAGCTGGTTGTTGCGGGCGAGCGAGTCCAGCAGCTCCTGCTGGGTGATGTCGTAGGACTCCAGCTTCATCATGTCGATGACGACCTCGAGGAGTTCCTCGCGGTGGCCGGAGAGATCGGCCTCGAGCACGCTCGAAATCGCCTCGAGACGATCCTTGAGGCGGCGCGCATGGGCATAGAGCGTGCGTTCCGGCACGTCGCCCGACACGGCGACGATGATCGTCGGGATGAGGCTGAAATTGGTCTCGAAGATCTGCGGCTCGTCGGCCTCGTCGGGCAGTTCGGCTCTCGCCTGGTCGACCTTGTCGCGCACGTCCGAGAGCGCCTGGTCCTTGTCGAAGTCGATGTTGAACTCGAGCACCACGCCGGCGTGGCCCTCGCTGGCGACGGCGGTCACTTCCTTCAGGCCGTCGAGGCCGCGCAGCTGGGTTTCGAGCGGGCGCACCAGCAGCCGCTCGGCATCCTCGGGCGAGATGCCCTGCTGGGTGACAGAGACGTAGAAGACCGGCACGTCGATGTCGGGATTGGCTTCCTTGGGGATGCTGACATAGGCGGCGATGCCGGCGAGGAACATCACCACCATCATGGTCAGCACCGACCGCGGCCGGCGCAGGATGGATTCGAGAACGGAGTTCATTTGCCGGCCTCCGTTTCGGCGATTTCGACGACGCTGCCGGCCTTGACGTATTCCTGGCCAACGGTGATCAGCGTGGCTTCATCGGGAAGGCCGCCGATCCACATGCCGTTTTCCGACTGGCCGAGGATGGCGACGGGCAGGAACGCGACCTTGCCGGTGGCCCGGTCGGCGGTGCGCACCCCGACGCGGCCCTGATCGTCGAGGACGAGGATCGCTGGCGAGACGAGATGGCCGCGGACCGGGGCGAGCGGGATCTCGGCAAGGGCGGTGACGCCGTCGCGCAAGGCACCGTCCGGGTTCGGCGCGTCGATGTCGACGCGGAAGGTGCGGGTGGCCGCGTCGGCGGCCGGGGCGATGTAGCGGATGCGGCCGGTGACCGTCTCGCCGGTGACGAGGCGGGCGCTCGCCTCCATGCCGAGCGAGAGCTTGGCGACGTCGCGCTCGGAGACCTGGCCGATGATCAGCATCGGATCGGCGTCGATGACGGTGGCGCAGGTGGCGCCGGCCGACAGGAGGTCGCCGACCTCGGCGATCGGGCTGGCGACGGTTCCGGCGATCGGGCTTTTTATCTCGGTGCGGGAAAGTTCGATCTCGGCTTCGGAAACGGTGGCGCCGGCGGCGTCGAGGGAGGCTTTCAGGGCCTTGACGCGGGTCTCGGCGGTAAAGCCGCGCTCGGAGAGGTGGCTGGCGGCGCTGTAGTCGAACTCGGCCTGGGCGAGGGCGGCGCGGGCCTGGGCGAGACGCGCCTCGCGGGCGCCGCGGTCGAGCGCGCAGAGGAGATCGCCGACGGCGACCTTGGCGCCCTTCTGGACCGGACGGGCGGTGACGAGGCCGGCGGTCTCGGCGCGGACGGCGACCGTCGCGTCGGCCTCGGTGCGGCCGCGCAGCATCAGCGAGGAGCGCCGGTCGGTGGCGTGGAAGGTCTCGACGGCGACGCGGAACGGCTTTTCGGGTCCGGCCTCGCCGATGGTGGTGGCGATGCCGTCCTCGTTCGGCGTCAGGCTGTCGGCGCTCGGCGTGCCGGCGACGATGACCTCGCCGGTCGCCATCCAGGCGACGACGACGGCGCAGATGACGGCGGCCAGAATGTGGGACGATCGGATGCGTTTCATCATCGCTCGAGGTTCCGTCTTTCGGGGCCGGTCATTCGGCGGCCGCTGCGGCCGGGGGCATGGCGAGGGCTTCGAGGGAAGCGCGGTTTTCCTTCAGGTAAGCAAGCGACGTGCGCATGCAAGCCAGTCCGTAATTGACCACCCAGCATGTGCCCGGATGGTCACAGTCGGCGGCGATCAGTCCGAGTTGCTCGATCTCGGTCTCGAGCTGGGCGACCTGCGTGTCGATCGCGCGGCGGATCACCTGGGGGTTCTGCAGGTCGGCGCACATGGCGATCAGCAGGAATTCGGAGCGGAAGATGTCGCGCGCCGGCGGCTGGGCCAGCGCCTCGCGGAAGGCGGCCCGGCCGGCATCGGTGATGGCGTAGATCTTCTTGGCCGGCTTGCCGGCCTGGGTTTCGAGCCGACCGGTGACAAGGCCCTCGCTCTCGAGCTTGTTCAGGGCCGGATAGATCGCGCCGAAGCTGGCATAGACGAAATAGGAGAAGTCGCCCTCGGTCGAGAGCTTGCGGATCTCGTAGCCGCTGGCCTCGCCGAAGGAGAGGATCGCAAGGCAGATGGTGCGTACATTCATCATGGCCGGCCGGTCTTCCCGTTGTCGTCGCCGCCGCGGCGCGAAGGGCCGAGGTCCGCCCTCGCATCGCGCGGCCATTTCAGCCACCTATGCTTGCTCGCCATATGACAGTCAAGCATATTCTCGTTCGATAGATTAACGCCCCCTTGGCGGCCGGACGGAGCCGCCCGGCGCGGCCCGCGACGCGGTGGCCATGACAATTCTCGTTGGCAGTCGGCTGCGGGCGTGGTTTCCTGAGATTCGACGATGCGGCCGTGCAGCGGTCGGCGAGGGTATTTGACGTGGGAGGACCGACCATGTTCGAAGGTGCCAGGAAGTTGCTCGGCAACCCGCTCATCAAGCTGTTGGCGATCAACGCGGCGGCCGGCACCACGGCGGCGGCCGTGGCGGTGGCGGCGCTGCTCTATAGCGATCCGCACGGCATCGCGACGCTGATCCTCGAATCCTCGAACCCGGTCCTGCCGATCGCCCTGCTTTTCGCGGGCTTCACGATCACGCTGGCGGCGGTGGCGATGGGCGTCGCGGTGATGACGCTGCCCTATGATCGCGACTACGGCACGGGCCGTGGCCTCGGCGTCGAGGCCGTCGACGAGGACGAATTCGAGCCGATGCTGGTGCCGGTTCCGGTGCGCAAGAACGAGGCGCGGACGCTCGGCCGCTGACAGGGACGCTGCGGCGGCGACAGCCGTCGCGAAAAGCGCTTTTCGCAAGGCGCCACACCGTGTAGAAGCCGCTCGCCCGGGCCAGACGCGCCGGGTCGGCGGCTTTTTTCGTGCCTTGCCCGTCGCGCCGCGAGGCTGCGCCGAGCCGGCCCCGAGCGGAGGGTGGTGCGGTGTTGCGGTGGCTCGTTTCGCCGGCGGTCCTGCCGGTCGTTCTCCTCGTCTTTTCCAATCTCTTCATGACCGTCGCCTGGTACGGCCACCTGAAGTTCAAGGGTGCGCCGCTCGCCGTCGCGGTGATGGCGAGCTGGTCGATCGCGTTCGTCGAATACTGGCTGGCGGTGCCGGCGAACCGGATCGGCCACGCGGTCTACAGCGCCGCCGAGCTGAAGACGATGCAGGAGGTGATCACCCTCGTGGTCTTCGCCGGCTTCTCGGTCGTCTACCTGAAGGAGCCGCTCGGCTGGAACCACGCGCTCGGCTTCCTGCTGATCGGCTCCGGCGCCTGGCTCATCTTCCAGCGCCCGTGAGGCGCCGTGCCGGCCCGCGCGACGGCCCCATCGGCCCTTGCCCGCGCGGGCGTTCGAACCTTCGATCGACCCATCGGGTCGATCGCTGCCGTCGGCACGGCACCGGCTCTCACCCGCGGGCGAAGGCGAGGATGCCGTCGGCGACGTATTGCACGGCGAGGGCGGCGAGGATGACGCCGAGCAGCCGGGTCAGGACGATGCGGCCGGTATCGCCGAGCAGGCGCTCGATCCTGCCGGCGGCGAGGAAGACGACGAGGCAGGAGGCGACGAGGACGGCCGCGACGAGGGCGATCTCGCCGACGACGAGCGCGTCCGGGGCGCGGGCGGCAAGCAGGATCGTCGCCGAAATCGCGCCGGGGCCGGCGATCAGCGGGATTGCCAGCGGGAACACCGCGAGATGGCCGACGTCCTCGTGGGTCAGCGCCCGCTCGACGCTCTCGGCCTTGCGCCGCTCGCGGCGCTCGAAGACCATCTCGAAGGCGATGGCAAAGAGCAAGAGGCCGCCGGCGATGCGGAAGGCCGGCATGGTGATGCCGAAGAAATCGAGAAGCCTCTGGCCGACGACGGCAAAGACCACCAGCACGGCGCCGGCGACGATGACGGCCCGGATGGCGGTCTGGCGACGCTGCTCCGAGGTCATGCCGCGGGTGACGGCGAGGAACACCGGCGCCATGCCGATCGGGTCGATCGTCACGAACAGGGTGACGAGCGCCTGGGCGAACAGTTCCGTCGGCATCGGCGGTCTCCTTGACGGGGCGCGTCAGTTCTATTTCGGTGCCGCGCCGCGCCCGACGAGGATGCGACCCTCGACGGTCGGGGCGACGGTTTCCTTGCCGCGAATGTAGCTCATCACGTGATTGGCGATGAGCTTGGCGTTGACGTCGCCGATCCTGATGGTCGCCTTTTTCAACGCGGTATAGCCGTCGCCGCCGCGGGCGAGGAAGTCGTTCGTCGCCAGCAGGTATTCGCGGGCCGGGTCGAGCGGACTGCCGGCGATCTCGACGGCGACGACGCGCTCGCCGGCGGGGCGGGTGAGGTCGGCCTTGACGGTCATGCCGGAGACCTGCGGGAAACCGCCGGTGAGGTTCTCGGCCTTGGCGAAGCCCTGCTCGAGCGCTGCCTGGAGGTCGGCGCCGGTGATCGCCAGCACGAAGGTCAGATTGCCGAAGGGCAGCTCGGCGAGGACGTCGCGGCGGGTGATCTCGGTGCCGGCCGGATAGAGCCGGTTCGCCCGGAGGCCGCCGCCGTTGAGGATCGCCACCTCGGCGCCGGTCTCGGCGCGGATGGCGTCGGCATAGAGGTTGCCGATCGCCGCCTCGCCGCCGCGCACTGCCGCGTTGCGGCTGTCGAGTTCGGTCTCGGTCTTGCCGATCGGCACGTCGAGCTCTTTCGACAGCACCTCGCTGTAGCCGGCGATCTTGGCCTCGGTGGCGATGTCGATCGGTGCGGTGACCGTGTCGAGGATGCGGAAGTCCGGCCACCAGCGCAGCTTGCGGCCCTTCTCGGTCTCGGTGACCGTGACGGTGACGTCGACGGCGGTCATGTAGAAGCCGTCCTGCATCGCCTCGGCGAAGGCGACCTTGCCGTTATAGGCGACGAGGAGGTCGTGGTCGTCGCCCGAGAGGATGATATCGGCGCCGGAGGCATCGATGAGCTGGCGGTCGATCTCGCGGCGTTCGTGGACGAGCAGCACGACGAGGTCGATGCCCTTGGCCCGCATCGCGGCGACCTCGCGCACGGCGGTGTCGAGCGAGGACTGGAAGGCAAGGTCCGGCCCCGGCGAGGAGCGCACGGCATTGTCCTCGGCGGTGAGCCCGATGACGCCGACCTTGACGCCGTCGAACTCGAAGACCTTGTTCGGCGCGACGCCCTTGACCGGCGAGCCGTCGGCCATGGTCATGTTGGCGGCCAGCACCGGGAAGGTCGCCTCGGCCATGCGCTTCAGGAAGACCTCGGTGCCGAAGTCGAACTCGTGGTTGCCGGGGACGAAGAGATCCGGCGGCTCGGTGTTGATGAGGTCGATCATCGACTCGCCCTTGTCGAGGCCGGACATCAGCGAGGGCGAGATGGTGTCGCCGCCATGGACGACGAGGAGGTTCTTGCGGGCGCCGCGCTCGGCGGCGATGACGCCGTTGATGCGGGACATGCCGCCGCGATCGTCGTCGTTCGGGCCCATCTCGTAGACGTCGCAATAGAGCAGGAAGCTGATCCGCGTCGTCATCGTCGCTTCGGCAAGCGCGCTGCCGAGCGTTGCGGCAAGGAGGCCGAGGGCGAGCAGCGGCGCGGCAAGTAAAGCCTGTCTCTTGATCGGATTCATCTTGGCGCGCTCCTCTGTCTGTTTTGGTTCTGCAAGGTTGTGGCCGGCCTCTTCCCAACGACCGGCTGAAACGCCGTCCGGTGCCGCCGGTCAGCCGTGCCTTTGCCGCGAGCCGCGGCCGGGCCGCGACAAGGCCCGGACGGCATTCGATAATATATTGAATCTGCTTCCTTATTGGAAGCGTCAAGGCGCTGCCTGGCCGGGCCGGCGGACGGTATCCGACGTCGTCGCGCCGCAGTGGTCGCGCCGAGTATTAAGGTTAATTTTGTATGAAATTAGTAGCGTCCTCAAATATCAACTAGAATATCCGGAGTGTTAGGTCTGGCGAGGTCTCCGGCCGGATGAGAGTCGAGTGTGTTCTGCGTAACGTCATTGGCGGCCTGTTGCTCGTCCTCCTGCTGCTGGGCGGGGAAGCGGTCGGGCGGAGTGCGCTTGCCCAGGTGGCCGGCGACGTGAAGTTCGCCGGGACCGACGTCGAGACTATTCGCCTGCGCAACAAGAATACGGTCGGTGTCATCGCCGGCGACTATGCCGGCACCCATCTGCGGGTGGTGACCGATCTCTCGGCGGTGCTCAACGACGGTGCGGAGCTGCGCATCCTGCCGGTGGTCGGCCTCGGCTCGGTGCAGAATGTCCAGGACCTCCTGTTCTTGCCCGGCATCGATATCGCGATCGTGCCCTCCGACGTGCTCGACTATCTGAAGCGCGGCGGTGCCGACGCCGATCTCGGCGACCGGATCACCTACATCGCCAAGCTCTTCAACGAGGAATTCCACCTCGTCGCCGGGCCCGACATCGCCACGGCCGCCGACCTCGGCGGTCGCAAGGTGAGCTTCGGGCCGGAGGGCGGCGGTGCCGCAATCACCGCGCAGGCGGTGTTCGACGGCCTCGGCATCACGGTCGAGCCGGTCTATCTCGATCCGGCGCTGGCGCTCGAGAAGGTGCGCTCCGGCGAAGTCGCGGCGATGGCCTATGTCGGCGGCAAGCCGGTCGACGTCTTTTCGGCGCTGAGGCGCGAGGACGGCTACCACCTCCTCGCGATCGACTATGCCGAGCCGCTGCGGGCGGCCTATCTGCCGGGCAAGTTCACCGTCGAGGACTATCCCGGCCTCGTCGATCGCGGCGAGCGGATCGCCACCATTTCGGTCGGCTCGGTGCTCGCGGTCTACAACTGGACGCCGTCGAGCGTCGATCGATACCAGCGCGTATCGCGCTTCATGGCGGCGTTCCTCGACAAGCAGGACGCCCTGAAGCAGGCGCCGCGCCACCCGAAATGGCAGGAATTCAATGCTGCCGTCGTCATTCCCGGCTGGAAACGCTGGGAACCGGCGGCGCGACTGATCGGCGAAAAGCCCGCCGGAGGCACGAACTGACGCGCTGCCGAGGGTAGTGCGACGAGGGACAGGGAGGACGGCGAGCCATGTCGATCGCCGATTTCGACAAGAGCCTGGAACGGGGCCGTGGGTCCCGCCCGGCCGCCACGCCCAGGCGGTCGCGAGACGAGAGGAGTTCGGGCATGACCGAGGATGCGATCAAGGCCAAGGACCTTGCGGGCGAAGGCGGCGCCGGCGAGATCAAGGCCGGCTCGTCGGAGAAGTCTCCGTTCGACGCGCTCGACGACATCATGAACATTGCCAACCGCGCGACGCGCAAGACCGCGCCGGCCGGCGAGGGCGGCGGCCAGGTCAACGGCTCGGCGGCAAAGCCCAACGGCGCCGCCAGGGCCGACGAGGGTCGGGACCGCGACGATGCGATCGAGCAATCGCTGTCCGAGGCGCTCGACGAGATCATGAACGGGGCGCCCGCTCCGGTGCCGCCGGCCCTGCCGAGCGCCCGCAGTGCCGCCGCTCCGGCCCGGCCGGGGGCGAGCGCCGCGGCTGCCGCGGCCGCGGCGCGGCCGAAGGCCGGCACCTTCACCGAAAAGCTGCTCTACCAGATGCTTTCCGACCTCAAGTCGGACATCGATGCGCTGCGCCGGGAAAGCGACACGACCAGGGCGCGGGCCCTGGCGCCGAAGCCGCTGCCGGACGAGGCCTCGGACGGCGAGAAGTTCATGTACGGGCTGCTCGCCGAGCTGAAGTCGGACATCGATGCGCTGAAGCACGAGACCGGCACGGTCGGCTACAACGCCATCGGCGCGCGCGGCAACGCGCACGAGGCCGAGCTCTACGCCATGCTGTCGAACCTGCGTTCCGACATCACCACGCTGAAGGCCGAAAGCGAGGCCTTCATGCATCACGGTGTCGGCATCCAGCCGCAGGTCTATGCCGCACCGCCCTCGACGCTGCGGCCGGTCCTGATCGGCGCGCTGACGGCGATCGCGATCCTCGCGGCCGGCGCCGGCGGCTTCTTCTTTGCCAACCAGCAGGCCGCGACGGGGCCCGAACCGGCGCCCGCGCCGGTGGCCTCGGCTCCCGCTCCGCTGGCGAGCGAACCGGTCCAGACGGCCGAGCCGGCCAAGCCGGCGGTGAGTGACGAGGGCAGCGAGATGCGCGCCCGCACGGTCACCACGACGGCCGTCGACGGCGGCAAGGCGATGTCGGCCGAGGAAGAAGACGCCATGCTCGGCCGTGCCGAGCGGCTGCTCGATCAGGGCGACATCGTCGCGGCGCGGATGATCCTCGACTATGCCGTCTCCGAAGGCAGCGCCACGGCGGCCTACCGGCTCGCCCAGACCTACGATCCGAAGTACCTCGAGACCGCGAATCTTGCTATCGAGGCCCAACCGGACGTCACGCAGGCGCTGACGCTCTACTACTTCGCCGCCCGCTCCGGCAATCAGGACGCCGCGGCGCGGATGGCCGAGCTGAAGCGCGAAACGGGCGACAACTGATCGAGGGCGGGGGAGCGCCCGCGACCGGCGAGGCCGCCCTTCGGGTGGCCGCCGGCGGACGGGCGCCGGGCCGCGGAATCCGCCCGGAACGGGCATTCGCATTCGCAAGGGGAACGACGATGGCTCTTCTCAACTGGTCCAGCGAGTTCAGCGTTGGCATCGAGATCATCGACAAGCAGCACATGATCCTCGTCCGGGCGATCAACCTGTTGGCCATGGCGGTGGAGCGCAACGGCAGCCAGGAACTGATGTCGGAGATCTTCCACACGCTCGTCGACTACACCAACACCCACTTCGCCTACGAGGAAGAGCTGTTCGACTATTACGGCTATCCGCAGACGGACAAGCACAAGCAGGAGCACAAGGCGCTGCTCGAGAAGGTGCTGGCGTTCAAGCGGCAGTGGGAATCGGGCCAGGCCGATCTCGGCCCGGAGGTGCTGAAGTTCCTCGTCGACTGGCTGCGCCACCACATTCTCGGCTCGGACAAGAAGTATACGGGCTTCCTCGTCGAGGCGATGCAGCAGGCGCACGCCTGATCGGGCTGCGGCGGATCATCGCCGCCTCGCCGTCGCAGGGGCCGGGGCCGATGGGCCGCCGGCCCTTGGCTTTTTTGGAGAATCGGGCGAGGGCAGGGCGCGCCGGGCGCGACCCGGGGACGCCGGCGGGGCCTCCCCGGACTTTCGCCGGCGGCCGTTTCGCGCTATCGGGACGGCGCATCGGCGCGTCAGGACGAGCCGGGCAAGCGCGAGGGGACCGACCATGGCATTTCTCAAGTGGCTGATGTGGATGACGCTGATCGCCTTTCTCGGTCTCGTCATGGTCGGCTTCATGCTGCCGCGCGACATCGCGGTGACGCGCACGACGACGATCGCGGCGCCGGTCGAGAAGGTCTATGCCGAGGTCGCCTCGCCGAAGGCGACGCGCGACTGGCTGCCCTGGGGCAAGCTCGACGACGACACCGAATACGCCTTCGAGGGGCCGGAAGCGGGCAATGGCGCCATCATGACCTGGAAGAACCCGAAATACCGGGACTACGGCATGGGCCGCCAGACCATCGTCTCGGCGCGGCCGAACGAGCGCGTCGTCAGCGAGCTCGATCTCGGCAAGATGGGTGTCAGCCACATGGCGATCGAGCTGTTCAGCGAGGGCGTCGACACGCGCGCCGACATCAAGCTGGAGACCGGCCTCGGCCACAGCCCGTTCGCGCGCTGGGTCGGCCTGCTGCTCGACGACTGGCTGGCCGAGGACCTCGACAAAGCGCTCGCCGGCCTGAAGGCCAAGGTCGAGGCGCAGCCGGCGAACTGACGGCGGCGCGCGGGACATCGACCGCGCGGCCGGTTCGAAACCGGCGAGTTCCGAGATTGATTCAACTGCTTCACGCGGTGATTCACCTCGTTGCCGATTTGATTCAAGCGCGCGGCGAAAATCGATGCAAGGCAACGGGTTGCCGGGAATCCGCGAGAACCGGATTCAGGTTGCCGGGGTTGCCGTGACGATTCAGGAAGCGGGCGCAGAGAGCGCCAGGAGCTTTTCTGCCGCGGCGCGGTTGGCGGCGTGAATGCGCCGCCCGAACGCTGCGAAGACCAGGCCGGTGACGAGGGCCGAGAAGGCGAAGACGGCGAGGGCGGAAACCTCGAGCCCGCCGGTATAGCGGGCAAGGGCGAGCCAGCCGAAATAGCCGATGACGCAGAATTCGAGCGCCTGTGCCGCGGTCGTGGCGCCGGCGAGACGCTGCGGCGAGGGGCCGGCGGCGCGGGCGATGGCCCGTTTCAATCGCAGGGCAACGCCGAGCGAGGCAAGGCCGATGAGGCCGACGATCAGTCCGGAAATCGGGAACGAGACGGCGATCGGGAGCGGCGGCCAGCCGATCACCTGGGCCGACTTGGCCGGTCCCGACCAGAGCGCATCGACGCTGACGGCAAAGACGACCGCCCAACCGAAATGCTCCGCGATGTCCGGTTCCCCGGTCGTTTCGGGATGCTCCAGCCAGCCGGCGACGGCGTCTTTCAGGAACCAGAGCACCATGGCGCCGGCGGCAAGGCCGAGGAACGGCGCGACCGCCGCCATCGCGCGGGTGGCGAAGACGAAGCCGTAATAACCGATCATCGGAAAGAGAATGTGGGTGGCGGTGATCCGGCCGACCCAGCCGAGGCCGTCGGACGGCGAACGGATGGCGTGGAAGCGGCCGATGGTCGCCAGCGCGACGTCGATGCCGATGCCGGTCGCCATGACGAGGCAGGCGAGGGCGAAAGAGACTGGATCGGGCGACATCGGGCACTCGCGCATGCGACCCGACGGGTCGCGGGCGGCGACGATCTAACCCGAATTCGGCGGCGGCGCCAGCCTGCCGACCTATCGACACGGCCGCCCCGGCGCCCTATTGATTGCCGCCGAAGGAAACGATCCAAGGAAGGCAAGCCCGATGTCGCGCATCGACGAGACCCGCCCGTTCATTCCCTGCCGCATCGCCGTTCTGACGGTTTCCGACACGCGCACGCTCGACAACGACAAGTCGGGCCGGACGCTCGAGGACCGGTTGACGGAGGCCGGCCACATCCTCGCGGAGCGGGCGATCGTCAAGGACGATGTCGAGGCGATCCGCGCCAAGGTGAAGGGCTGGATCGACAGCCCCGACGTCGACATCGTGATCACCACCGGCGGCACCGGCTTTACCGGCTTCGACGTGACGCCGGAGGCGGTCGAGCCGCTGTTCGAGAAGCGCATGGAAGGCTTCTCGACGGTCTTCCACATGATCTCGTTCGGCAAGATCGGCACCTCGACGATCCAGAGCCGGGCGACCGGCGGCGTCGCCAACGCGACCTATATCTTCTGCCTGCCGGGCTCGCCGGGCGCCTGCCGCGACGCCTGGGACGGCATCCTCAAGATCCAGCTCGACTACCGCCACATGCCGTGCAACTTCGTCGAGATGATGCCGCGCCTCGACGAGCACCTGCGGCGGGGGAAGGATTGATCGGGCGTCGATCTCAGATCCCCTGGAATACAGCTTCGTCGATCGAGACTTCCTCGACCATCCGCACCTTCACGCCGATGCCGAGGTCCTTGAGGAGGAGGCACAGATCTTCGCCGTCGACGAGGTCGATGGCGGGGGCGCCGTCCCGGGTCGCCTCGCGCCTTGCGTCGGCGGTGAAGCGGCCGGTGGTCATGATGAGCCCCTTGTCGGCGCGGCCGACCATGGCACCGCGGAAATCGCGGACTACGGAAGCGCCGACGGCGTCGCGCCAGCGCTTGGCCTGGAATAACACCTGAAAAGAGACGAGCTTCATTCGCAGCACACCGTGGCCGTCGATGCCGCCGTCGCCAGACCGTCCCGTTACCTCAACTTTCGTGAAACCGGCCTCTCGGAGGACTCGTTGGCACAGCCTCTCAAAAGCGTCCGGCTGCATTGTGAGCAGGGCCGAAATGAGGTGTTCCTGCCAAGTCTCGCCAGTGTCTGCTTCCTCGTCCTCGATGTCGGTAAGTGACTCGGATTCCAATCGGCGTTTTCGCCGTTCAGCATTCATAGAACGGACTAGGCTCGGGACACGTTTTGCATCATCGGGACTCATGGCACGCCCGTGCGGCAACAACGTCCAGACGCCACGTTGCGTGTTGTCGATTGCTTCCATTTTTTTCAAATATGTTCTTGCCCAATGTAGGCGATAGGCAAGATATGTTATCCTGCCGTTCTTATGCGGAATTTCAACTATTTCTTCTGGTAAATTTAGTATTCTTATTACTTCGTCGTGAATTTCTTCGTTAGACGCCGATCCCCCAAGATCTTTTAGGGCCTCCAGCGTTGCGATGATTAGCGTCTCAAGTCTTGGAGTATCTTTCTTGGTTGCCATGTTTATCTCAATTGTCGCCTCGGCCATTCAACGGTTGGCGCGTTCGGCCCCGCCCTCGCGCCCGAGCCAGCGGGCGACGAAGGTCTCGACGTCTCCGGTTGCAGATGAATTGGACGTCGCCTCTGTCATGTCGGCGACGTTAGGCCATGGCCGTTGCCATCGGCAACAGCTTTTACCCTCACATCCCGTGATGCGCGATGGCGTCGAAGCCGAAGACGAAGGCGAGCACCACGGCGGTGGTGACGAGGATCGAGATGGCCCCGATGACGAGGCCGGCGATGGTCACCCAGCCGTCGCGCTCGATCAGGCCGAAGGACGTCACGAAGATCGAGGTTGCCGGGATGTAGCCGCTGAGCGGGATCGGCAGGAACAGGTTGAACGCGACGACGAACAGGAAGATGCCCATCAGCCGTTCGTAATAGGGCGTGAACAGGTACTTCATGCGCGGATGGATGATCCGCTCGATGCGGGCGATCGCCGGGCGCAGGCGCATCACCACCTTCTTGAAGGCGCGCCGGTCGACCGAGCGGCGGGTGAGGAACTGCGGCAGGTGCACGTAGTCGAAGCCGATCGCCATCTGCCCGGTCAGCCACAGCAGCGGCAGGGCGGTGATCATGTTCGAGCCGATCGGCATCGGAATGAGGTTGAACAGGCCGAACAGCAACAGGCTCCAGCCGAAGGAGCGATCGCCGAGGCTCTGGATGAGTTCGCCGATGGTGATCGGATCGGGGGCGCCGTTGCGCTCGGCTCCGTCGCTCTTCCTCGCTGCCCGGATCAGGGTCCGCGACATCTTGCGACGAAGGCGTGGTTGGCTTTGTTCCAAGAAGGATCCCCGCTGCCGTGGGTTGCCGCGTGTGGTC
Source organism: Pseudomonadota bacterium (assembly GCA_029572955.1). Lineage (GTDB taxonomy): Bacteria > Pseudomonadota > Alphaproteobacteria > Rhizobiales > JAKPQE01 > JAKPQE01. The sequence goes on from JAKPQE010000154.1 coordinate 16,561, forward strand.
CGAATATCGGTATGCCCGCGGTCGTTTCCCAGTTTCTTTTTTTTCGAACTCCCGGGCTCCGGCGCCCGCGCGGATCGAACCTTCCCGCCACCGTCGGCCGACGACGACAGCCGCTCGCGGCCCGTTGCGGGTTCTCTCTGACGGCTCGGCGCCCGCCTTGGAACCCCTCCCTTCGGCCGTGGCCGGATTGTCGGCGGGGCCGGCGACATGGTCAAGGCGCATTGCAGATCGTGGTTGCGCGGCCGTCATCGCGGCGGCGCTACAGCCGGGGGGCGCTTGTGCGACAATTTGGCAGTGGTAAGCTCCACCGGCCCGAGGCCGCGTCCGGATGGTCCGACGAACGGCGCCTCCGGCCTCGTTTCCTTGGGGGGCGTATGTCGTTCCAACGCGCGCGTCATGTCATTGCCGGTGTCGTCGCATCGTTCCTCGCCGGCGGTCCGGCGATGGCCGAAGACCTCGTGTTCAAGCTGCAGAACACGGCCGATTCCAACGTTCTCGTCGTCAATCTCTCGCCGGTCGGCACCGACGACTGGGAGGAGAACATCATCTCGGGAGCGTTCCTCGCGCCGAATCACGAGGTCGACGTGCATGTCCGGGACGGCCGCGACGTCTGCGAATACGATATCCGCGTGATCTTCGAGGACGGCTCGACGGTCGAGGACGAGGGCGTCGATCTCTGCGAGCTCGACACCTACACGGTGGAATAGCCGTCAGCCGGTGCTCCAGATGCGCGGCTTCTTCATGCCGGCGATCTTGCAGGCCTGCTTGACGTAGCCATAGGGGAACAGCTCGAACAGGCGGTTCCGGCCGCCGCCGCGCTCCTTCAGGAATGCGACGGCGAGGCGCGGGCCGGGGGAGACGCCGTGCTCCTCCTGCCACGCCCGCATCCAGCGGATCAGCGACCAGTGCTCCTCGGTGAGCACCAGCCCCTCGCGCGCGGCGATCGCCTCGGCGAAGGCCTCGGTCCAGTCGCGCGGGTCGACGAGATAGCCCTCGTCTCCGGTGGCGGGCGATGGGTCCGGATGGTTGCTCATGGCGCCTCGAAATGTCGGTCGAGCGGGAAATAGTCGCCGACCGGCGCACGCCAAGCCTTGACCGGCGCCAAGCGGGGCTGTCGATCCGGCGCCTCGCGGCGGGTCAACCGAGTTCGTCCGTCAGCCAGCCGATCAGCGGCATCATCGCGGCGATGCGCGGGGTGATGGTTTCGACGAGGCGATCGTCGAACAGCCAGTCGGGATGCGGCTCGTCGGACCGGACGATGACGCATTTGTGGCGCAGGAGTTCGCCATGGGGGGCGCTCGCGTCGAAGCCGCGCGGCGGCCGGGCGAGAGCCGGCGGATCGAGCCGGGTGCCGCCGTCGGTCTCGGCCGTGGCGATGGCGGCGGCGAGGGCGGCGGCCGAGGCCTCGTCGGCGATTGCGGCGCGGTAGCGGGCAAGCGTCTCGCCCTCGAAGCCCCATTGGCCGGCGCCGAAGCCGAGACTGTCCGGCCCGATGACGAAATGCACGCCGGCGCCGTGATTGGGTCGCTCGCCGGCCCAGAAGATGACGTGCAGCTGGTCGTGGAACGGACGCTTGTCGGCGGAAAAGCGGGTATCGCGATGGATGCGGCGGAGCGAGCGGTTGGTCCGCGGGTCGGCGCCGAGCGGCGGCTCGAAGGCGGCGACGATCCCGGCCATGGCGGCGACGAAGGCCTGGGCGGGCGCGACCAGCAGCGCCTCGTAGTCGGTGCGATGGGCCTCGAACCAGGTCTTGTCGTTGTTGTCGCGCAGCTCTTTCAGGAAGCCGACGAGCTCCCGCGGAAAGCCGGGGAAGGTCTCGGACTGCGGTTTCGCCATGGCGCGGGCTCCTCGTCGCGGTCGATCGCGGCGAGGATAGCGGCACGGCGGGCGGCAGGGAATGGCGCCGTGAACATTTCGTGATCGAAAGGCTTTCCCGACGGCGGGACTCGGCCCATATTGGCGCCATGGTGAAGCGACCGACGAAACCCACCGACGACGCGGCCCCGGACGGCTTCGGCGAAGCGCCGCAGGCGCCGCTCACGGGCGTGCCCGCACCGGCGCCGGGGCGGATTTCCGACTGGCTCGACGAGATCGCCGGCGCGGCCGATGCCGAGCCGGAGGCGAGCCCGGCCAGGGCGCCGCGCAAGGCCGGCAAGCCGGGAGCGAAGGACAAGCCGCAGCGCTCGGCGCGCGGCACCTCGATGGGCGGCAGGGCCGACCCGAAGGCGCGCGCCGCCGGCGGGCTCAATCCGGTCGCCGGTCTCGACGTTGGCCTCGAGGATGTCGGCAGCCTGCCGCAGCCCGGCGTGACGGCGACCGTCGCGGCGCTCGAGGATCTCATCGCCAAAGGCCGGCCGGAGTTCCGCGCCGGGATCTGGCGACCGCACCGGCCCGAGCGGCCGGAGAAATCGGAAGGCGGCATCCGCTTCGATCTCGCCTCGGCGTTCGAGCCGAAGGGCGACCAGCCGCAGGCGATCGTCGATCTCGTCGAGGGCATCGGCAATGGCGAGGCGACGCAGGTGCTGCTCGGCGTCACCGGCTCGGGCAAGACCTTCACCATGGCCAAGGTGATCGAGGCGACGCAGCGGCCGGCGCTGATCCTTGCGCCGAACAAGACGCTGGCGGCGCAGCTCTACGGCGAGTTCAAGGCGTTCTTCCCGGACAACGCGGTCGAGTATTTCGTCTCCTACTACGACTACTACCAGCCGGAAGCCTACGTTCCGCGCACCGACACCTATATCGAGAAGGAATCGAGCATCAACGAGCAGATCGACCGGATGCGCCACGCCGCGACCCGGGCGGTGCTGGAGCGCGACGACGTCATCATCGTCGCCTCGGTGTCGTGCATCTACGGTATCGGCTCGGTCGAGACCTATACCGAGATGACCTTCACGCTCTCGGTCGGCGACCGCATCGACCAGCGCCAGCTGCTCGCCGACTTCGTGGCGCTGCACTACCGGCGCGCCGATGTCGGTTTCCAGCGCGGCACCTTCCGGGTGCGCGGCGACACGATCGAGATCTTTCCGGCGCATTACGAGGACCGGGCCTGGCGGATATCGCTGTTCGGCGACGAGATCGAGAGCATCGACGAGTTCGAGCCGCTGACCGGGCAGAAGTCGGACGGCCTCGACTTCGTCAAGATCTACGCCAACTCGCATTATGTAACGCCACGGCCGACGCTGGCCCAGGCGACGAAGTCGATCAAGGCGGAGCTGAAGCACCGCCTCGCCGAGCTGAACGACGCCGGGCGGCTGCTCGAGGCGCAGCGGCTCGACCAGCGCACCACCTTCGACCTGGAAATGATGGAGGCGACGGGCGCCTGCGCCGGCATCGAGAACTATTCGCGCTACCTCACCGGCCGCAAGCCGGGCGAGCCGCCGCCGACCCTGTTCGAATACCTGCCGGACAACGCCCTCGTCTTCATCGACGAGAGCCATGTCACCATCGGCCAGCTCGGGGCGATGTATCGCGGCGACTTCCGGCGCAAGGCGACGCTGGCGGAATACGGCTTCCGCCTGCCGTCCTGCATGGACAACCGGCCGCTGCGCTTCGAGGAATGGAACGCGATGCGGCCGCAGACGGTCTGCGTCTCGGCGACGCCGGGCGGCTGGGAAATGGAGGAGACCGGCGGCGTCTTCGTCGAGCAGGTGATCCGCCCGACCGGGCTCATCGACCCGCCGGTCGAGATTCGGCCGGCCAAGGCGCAGGTCGACGATTTGCTCGGCGAGGTCAAGGCGGTGGCGGCGCGCGGCTATCGCACCCTCGTGACGACGCTGACCAAGCGGATGGCCGAGGACCTCACCGAATATCTGCACGAACACGGCGTGCGCGTGCGCTACATGCATTCCGACATCGACACGATCGAGCGCATCGAGATCATCCGCGATTTGCGCCTCGGTGCCTTCGACGTGCTGGTCGGCATCAACCTGCTGCGCGAGGGCCTCGACATCCCGGAATGCGCGCTCGTCGCCATTCTCGATGCCGACAAGGAAGGCTTCCTCAGGTCCGAGACCTCGCTGATCCAGACCATCGGCCGGGCGGCGCGCAACGTCGACGGCCGGGTGATCCTCTATGCCGACGAGACGACCGGTTCGATGGACCGGGCGCTGAAGGAGACCGCCCGCCGGCGCGAGAAGCAGGTGGCCTACAACACCGAGCACGGGATCACGCCGGAGAGCGTCAAGAAGTCGATCGGCGACATTCTTTCGAGTGTCTACGAGCGCGACCACGTGATGGTCGATACCGGCCTTGCCGAGGAAGCGGCGAGCCTCGTCGGCCACAATCTCGGCGCCCATCTCGACGACCTCGAAAAACGCATGCGCGAGGCGGCGGCCAATCTCGAATTCGAGGAGGCGGCGCGGCTGCGCGACGAGATCAAGCGGCTGCGCGAGACCGAACTCGCCATCGCCGACGATCCGCTCGCCCGCCAGTCGCAGATCGAGGAGCGGGCCGGATCGTTCGCCGGGAACCGCAAATACGGCCGCGCCGCCAACACACCGAGCCGGCCGCACAAGCCGGCCTCCGAGGAAATGGGCCCGCACAACTGGGGCGGCGGCAAGAGCGGCAAGGGTCCGAAGCGGCGGCGGCCAGAATGAAACCCGCCCCGGCGGCCGGGGCGGGAATCCTTTTCTGCAATCGCCCGATTACTTGCCGAGCGCCCAGGTGATACGGACGTCGGCGCGGAAGCTCAGCGTGCCGGCCTCGACCGGGACGCCGGCGCCCTTGTCGAAGGAGCGGGCATAGAGCACCGGCGGCTGGCCGGCGGCGGCGCCTTCCGAGATCGCGGTGATGGCACCGAGGGCGACTTCGGCATTCTCGGCATAGAGCTTGGCCTTGCGCATGGCGTCCTTGACGGCGGCGGCGCGGGCGGCGTCCATCAGCGGCGTGTCGTCGGCGACGGCAAAGCTGATGCCGCGGATCTGGTTGGAGCCGAGCGAGACGGCCTGATCGAGCACGCCGCCGAGCTTTTCGAGATCGCGCACCTTGACGGCGAGCTGGTTGGAGACGGTGTAGCCGGCGATGAACGGAGCCTTGTTCTCCTTCTCGTTCGGATAGACCCAGCGCGGCTCGACCGAGAAATCGGAGGTCTGCAGGTCCTCGGCGGCGATGCCGGCGCTCTTCATCGCCTCGACGACGGCGGCCATCGCCGCGTTGTTGGCGTCGAGCGCCTCGCGGGCGGTCTTGGCCTCGGTGACGACGCCGGAGGTGACGACCGCCATGTCCGGCGCGGCGAAGACCTCGCCGACCCCCGAAAGCGTCATCGAGGGCGCGGGTTCCTCGGCCGCGGCGGCGAAGGCGGCAAGGGAAAAGAGGGCCGCGGCGGCGGCTACGGCGAGGGAGCGGAACATGGCTCGATATCCTTTCGGTCCGGCTCTCGTCGGAAATCCGACTTTTTGCGATTCGTCGGCGACGCACCGCAATGAGGCGCCACCTTTGCTACCCATGCAAGGATTAGCGCGCTTTCAGACCAAATTGCGTCGGCCACGCCCCCCGGCTCGGCGCGGCTTGCCCGATCGCGGCGATTGGTATAGGCGAAGAGCACCACCCGACGGGGTCCAAAACCCCGCGGCGGGCCTGTAGCTCAATGGTTAGAGCCGGCCGCTCATAACGGTCTGGTTGCAGGTTCGAGTCCTGCCGGGCCCACCATCCATCTCTATTTCTCCCTTTTGTTCAATGTGTTGTTTCTGAAATTGTCCAACCTTTCGACAGAGTTGGACACACTCAAGAGCTTTCGCATTCCCGAATCGCCGAGTCGCGCCCGATCTGCCTGCCGGGTGTAGGTCTTCGCTTCGGCGGGTGTTTTGTGGCCGAGGAAGGCCATGATTTCGAATTCCGTGGCGCCGGCATTTGCCAATCTGGTCGCGCCGGCCTTGCGCAATCCATGCGCTGGGCAGTCGGTCAGGCCGGCCGCTCGGCATTGATCGCGGAACCAGTTGCCGAAGGATTCGGGGGTGTAGCCGCGGCCTCCGGCATGGGTGAGAAAGAGGAACTGATCGCTCGGTACCTTGGACAACACGGCCGCCAGATCGGGGTGGATTGGAAGGTCGACTTCGCCGCCAGTCTTGTGCCGGCGATAGGCGATCCGATCGCCCTTCAGGTTCTGCCAGCCCATTGCCGCCGCGTCTTGGCGAGCCGCGCCGGTGTAAAGCATGAGCCGGAGGGCCAATACCGCCTTCGACCCTTCGCCATGGTGCGCCTCGTATCGCTGAATTTCGGCATCCGTCCAGGTGTGGTAGCCGTCGGGATTGGTGGCAAACCGCTTGATGCCGTAGGTCGGATCGGTGCTGATGATGCCGCGACGGATGGCAAACTTGCACAACCGGCGGATCAGTTTCAGGAGCTTGTTGGCTGCCGCTGGGGTCTCGGCCTTCTTGCCGATCAGCACCTCGACATGACGGGCCTCGAGGCCAGATACAGGCCGGCGACCATGCTCCTGCCGAAACCGCTCGATCTCATATGCCAGATTGCGCCGGTAGATTTTGCCAATTCTCTGGAAGTCAGGCGATCTCAGGTATTGCTCGATCAACCAGGAGAAGGAACCGTGGGGGTTGCGGTTCAGGGTGTCCGGGAAGACCGGCTGGCTCGCGAGCGCCCGATCGTAGTTCGCCTCGAATTCCTTCGATCCGTATTCGCCATGAACATAGCAGGCGGGTCGGCCCTTCATTCGAAAGCGCCAACGGACTCTGCCGTGACGGTCGATCACGCGCGTCAAGCCGGGGTAGGGGTTGCGCCGCCTCATTCCAGCACCTCATCCCAAGTCGCGTCGTTGACGTCGGTGTGCTTGTTCTCGGGGTCGATGAGGACGCGAACGCCGTCCGCTGATGCAATGACTTCGCGCACCTTGAGGCCGGCGACAACGACGCCCTTGATGGCGCGTGTCACGTCGGCTTGCGTATATGGTGCGGGGCGATTGGCCATTGGATCGGTCCAGAGTGGCGATATTGCTGGTTTCGGCTGCCGGTCCCGCACAGTCCATGACGGGGGACGGGACCGGCTCAAAGCCTGCCGAAGGGCTTCGGAGATACCCCCGTCAGTTAGCTACCCGGACAGCGACGGTGACCGCGGCGACGGCCGCGGCCTCGACGGCATGGCCGATGAGGGTGTTGTCCGTCGCCGTGGCGGTCACGTTAGCGTTGGCCTCGCTCCAATAGACCTTCTGGCCTTCGACGAGGCTTTCGTCGGTGGCTTTGGGGAGGAAGAAGACGCCATCCACCTTCACCGCCACCTTCTTTCCTTCCGCGGCATCCGTTGCCGCGATGCCGAAGAGGTCGCCGAAAAGATGGGCCTGGCCGGACACGAGGCCGCCGGCCGGAGCGGTCAGGTCGAGGGTGTCGCCCGGCTGAATGTAGTTCCGCATGTCAGTATCCCTTCGAAGTCATGGGGTAGATGATGCGCGGCGAGGGCTTGAGCGCCGCCGCGATGCGTCGTTCGAGGTCGGCGATCGCAGCGGCAAGCTCGCTGTCGCTGCGATATTCGGTTTCGTCCTCGCCGAACCGCGTCTTGCGGACGCCCTCGGCGCGAAGGGCGCGAAGGTTGGCAAGCTGTTCCTGCATCTCGGCGAGGGTCATGGCGGGCTACGCTCCGGCCGTGTGATCGAGCCGGGTCCAGGACCGCCATTCCAGCCAGCCGAGGCCGAAGGGGAAGCGAATCTTGAACTGCACGGCGTCCGTGTCGAAGTCGATCCGGCTGTCGGTGAAAGGCGCTTCGTGTCCCTGAAGGTAGACCTGCACGGCGCCGTCCATCTTCGCAGGGGAGGCGACGAGCCAGGAAACGTTGGGATCGGCCAGCCGGGGTTCGACCACCACCTGCAGCTTGCCGGCGAGCGGGTTGACATCGGCGATGGCCGAAGCCTGCACCGATGCCAGAAGGCGAAGGGCGGTTTCTTCGAATTCCGAATGGACCATCCAGTGGGTCGGATAGGTGCCGATCATGACATCGCCGATGCCCTTGCGCTTCGCCATGGCAGAGCGGAAGCCCATGAGGCTCCTGACCATCGTCGCTTCCACTTGAGGGAATTCGACGATATTGCCGCGGCTGGCGTGGAAGACCGGGTTGCCGTCCTTCATGGTCGGGCCGGCGTTGCTCGCCTGCTGGACGAAGGCAACCTTGCGATCGGCGATCTCGGCCGCCGACCGTTTGCCGAACTGCGCCCCGTCATTGCCGAGGCGGGCGCCAGCATTGATGGTCAGTTCGTAGCTCTTCGAGGTGATGCCGCCGATGATGGCAACCTGCACCGTCTCGCCGCTCTCGTGGATGAACGAGTGCTTGTAGTGTCCGTCTTCGAGCTTGTCGGCGAGGGCGAGGGAGGTCCAGTCGACCTGGGCGCGGGTCTCGGGGTTGAAGGTCGCCACCGTGTCGCGGCCGAACAAGGCGGCGATCGGCGAGGCGGCTGCTTCCATCTCGCGGCGCATGGCGAGGTTGAAGGTGCCGCCCGCGATGATCGGGAAATCCGAAGTGGTTGCGGCGCGGCGGATCACCTCGGCATCGGCAAGGCCGATGGTCGAGATGCCGGCGTTGCGGCAGAGCCGTTCGGCAAGGGCACGCTCGCCCTGGGCGAAGACTTCCGCCGCCTGTCCGGTCGGTGCCTCGCCCCGGTTCACCGCGTCGTAGAACTCGATCACAGCGGTGCGAAGGACGCTCGGATTGTCGAGCGTCTGGTCGTTGTGCTGGCGGACGGTGCGAACCGTCGGCTGGCGGTTTTCGGTCGCTGCAAGGGCGAGACGCATCTTGTCTTCGTCGGCGGCGTCGCTCTCGCGAAGCGCCTCGCGAACGTCGTCGGGCACGCCGGCCGCTCGGCAGACGGTGTCCCACTGAACGGGGGTCATACGGGTCATTTCGGTAGTCGCGGGGTCCATGGGGTTGCTCCTGATCTTGGAGAGAGGGTCTGCGGGGGAAACGACGAAGCTGCCCTCGATGAGCCGGCCAGCGAGCGCGGTGCGCACCTTCCGGCCAGTCGCGGGGTCTGTTCCTTCCCGCCACTTCGAAACGGTGAAGGAGATGGAAAAGCTGGTCTGGACGCCGTCCTTGAGGTTGGCGGCGATCGCTTCGTTGTCGGCCCGGCTCGAAAGCCGGCCATCGGCGACAAGGGCGGTGACGCCATCGTCCAGCGTCTCGGTATGGAAATTGGTGAGTGTGCCCACCGTGTCGCGGACGCTTGCCGAATGGTCCGTCTGCAGTGGCAGACTCGGCGGCCAGCCTTCGGCGCCGAAGGATGCGAGGTCGAGAACTTCGAGATGGCTGCCGCGATCGACCGGGGCGTTGGTCGCGACGATGACAGTGAATGTGCGCGTTTCCGGGTCGAAGCTGTTGGGCTTCGCCTCGGCCAGAAAGCGGTGAATGGGATGGGTCATGCGGCGACTCCCGGGATTGTGGGGGCGGGGTCCGCCTCTATCTCGGCCGAGACGGTTTCGAACTCGCGGCCCCGCGCCTCGATGATCTCCTTGCGGGACTTGAGACGGGCGGTGAGGAGGGCGATTTCGCCGGCCGCTTCCTTCTCTGGGTCGATCTGTGGCCAGGCCGGCTCGATCCAGGACGGCTCGACTTCGGCGCGGGTGCGGCCGGCGAGCTTTTCGATGGCGTGCCAGCGCTTGAAGACCGGATCGAGGACACCCTCGATCAGCAGCACCTTGCGCAGCGCCTCGGCCTTGCGCCGGGCGGTCAAGGCGCCGCCCCGGAAACTGCTGTAGTTGACGCCTTCGAGATCGCCGATCAGGTCTTCGTAGGTCACGCCGGCCGCGGCGGCGATCTGGCGATAGAGCACCTTCATGAAGGCGTTGAAGTCCGGGGATTGCGGACCGTTGACAACTTCCGCTTGCTCGCCCGGTCGCACCCGCACCATGGCCCCCGGCTCGAGCGAGGGATTGGGATTGCCGTCGAAGGCATCGGCGCCGTCCGGGCTCGTCAGGATCACCGTCAGCATGGCACTGACCTGGAGCTGCTTCAGCCGGGCCTCGATGGCGATGCTTGCCTGGTTGAGGACCGGCAGGACCGCCACGAGCGGGGAAATGCCGCGCCCCTGGCCGACGAACTCGGCTTCGAATACGTGCACCACCTCGCTTGCATCGAAGCGATAGGATTGCGTGTTGCTGGCGAAGGGGTCGCCCGGTGAATTCGGCAGTATCCAGTAGCCTGTGATGACGCCGCGCCGGTCGCGGTCGACACCGGCGACGATCGCGCCAGCCTCGCCGCGATCCTCGTTTTTCGAGCGGTCGAGCTGTTCGGGGTCGAGAAGCTGGAAGGCGTAGCGACCGTCGATGACGCGGTGCAAACCGAGAATTTCGCCGCTCATGATCCAGGAACGGATCGCCGCGCGCTGAAGGGCGGTGATGGAAAGGCGCCCGGAAGGGTCGAACCGGCCCGCATTGAACCGTTCGTCGAGCGCCTGGTCGGGGGTGTTGAGCCGAATGCCGCTGCCGACGATCTGCGAGACGATGAGGTTGACTGCCGACCGGACTACCGGATCGTTGAGATAGAGCCCCGCCACCCGCTGGGCGACCGTCTGGCCGGCCTGGCGAATATCGACCGCAGCGGCGAGCGAGCGGGGATCGTCCGGCCATTTGGCCGAGGCGGCGTTCACTGCCCGGTCATGCTTTGCTGATGGTTTGTTCGTGCGCGAGAAAAGACGGGGGAAGGGGAAGGCCATGGATTAGTCCTCCCCGCGCGCAAAGAGCTGGCCGATGGCGTGAAACACGCCCGCGCCGATCTGACACTCGACAGTGAAGGCCTTTGGAGCCGCGTCAGCAGCAAGACTGCCCCATTCAGAATAGTGTAGGAAGACGTTGATCTTCTTTTCCCCGCGGATGCGGGCAAGCGGGTCGCTTTCAGAAATATCGAGGTAGATGTCTGCGCTGAATCGATGGCGATCAAAAGAGACGCTGAACTCAGAGGGAGCAGCATAGTCTGGTGTGAATGTTGAAAGATTGAATACCGCGTATTCAATAAGGGCTTCCAGCGCATCGATCAGGTTGTGGTCTTCGCGCTGAAACACCGAAAGTGGCGCCTCAAGCGGGGCATAGTGGTTACCCGTCGTGTGCTTGTGGCTCTCTGCCTCGATGATGAGATTCTGTGCCCGCTCGATGGTCTTTTCGGCGAACCCGGCTGGCTGGTCGCTCATCAGCATCACCAGCAAGTGGGCCGCATCGCGATAGGTCGGGCGGGGCGACTTGGGAGAGCGGTTCTCCTTGGTGAAGAGCCCCGCCTCCCGCAGGCGGCGCGTGGTCAGCTGCACCCTGTCGAAATCCAAACCTGTCTCTGCCGCCAGTGTTGCCACGAGGTTTGCCGTCTTGATCATAGTTGCACTCATTTCATGAAACGATTTCTACAGGATGTCGCGGTCGCGCGTCAAGTGAAAATGTATTCGTTTCATGAAATGGCGTCCAGAAGCTATCGCACTTTGTCAGGCCGGGCTGCCGGCCAACGAAGCCTTGAATGCTGCAGCCTGGTCACGAGCCGCAGATTCCCGGAGCTTCTGGCCGACTTCGTCGCAGAAACTGATGGTCCTGCCGGAGCCGCACTCCGCCCGGACGTCACCCATGGTGACCTTGGCGGCAATCACATCCACCGCTGAGGATTCAGCCAATCATCGCCGCCGTTGCACCGTAGCTTTCCCCGAGGAAGCTCGAAAGCAGCGCGTCGCCGGCCGCATCCGGCAGCTCGTCGAAGGACATGCGGCCGATAACCTTGCGCATGCCGTCACGTTTGGTGGCGAGGTCGGCGGCCGTCTCCGCAGGAAAACTGAGAAGGGCGATCAACGCGGCATCGGCAGTGCGGAGCGCCGAAAGCCATGCTTCCTCGGCCGCGTCGGTGTTGCACTCGGCCCGAATCATCTCGAGGCGATCATGCGCGTTCCGGATGCGTAGCACGGCCGCGTCATATGCGCTGTCGAGCATCACCCGCGCGCCGTCGCGGACAGCGCCCGGCAAATATTCATTGATCACTTTGAACGCCGAATCATACTGGGAGCGCAATCTGTCGAGGCTCACTTCCCGGTCGACTGAGGGAAGAATCTCGATGAACTGGTCGTTGTCGAGAGCAACGACCCGCCTCGGCGTTTGCTTCAGGGCCTCGTCATACCGCCTGTCGGCGGCGGTAAAGGCATCCCAAAACGGCTCGGCCTTGGCCTTGGTCTTCAACGCTCTGTCGATCAATTCGACCAGCTCGGGCGAGGCGACGGGGGTAGCGGTTTCTTCAATCGTGGCGATGGCTTCTCTGCGGGTCTGCATTGTCGTTGCTCCTCAATTGGATTGATTGGAAAGGCTTACATTGATATATTTCGATCAACGTCCATCGAAAGTCAATTGGTATCAATCAAATTGAGTGAAAAATATCAAATCCTCGGCCGTCAGATTGCCGCCGGACGAGCCCTCACCGGGCTCAGCCAAGCTGAATTGGCCGGAGCGGCGTCGATCTCGGTTCCGACGCTCCGTCGTATGGAGGCGAGTGAGGGGATCGCAAGCGGCCTGCCGAACAACGTCTTGGCAGTCCGCAACGCCCTCGAATCGGCCGGCGTGGTGTTCATCGAAGAGAACGGCGGCGGGCCGGGGGTGCGGCTGAGGAGGTCACTTAGCTAGGTAGGCGCGGCGACATCGCGAGAGCGCAGGCCCTTCGATGTAAGTGAAATTCGTGCCCAGCACCTCAGAATGTCCGATCACGATCCCGAGTTCTTTCATCCTGATCGCAGTATCCGTATCGATATCGCCTGAGGAAAGAACAAGCAGCTCACATCCGCACAATTTGCAGCTCGATCGAATACGATATGGTGCTCCATTATAGCGGCGCCATGGCCGCATTTCGTGGCCATTGAGGTTCGCTTTTTCCATCGCGATGCGCTTTGCATCGCTTATCTTCAGGAATTCCATCGCCTCATCCTTTCATCCATTTGCTCTTGATCACCGCTTGCATCTTTGGCGCGCTACCCTCGATGCCGCGCCGGAGATCATCTGCCCGCTGATCCCAGTTCACATTGACGATCTGCCGTGCCGCGAAGGCATAGACGGTGCAATCGAGCGCTTCGGCCCGGCGGCCGGGGATGCGCTCGAAACGTCGCCTCGGTTGCCCGCGAGAATAGCGGATAATCAAGCGTTCGGCGGCAAGTTGTTCAAACCAGGACGGCGGCAGGCTGTCAGAAAAACGGATCGAGCGGGTTCGGGCCAGTCGTGAGGTCAGATGGCTTTTGATGCCGTCGACGCCGACGATCCACAGCGCGCCGCCGCGAATCTTCTGCTTGGATTTCTCGATCCACGGCCGATTGCCCTCGACGCCCTTGATCGCCAGAACCTTGCGCGACGCGCGGGGGAAACAGAACCGATAGACATTCTCCATGGTTTCACCGTCGCCGCTGTCGACGGCCGTCGCGTCGAGCCCGATCTTGCCGCCGAGCCGATGGGCGAATCGCATTTTCAGAACGTCGTCGAGCTCCGACCAGGTGGCGTCGTCATCCGGCAGGCCCCAGAGAACCTTGTGGCCGAGCACGAAGGCTTCGCCCTCGCGGGTCCAGCCGACAAAGGTAATTTCCAACCGGTCGCGCTGCACGTCTACACCGGCCGTCATCGCCAGCACGTCCGCCGGCATGACGTCGAGTGAGAAGTCCTCCGCTCGGCTGGCCAGCTCGTTGTCGTCGAGTTCATCGCCGTCTTCTCGCCAGCCTTGGCCGAGGATCGTGTTGACGAAGGTCTGAAGCCTTGCCGGATCGTCCTTTGCGGCAAGGAACTCGGCCGCGAGCCGGCCCCAGGAGGCGTTCGCCAAAAGCGATATGAGGGCGTTGAGGCGGAAGCCCGCATGCCCCTCGACTTCGGGCCTGGTGGCCCGCCAGCGGCCGCCAGCGACCATCTCGGGCTTGTGCCGTTCCTCGACGACCGAACCGCAGGATCGGCACACATAGTGCGCCTTGGCCGGTTCGCCCTCTGGCCACTGAATGTCCGACCACAGGATTTCGTGAAAATCGCCGCATTCCGGGCAGGGTACCTCGAAAACGCGGGCGTCCGATTCGCCGTAGGACCGCAGGACGTGCGAGGTATCCTCGAAAACCGGCGTCGAGCCGATGACGATTTTGCGATCCGCGAAGGACAGGGTGCGCTTTTCGGCGAGAAGAATCGGTGAACCTTCGGCGCCGTTTTCCATGCCGTCCACCTCGTCGCAGAGAAGGACGCGGACATTGTGGCGGCGAAGATTGCGGGGCGCCTTCGCGGCGACCACCTTCAGCGACCCGCCTGGGAAGCGGCGCGACAGGATCGTGTTGCGGCCCGTCTCGTCCTTTTCGTTGCCGATCAGGCCGGCAAGGGCAGGGGATGCGTCGAAGATCGGCTCGATATCGCTGACCATGTAGTCGCGGCAGTCCGCCTCGGTCGGCAACAGGCAAAGGATCGGCGCGGGGTCGTTGGCGATGTAGCTGGCGAGCGCGCCGGTCAGAAGCGTCGTGAAGCCGACGCGCACCGGCTTGACCAGGGTGACGCGCTCGATCGTCGGGTCGCCGACGGCGTTGGCAATGTCCCGCTGGAAAGGCCACAGGCGCACCGTGCCGGGCAGCGCGGAGACGCCTTCCGGCAGGAAGACGCTCTCCTCGATCCAGTCGGCGAGCAGCCGGCGTGGCGGCGGCGTGAAGACGGCGAGGGCTTCCCGTCGCAGCGATGCGAGGGTTTCACTGATCATCGGCAAGCTCCTCAAGCGTGCGCCGCAGTTCGGTGTCGATCACTTCCACGTCGTGCACCGAGAGGTGCGCGAGTTGCTGGCGGATGCGGGCCGGGACGGCAAGGATCTTCGACCGGGTCTGCCGGACAATGCCGGCCCAAAGAGACTTCACCTCGGCGACCGGCACCAACTCGCGGCGCAGGGCGGCGTTCTTGAGGGCCGTGTTGTCGGCTTGTTCCTTCGCCAGCCGTGCGCGCTCGGCGGTGAGGAAGAGCTGGTGTTGCTCGTCACCGCGGCCGGCCGCCATCTCGCGAAGGTGCGAGGCATAGGATCGCAGAGAAGCAGTGAGGTCGTAGCGGTTGTCTCCGACCTTCACGATGATATCGCGCTGGGCGAGGTCGCGGACGGTGCGGCCGTGAATATTCACCAACTTGCCGAACGTTTCGCCGTCAACGATCAACTCGGCATCGGCCAAGTCCGCTGCGTAGCGCTCGCTTTCGCCAAGCAAATTTCTATGCAAACCAATGACTTGTGCGGTATCAGCCATCGGCCCGGCTTCCCCTTGCAATTTTCGTTTGCGACCGAAATCCTGCAGTCTCCCCGCCCCGCGTCGCATGGCTGAGGGGAAGGACCCGTAGCTCCAGCGCCGCCTCGCGGATGGCGAACAGCAGTTCTGATTTCTCCTCGTGAAAGCGCATCGGGTCTCGGGCTGACGGGGCGAGCCGCTCAAGCCGATCGGCGATCTCGTCGAGGGTGGTCGTGACACCCCCGACGCCCCCCCTAAGGGGGGCTAGGGGTGTCACGCCCCTCGCATCGCCGTGACATTTGGACGTGTCACGCTGTGACAGTCGTGTCACGCCAGCCATACTTGCCCCCTGTCTATGCCGATGACCGCAAGGCGTAAGAGCTTGGTTTTCGAGCGTTCCCAGACCTTTCTGAATGAAGCATCGTTGTCCAAGGCCAACTTGTTGCGGACCGCGTTGCGCCATTGATCGACCGTGACAGTCCGCGTGACACATGCCGCTGTCACACCTGTCACGCGCGTCACGCTCTCGTCCGCGAGAAGGTCCGCGAGGCATCGGCGGGCGATTTCTTCCCGATCCGAAAGACGGGGCTTTCCTACCGGCTCATTGCCCGCGCCCGTGCCGATCGGGTCCAAGACGCAAGAGGTGATCGCATCACCATCCTCGCCTTCCCCGACGGTCGATTGCAGCAGGTTGAAGCGGTATTCCTGGCCGTCCTCGCCATCCTTCTGTTTCATGACGACGGCGCGCAGCGGGCCGTCGGTGTCGCTTCCCTTGATCTCGATCACTGTGTCTGCGTAGTCGCGCAGCATGGAGCTGCCGCGCATCCCTCGCTCGGTCTCCTTTCCGCTGTGGTGGACGATCATGATGTGCGCGGCCGTTTCCGCACGGAGCCGCTCTGTGTTCTCAAGGAACGCCTTTACGTCGCGGGGCTCGCTGTCGACGCCGCCCGGCATCATTCGGGACAGCGTATCGAGGACGATCAGGCCGACCGCCTGACCTGTCGTGTCCTTCACTTCGGCGATCGCATCCTGAATGGTCTGGATCGCATCACTCTTGGCGTCGAGAAGGTCTATGGAGCGCGCCATCATGACGAAAGGCGCTCCTTCAGCTTCCCGATACCGCTGCCGCCACGCCTTCATTCGCAGTCGAAAGCCGGACGAACCCTCGGCCGCGACATATAGGACCGGGCATTCGAAGAGGGCGTGATCGAACCACTCGATCCCCGCGGCGACGTGTGCGCCGAGGTCGAGAGCGAAGAAGCTCTTTCCGCCGCCGGACGGCGCGTGGACGATCGACATTTCGTTCTGGCCGAGCAGACCCTTCACCAGCCACTTTCGCGGCGGAACGCGATCTTCCTCGCCAAGCCACGTGAGCGGCAGCCGGCTGGCCGGTCGCCAGTCTGGCGCGCCCTCGGCGAGTTCGTAGAGTCGCTCAATGCTATTTCCGGCGGCGAACCAGTCCGAAACGTCGCCTTTGTTGCGCAGATCGAGCAAACGAAGAACGCGAATTCGCGCCGCAATTCCTCTGAGGCTCCTGGCAACCTTCTCGGCGTGCTCGTCGCCGGCCTTGTCGTTGTCAGGGATGATGATGACGTCGGCGCCCTTGAGGAATGCCGAGTGTTCGTCTTTCCACTTGCCGGCGCCGCCAGCATTGCAGGTCGCAGGCGCTCCAAGAGACGCAAGCCGATCGACATCCTTTTCGCCTTCGACGATGAAGACCGGACGCTCCATCGCGATTGCTTCCGTGATTTCCGGCAGGTGATAGGGCACGACCCGCACGCCTTTCACCGAATAGTCCGTTTCGGATCGACGTTGCAGGAAGGCCTTTGGTTCTTTCCGAACGACTTCGAAGAGCTTCCTGCCGTCTTCATCGTGATAGGGATAGACCGCGACGACCCGGGCAGTTTCACAGCGCACCGTCTCCGGCGATCCATAGCGCTCGCGAAGCCATTCCTGCGCCCGCTTGTGATCGCCGCCGATCTTGTGATTGATCAGATCGAGCAACCCGCCGCTGGTGCCGGTCTCGAAGTCGGAGAACGTGCCGGCCGCCGTGCCGCCGATGGCTACCTTGAGGCTGCCGTTCGTCCCGAAACGAAGCTCGTCATTCTTGGAAAGGCGCTTGTTCGGCTCGCCAAGCAGCTCGCGGGCGACCGCTTCGGTAATGGCTGCAAAGTCGTACCCGCTTCCATCGGCCATCGGTCATGCCTCATTGAGCTGAAGCACGAGTCGGGAGCTGCCGCGGTCGTCGACAACGGCAACTTCGAACCACGGCTGGCCGGGCCGGGCCAGTGCCCGCACCTTGTCTCTTGCTCGGACGTCAAGGTCTGGATATTTGGTGCGGTCGATATGCATCTCGCCCTTGCGGGCGACGATCCGCGTTCGCCATGAGGTCGAGCCGCTGCCACCGATCGAGGTCGATTCCCCGCCGCCGACACGCAAGATCGCTTCGATCTCGCGGGCCGGCCGGGTCGCATCGAGCATCCCTTGGCTGGTGAAGAATGACAGGCGGACCGGCTCGGCGAATGCCTTGTCGTTGCTCGTCATCGAGCGATCGCGAAGCCTGTGGAAGCGGGCCGGGAGCATCACGCACCTGCCCAAAACCGGTTGGACAATTCACCGAAAAGCCATTTGTTTTCAATGGCCGTCTTTTTCGGGTTGGTCGCGCCAAGGCGTTGATGTTTCAGTCGCCCAATAGTCCTGCCGGGCCCACCATCAATCCGCTCACGCCGAGTTCGCTTCGCTCACCGGCTCCGCGAGGGCGGCCTCATCGGCCGGCGCGCAGTCGCGCTTGCGAGCCCTTCGGGTTCGGTTTTCGCTCACGCTGTAGCGCGCAAAATCGAATGGCGCGGCGCGCAAGATCGAATGGCAGCAGGTTATACCGTCCGAAAAGCGGTGACAGCACGACAACGGGGCGCCCTTGGCGCCCCGCACAGTCTTGGCCATCGCTGGATCAACGAGCAGCCTGATGCACCGCCTTGATCGCGGCGAGGAGATCGAGCGAGTGCCGGAGCGCAGGCTCGACAATCGAAAGGCTGCGTCGGTCTAGCTCGCCACCTCGTGACCGAGATCGAGCGGGCCGCGATCCCCGGCCGGGGCAATGCCGACTTCCTGCGGGAAGAAGCCTTGGCGGCGGTCGATCGCCTCGAAGCCGCAATGGACAGATGCCCACCATCCGATGATGCGAGAGCACTCGGGGCTTGACCGACTGACCCCCTCATTTCCGTCCTCCCTTCGGCGCTTCCAGCTCGATCGATGTCATGTACTTGCCCTCGACCACGTCCTCGACGGCGGCGGCGATCCAGAGGCCGTTGATGGAAGGGCGGAAGCCGGAGAGCACCACCTCGCACTCGGCCGCGGCCTCGGGCATGCCGGCAAGGGTGATGCGACCGGTCGCCGTCGCCTTGGCGAGGCGATCTCCCTCCGACTTTGCCATCCGCCGTGCCATCGCCTGATCCGGGCAAGGATGGCGCAGCACCTTCGCCGGCCCCCTCTCCATGCCGGTCGGCTCTTCCTCGTAGCGCATGCGGCCGGTGGTGCGGTCGAACCAGGGCGCCTTCACCGTCTCGTGGCGCGGTCGGCTTTCCGGGTTGAATTCCCAGGTCTCGCAGTCGCTCTTGTCGATTTCGAGCCGAGGCAGTACGAGACCGCCGGCCGAGCCCGTGCCCTCCTCGACGAAGAGCAGGGTCTTGTCCTTGACGGTGAAGATGCCGCCGTAGCGCTTGGCAAGGTCGCTGCCGAAGCCGAGGGTCGACTGGTTGAACCGGGCAAGATACGGCACGGGGATCGAGGCCAGCGACGGCGAGACCTTGACGGCGAGGCCATGGCGGGTGCCGATCGTCTGCATGACGTCGCCGAGGGTCGTGTCCTCGAAGTGTTCGGAGGCCATTTCCTTGAGGTCGCCCGACATGTCGGCCGCGCGGCCATGCACCCTCAAAAACTCTCCGCCCGGGCCACCGGAGGGACTGGCCGGCTTGTCGACCAGATAGGTGCCGCGCTTCACCATCCCGTCCTCTTCGTAGCCGATCGCGACCTCGATGACGGATCCTTCCTCCGGCTCCTCGATTTCGTTGTTCGCGTCGTCGAAGACGAGTTCGACCTCGTCGGATTCGGTGCCCTTGGCATCCCGCATCCGGGCCGACTTCAGCCGCTCGTAGAAGGCGGCGTGAGCCGGCTTGCCGTTGACCGAGACCTCGATCTTGGGGATGTCGCGTGGCATCGCATCGGCCTCTTTGTCATTTCTCTTTCGTCGCTCGGCTTGTCCGAAAACCGGTTCCCACTTTTCGGGCCTCGGGTCTTTTCATCGCTCGGCTAGCCCGAAAACCGGTTCCCACTTTTCGGGCCTCGCTTTAGTCCCAGAGCCGAACGACACGGCGGCGATCCTCGACGATGAATTCCGGGATCGTGACGACGAGGCCGAGAGGCAGGATCGGGCCACGGCTGGCCAAGCCCGGATTGGCGGCAAGGGTCGCCTCGACGAACCCTTTCAGGCGCCCGGCGCGCTTCAGGTCGCCGAGCACTGTCCAGGCGTATTCGAAGACGAGCTGGTCGAGACTGACGTCCTCGCGCTCGATCCGGAGGGTGGCCCCGGGGATTGTCGTTGCCATCGGATCACCCCCCGCGCCGGCCGTCGCCGGGATGCGGCTTGACCTCGATCGAGAAGGAAAGGCGCCGCCCGAGACCCATCGCGTTGATGGCGGTCTGGCTATCGGAGACCTTGAGGATGACGACGCGGCCGAAGACACGGGCCGCACCCGTCGTCGCCCAGCCCAGCATCATCACCGGGCGCCGCTTTCCTTGCGTCTCGCGGATCGCCTCGAACTCGGCGCGGCCGCCGAATTCATCGGGAAAGAGCAGGCCGGAGATCGTCATCCGGCCCTCGCCGAAGCCGACGGACTGCGCGCCCGGCCGGCCGCCGAAGCGCGGGATCGCCGGCCACAGGGCCTCGGTCTCGCGCTCGATCTGCTGAAAATTCAGCGGTGCGATCTCGAAGATGTGGGGACCGAGAGCAAGCAGCGGCATCAGTCGGCTCCATCGGCGAGTGCACCGGCGCGGGCGCCGGCGATGCCGCCGACGTTGACGCTGATGCGCGCTCGGGAGATCTCGGCGGCGGCGGCCCGGCCCATGACCCGGCCGGCCTCGGCGGCGCCGGCGTTGATCGCGGCGTTGGCATTGGCGCCGAGGGCCTCGCCGGCCGCCGCGCCACCGGTCTTGATCTGGTCGGCCGCCTTCGAGGCGTCGATGGCGTTCTCGATGTCCGCTTTGACCCCACCCCAGTTGCCCCCGCCAGTTGGCGCGGCTCCGGCCGCGGCAGGCTTTGGTGTTGGTAGCGGAATATCACCTTCGGCG
The DNA here is from genome assembly GCA_029572955.1 of Pseudomonadota bacterium. Taxonomy (GTDB): domain Bacteria; phylum Pseudomonadota; class Alphaproteobacteria; order Rhizobiales; family JAKPQE01; genus JAKPQE01. Next base: position 37,058 of record JAKPQE010000154.1, read on the forward strand.
CGGGGTGCGGCCGGCCCCGACTGGCGCTTCTGCTCGGTGGCAATGAAGTCCTGCAGCCCCTTCAAGTCCTCCTGGCGCGCCGCATAGGCGACGAGCTGGTCGCGGATATCGGTCAGCACCTTGAAGTCCTGGCCACCACCTTCGCCGGAGCTCGCCAGCCGCAGCCGTTCGCTCTCGATTTCCTTGGCAAGCGTCTGGGCATCCATGTCCCCGGCCATAAACCGGTCGACGCTGCCCTTCAGGCGTTTGCGCTCCATGAGGCCAAGGTCGTCGCCCGAGCCGATGCCGAGACCTTCGAAGAAGTCGCGGGTGGTCGTGTCCTTGAGGTTGCCGAACAGCTCCTCCCGCTGGCCAACGAGCTTTGCCTTCCACTCGGTCGCCTTGGCGTAGGCATCGGCGAGGTTGTTGCGGGCATTGGCGGCCCCGAGAGCGTCGGCAGCGTCGGCCGCCCCGAACAGCTCGGCCTTGAGGCGGGCGATGGTCTCGGCGTGTTCCTCTGCCGCCTGATTAGCATAGGCGTGCTCGTCGCGAAGGGCGAGAAAGGCGGCGCCGACAGCGACGACGGCAAGGGCAAGGGCGATGAACGGGTGGGCGGCGGCGGCGGCTCCGATACCCGCCAGACGCTTGCCGACGAGGCCGAGGACACCCTCGCCGGAGCGCATCTTTGTGATGATTTTGAGGAGGCCGATGAGAGGCCCGCGCGCCAGCTCGAAGCCGTATTTGAAAACCTTCGAAGCGACACCGAAGGCGAGCATGCCGGCAGCGATCTTGACGAGGGCACTCGCGGCCTCCGGGTGGGCGCCGGCAAATTGTCCGAGAACGTTGACGGTGGCGGTGATGCCTTCGAGGATATCGCGAAAGACCGGAAGGAGATTGTCGCCGAGGCCGATGGCAGCGGCGGCAAGGCCATTGAGGGTCTTTTGCAGCTTGCCCCTCGTCGTCGCCGCGCGCTTCTCGAACTCGGCAAGGGCCGAGCCGGCATAGTCGGCCTCGTTGGCGATGAGACGGAAGGCCTCGGCGAGAAGCTCGGGATTGCCGACGAGCTTGCCGAAGTCGTCCGAGAAGTCCTGGCCGAAGAGGTCGATGAGCGCCTTTGCCCCCTTCGGCTCCTTCGACAGGGTTTCGAAGAGGTGCTGGATGGCCTTCGGAGCGTCGTCGGCCAGCGCCTCGCGGAAGCCCTTGAGACTGAGGCCGACCGATTTGAAGGCACCTTCGACCGCCTTGCCGCCCTTCTCGACCTTGTTCGCAAAGGCGTTGAACCCGCGCGCCCCCACTTCCGGAGCGATGCCGGCGGCGACCATCGCCGCGCCCACCGCCTCCATCTCGATACCCGTCAGCTTCAATGTTCGAACGGCGCCGGCGGCCCGGTTGGCGAAGTCGGTGACCTCGCGGGCCTTCGCGGCCATGTTGTTCGAGAGATGGTTGGCGGCATCGCCGAGGCGCTCGATGCCCTCCTGATTGAGCTTGTAGACGTTGCGGAGCTTGGCGAAGCGCTCGCCGATCTCGCCGGCGGCCATGTCGAAGGCAACCGACGCCTTGGCGGCAAAGGCGGTGAAGGCTTCGAGATCCCCGTCCGGGATGCCACCCTCGGCGGCGGCACCCATGATCTCGGCAAGGCCCTTCGCCGTGACCGGGACGACGGCCGAGGTGTCGAGCAGGTACTGGCGCAGCTCCTTGAGGCGCGAGGCCGGCGCGTCGAGTACCTTCTCGACGCCGGCGAACGCCTCCTCGAAATCCATCGACAGCTTGACCGGCAGGGCGAGCGTCATCGCCATGCCGAAGGCGTCCATCAGCTCGCCGCGCGCCGCCGACAGCCGGCGCTTGTGCTCGGCCTTCGCCTTTTCGATGTTTTCGAGATTGAGGTGGGTGTCGAGCGCCTGGCCGAAGCCCTGTCGGAAGCCGGTCGCGGCGTCGCGGATGCCCTCGACGGCCTTCTTGGCCTCGCCCGCCCCCTCGGTGAGGAAGCGGATCAGGACGGATGCGACCATCTCGCCCATGCGATCAGTTCCTCATTGCCGACAACCGGCGCAGCTCGGCATGCATTGCCAGGAATTCGCCCCAGTCGAGGTCGTCGAATTCTGCCGGGTTGCAGCGGAAGGCGAGCCCCAGCTCTACGCCGAAGGCGAGCGCCCGGTGGGCAGGTTCGCCGTAAAAAAACCGGCGATCTTCTCGCCGAGGTGCCAGAGGTCGACCGGGTCGAGGTCGTCGATGACGGCCGGCTTGACCTTGCAGAGATCGGCGAGGAGTTCGGTGAAGCCGTCGAGGCGGTCGGGATCGGTCAGCATGCCGATCGCCCTGGCGATGGCGTCGCCGGCGACCGCCGTGCCGCCGTCGCGGATCTTCGACAGGCCGTCGTCGGCCATCAGCGCCTCGACGAATTCCGGGCCGAGCAGCGCGGCGAGCTTCTTCATGTGACGGACGCGCGGCCGCTGCGGTCGGAGCCTGTCGATCTCCTCGACGATGCCGTCGTCGTTGGCAACCGGCACCGGAAAGGTGAGCGGGACGTCGGGCGAGGTCTCCTTGGTCATCTCACTTCACCTCACCCGAAGAGGATGCGCCGGCGCGCTTCGTTGACGGCCTGGTAGTTCCAGGTAGTCCAGCCGCCGAGGAGCAGCGAGAAGCGGTGCATGACGCGGCCGTCCCACGATTCCGAATAGGTCAGGATCGAGCCGACCTCGTAGTCGTAACCGGACGCCTTGCCGGCCTGCATCTGCTCGCCCTCGGCCTTCAGGAGCCGGCCCTTGATGTCGATGGCGTGTTCGTGCTCGCTGCCATCGACCTCGTCGACGACGAACTTCTTGGCGGTGAAGTCGTGGCGCGTGCCCGGCGGACCACCGATGAGGCCGGTGACCAGCGGATTGTGGCTCTTCAGCTTGAAGGGCATCTTCGGCGCCTTGAGGCCGAGGCCGGCGACGGTGATTTCGATGTCGCTGCCGCCCGGCTGGAAGTCCTCGGTCTTTTCCTCGAGAGAGGGGAGCTTGGCCTCCTCGATCTCGATGCCGAGATTGTTGGCGTCGTTGACGACGAGGGTGAAACCGCGAAGAAGGCGGAACGAGGTCATGGGTCTCTCCCTTGGAGCCTTTCGTCGTTTGTGCCGAAAGGCTCCGGCTGATTGAATTGGCGCGTTTTCTTGCGGAAAACCGGTTCCCACTTTTCCGGAAAACGCTTAGGCCGCGAGCGCCTGGTATTCGCCGACGGTGCGCGAGAAGGAGACCGAGATCCGGCGCTCGATCTCGGCGGCGAGGTTGTCGAAATAGGCCTCGTTGCGACGCGAGCCGAAGATCAGGTCCTCGATCGGCGGAGCTTCCTCGGCATCGAACTCGACCCGGAGCTTGCCCATCCGCATCGCGGCATTGGTGTTGACGTCGCGATCCCAGAAGACCTGGCCGCCGAGGATGGCGCCGACACCGATCAGCTCGTCGAGGAGTTCCTGCAGCGAGCGCATGATGGCGAGCACCGACTGCGGCGACATATTGAGGTCGTTGGCCCAGGGCCGGAACGAGCGGATAATCGCCTTCTCGATCGTCGCGCGGGTGCGCACCACGTTGATGAAGACCCAGAGCGGATCGAGCGAGGTGGTACGGTTGCCCCAGAAGATGCGGCCGTTGGCGGCGTACTGGCCGCCGGTGCCCTGGATCATCTTCGCCGGGATGAAGGTGGCGATGCCGTTTTCGTTGAGATAGTTGGCCTCGTGATCGGTCTCGCCGTCGAAGAAGGTGACCGGGCGCGAGAGGCCGAGAATGCCGAGGCATTCCTGGTTGGACGGCGACCAGTAGGGGCCGCCCTTTTCCTTGTCGCGCTTGATCATCAGGCCCGCCGCGTAGGGGCTCGCCGGCCGGTTGACGATCTCGGTGGCGCCGGTCGGCAGCACCCGCACCTGCGGGCTGACGAGATAGGTCAGCCGCGAGGAGAAGTCGGCGCGATACTCGTAGTCGGCCTCCTTCGCGGAGCCCGGGCAGTTGAGGATGGCGACCGACTGGAGCTTGGCCGCCACCTGTTCGACGGCGTCGGCGACCGGGTTCTTGGCGTTGTCGACGCGGAAGCCGTCATAGCCCGGGGCGAGCAGGATGTCGGGCTCGATGCCGACATGGCCGAGGGCGTAGGAAAGCCCATGGACGCCGGTCATCGAGGCGGCCGAGCCGACCATGTTGGCGATCGTCGCGGCCGTATCGGCCCCTTCCTCGACGCGCACGAAGACGCAGGAACCTTCGATGCCCTGCGCGCGGATGGCGTTGACGATGTCGATGGCGGTGCCGGTTGCCCCGAGCGCCGCCACCTTGTCGGCCTCGTGGGTGTAGAAATGAACCGGCTCGTCCGGCGGGAAGACGCTGGCGTCGGCGTCCGGCGCGGTGACGACGGCGCCGATGGAGGAATAGTCGGCGACCTCGATCGGGCGCGGCTCGTCGCCGAGACGCAGCACCCTGGTGCCGTGGTTGAAGGTGGTAACCGGCATGTCGGCCTCGCGCTTGACGACGGAAATCTCAAGCGCGAGAGTACGGAGCCCCCCGAAAAGCGGCGCCCCTGACAGCTGTCAGAGAGAATTTCCGGCGATGGTTTCCAACGTCGCCAAGACCCCTCCGATGAAGAGAGCTAGCGAGCCCACCGCAGCGGCGATGCCGCCGACAAGCGTTGCCGTGATCCAGACCCCATCTCCTTCATTCCCATAATCCTCGACGGGTTTTCCGTGAACCACGAGCCAGATGATCTCGTGGATTGCCGCCGTGCTGGACCCGAGAAAAACAAAGTTCAGGTAGCCAATTCCAGCCACCCCCAACGCGAAGGCAAGGCCCCAGCCGAACCACCAGAACGATGACGCCAACGCGACCGCGCGGACGAAGAGAACATCGGTGATGATGCCTTCCGAAGCGATCTGGTCGAGGGTGTTCTTGGCCTCACCGGCGCCGAGCAGCGCGATCGTCTCGGTGTCGTCGGTCGAGATCGAGATCGGCTTGTGCATCTCGATCGAGTTGTCGGCGTTCGGCGTCGGCAACACCATGGCGATGCGCGTTACCCGCGCGTCGATCGAGGCGAGGGTCTGCCGGAGGTCGGAAAAGACGCGGACGCCGACGTTCGGGGTGGTAGCGCTCATCGTTCGAGAAACCCGGTTGATTGCCGATCAATTCCCCGGCATCCTACGGGCAGGTCGAGAGCAAACGGGGCTGACGCACGTCAGCCCCGTTTGTCGTTGGCGGCCTCGGCGTCAGCTCGCCGCGCGAAGGCGGATGCGCAGGCGGTGGAGTGCGAAGCCCCCGCCCACCCTCACGGCGGCCCACATCGCCCAGCGCAGTGCCGTGGCCGTGCCGAGCACGGCCATCGCCTCGCGGAACACCCGATCAGCATCCCGCCGCGTCGGCGCCATTTGATGCGGTGTTCCCGCGGCAAGGAGGCGATAGAGTAGATCGTGGATCACGGCCGCCCGGCCATAGGTGCCCCAGATCGCTAGGAACAGCCGGGCGAACGTGGGGATCGAGGCCCCGTCGGTCTCGAAGCCGGACGGGACTTCGATCCAAGCCCCCGAGCCCTTCGAACCGACCTCGTAGCGAACCGGATCGACGAGCTGCCAGAGCCGGCCGGGCTCGAGTTCACGGATGGTGAGGCACCCGGTGAAGGCGGACATCAGAGCACCGCGAGGATTTCGTCGCGGCGGGCCGAAGTGATCAGCCCTGCGAGAACCAGGTTCTCCATTCCGGCGACAGTGTCCTGGTGTGCGAGATCGATCTCCTGGGCCGCGACGGCGCGGGTGACCCACCCATAGAGATCCGGGCTCTGGAGAGCCGCCGCAGAGATCGCCTGAAACTCCGGCTGGGTGAACCGGGCGAGAAACTCGAACGGCGTGATGTAGCGCTTCGGCTCATCGTCGGGGTCCGGAATCCGCTCGATCGAGTGAACCTGCTTGACGATCCCGCCAATCCGCTGGAAAGCGAACGACACACTCCGATAGCCGTCCGGGATCGCTTCCTCAGGGACGCGGTAGATGTCGAGTTCCGCAAGCTCGGCGTCGCTCCACAACGCAAGGATTTCCGGCGGGTGTTTGACGCGGTTCGCCCCTTGCCCGGAGACAATCGCTGTCCTCGTCTCGACCGGATCGAAGACGTCAGGCGAAATTTCTCGCACGAAGAACATGCGCGACCTCCACGGTTCGATGGGGAATTCCAAGCTCGCGCCTGCGCCGGCAGGCGTGGCATTTGCGACAGGGTTCGATGATGCCGTCCCTGTAGTCCGGATGGCGGCATGACCATGTCTTGTCGAGCAGCGTTGATCCGATCATTTCCGCGACTTGCACCTTCGTCATGGTCAGGTGTGGCGGGGGATCGATGACGAAGCGGCTGGCATCCGCCCCGAAGCCTGCCGAGATCTTGGCGACAGACCGCGGCATGTACGCGCCATTGGCCCATCCGTTGGTCGCATAGCGCTCATGCCCGACCTCGTTCATCCCCCACGCGATGCCAACGTCGAGGTGCGCGAATTGCCGGAGAAGAACGCCGGTCATGTAGAGCCAGAAGGCGCTGTCCTCAAAATCCGTGAACTCGCGGACGTCGATCGCCATGCGGTGGATCGTGAGCTGCGGGTGCCTGATCGACAGATGGGTCAGGACATCCTCTCGGCACACGAACTCGACATCGGCCCTTCCGAGCCTCGTCTGCAGCTTGATTGCCAGGGCGACGACCTGCTGCGCGTGGGCAAGCGCATCGACAAGGATGCCCGTGCTGTCGAGGCCGCCTGAGAAAGGCACGATGATGCAGTCACGCCCAAGCGACATCGATAACACCCGCAGAGCCGTACCCGGAGGTCGAGTATGTGGTCGACCTGTTGCCGCCAGAACCGATCGTCACGGGGATTGTTTCACCTGGCACCGGCGCGCCCGGATCGCCCAGGTTCCACGTCATCACCGCCTTGCCGCCGGCGCCGCCATAGCCGCCACGACCACCAGAGCAGCCGCTACCCGTTCCGTTGCCATAGGATCCGACCGGACGGTTGGAGCCGCCTGTAGTGAGGATCGCGCCGGGCGGGCCTGATGCCGTTCCGCTGCTGCCATTGGCCCCGGCCGAGGACGACCCTGGGGAGCCGCCGGCACCGCTGTTTGCGATGAGCGCAGTCGACGAATTGAACTTCGACTGCCCCCCCGCACTTCCGGCATACCCGGTCTGGTAGCTGTAGGTGTAGTAGCCGCCGGCGCCGCCATCCAAGCCAGGGTTATATGTCGCCGTGCAGTAGCCGCCGCCGCCGCCGCCGCCGGTTGCCCCGTTGATGGTCACGGTCAGCGTGTCGTACTCCGGAACAATGAAGCCGCCGCTTGCCGTGAACTGCTGCCAGCCCGGCACGACGACGCGCGTTGGCGGAAAAGGTTTGAGGCCGGGAAGCACAGATTTCACCCCGCTACCGGACGCCCTTCGCCGCGGAAATGAACGGCTTGCCGGTCGACTGGACGTGATAGAAGAGCAGCGTCTTGCGGCTCGCGGTGGTGTCGATCGAGATCGCGGCGTCGTCCGCCGTTTCCCAATCCGCCGCGAGGGACAAGGTCCGGCCGCCGGTCGCGTCTTGCCAGACCTCGATCACACCGGATTGACCGACTTTCGCGTTCGTCGGGCTCCCGAGGGTCCGATTGCCGGCAAGGGTGACCTTGCCATTGATCATCGTGTTGAGGTCGACGGCGATCGTTGCGGCGTCCGCGAGTGTGACATAGGCGGCCGAGCCCCAGACACCGCTCGTGTCGAGCAGTTTCGAGGCCGTGTTGGCCGTGAACTGTGCGACATTCGCGACGTTCACGGCAGTCAGCATCAGTGAAGCGATTTCGCCGAGGGTGTCCCGATCGGCGCTCGCGCCGTTGATGAGGCTGGCGATCGCCGAAGTGATGGCTGTCGTCACGTCGCCGGAGCTGGCGGCGCCGGCAATTGCCGTCCTCTCCTCCGGGGTCAGCCAGAGCCGATCGACCGTCTCGGCGACGGCCGAGGCGTCGAGGACGCCGGAAAGCCACGTATCGCGCTGGGCGTTGACCTCGGCGATCGCGGCGGCGAGGTTCGCCTGGGTTTCCGACAGGTCGCCGTCCGCCGACGCGAGCAGGGCCGCAAGGTCGGCGGCGGTGGTGGCCAACATGGCCGCGATGGAGTTGCGCTTGCTGCCGGCATCCTCGACGAGCGGGGACAGGTAGTCCTCGATCACCTGCAGGCCGCGGGCGGCAACGGCCTGGGCAACCACCTTGTTGGCGTCGACGTCCGTCCGCAGCGCCGCAACTTCGGCGACAAGCGCGCGGACAAAGGCGTCCCAGACGGCGCGATTGAGCTCCTTGAGGCCGATATATTTGTCGAGGCTCATTCGACCGGCTCCGCCTTGAGGACCGCAGCGGCCTGGGCCTTGTCGGATTTCAGTGCCTTGACGGCCTCGGCCGAGAGGATGAGCCCCGGCCGAGGCATGATACGCGCCCGACCGATCGTGACCGGTCGGGAAAGAACGACACGGTAGAAATCCGCGGCGCGGGGCTTGGGTCTTGCCATGGCGGCCTCCTCAGCCGACCGCGACTACGCGGCCGGCGTGTAGATCTCGGTGTCGAAAGCAACCCGGAAGATCGACGTCGGCCCTGCGGTCGCGCCGGCGAGCTTGATGCGGAACTCCGTTCCCGCCGCAAATCCGGAGAACGTCCATTCGCGCACGAGCGAGCCGTCGCCCTGGACTGCGTCGACCGTCGCCGTCGCCGCAACCGGGGTTTCTCCGGCGCCGACGAGCAACGTGCAGTCGAGACTGTGATCGGCCTCCTTGTAGCCGAGCACACGCGCCGTCACCTTCACGGTGTCGCAGGCAGCAAGAGCCGTGTAGGCATCCGAGAAGTGAACGAGGTCGGTGCGCGGCCGACGAAGGCGGGCCTTCGAGCGGTTGAGCCAGATGCCCGGCATCATGTCCCGATCGCCGAGGAAGATCAGCTTCGGGGCCATGGCCGCCGGCGTGCCGTCGAACGGCGTCGCATCGGTCGTGCCGCGATCCTCGATCGTTTCATAGTCCGGGAGCGGGGCGACCTGAGGCTGGACCTGCCAGACCAGCGACGTGCCATCCGGCGCGATCTCCTCGGTCGTCAGTTCGATGCCGGCGATGCCACCGTCGAGGTTCCAGGTCGAGAGCTTTGCTTCGACGCGCGGCGCCGCGAACTCGGCGTAGTGGATCTCGAAGCTCATGTCCTTGGAAAGGTCGCCCATCGCCCAGGCGCCGTCGGTCGAGGTGAAGAAGGTACCGCCGGCATAGGCATTCTTGTCGGTCATCGCGACCCAATGATTGCCGGCCGTGATGAGGACGACGGCATAGCGCTTGCCGGCCTCGGCATAGAAGGGGCCGATCGGGATCGATGACATCTGGTCGTAGAGCACGAGGTCGTTGCGATTGACGGTGACGAGGGCGATGACCTTGTCATAGGCCGGCGTGCCGGCGGTCGTCGTCTCGGTGATGGCGACGGTGACGTCGCCGGCGGTGTCGAGGCGCGAGAAGCCGATCGTGACCTTCGGCACCCAGCCGGAACGCGGCGCCGCGAAGGTCTGGGCGCAGACGTTGCCGACGTAGCTGACCTGCTCGGTGACGGCGCTCCAATAGGCCTCCTGATAGGTCTCGTACCAGTAGTAGTAGCCGTAGTAGTGGCGCCAGAGATAGGCCTCGCCGACGCCCCAGTAGCCGAGGTACGGGTCATACCAGCCGCCGTTCCACCAGTAGCCGGGCCAATAGGCATAGCCGTAGCGGAGCCTCGTCTTGGTCGCGTATTTCTTGACGAGCGTGGTCTCGGTCGCTCCGGCATTGGAGAGCGGCACCTCGGAGACCTTGCCCTTGTTGGAGACGGTCACATTCGTTGTATAGGCCGGCAGGACGAGCCCATTGGCGTGGACGACGATGTTGCTGTCGGCCGGATTGAGAAGCTGCGGCGTCATATCGGCCATGTTGGCGTCGGCGAAGGTGAGCCCCCCGTCGATCGAGGCGAAATAGCCGGTGTGGCCGGGATCCGAGTGGTCCGCGTCCTTGAAGTCGTTGGTGCGCGCATAGCCGGCCGTGCCGGCGAGACCGACCTGTTCGTTGAGGCGGGCAACGGAAGACAGGAGATAGTCGATCAGGGCGGCCTGGCTCGACGGCCCGGAGGTGGTGCCGGCGAGCTTCTTGATGTCGCCGATGAGGCCGGCGACCTGCGGCAGCAGCAGCGCCTGATTGGCCTCTGCCTCGGCGAGGCGCCCCTCCACCTCATTGAGCGGCTTCATCCGATTGGTCGTGGCATTGTCGGCCGAGATGATTTCAGTCGAGGAAAGCAGGACCCAGCCGATGACGAGCGCACCGATATCGACCGTCGGCTTGATCGGATCGGCAGCGGCGGTGCCGTTGACCGTCTGCACGGTCGAGCGGCGGTATCTGCGCGTCGAGGTCGGCCGCGCCTCGTAGGTGTAGACGTCCGCCGTCTTGTCGACGACGAAGTCGCGCGGCTCGGTCTCGTCCTCGATCGTCTCGCCGATGGCGACGACGGCGACCCATCGCTTGAGGCCGGAGCCGGGCAGCGCCGAGATCAGATCGATCTCGAAACTGCCGGCGAGATCGTTCGAGAAGATGGCCCCGCTCTTGTAGAGGGTCAGAGGTCGCGCGACGGAGAGGGTCGTCACGCCGGTCTTGGCGACGCCGCCGCCGGCATACTTCATCCCCGCCTCGATCGCCGTCGAAACCAGAAGGTCGGCGGCGTCGCGCGGATCTTCGGCGAGGTTCTGGAAGTCGACAAGCTCGGCAGTCTGGGCTTCGACGAAGCTGGTGATCCGGGTCATAGGCTAGATCCTCGAAATGGCAACGGTCTCCCCGAAAGCAAAGCCGCTATCGAGTGAGTATCCGTCCGCAAGAGTGCGCGGCCGGCGCGTGGCCGTGGTGAAGGTGATCTTGTCCCGGTAGGCCCGGGAGGCTTCGAGCGCGACGGAGGGATCGCGCCAGGGGTCCCGCGCGATCGCGATGGTCGAGCCGATGGGAGACCCGACGAAGAAGGGGCGCCCCCGGCGCTTGATCGGCTGCGAGAGATGCAGCTCTGCCGTGAAGGCCGGCCAGGAAATCCGGCTGACGCCGACGACGGTCGAGATCAACCCGGAGCGCCGCGTTCCTGTCCGCGTCCGGTCGACAAGGCGCCAACTGTCGTAGATCGGCATCCGCGACCTGGTCAGGACGCCGCCGACGGGATTGCCGACGCTGGCGATCCCGCTGCTGCCGGTGCCGCGGCCGAACACACGCTCGGGGGTCACGTTGACGACGTCGAGCCCCTCGTGACGCGCCGGCATGACGCGGGGTTCGTTTCCCGTCGATGACCGATCGACGCCGATGGTGAAGATGCGCGAGCGGGTGCCGGAGAGGATGACGGCGCCGCCGACCACCGCCCTGTCGGCAGTCGCGCGGCGAGCGTCGCCCTTTGCCGGGATGATGATCCGCTCGACGGGGACACCACTTCCTTCTCCGGCGGTGCCCGGAACAATGCCCCATTTGATCGTCTCGGACACACCGTTCCGCACGAGTTCGGCGCGCCTTGCCGTCCGGTCATCCGCCCCGGAGACGATGACCGCTCCCGCCGTCGGGCACCGGAGCGTTTGTGCCTCTCTGCCCTTGCCGTCCCGCCGCGGGCGGTAGACGTGCACGCGCAGCTCCGGGAGGCCGGCAAGGGCCGCCCGCCGCTCGCTCGCGGTGCGCGCCTGTATCACGACGCAGCGGTGCGGCGGCACGATGACGTCGTTGATGGCGACGCCGACAAGCGCCAGATGCTCGCGGATGCCGGCGAGCGTACCCTTGTGACGGTGGAGCCAGATCGCCTTGTCGATGACGAGCCGCTTGGTCTCGACCGGCCACGTCGGGTTCCAGAGGTCGACCGACAAAGAGGCCGCCAGATAGGGCAAGAGGTGCTCCGGGCATTTCCACGGGTCCCAGACATCGCGGATGACGTCGACCGGCCACGGATGGCGTTCGGCACTGGTCAGATCGACCGCGATCTCCCAGGGCGTCGAATTGGTGGGCAGGATCGAGACGGCGGTCGTGCTATTTGCCATCATGTCCTCCCGTCATGAAGAGGAGGATTCGATGACTTCCTTCGGTGATCTTGCGAATGACCCTATGAAGGCGATCACGGAACTCGCCGAAGCGTTGGCGAAGCAACGGATCGACAGTGCCTTTCACGCATGGCAGGTCGTGACAGCAGAAATCCTGTCCGTCATGGTCGAGAAGGACCTCCTCACAATGGATGAGTTGGTGGCCAGGCTTGACAAGCTCGATGCCGGGGCAGCGAGGCACAAGAAGACTGCGCCGATGAACGCCGAGTTCACGACCCAGGCAACGATGGCCCTGCGCAACGCCTTCGGCCTCGGTCCGCAAAGCAAGAACTAGCCTGGCGAGAGCGGACCGCACATCGAGACGGTTCTCGACTTCGCGCAGAGCGTCTTCGTGCATCAGGGCAATGGCGGGATCAGTCATCGACCACCTCCACAGTCACCGTGGTGCCCGCGCACTTCGCTGCCTGCCGCTTGGTCACGGAAATTGGGGACACCGGGCTTTCGATGATGACATCGCGGACGTTGGGGACCCGGGCCGCCGCGGTGATGGCGGACAGGGGCACCGACCGGCCGATGACGAAGAGGGTCGCGGCCTCGGCCGCGAGGGCCGCCTCGGCATTCGCCTTGACGATCAGGGGGTCCGGCCCGGCCGGGATGAGCAGGCGGACGGCGATCGAATAGGACACGATCCCGGCCGCCGAGACCGAGAGGATGTCGGTGAACGGTTTGACCGTGTCCTGGAAGAGCCAGGCGCGGACAATATCGACGAGATCCGCGCTCGCGGCACCGCCGGCCTCGGTGATGGTCACGTCGACATGGCCCGGCGCCGGCCTGTCGACGCCGACGTCGTAAACCGCGAGCGCCGCGGTCGCCGCGTGGAAGATATAGGCACCCTTGGTGCCGGCACAGCTCATCGCCTCGGGGGCGAGCAGGACCCGGGCGCGCAGACGGGTATTGTCCTCACCGGGAAGGCGGATGACGCCGTAGCGCAGCGCGATCTGGTCAAGATCGCCGCCGGTGGCAAAAAGCGGCAGGACGGCGCGAACGGCATCATTGATGGCGCCGTAGCCGAGGAGTTCGCGATTCGCGTCTTCGATCTGCAGGATGACTGCGGGGTCATACTTCAGCCGATCTACGTCCCAGGCAATGCCGACCTCGGCAAATCGCGCTTTCAGGCTCGCGAGCCGCTCTGCCTCGATTGCCTTGAAATCGAGGTCCCGCAGGGCGTTTGGTGCCGGCAGACGCGACAGATCGAGAGGAACGGCGGAAAACCGGCTCATGCTCCGACCTCCACTGCCGCAACCCGGGCGCTGCTCATCGGGATGATGGCGTGCTTGTTCTCGGCGAGGGTGAAATCGCCGAGGTGGCCGCGCGGGAAATAGTCGCCAGCGAGTTCGAAGGCGAAGCGGCCGTCGCGCCCGCCGAGGACCATTTCGATCGTGTCGAGCCGGAAGCCGGGTTCGCCGTCGGTCTCGTCCTCGATTGCCTCGGCAAGGGCGACGTAGAGTTCGAAGAGGGTCCGGGGATTGGCGTTGGCGTCCTGCAGATCCGGCACATTGGAGCCGAGGTGGCGGTAGAAGGTCCGGGTATTGACACGGGTCCGGACGATCTTCCCGAGGCTCTGGACGACATGCGACCAGCCTTCGAGCAGTTGTCCCGTCGTTGCGTCGACCCCGGTCCGCATCGCCTTCGAAACCCCTTCGAACGGTCAACGTTTGGTCTTGCGCGAGCCGCCGTCGGTGGCGTCGGCCGGCACAACATCGGCATCCTCGGCGATGGCAGCCGGGGCGGCCTCGCCGGATTTCCCGGCATCGGCCTTGGCGGGATCCTCGATCTCGCCGGCGATGAGGGCGTAGCGCGCCGCCTCGGGCGTCAGATCGATCGTCTTGCCGGTGCCCGGGTTGCGCCTGCCGGCAACGAACGTGCCGGCCTTGGCGGTGATGCGGCAGGTCTTGAGTTCGGCCACGGTGATCAGTCCTCCGGATAGGGGTCGGGGCCGAGGATCATCGGCGAGGCGATGATCTGCCCGGCTTCGAGGTCGATGGTGACGTGCAGGTCGGCCGGGCCGGTAGGCTTCAGCCGCGCCTTCAATTGCAGGCGCTTCTTGCGGATGACGGCGAGCACCTTGTCGCCGAAGGTGACGCGGATGCGCTCGTTCTCCTCGTCCAGCTCGACGATTTGGGTCCCGCGTTCGAGCGAGACGCGACCCTCGCGCATCTTCAGCTTGGCCTCGCCGGCCGGACCGACAGCGACGACGTATTCGTCGTCCCGCTCGGTCGGCCGCGGGCTCCGGTCGGTGTAGCCGTCGCGGATGGCGAGCGAGGCCGGGCCGATCTCGCCGGACGGCGAGAAGAGCCGCATGGTCTCGCCGATGCGGATCGGTGCCGCCGTCGAGACCCCGCCCTGGCCGCCGCCGGCCTGCTCCTGCACCTGCACCCAGGGAGAGAGCATCGGCTTGCCGAGGACCGGGCAGTCGAGGAGCTTGAGACGCACCTTCTTGCCGGCGACAGCCGCCACGTCGCCGGTGATCTGCGATGCCGCGAGGCGCCGGTCGAGATCCTCGATCCGGGTATGAAGATCGCGGAATGCGGCGGGGACCGATGTCATGGCGCCGCCTCCTCGAAGAGATCGTCGAGAGAGACCTCCTCGTCGTTGATGTAGACCTCGGGCGGCAGCACGCCCGCTTCGAGGATTGCGGTCCCGATGCCGTTGAGCTTCTGGGTCCACTGGACAACGACAATCGAGACCCCCCGGTCGGAAAGTGCCGACGAGAGCACCGGCGAGATCTTCACCTTCTCGATCTCGCCAATGTCGTCGAGGCCCCAGCGCTGGGTGGAGTGCGCCGTCGCCGCGATAACCTCGGCGATCGCCCAGGCGGCATCGTCGCGCTTTGCCTCGGGGCCTCCCGTCACGGCGAAGGCAGCAACTTCGATGAAAACCGAAGACGTCGCATTGGCGTTGACCTTCAGCGGTGCGGCGAGGATCCCGACGAGCACCGCCGGCGTGCGCAGCGATGTCTTTTCGAGGCGGTCGAGATCGAAACGGCCAAGCTGCGCCTCGCAGGTCTTCAGCGCCGGCATGAGCGGCCGGAGGGTTGCCGGGACGGCAGCGCGATAGGTGTTGATGCGGCCGGTCATTGCAGCAGTCCCCTCAGCCACTCCTCGGTCGCGTCGAGGATCTCGATCTCGTTGTCGAGGGAGAGGCCGAGATACTGCCGCGGCGGAATGAGAGAGCCCGGATGGTTGACCTTGGAGCGATAGACGAGATCGCCGCCAGCCATGAAGGCGAGCGTCTTTCCCTTTTTGGCGCGGATCTCGTGCGGGCTGGTCTTGCCGCCGGTCTGGTGGATGCCGGCATAGGGCAACCCCGAGCCGACCATCACCTGGTCGTCACCGGCGATGTAGTCGATGGAACCGGCGAGGGCGCCGGAGCGATAGAGGATCGGGGTGCCGGCAAGGTTCGCCGGCCACGGACGGCCCGCCGGGGTGGTCTTCTCGTCGGTGATGCGGCGGCGCGTCTGCTCCTGGACGAGCCGGCCGATATTGTCGAGAAGCTCGTGCTTCGGCGCATGTTCGAGACCGTCGAGGGTCGCGAGGATCTCGGAGAAGCCTTCCTCGAAGATTGCGACGGCGGCGTTCATGGCGTCCCCCGCGTGAACCGGCGCGGATTGGCACTGAAGGCCGCGCCGGAACCAGCCGCGGCGTCGGCATCGCCATCCGTCGAAACCCTTGGCTCGGCGACGCCGAGACCGGCCCGGCCGGTGCCGATCCGGCCGAGCAGATCGACCGCGTCCTTGTGGCGGTCCTCCATCGTCGTCGTCAGCACGGCGTGGCGGTTGGCAAGGAGATAGACGGCGATGTCGGCCGCCGGCCCCACGAGCCCGGGCGGCAGGGTCGCGAGCGGCAACTCGTAGCGGGCCGACAGGTGCAGGTCGATCACCTCGGAGGCGCGCTTGAGGGCGGCCGCGACGGCGGCCT
The DNA here is from genome assembly GCA_029572955.1 of Pseudomonadota bacterium. GTDB lineage: Bacteria > Pseudomonadota > Alphaproteobacteria > Rhizobiales > JAKPQE01 > JAKPQE01. Next base: position 53,061 of record JAKPQE010000154.1, read on the forward strand.
CGGCATCGACATCCTCGGGCAGGATGTCGGCGAGGAAGCCCGCGCCCCAGATCTCCTCGATGTCGGCTTTCGTCGCGTAGATCATGGGTGCCTCTGAGAAAGGGGTGGGCGGCGAGCTGACGCTCCCTGTCGACCCGGACTGGTCTCAACCCCCGAAAGGCCGTCGCCGGCGTCGGGAGTGCTGGGGGCCTTGCGAGCCGTACCAGACCGCCCTCGGGTTTTCCGTCTCCGTCAGTCCCACTCACCCTTGATGGCCTTGAGGTGCTTGAACGTGTCGAACTCCGCCCGGGTGAGATCGAGGAGCGAGCCGACGGGCCGGGTGCGACCCGCCATGCGGACGAGAGAAACCGTCACGAACTCGCGGCGCTCCTCCTTGTCGGCCTGCACTTCCGGCTTTGCAGCCGGCGGATTGCTCGGCGCAGCGTTCGCATCGCCGTCGCCCGTGGCCGCAGGCGTCGTGTCCGTCGTATCGGTCGGCTTCGTGGCATTGACCTCGTCCGTCTTCGCCGCCGCAGCGTTGGCGTCACTGCCATTCGCGGCCGGCGGGGTCGCGTCGGCGGCATCCGCGGGCTTCTTGTCTTCGGTCTTGGCGCTCTTGGCGGCCATCGGATTTGCCTCCGGTCAGGGGTGTTGGAACCGACCGCCGCCTCAGGCGGCGATCGGGTTCTGGATCAGGTAGCCGAGGTCCTTGGCGACGATCAGTTCCTTGACCCGCTCGCCCGAGCGGATGCGGAAGCCACCCTCAAGGCCGATGTTCGGATCCTCAATGCGGCCGGAGATGCGGGTGCCGAAGGTGGCGGTGATGCCCCAGGTCATCTCGCCCTCGGGGCGGGCGGCCGGATCGATGTAGAGCGCGGCAATGAAGTTGCCCCAGACCCGGTTGAGCGCCGCCACCTGGCCCGGCCGGGCGGTGTTGACGAAGCTCTCGCCGACGATGACCTCGCGGATTTCGAGGAGGTCCGCCAGCTGCTGCTTGGTGATCGCGCCTTCGTCGGAAAGGCCACCCTTGACCGCCTTGATGAGGCGGGGATGGCGCTTGATCTTCGCCCAGACCGGCTGACCCATGACGAGGGTATTGGCGCGATAGACGAGCAGGCCGTCGATCGCCTCGTCGAGGACGCCATAGGGATCCGAGTTGACGAAGTCCGAAAGCTGCTCGTTGCCGGCGAGCGCCACCTTGCGGTCGGCCGCGTAGTTGGCAGGGTTCTGGACGACGCCGGCGACGCGGATCTCGCGGTCGAGCTCGACGAGCCGGGTCATCGCCTCGGCCGCATGGCCTTCCGGGTCGTAGGTCGAGCGCTTCGCTGCCCGCGCCGCCGCAGCGGCGTTGATGTCAGACATGACGACCGGGGCGTCGAGACCGAAATCCTCGACGGCGCTCTCGCGCTCCTCGCCATTGAAGACGACCTGGTTGACCTGGCCGCGCCGGCCGACGCGAGTGTCGGGAACGGTGAAGCCCTCGACCAGCGGATATTCGGTCCACTTGAAGGTTTCCTGGCCGACCGGCTGCCGCGGCAGGACGCGATCGGCGATCATGCTCTGGGCCGGGTTGTTGTAGGCAATGGCGATCGCCGTCAGCGCGGGATCGACAACGAAGGGACGCGAAGTCGGAGCCATGGTGTCAGGTCCTTGGGGAGTGATGTGGCGGATCAGGCGGCGGGCGTCGCGAGGACGCCGGGCGCGACGAGGTAGTCGATGACATCGCCGAGCGCGGCATCGCTCTGGGCAAAGCCGGCGACGCGCACGACGGCGCCGGCGACCGGCTCGGCCTTGATGGCACGACCTTCGGCGTCGGAAGTGATCGGATCGCCGGGCGCGATGGCGCCGCCGGCGACGACCTCGCCCCAGCCGCCCTGGATGACGTCGGCCATGCCGCCAGCGACGACGGCGAGATGGTCGGAGACGCCGATGATCGGATCGGTGGCAGCGGCCGCCGGGACGACGGTGGTCGTGCCGGCCGAGAAGGCGACGAGGCGCCGCGCCGGAATATCCGCGGCGGCGAGGAAACTCTTGATGAAGGTCGGGGTCACTTGCGCTTCTCCTTGACGGCGGCGACCGCGTCGGCGGTCGTGATGGAAATGCCCTTGCCGAGCTTCTCGTCGCGATAGGCCCGCGCCTCGGCGGCGAGCGCGGTCGCATCGATCTCGCCGCCGCTATCCGGCACGTCCTTGCCGTCGAGGTCGGACGGGGCGCCGATGACCGGCAGGGTGCCGACGAGGTCCTTGAAGGCTTCGAGGCCGCCGTCCTTGGCGCACAGCGCGGCGTAGTGGTCGCGCGAGGCCGGGGCAATCTTGCCGGCCTTGACCGCGCCATCGATGGCGGCAGAGATCTCGGCCTTGCGATTGCCGTCCTTGATGGCGGCAAGTTCGGTCTGCATCGTCCCGAGCTGGCCCTTCAGCAGCTCGTAGTCGGCACGCGGCACGAACGAGGCAACGTCGGGGCCCTTGGCTGCTTTCTCGACCGCGGCGAGGATGGTCGCCTGGTCGGCAGTCTTGTCGAGACCGAGGGCGGCGGCGAGCTTGCCGTGGCCCTTTTCGATGGCCGCAAGGATGGTGGCCGCGTCGGCGTCGTCGGCAAGGCCGAGCGCCTTGGCGATGTTCTTCAGCATGGGGGCGTCTTCCTCTTCTCGGCGGCGGGCGAGCGCCGTCATGGCAAAGGCGGGGCGATTGACAAGGCCGGCGGCCGAGATCGAGATGACCTCGCCGGTCTTTTCGTCGACCTGGAACTCGGGTGAGATGTAGCGGTATTGGCGCGCTGCGATCTTGGCGGCAGCCGCCTCCGACCACTCGACACGGCCCCAGATCTCGCCGTCACGGACCTCCATGTCGGAGATCCAGCCCGCAGCCTCCGACGATCCGCCGGCGTCGACGTCGTAGAAAGAGCGGTGATCGAAGTCGACGAGCAGCGGCCGGCCAGATGCCTTGAAGCGGGCGATGATCGCCGCCGGATCGCTCATCTTGAAGGAGCGCCCGTCGACTGCCGCCAGCTCCGGCCCCTGCGGGAAGAGCTGGATCCAGTCGGGCGCCGCCCCGCCGGAGGTGGCGAGTTCGGAGGGCGTCAGCAGCAGTGTTGCGTTCGTCGTCGGCATGCGCCAACAATGGGGCGCGAGGCGCGCGGCTTTCGCCCCTGACAGATGTCAGGCCCGGGGATCACCCTGCCGACGACGTCGCCGCCACCGAGCGATCCCGAAATAAACCGCTTTCGAAGGGGTTTCGAACGGCCCTGAGGCGCCGCCGGACTTCTCCACGGCCCGTCGCAGGGCCTGAGGGCGTTCGGCTGATGTCGGGCCGCTATCGCAATCGGTTCATTGCTCGATCTGCCGGTCGCAGTCGTCCTGCCACTCATTGAAGCTGGCGAGGTCCTGCCGCATCGCCTTGATGCGCTGAGCCGAGGGCGGGTCGATGGTGTCGAACATGTACTGGACGAAAGTGTTGGCGGCGGCCGCACATGAGCTATAGGGGTCGGGCTCGGTCCGCCGGTCGAAATAGTCGCGCACCGCGATCTGCAGGAGCGGAATTGCCTTTTTGTCGATGGCCTTCACGTCGCCGGCCTTCACCGCGTCGGTGAAAATCTCGGCCGCGTCGGCGATCTTGCCGTAAAGCTCCACCGCCAGGGCGCGTTGGCGATCTTCGGCTGCGGCCGGAACGATGAGCGCCACGATCACGGCAAGCACGGCGAGAACACGCATGGGACACCTCCGGGCCGCGAGGATAGCAGCGCCTATGCCCGGTTGCGAAGCGGCAAAAAAACGCCCATATTGAATATGGATCGAGGCATGGAAAACCCGGCATCTGCCGCGAGGGCCATCCGCCCCTCCGATCCGCGAGCGGCCCTTCAGGGCCGCTTTTCATTTGAGCCGGGGCAGATCGCGGATGGCTTCGAGCTGCCTGTCACGCAGCGGCCGGAAGCTTTTCAGGAAGATTTCCTCACCCGTCGCCGTGCGGCGCAGCACCGCCTGCCACCATTTTCCGCGATATTGGGTGAGGACGACCAGGTCGCCGTCGCCGTCGCGGTGGATGTCGCCGGCGTCGATCGCCGCCTGGATTTGGCGGTAATCCTCCGGCCGGAGCAGCTGCTCGCCGGTCTTGCGGACCCGCTTGCCGCGCTGCTTGGCGGCATCGGCGACCGAGAACCGCACCACCTTCGTCTTTGCCCCGAATCCTGCCGCGACATCCTCGGAGATCGTCGCCACCGGCGCCGCGATATTGCGGCGGCGCATCTCGCCGGGCGTCAGTATGGCCGGATCCACCTTGCCGGGCGGATAGGCAATGTCGCCGCCCTGGATGGCGCGGAAGAGCTTCGAGCCGGTCATGTCGGCAATGGCGGTCCGCCGGGCGTCTTCGTCCATCGCGTCGAGGCGGCCGGCGAGATGGTCGGCAACATTCCTTGCCCGCCGCTTGCCCGGGTTGGTCGCCCAGCCCGGGTCGATGCCGTTCGGCACCATCTCAACCTCGCCGGTGCGCTTGTTGAGCCAGGGCCGTTCGTCGAGAGCCGGCGCCACCGTCTCGGGGGTGTAGCCCCGCGCCACCGCCTCGCGCCGCGTAATCTGGCGCACCCCGCACTGGCAGAGCCAGCCGTTCGGAGGATAGTGGCTGTTCCACCAGGGATCGTCGACCGGCAACACCACCGGCTTCCTCGCCCATTCGGCATGGAGCGGCCGTTTGTGCTCGGCCGTCGACAGCGTGTAGAGGAGGAACGGCAGGAAGGCCTTGGTCCGCTCGGTCCGCTCCCATTCGCCGGCGGCATGGGCCGAGCGGGTGTTCGCCCAATAGATGGTCCGGAGCCGCCGCGGGCTGCCGAGCTGGACGGTGACCGTCTCGCCGGTCTTTGGGTCGATCGCCGACTTTTTGCCCCACCAGCCCTTGGCGATCAGCGTCGGCTCGAGTTCATCGCGGAATTTCTCGAACGGGATCCGGTCGACGACAGCCTGGCGCGTTGCCGCCCGGAGGTCGCCGAGCACGTCATAGCCGGCCGTCTTGGCGACGGTGAAGCCGAGGGCGTGTTCGCTCGGCGCGACGTCGCGCCAGTCGAAGCTCGGGAGAGACCGCCGTTCGTCGAAGTAGCGGACGACCTCTTCGGGCGCCGTTTCAAAGAGCTTCGATGCCTTGTCGACGCCGGCCATGGTGGATCCCTCAGCGCTCGCCGGTATCGCCGAGGCCGCGAGCCTTCATGCCGAGGACCGCGAGACGCTCGGCGAGCGGCCCGTCGTCGAGATCCGCGCCGACCTCGTCGAGGGCGGCGAGGAAGTCGTCATAGCTCCCGGCCCTGGCAAGGGCGGTGCGGATCGGCGCCAGCATCGGATCCATCACCTGTTCCCAGTCGCCCAGCTCGTCCTCGACGAGGCGGTCAGTCTCGAAGCCAGGATCGCCGGCCGCACCGAGATGTACGCCACCACAGGACGAACAGACCGAAGGACTTGCGGCCGCCTTCTCCGTTGCGGGCGGATCCTCAGGATCGGGTGCCGGGGCCTCCGGGGCGTTCGGATCCTGCGGCGTCTTCGGTCCTTGTGGTGCAGGTGGGTCCTTTGGCGCCGGCGCCTTCGCGCCGAGCAGCAAGGCGCCCTCGTCCGGTTCGGCAAAGCCGAGGCGGTCGCGGACCTCGCTCATCTGCACTTCGAGGCCGAGCGGCACGAGCTTGTCGAGGACTTCGGAAAGGGTCTTGATGTCCTCGGGCTCGGTGACCGGGATCTCGAAGCGCGGATAGTCCGCCTGCGGGCCGAAGTTGAAGGCGACGAAGGGCTCGATGAGGTCGCGGTTGATGGTCGCCGCCAGCTGGCGGGCATCCGAGCGCAGGATGTCGATGCGGACGTTCTCGTGGATCGCGGCCTGGGCGAGCGACGAGCCGTCGTCGGTGGTCATCGTCTGGCCGAGCACGCCCTTCGAGACCTGGGCGTCGAGATATTCGGCCATCGCGCCGAAGACCGCGTTGCCCTGGCCGCCCTTCGCCTCGATGAATTCGATCGACATGCCCTCGGGGATGATCGCGGCGGCATCGGTGCCGAGGTCTCGCACCGCCCGGAGCAGCACCCGCTTTTCTTCCGGCCCGGCCTCGCGCCCGTACTTGCCGACGCGCAGCGGCATGCCGAAGACTTCGAGGAAGGCCGCCCAATCCTTCAGCGTGAAGGCCTTCAGCACGAAGGCCCAGGCGGCGAGACGGGCAAGGCCGCCGCGGATCGGCAGCCCCGACTTCAGCTTCGGCACATGGGTGATGAAGGCGTAAGGGGCGAGCGGCAGCCCCTCGCGCTCGTGGTCGCTTTTCAACCGCAGCTCGCGGCCGGTCTTGTCGAAGCGGAAAAAGCGCGGGTCGCGGTGGATGTAGTCGCGCGGCCGCCAGACGTCGCCCCGCTCCCACAGTGTCTCAACCGCGGCATAGCCCTTGCCGAGTCCATCGAGGAGGTCGTCGAGCATGGCGGCGAAGCGCGGATCCTCGACGAGGCGGCGCGTCGCGTCGGCCTGGGCGACATGCGCGGGCTCGTCGCTCGCCGCGACGATGATCGGCTCGATGCCGGTCAGTGCCCGCTTGCGGGTGCCGAGCACGGCGGCGTAGTGGAGATCCCGCTCCTCCATTTCCTCGGCAAGGGTGAGGAAGTCGCCGGCCTCGCCCTCGGCGGCGCGCTTCAGGATCGTCGCCAGCCGGAACGGGTCGAGGCCGGAGGCGATCGCTTCGGTCGCCACCTGACGGACGCCGGTCACCGTCGGGGTCGCCTGTTCGGTGGTGAGGGTCTTGATTTCGATCGGCCGGCCGTCGGGGCCGAGAATGGAAGACTTCGCCATCACCAGAGGCCTCCGGTTATGCGGTGGGGATCGAGGCCGCGACTGCCAGCGCCCGCCTCGTCGTCGAAGGTGCTTTCGTCTTCGTCGCGATAGGCCGGCGTGTAGCCGTATTCGGTAGGCCCGTCGCCGGCGGCGTGGATGCCGAGGAAGGCGGCCCAGGTGCGGTCGGCGTGGTCGTCGTCGCGGTCGGCGACGAATCGCGGTGCCCCGGTCGCCGAGGCAACCTTGCGGAGCTTGTGGAGGTCGGCGCGAAGGGCCGGGTCGCCTTCCTTGATGCGCACCGTCCTATCCTCGAACCGCTCCTTGCCGCGCGTCGCCATGACGAGCTTTGCCGGCCCGGTGAAGATCACGCCCTCGATCACCGAGCCGTAGCGCCGCTGCGCGTCCTCGACGACCTTCTCGCCCATGCCGGTCTGGTCGATGCAGGCGCGGGCCACCTTGTAGCGCCGCATGACGTCGTCGAAGGCCTCGTCCATCGCCGCGAAGGTCGCGCGCTTCTGCTCGATCAGCTCGCGCTGCCAGAGGACGTCGCCGACCTTCTCCCAGACCCAGATGGCGTGAAGGTCGTTGCGCCGGCCGATGTCGCGGCCGACGAAGCAATAGCCGCCCTGGTACTTCGACGGGTCGCCAGCGTCCGGGTGCTCGACCGAGGTGATGAGGTCGTAGGAAAGCCAGGCGCTCGCCTCGTCGAGCCATTTGAGTTCGTATTCCTGTGCCCAGGCGTCGTCGTCGGCAAGACCGGCCCTCAGCTCCTCGATGTCGCGCGGCAGGCCGTCGGCGACGGCCCGGTAGATGTCGACCACATGGCGGGACCAGGTCGTATCGGCCGCCGTCATCAGCTCGTAGAACTTGTTGTCCTTGCCGTTCGGCGTCGAGGTGATGCGCAAGCGGTGGCCGGCCGAGATCACCGGAAAGAGCGCCTTCCAGATGGCCCGGCTGTCCTTGTGGAAGGCGAACTCGTCGAGGAAGACGTTGGCCGAGAAGCCGCGCGCCGTGTCCGGATTGGCCGGCAGCGCCGTGATCTTCGAGCCGTGCGGCAGCGTGGCTTCGAGCGCCTTGTACCTGGCGCCGCTGCCGCCCTCCCACTCGAATTCCTCGATGTCAAAGACGAGGTTATAGGCTTGTGCATGACGCTTCACGCCCTCGTCCATCGCTTCCTTGGCCTGGCGCTCGCCGCGACTGAGGATCACCCAGCGCACGCGCCGCCCATGGGCAGCTGCCTGGAAGCAATGGTCGACGAGTTCGAGCGTCGTCGTGAACGTCTTGCCGGTCTGACGGGCGAACATGCCGATCTTGAACCGGGCCTGGTCGGCGATCCATTGCCGCTGGTAGGGATAGAGCAGCGTCGTCATGACCCGATCCCGTAGACCTCGCGGATCTTTTGCAGGATCTCCTCGGCCGAGATCGAGCGGCCGTCCGCGGCCGCGGCATCGGCGACGGCGTTGACCGCGGCTTCGGTCTTCTTGCCCGCCTCCTTCATCAGCGCGGCCTTGTGCTCGCTGCTGGTCTTGAGGGCCGACACCGTCGCCTGGAAGGCGCGCGCCAGTTCCATCGCCTGGCGGGCGCCGATGGTCGGATCGTCGATCAGCTCGTCGATCAGGGTCTTCAGGAACTCGCCGAGCACGCGGTCGGTCGCGGAGACCGAATCCGGCGTCAGCTGCTCGGCGATGCCGGCATAGACCGTCTGGCGCTCGGCGATGCGCCGCGCCCGGGCGGCCATCTTCATCGACTGGCGATTGAAGGCCGACTTGCTGATCGGCCCGAGCCCCTTGACGGCGAGGCGATCGTTCAGCTCGAAGAGGATATCGGCCTGGGTGCGCTCCCGCTTGTTGAGTTCGGAAAGCGCCCAGATGATGTCATCCCCGGCCTCCTCGGGCAGAAGGTCGATCGACGATAGCCGGCCGCGGCCCTCCCGGTTTTCTGCCATCGTCACGCCTCCGGCGGCGACGGCCGCTTGACGCCTTCGAGGACGACCCGCCGCTCGACGTGGTCGAGGCCGCGCCGGGTGATGGTCGCGATCAACACCGTGCCGGCTTCGGTCAGCGTGACGGCGCGGGCCTCGCCTTCGAGGAAGCGCAGCTCGTTGCGGACGTAGTCGCGGCTCTTGCGGTGACCGAAGCGCTCCATCTCGGCGGCAAGCAGCGTCTCGTTGAGGGTGTAGTCGACCTCGGCGGCGAGCGCCTTGAGGATGATGAGCCGGACGTCGGCCGCGATGATCTCGGACATGCTCATTTTCGTTTTTCCCCGTCCAGTTCGTTCTGCGTCAGCAGGCTGACCTGGTGAGCGACGTTGGCGAGCAAGGCACTGACACCTTCGATCCGCGCGACGGTGCCGCTCAGCGATGCCTCGACGCCGGCGAGCCGGCGGAACATCTCGCGGATATCTTCATGGCCGGGCATGGCGGCGAGTCTGCGCTCGACACCGCGCATTGCCTCGCCGTTTTTCTCGATATCGCCGTCAACCCGATCGAGCCTCTTGCCGATCCCGTCGATCGCGGCCTTCAGATCGTCCTTCTTGGCGAAGTCCTCTGAAAGGCGCCAACGCAGCACCGCGTAGATGGCGGCGCCGACGATGCCGGCAGGCGCGATCAGCTTGCCGCCGGCCTCGACGAGATCCCAGATGGTCGCGCTGTCGATCACGAGCGCCCCCTTGCGAGATACCCGCGAGCGACCTTCTCGAAGGGCCGCGTGACGAAATAGGCGCCGATGATCCAGCCCGACCATTCGTCGAGCGGCGCCGGCAGGGCGGCGACGTTCCACTCGAACTGGAAAAGACTGTCGGCAATGACGGCGCCCCACCAGATGGCGAGGGGCCAGGCGAAAGCCGGACGGATGAGCGCTGTCACCCACCAGCCCTGCTCGGCAATGACGATGTCGGCCGCCGCCCGCCGCGCCGTGACCTCGGCGCGGATCGTCTCGATCGCGACGTCGGTCTGGAGCCGCTGCCGCTCGGTCTCGGCGTCGGCGCGGCGCTCCAGGTGATCGAGGACGCGGGTCAGCATGCCGCCCGAGAGCCAGCGCAGCAGGGTCGCGAGTAGGCCTGAGATCATCACCACCACCCTTTCAGCGCGGCGATCGTGCCGATGATGAAGCCCGCGACGAGCAAGCCGAAGAAGATGTCCGCCCAGTCCTTGCCGGTCATGTTCAGGCCTTCAGAATGAAAACGATGATGATCGCCCCGAAGACGACGATCCTTGCCAGCTCGACCCAGGGAGCCGCGTCACTCATCCGACGTGCCTCCATTCCCTGGCGTCGCTGAGGCGCCGACCCTTGATCCGCCAGGCGACATAGACGACGCCGGCGGCGGCGATCGCCACGGCAAGACCGGGATGCGCGCCGACGAGATCGAGCGCCGGCGCGGCGAAATCCTTGACCTTGCCGAGAGCGTCGGTGGCGAAGGAGAGCCAGCCGGCGTCCTTGATCGAGCCGGCCTCGCCGACCGAGCCGAAAAGGAGCGCGACGACGCCGCCGATCGTCAGGCGATCCGCCTGCTTGATCGTCTGCGACCCCCGATTGCGGAGATCCGCGACCGTCAGCCCGTCGCGGCTGTTGCCGGGCTGGTCGTTGATCGGGACTGCCTTGTCGAGCAGCGCCTCGGTCTCGGGGCCGACGATGCCGTCGACAGCGAGGCCGTGGTCGGCCTGAAAGGCGACGACGGCGCGGCGGGTCGCCGGGCCGAAGTCGCCATCGACGACGACGTGATAGCCGAGGGCGACGAGCCGCTCCTGCAGCGCCTTGACCTTGTAGCCCTCGGAGCCGAGGCGGAGCATCGCCGAACGCCCCGGCACGCCCACCACCGTCGTGACGGTCGGGAGGTCACCCTTGCGGACGGCCCGCTTTTCCGACCGCGCCAGGAGCTTGCGATATTCGGCATCGATCATGCCGGCATAACGGGCGACCTGGCCGGAGCCGTTGTAGCGCCGGGCGATCGCCGGGCTGTCCTTGGCGCGCAGTTCGTCGGCGAGGCCGACAGCTTCGAGGAACGCGATGAAGGCCACGTCGTGGGCGTCGCTGTTCTCGGCGAGCGCCAGAACGAATTCGGTGACGCTGGAATAGCCGGCGAGCTTGTGGTTGAAGCCCATGATCTGCGGCTTGCCGTAGCTCGCCGACATGAGCGCCGCCGTCTCGTGCAGCTCGACCATCCGGCGCAGCCGGGTCCAGCGCCTGTCGGATCCCTTGCCGCCGAGGCCGGCATAGTTCGACCGCGCCCACTTCGGCGTTGCGAGGCCGAGCGCCCGTGCCTTGGCACGCAGGGCAGCAGGCAGCTCGCGCCAGAAGACATGCTTTTCCGGCAGGATGATCAGCCGGCCCTTCTTGTCGAAGGCGTCGCCGCCGGATTCGACATTGAGGATCGCCTGGAGATAGAGCGGGTCGCAGCCGATGCGCGCCGCCGCCCTGGCGACGATGCCGCCGCGGCCGCGCTTGCCTCCGCCGGCTTCCAGCTGGTCGATGATGGACATGGCAAGGCCTCGTTCGAACAACAATCAAAGCGTGTTCGAACGGTGCCCGATGGGGTTTCCCGAAATGAGGCTGACAGCTGTCAGGAGGGGCGCCGTGGCGGCTCGAAAACTCTAGAACAAACGGCCTTGGCTGTCATCACGCCGCCGCGCCCGGGCGCGGTAGACGGTGCGCTCGTGCAGCCCTGAGCGGCTGACGGCCTCGGTCGTCGTCGCGCCCTCTTCGAGTGCCTTGGCGAGGCGCCGCCGCGCCGCCTTCATCGTCGCCGCCGGCCCGAGCGGGATGAGCAGTCGCACGCCGCCGCCATTGACCGAGAAGTGCCGGCACACCTTGTCCGCGGCTTCGCGGCCGAGGGCTACCGCGAGCCAGTGCCGATCGGAGACCTTCGCCGGGATGTAGACCGAGCGACCGCCCTTCACCTCGGCCATGCGTATCGCCGCTTCGAGGCCGGCGGCCTCGGCGATCTCGGCAAGGATGCCGGGCAGGCCTTCGAAGGAGGCGCTCGTCATGGCCGCCACCCCCTCAGCGTACAGGTGACCCTCGTGCTTCCCTTGCCGACCCAGATCAGGCAAACGGTCAGCGATCCGTTCTTGCGACGGTAGCAGGCAGACTTTCGGCTGAGGTCCATCGCAGACACGTCGAAGACGATCTCTCCGTCGGCGACCGCAGCCGCGGCGATTTCCGAGATCTTTTCGAACGGAACCCTGAGCCTGCCAACCTTGCGCCTCATCCCAGACCCCCCCCGTCGAAGCGGGTCGCCTCGTTGCCCCAGACTTCATGCCCGGGCCATGCCTCGCGCGCGAAGAGTTCGCAGGCGAATTGGTCGGGCAAGAGCCGTTCGGCGACGATGTCGCGCATCTCGGCAGGCTTGCGGGAATGCTCCCGGCGCACAGCGTCGACGATGCTCGGGAAGTTTTCGATCGTCTCGATGACGTTACGCTGCGACCGCGAGCGGATCTTCGGGCTGCCGATGGTGCCGATCAGAAACGGCTCGGAGGCGGAACGCAGCAGATAGCCGGTACCGAAGGCGGTCTTGCCGGTCGCGGTCCGCTTCACCCACGACCCCCCGGTCTTGAAGGTGAAACCCCAGGTCGCCATGACCTCCATCGCCTGGGGCAGATGCGGCCAGGTCGACCAGAGCACGATGAGGCAATCAGGCGCCGCGAGATCGCGCACCGGCAGGGCCTTGATCGCGTCGAGCGGCAGCGTGTCGTAGTGCGCTTCCGGGCTCTTTTCGTAGCCCTTGTCCGAGCGCATGGCATAGGCCCAGGGCGGATCGGCGACGATCGCGCCGTACTTGAAGGGCGTCAGCGGAGCGAACGGCCAGCTCATGCCCGCGCCCTCCGGCAAAAGAGGGCGCGGGGCTTGCCGTCAGGCGCCCGCCCCGGACTGGTCGCACCGGTCGCGCCGGTCGAGGCTGGCAAGGCCGGTGCGGATCTGGCCGGCGATGAGTTCGATGAGGCCGCTGAGCCGCCCCGGAGCGACGAATTCGAGCCCCTGGCCGCCGGCGTCGGCCTGGACGAGCAGATCGCAGACGCAGTCGAGCGCCGCCAGCCCGTCCTCGATCTGGTCGACAGGATCAGGCATGGGCGAACAGGTCGGTCTGCATGCCGGCGAGCGGCGCGGAAAGCATGCCCATCGCCACCATTTCGCGCACCGCCGTCTCCAGCTGGTATTTGGTGTAGGAGGTCGAGCGCCAGACCTGCTCGAAGGTCCAGCCGTTGCGCGCGCCCTCCATGATGCGCCCGTAGATGGGCTTCTTGACCAGCGTCTCGCTTCGGAGCTTCTGCACCATGAAGCGGGTATCGCTGAGCGCCTTGGCCTCCATCGCCGCGAAGGCGCGATGGATGATGACCGACATCCGCGCCGCCACCTCGGTTTTCAGCACGCCCGACAGGGCGATCGAGCCGGCGTGGGTGAAGCCGCTGGCGAGCGCTCGGGACATGTTTGTGGTCACATTTTGTGACCGCAAATCCGAAATCTCCCCTTCCGTGAGACTGAAACAGAAGTCCTTCGGAAACCGGTCCGGATTGCGCTTCACCGCCTGATTGATCGCCTTGGTCGATGATCCGTAAATCGTCGCCATGTCGGCGTCGAGGATGAAGGGCGGACGCCCCGGCAGATGATGGATGCGCGCCGAAACGCCCGAAAGGTCGAAGAGGGTCTGCGGTATGGTCATTTTCAGCTCCATTGGTTAGCGCCCGGAAACTCGCTGCTAATCGGGTGGCCGGGCAGTCATGGGTTAGCAGACCGCGTGGAGCACGCGGCGAGCCTTGCGGCTCCCCACGCTGCCCGACCATAGGAAAAGGCGCTGGCCCTTTCGGGACCGCGCGCCTTGTCTCGGGCGCTCCAACGGACGGGCTGCTAAACCCGGCATGGTCTTTTTCACCATGCGCGCCGATGATGGGATGATTTGCGGGAAATGTCAAAAACAGGTGACGCGAGGCGCAGAGGCGATAAGATCGAGAACTTGCAACCGCAGGAAGGGCCACCCCATGCGTACTTTGCTCGCCGCGATATGCGTCATCGTCGCCGCCACTGTTCCCAGCACCGCCATGACCATGAGCGAGCGCGACAAGGACGCCATCCGCAACCTTGCCCAAATCCTCGCCGGCGAGCAGTTCTGCGGCTTGGAGTTCGACCAGGACATCCTGACTAAGCGCCTCACCAGCGACCCCGATGGCATCCCAGAGGGGTTCTTGGTCGCCCTCGAAGAGGCGATGACCGTCGCCCGCTTCACGCAAGAGCACATCACCGGCTCCCACAAAGCCGTCCATTGCGCCACCGTCAAGGCGCTTGCCGAGAAGAGCGGCATCCTCAAGGCACCGATCGAATAGCCGGAGGGTCATGCCGCCCTCCGCTTCTTGGCCTTGCCCTTCATCGCCTTCCTCAGGCGTTCGCCGAGATCATTCATGACCGTGATCCACGCCGCGTCAGTCATCGTCGAGAGCCGCGACGGCAGGCCCGGCAGGTGCGGGGCACGGGCAATGATCCACTCGCCGATGGTGCGATAGCCGGCGGCGGCGGGATCAACCTCCCCGAGCCGTCTGAGCTGCGCGGTGGCGATCTGATAGCCATGCCGCGTCGCATAAATCGGTGTCGCCGGCCCGACTGACCAGTCGACGCCGCCTTCGCGCGCAATCCACGACTTGAGGGCCTCGATGGCCTTTCGCGCGTCGGCCGCATCCGTCAGAAACCGGGCGTGGCTAAGTCCGGTCTGCCGCGCGACGAAGGCCATCATCGCCCGGTCGTCCTTGGAACGGACGATGCCGAGGTTCCATGCCGCAATCCACAAGGCCTGCGCTTTCTTCGCATAAGGCCCGCTCGCCCGCCCGGCCTTGGCCCTCGGGCTCGCCGGCTGCCAGCCGAGGCGCTTGAACTCGTCGAGGACGTCGCCCATCTCGCCGTCGCTCATGCCTTTCGACGAGGCCTTGCCCGTCACGCGGGCCAGCACGGCGCGATAAGCCGTGTCGTCGAGGCCGAGGTCGGCCTTGGCGATATGAACCTTGGCAATGAGGGCGCGGCTCATGCGGCGTCTCCCTGGGCGAGCAGCTGGCGGGTGATTTCCCCGATCCGGCGAAGGATCTGCTCCTGGCGTCGGGAGCGGATGCCACGGCGGACCTTGGCGAGGAGTGCGGCGCGCTCGGCTTCGAGCGGCCCGAGCCGCGACGGCTCGGGCGGGTCTTCATCGGGCTCAGTTGGCAGCGACCGGGTGATCCAGTTCACGGAGCCCCTCCTCAGGCCGCGGCGAGGTCGATGGTCACCGACTGCCAGGCGGCGGTCGGGTCGGGGCGCTCGTAGAACCGCACATAGGCCTTGGTACCGGTGACACGGATCGAGTCGTGGATCGCGTCCATGGCGCGCTTCCAACGCTCGTCCGCGATGTCGAGCCGGAGCAGCGAGAACAGCTCGCCGCGATTGATCTGGCCTTCCTTCTCGACGGCGAAGACGCGGTTGACGAGCGCCCGCAGCTCCGACCGGCTCTCGGCGCCCCACTCGACGAGACACTCGTCGATCAGCTTCTTGGCGACCTGTAGCTCGGCGCCGAAGCTGATCTGGTCGGCGATCTGCACCTGGACCTTCATGCAACCGTCGAAGCTCTGGAAGGTGACGTTGCCTTTGGCGCCGCCCTTACGCGCCTCGTATTCCTGTTCGAGGAGCGTCTGGAAGGCGTTCAGGTCTTCGAAGGTGTGCCCCTTGAACCGGGCGATCTGCTCGGAAAGCTCACGGGCGAAGCCCATCACCTTGCGCACCACCTCGTCTTCGAGAAGGTGCTGCGCCTTGATGGTCTCGACGGGCACCAGCGCGCCCTTGGCATCGGTCATGTAGGACTTGCCGTTGATGTCGATCGTCGGGTCGGTCATCGCGAATTTCCTCAGGAGCGGGGTCGTTGGTTGAGCGCCGAGCGCTCGGGTGACGGGTCGCCGCAGAAGGCGGCAGTGACGTTCGCGGGTATGTCCGGCATCCGGTGGATGACGGGCGCAGGCCGCCAGTTGCGGAATATCTTCTCCGGCTGGCGCGGCAGCTTTGTTGGCGCCGGAGGCCTTGCCGGCTTTGCTGGCGCCGGAGGCTTTGCTGGCGCCAGCGGCCTCTCGGTCGGCGCGAGCAGATCTTCGATCCACGTCTCGGCGCGGATCTGCGTGCGGGCGAAGGCGAGAGCCTTCGCGACCTCGTCGCGCGATCGGCCGAGGATGATGGCGATCTCGCCGATCTCTTCGCCGAGCGCACGAAGGCCGATGGCCTGTGCAAGGTCGCGATAGCTCCAGTCGCCCTTCATTGCGCTGCCTCACCATGGTCGGCCGAGGGTGAAGCCTCGCGGACAGCTCGATACGCCTCCGCCAGCACCATGATCTCGTTGACGGAGATGAGGGTCGCCTCCCAGCGGTTCTTGAGGGCGCGGGCGGCGATATCGTCGGCAACAGCCAGCACGTCGTCGGTGACGGTGCTCATGCCACGTCGCCTCCGTCGTTGGGGCGGACGAACGCCGTCCGCCTTGGGGCCATGGGAAAGGCGACAACCGTTCCGGCCGCGCCGTCCGGAGCGGCAAAACCAAGATCGACTAAGCCCACCGTCACATCCGGCAAATCGGAGGTTTCTTCGGAGAGTGCTTCCGCGTCCAAATCCGCCGCAGCGACCATCACGCTGATAAGATCGTCGACCTCCTTTTCGATGGCCTCGGCATCTTCCGCCGCCTGCTCGATCGTCGCGGCCATCGCCTCGACAGCGAGCGGCGCCAGCTCGACGCCGGTCTCGGCATAGCCTTTGAGCCAGTCGGCAATGGTGCGGAGAGCCTCACTGAGCTGCGCCATCATCCCCTCCATTACGGGCATGAGGGCATCCGCCCCGGCAGGCATGGAACACCTGAACGCGGGTGGCGTTGGTCGGAGCGAAGGGCTTTCGCTGCCAGTCGAGGCACTGGTCCCGCCCGATCGTGCCGAGGATCTGGCAGTCGACCTCGGCGCCCATCAGCGCGCCGCGCACCATCTCCTCGACGCGCGGCATCGATCCCTTGAAGACCCCGCGCAGAACCTCCGAGACCGTCGAAGGGCTGTAGCCGATGCGCCGGCCGGCGCCCCTGAGACCGTGAGCGTCGGCGAGGCGGGCGAGTTCCTCGATCCAGTCGGGCGTGGGCGAGTCCCACGCCGCGCGCGCCTTTTCGAGCATCGAGCTGCCGTCGCCGTTGCGGGCCGAGGCCGTGATCGGGCCGCGCTTCATGGCCTCGCCTCCTCGGCTTCCGCCGCACCTATGATCGCGCCGCGGTTGGGGTCGTAGATGAGCTTGGTCCGCAGGATCTTCGGCGCCTTCGGACCGGTGTTCATCGACGGCTTCAGCCGGTAGACATGCGGCAGGTTCGGATCTCGCTGGCTCCTGCCGACGAGGTAGCCGGCGTCGATCAGGCGGCGCACGTAGTCCCGGGCGGTCTGGTAGCGGACCGCGTGGTCGTCTGTGGACGCCGTCATGGTGAGTTCGGCGATGGTGAAGCCGTCGAGGGCGCGCATCGCCGTCCACATCTGCTGGACGCCGCACCCTTGCAAGCCGGCCGTCCCGCCGCGCCCGAGCGTCGGAGTGTCGGTCGGCCGCTTCAGCAGGCGATAGGTCCGATGGCGGCGGCTGTTCTCGGTGCGCCAGCCGGCCGCCTCGGCATAGCCCTTGTCCACGAGGCGTCTGACGAAGTCGCCGGCGGTCTTGCGGCTGGAGCCGTTCGACCAGCCGACGATGTCGACGAGGGTGAATTCGGCGCCGTCGCGCCCGAGTTCGCGGACCTTCGACCAGTAGTGGTCGAAGCCGCGAAGCACCGGCGCACCATCGAGCTTGAGATTGAGGATGATCGGCATCAGCCGGCCCTCCGGGCGCGCGACGGAGCGTCGCCGGTGAAGAAGCCGCCGCTGTAGGCGGCAAGGTCGATCGAAGCCGTGCCGGTGTTGCGCGCGTACTCCTCGACCTTGGTGAGGTTGACGACGATCCGCCGCGCCCGGCCCGCCGACCGGCCACGGATTGCATCGATGAGGTCGTCGGCGATGCCGAGATCCGGGCAGATCAGTTCGGCGAGGGTGCGGGTGTCTTCGATGTCACACGGTTCGGCGTAGCGCCAGTCGAGGACGCGGTTGTCGACCCGCTCGAATTTCTTCAGCTTGAAGGGCAACTGCTCCTCGCCGATGAGCAGCATCGGCACCTTGGTCATTTCCTGCAGCTCGCGGGCGATTTCGATGTTGCCCTTGTCGACCAGCTTGTCGGCCTCGTCGATGATCAGCGGCCGGTCGGGATCGTCACCGAGCACCATGATCGCCTGTTCGGCCATGTCCGCGATGGTGCCGCGCCCTTCGACACCGGCTTCGGCGAGGACGTGACGAAGGAAGGTCTTCTTGCTCCAGCTGTCGCCGACTTCGACCCGCAGCGCCCGGGTCTTGTTCTGGGCGTAGATCGCGGCGTAGGTCTTCCCGAATCCGGAAGGTCCGGAAAAGACCCCGATACCGGGCAAATGCGGATGGCGCGAGCGCAGCTTTTCAACGAGCGCCATGAAGGTTGCCACGTTTTTGAGCGCTGCGATCGTCGCCTTGACTTTGAAGGTGCTTGCCGTCATCTTGTCTTCCTCAATCGAAATGCCTTGGCCCCGCTCCGGGGCCTTCTTTTTTGCGGGATACTCAACGCAGCGCCCGCTCGCCGAAGTCCTCGTAGACCGTCTTCATCGCCCGGAATTCAGAGCCGTTCTGGTAGCCGCCGAGCCAGACGGCATCCTGTGCTTCGACCAGCTCGCCGGCGTCGATACGGGCCTGGAGGTCGAGCGCGCGGCGAAAACGCTGTTGCGGCGTCTCCTCCTTGCGGATCGGCTGGACGTTGCTGGGCGGGGCGGATTCGGCCGCCGTCTCGGCCTTCAGCTCGGCGTGGATCTCGGCGGCCCGGCCGCTGAGGGGTGCCGGCACCGGCTCTGCTCCCGCGTCGAGTGCCGCGGCGATCGCCGGGGTTTCGTGGGCTTCCTCGCGTTTTGGCAAGACGACGACGTTCGGCATGTCGCGCGCCGCCACCTGCAAGGCGCGTTCGATGAGCGGCGCCCCTTGGGTGATGCGATTGATCTCGGCCCGCGCCTCGCGCGTCTTCTGGCCAAGGATCTCCGTCTGCGCTTCCCGCTTGGCGGCAAGGATCGTCTTCGGATCGAGGCCGGCGAGTTCCGGGCAGATGCCCGCGCCGACATAGACGCCTGTCTCGGCATCGAAGGCGAGCACCCGGCCGGCGTCGTTCGGGTCCATGCGGACGAGCACCCGCTGGCCTGGCAGGGCCGCGTTGACGACGTAGTGATAGCCCTCGACCCGCACCCCGAACTTGGTGACCGTGCGAATGCCGCCGCCGCCGGCAACCGGCATCAGCAGCACGTCGAGCGCCCGCTCGTCGACCGTGCGGATCGGCGTCATCGACCGGCGGGCAGCCTCGGCCGGCGACATGCCGAGGCTCGAATGCACCCGATGCGCGTAGATCGTCTCGACCCAGCGGTTTGCTATCTCCTGCAGATCGGAACCGGTGAGCGACACGCCGAAGGCCTCGGCCGTGTCTTCACCGAGCCGTTCGGCGAAGCTCTTGCGGTCTTCGATAGCCTTTCGATCGACGACCGAATGGCCGACGAAGCCGGGCAGCAGCGCCGCACAATCGTGCTGGAAGGTCCCGATGACGCGCTCGACATGGCCCTTCTGCTGCGGCGAGTAGGCGTCGCTGAGTTCCATCTCGATATCGAGGGCGGCAAAGAGGCGCTTGGTGTCCCTGGCGACGAAATCCGAGCCGTTGTCGGTCTTGATCGTCTCCGGCACGCCCCAGGCGAGGATCGCCTTGCGGATGAGGAGGGCAACGGCCGCGGCGCGCGGTGTCCGGCTCACATAGAGGATCGTCCGCCGGGTCGCGATGTCGAGGCAGGCATAGATCGTATGGCGCCCGTCGACGCAGAGGGCGTCGACGGGCGAAGCGTCGATTTGCCAGAGCGTGTTCGGCTCGGTGACCCAGCGCAGGGTGCCGACGCCCGATGGGGCCATCGTCGAGCGGTACTTGTCCGGATTGGAGAGCTTTGTAAGGGCGACCGTTTCGACGGATTTGAGCCGTGCGAGGAAGTGCTGGAAGGTCCGGATCGGCGGCATCGCGATCGACTTGCCGCCGACCACGATCTCGTCGCCGAATTCGGCTCGGACCTGCGTCCTGACTTGGGGCGCCGAGAGGTGTGGCTGATGAGCGACGAGCGCGAGGACGAAGGTGCGGACCCGGCCGCCATTGGCGGTGTCGAGGACGCCCTTGCCCTTGCGCGCCTTCGACCGGTCGACCGCCAGCTGGTCGGCCCTGCCCATGAATTTCGCCGAGCGCCAGCGCGCGAGGCTGCGCTTGGAAAGACGCGGCACAACGTCCTTGATCCACGGCTCGATCGCCTGGCTGCCCATGTTGTATCGGTCGACGAAGATCTGCGTGCGCGACGAGAGCCCCAGCCGCTGCCCCTTCGAAAAGGCTTCGAAGGCGGCGACAATGGCGAGCCGCGCATCCCGTTCCCGCGTCGCCTGGGTCGACAGCCCGTCGCCGAGTGCGGTCGCGGGAGCAGCCTTCGGCTCCGGCGCTTCGATCCGCCGGTGCCGCCGCTCGTAGTCGAGCCGTGCCAGCGTTGGCAGCAGATTGATATGGTATTCCATGCCGCCGCCGCGCCCGGCGCGGGTGCGGGCATAGGCCATGCTCTCAGGCCAACCCTCGCGAGCGGCGTAGGTCTGCACCCCACGTTCCGTGCCTGGGAAGTCCGGCAACGCCTCGGCGGCGAGTTCCCGAGCGGTCAGCCACTCTCTCATCGCCGCGCCCTCCATTCGGCATCCGCCGCCTGTTCTTCCTGTTCGATCCGCGCTTTCAGTTCCCGCGCCTTCTCGCGCCGGAGCAGCGCCTCGTACTTCGCTTCGACGACGATGAGGCCGGCATCGGCAAGCAGGGTGTTGAGCGCCCGTGCGTCGCCCGTGACGACGACAAGCGCCGCGAGCCTCAACGCCGAGATCGCGTGCGGCTTTTCTTCCGACGCATAGGCGTCGAGGGTGGCCTTGGTGACCTTCTCCTCGCTGATCTCGCTGATCGCCGCCGCGATTTCGTCGCGACTGCGGCCGGCGTCTTCGAGGGTGCGAGAGATCGCCTTCGACAGGCGTCGCGCCCGGCTCCACGCCTTCACCTGGTCTTCCGCGAAGCGCGGCACCACCGGCTTCGGCTCGAAGTCCCTGAAGAGGTCGAGGGTGGAGCTGTCGCGCTTCATGCCATCACCGCTTCCGCGTCGCCTGCCAGCGATCGATCGCGTCGGCATTGGCGGTGAAGAAGGCTTGCTGATCCCGTTCGTTGAGACGCCCGAACCGCTCGGAAATCTTCTCCCAGCCCTTGAGGCTGGCCGGTGTCGCCGTCTGGTCGAGAAGCGCGATCGCGCCGCCGACGGTCGCCGCTTTCGGCGGATCGGAAAGGAGGAGATCGGCGATCTTCGTCTGCCGGTCTGGCGACTGGCCGACGAGCTGCAGCAGCTCCATCTGGTTGTCGGCGATCGGGTGGGCGGCAATCCGGGTCTTCACCCGTTCGGCGATGCCGCGCGCGATCTGCACCGAGATCCGAACGGAGCGCTCCGAGATGCCGAGTGCCCGGGCGGCAGCAATCGAAAACCGCTCCGCGAAAATCCTGGCAGAGTCTGCCGTATTTTCCGATTTGGGCGGCCGCCCGCGCCGGGGTGTCTTCCGCGTGTCCTCGTAGATCTGCTTCCACGCCGCGATCGCGCTCGCCCGGTCGAGTTCTGTGAGTTCGAACCGCAGGATGTTCTCTTGCACTTCCTTGAGCCGGATTTCCCCCTCGTCGGCAAAGGCATCGGCCGGCCAGATCTTTGCCTCGATGGTCGCTCGATCGAGCTTCCGCGCCGCCGCCAGGCGGTGCGCTCCGGTGATCAGCCGGTACCCGTCGCCGGCCTCGACCACCTCGATCGGCGCGAGCACCGCGCCGGCCGTCATTTCGTCGACCATGGTCTCGACCCAGCCGGGATTGATCGGCCTGAGCCGGCCAGAGGCGTCGATGAGGTCGATGCGGATGTCGTCGATACGCATGGGCTCTACTCACGAAAGAGGGAAAAGAGCCGGGCACCGACGAAGCCGAAGCCCCGCCGGCCGCCCGGCAGTGTGTGGGAGGAAACGCCCGTATTCGCTCCGGCGCGGAGCGCCGCAAGGCCGAACGGCCGCCGCCCGATGAGGGCGCGCCCGCGCAGGCCAGCACCTCGCGAGAGGTGCGCTCGGCCGCGAGCGAACAAGACGGTATGCACGGGTAGCCCCGCCGCCCCACCACTCGTGCAGGTGGCGCAATCCTCCTACACTCGGAGCGCCAACAACCGAGTCGGAGGAATGGGAAATGGACGAGCTATCGAAAAGCCGCCTGCGGGACGTCTCGATCACTGAGACCGGCGACGTCGTCATTGGCTTGACCAGCGGCGCAACGGCTACGGATGTACTCATCGACAAGACTGATGCGGTCGATGCGCTCATGACTCTTCTCCGCGAGCTTGCGCGGGCATCGGAAAAGCCCGGACCGGCCTATCGGATGATGGTGTCGCCGACCAGTTTGGCGCTAGAAGCAGTGTCCCTTGCCCAGGGAGGCTGGGTGCCGGCACTCCTGCTGCAGTTGGGAGAAGGAGCCCATCTTCGTGTGGCGCTGCGTCCGGAATGGCTACCGCCGCTATCAGAACGTCTGTTGGCTTTTGCCGATCAGCACCGCCGCGACCACACACAGGGACCGGCTCATTGACCGGAAATGATGAGCGGACGGCATCCATGGCGTCACTCCTCCTCGGAGCCGGCCGAGCCCATGCTCGACCGCAATGCCTTGACGAGGATCGCATCGGCATCCGCCTCCTCGCCGATCCACGGAAAGACATGGAAGGCCTCGCCGCCGACGCGTCGCGGATTGATGAAATCCGCCGCGGCCTGGGCATCGGTCGTTGACGGAAAGACAAAGGCTTCGTCGATGTACATGGTTGTCGTCGACGTGATGCCGGCAGCCGGAGCGACACCGTCAAAAGCGAATGCGATCTCGCCAGCGAGATAGACGAGCCCATCCGGCGTGGCCTCTTTTCTGCGGGCGAGGATCGCCTGCATCACATCCCCCCGATCGTGTTGATCGCGACGGCGAGTGTCGCGCCGAGCGCCGTGCCGACCGCAAAGGCAATTCCGACGGCGACGAATGCCAGGAACTCGATCGGCAGCTCGGCCTTCAGGCGCCTGTCCATCGGTGCGAGCTGAATGGACGATGGGAGCCTCATGCCGCAGCCCCCCTGTCCGTGAGATCGTCGCGTTTCGGACTCGCCTGAATCGACTTCTTCGTCGTACCTTTGCGCGGACGACGGAGGTACTGGTCGGGGAAAAGCTCCCGGAACGGAACCTTCAGGACCTTGGCGATGAGTTCGGCGCCCGCCCGGCTGCCTCCCATGAGGCCCTGCCGGCAGGCGCTCGCATAGAGCCCGTTGTCGAGGGCAAGGCCGGTCAGCGTGTAGCCGCGCCTCGCCAGCTCCGCCTTGATGGCGTGGCTGTCCCATTTCTGGGTCGTCATCTTCGTTCCTTTCGATCCCGGTCCTGGCAGACCGACGGTCGCGGGTGTGGTGCAACGGTTAGTGGGACAAATGTGCACGTAATTACGTCGATTCGTCAAGCTTAATTACGTGTCTTTTCCCGTTCGGAGTTCCATCTTGATCGCAATTGCGATATATCTGATTAACTCATTGAAAATTAATCGATATATAGCTATTTGCGCCTCAATTTGAACCCCGAAGCGCGTTCGGAGTTCGCGCAATGACGAGCAATTCTATCGCGGATCGCCTGCGCGAGCTGGCGGGATCCGGTAGCACCAATGCATTTGCCAAAAAGTGCGGGCTGCCGGCGACGTCGATTCGGCAGTACCTCGAAGGCAGCATCCCCGGCGCCGACAAGGTCGCCCAAATCGCTGAAAGGAATGGGGTGTCGCTGCTCTGGCTTGTTACAGGCCAGGGCCCGATGCGGCGGCTTGAAGGTTCGGAAAAACCCACTGAAGGATTTGATGATTTCCGAATGGTGCCGCGTCTCAACGTGGCCGCGTCCGCTGGTCAGGGGGCCGTCGTCGAGCGCGAGGACGAGGACGGCCTGATCGCTTTCCGCGCCGACTGGCTGCGCCGCCGTGGCGTCAGTCCGGCCGCCGCCCGCGCCCTGACCGTGCGCGGCGATTCGATGGAGCCGACGATCCGCTCCGGCGACATCCTGCTGGTCGACACTTCGATCCGCTCGATCGAGGACAACGGTATCTATGTCGTTGTTTCGGCTGGATTAGTGCAGGTAAAGCGCGTGCATCCGCGCCCCGGCGGCGTGATCGTCCTGATCTCCGACAACACCGTCTATCCGCGCGAGGAGGTCGCGCTCTCCGAAGCGTCAGATTTTAGCATCGCAGGCCGCGTCATGTGGTTCGGACGGTCGATCTGACGGCGCTGGCGCGCGCCTGCATCCGGCCCCTCTGACCGGTCTTCGCGAGCTGTCTCCCGGCGACCTTTTTGCCACTTGATCTTGCGCGACGCGCTCGCCGCTTCCGGTCCCTCTGCGTTTCGCTATGTCGCGGATTTTTCGCCGTTTTCCGGCCTTGTCCCGGCAAATCCCGGCTGTTCCCGCCTTTTCCCGGCAGTTGCCATCCGTTCTTGCGCGTTACACACGCCGAGTTCGCTGCGCTCACCGGCTCCGCGAGGGCGGCCTGACCGGCCGGCGCGCAGTCGCGCTTCTCGAACCCTTCGGGTTCGAAGCCGGTCCACTCGGACTCGGTACCAATCCGCTCACGCCGAGTTCGCTGCGCTCACCGGCTCCGCGAGGGCGGCCTCATCGGCCGGCACGCAGTCGCGCTTCTCGAACCCTTTCGGGGTCGAATGGTCGCCAGCATCCTT
>JAKPQE010000163.1 GCA_029572955.1 Pseudomonadota bacterium
TGACGAGGCCGATCAGCACGCCGCAGAGGACGCCGAAGGGGATCGAGAATACCTCGCCCATGCCACCATAGGCCGTGGCGGCCGAGGCCATCATTGCCCCCACTGCAACTGTCCAGGGGACGCTGAGGTCGATCTGGCCGATGAGGATCACCAGCATCATGCCGGTGGCGATGATGCCGAGGAAGGCGCCGACCTTGAGTTGCAGCAGCAGATACTCGGGCGAGAGGAAGTTCGGCGAATAGAGGCTGCCGACGCCGAGCAGCAGCACGATGCAGCCGAAGGCGGTGATCACCGGCAGGTTGATGCGCTGAAGCAGCGGGCGGGCAGGGGCGGCAGAGGTCTGGTCTGTCATGTATCGTTTTCTTGGTCTCAACCGAAGAGCTCGAGGCGGTTGCGGACGCGGAAGAGCCGCGCCGAACCGATGGAAACGGCGATGAGCAGGACGAAGCCCTGGAACAGCGGCTGCCAGAGCGGATCGACCTCGAAGACGAAGAGCAGGTCGCCGATGGCGCGGAAGGCCAGCGCTCCGAAGATTGCGCCGATGGCGCTGCCGCGACCGCCGAACAGCGACACGCCACCCAGCACCACGGCCGCGATCGAGTAGAGCGTGTAGGTGTTGCCGTTGGCCGCCGAGGCCTCGCCCGAATAGGTGAAGAAGGTGAGGAAGAGGCCGGCAAGCGCGGCAAAGGTGCCCGACAGCACGTAGGCAGCGAACTTGGCGCGCTTCACCGGCATGCCGGACATGTAGGCAGCGACCTCCGACGAGCCGGCGGCGTAGACGGCGCGGCCGAGGACCGAGCGGCGGAAGGGGATCCAGACGAGGATCACCACGGCCGCGAGGAAGACGAGGCTGGTTGGAATAATGCCGAAGAGCTTTCCCGTCAGCGCCGCCGCGAGGCCCGACGCGAACTCGGGGCTCGAGCCGGGGAAGGGGCGCATCCAGAGGGCGATGCCGAAGATCACGGCGCCGGAGGCGATGGTGGCGACGATGGGCTGCAGGCGGCCGTAGATGACGATGGCCGCGTTCACCGCGCCGCAGAGCGCGCCGGACAACAGCACGCCGATCACGCCGGCCGTCACCGTCAGCGGCGAGCCGACGACGATGTAGGAGGCGATGCAGTTGGCGAGGATGAAGATGGCGCCGACCGAGAGGTCGATGCCGGCGGTCAGCACCACGAAGGTCTGCGCCATGGCGACGAGCGCCAGCAGCACGCCCTTGTTGGCGGCGGTCTGCACGACATTGCCGACGCCTTGCACGGTGTAGCCGTTGTTGAGGATGGCCGGGTGATTGGTGAGGTAGACCCCGAACATCACGATGAAGATGGCGAGCGCGAGGAGCGTGCCGCGCTGTTCGGCGAACCAGAAGCGGAATTCCTTCATGTGGCGGCTCCGAGGCGGGCGCCTTCGCCGAGGTTCAGGGCGTTGGCGATGAGGGCATGTTCGGTAAGGCCGGCGCCCGAGAGCTCGGCGCGGACGGATCCGTCGTACATGACGAGCACGCGGTCG
>JAKPQE010000181.1 GCA_029572955.1 Pseudomonadota bacterium
CGCTCACCGGCTCCGCGAGGGCGGCCTCATCGGCCGGCACGCAGTCGCGCTTCTCGAACCCTTTCGGGGTCGAATGGTCGCCAGCATCCTTGCGCCGTGTCGGCGTCGCTCGGGGCAGTGGCGCAGGCGCCCGACAGTCCCTAGTCTCGCGAGTCGTAGACCGGACGAGGGCGCCGAGGTGGACCGGCTGATCGAGATCATTCTGGCCGAGGAACATCTCTATCTCCTCGGCTGCGCGCTGTTCGTGCCGGCGATCGTCGCCGGCTACCTCGCCGTGCCCGGATCGCGGCGGCTCGCCACGCTCGCCGGGCTCGGGGTCATTCCGGCCGCGCCCTTCGCCAGCTTCCTGCAGGAGACCTACTGGTCGCCGGTGCGCATCGGCGGCGGGACGTGGGGCGTCGAGGACGTGCTCTTTTCCTTTGCCTCCGGCGTCACCGTCTGGTGGGCGGCGATCCTGCCGATCGCCCGGCGCCTGCGGGTCGATCTACGCCTCGCGTCGTTCCTGAAGCGCTACCTCGCGATCATCTCGGCGATCATCGTCGTCTTTCTCGCCCTCGTCGCCGCCGGGATCGATGCGATGACGGCGCTGCTGGCCATCCAGCTCGTCATCGCGATCGCCTTTTTCGCGCTCGTGCCGGACTATCGGGCGATGCAGATCTCCGGCCTGATCCTCTTTCCAGCCTTCTATGCGGTCTATTTCGCGGTCCTCGTCGTCCTCACCTCGGGCGCCGTCTATGCGACCTGGCAGACCGGCGCGCTGCTTGCCGTCGACATCTTCGGCCTGCCGATCGGCGAGGCGCTCTACGCGCTGACCTTCGCGGCGTCCTACCCGACCATCGTGGCGTTCTCGGCGGGCGTGCGGGTGGCGGGGAGGGGGGATCGATCCTGACCGGCGGGGCCGCGCCCGGTCCCCAGATTCCCGCAAGCGATCCACTGTTGATCTGGACTCATTCGTTTCTCGCCGGCAAATAATTACGACAAGCGTTTTAAGATGGCCGGCGAGCCGGTGTCGCCCGGGGAGGGCGATCGGGTCGGCCGGAAACGTGGCTGGGGCCGGAGCCGTTCATCTCTTGGCGGAATCGTTGAACGGTTCGCGGTCTTCGTCTTGTCGCGTTTCCGGACGGCGAACCGGTGTCCACGTCGCCTGGAAACGCTGCCGGGGTTTGCATGGTGCGCCGAGGGGCTTGTCGGCGCTGGAGCAAAGGGGCGGATGATGGCGATTTTCGACTGGCATACAGCCTTCCGGCGACCGGGGCTTTGCAGTCCGGCGGCGGCATGTGCCGTGATTCTCCTCGGCGGCCTGTCGGTCGCGACGATGTCCGGCGCGGCGCGGGCGGCGACCATCGCCCCGTCCTCGGACAAGACCTACAACTGCGTCGTTGCGCTTTCCGGCGTCATCGAGAAGGGCGATGCGGCGCGCCTCGAGGCGGCGCTCGAACGGGTGCCGCCGGCCAATCCCTACGGCGACATGGTCGCCCGGCGCATCTGCCTCGACAGCCCCGGCGGCTCCTTCGCCGAGGCGATCCGCATGGCCAATGTCGTCTATTCGAAGTTCGGCACGGCGGTGCCGCGCGGCGCGACCTGCGAATCGGCCTGCTCGGTGGTCTTTCTCGCCGGCTCGATGTCGCCGGAGGACGATCGCGGCGTCATCGCCGATCGCATCATGCACCCGCTGGCGCGGCTCGGCTTCCACGCCCCCTCGCTGGTCGTGCCGGAGGGTCAGTACGACCAGACGGCGGTCAACAAGGCCTATACGGTGGCGGTCGGCGGCATCGGCCAGCTGATCGGCGTCTCGGGCTTCATCAAGCTGCCGACCACGCTCATTGCGGCGATGCTGGAGACGCCGCCGAACCAGATGATGCACATCGAGACGGTCGGTCAGGCGGCGCGCTGGCAGATCGCCGTGGCGCCGACGGTGGCGCCCGACAAGCTCTCCGATCTCGGCGTCATCAATGCCTGCAACAACTGGTACCAGTTCCAGACCGATACGATCAGCGCCAACGGCTTCTTCGAGCCGAACAAGTCGTTCATCTCGGCGATGGAGCTGCCGAAGATCGAGCGCCAGGACGGCGAATTGCGCGCGACGCTGCCCGGCTTCGGCCAGGAGGCGGCCTACGCGTGCAATCTCTCCATGGCCATGGGGCCGGGCGGCAACGGGCCGAACTACTCCACCGGTTTCGTCTCGATCGGCGACGAGGTCGGCACCGAGCTCTTCGCCTACATGCTGTTCTCGCGCGATACGGCGATCGCGAGCCTTGCCCGGGCCGACGACGGCAAGCCGGAGACCGTCGCCTTCGAGGAGCGCAACAGCCCGTGGGTCGACGGCTCGCGCGGCGAGTGCTTCGTCTTTGCCGGCGCGGCGATGGCCGACCACGATCCTTGCGTGCTCGTCGGCAGTCGCAAGGTCACGGGCAAGAGCTTCAAGACGGTGAAGAGCTTCATCTGGCCGTCCGGCGGCAAGACGGTGGTGGTCGAGGAGGGCGCCTTCCCCGGCGATTATGTCGACAAGCACACCGTCAACGGCGTGGCGACCGAGATGGAATATGGCGAGGCGACGTCGAGCGGCGAGCCGGTCGCCGAGGTGGCCGGGCCGCTCTGCGATGCCGCCAGGGTAAAGCCTGGATATCGCTGCGATTTCTCCTGCTGGCCGAACAAGGAGACGGGAAAGCGCTTCTGCTTCCTCGACTATGCGATGTACGATACGGCTCTCGAGAGGTGGGATCCGGCCAAGGCGGACTGAAGGCGCAAAGGGCATTCCGATGAAACGTCTCCTGCTCGGCGCGGCGCTGGCGGCGATGGCCGTCCCGGCGCTCGCCCAGTCGACCATGACGCTCGACGATCTCGACCTGAAACCGAAGGCGCCGGTGGCGGCCAAGCCCGCCGGCAGCTCGAGCGAAATGGAGAAGTGCCTGCTCGACCAGGCCTCCTGCCAGAACGCCGAGTTCAAGTCTTCGGCGAGCTTCAGCGTCGACGACGTGGTCAATCTCGGCATCATCGACCGCGAGGAGGTGAAGCCGGCGGCGCTCGGCGAGGCCGGAATGGCCGGCGCCTCGGGCGGCGCGAGCGCAGCGATGACGCTGCCCTCGATCGATATGGAAATCCTCTTCGACTACGATTCGGCGACGCTGAGGCCCGACCAGTACGCCAAGCTGGTGCAGCTCTCCGAGATCCTCAAAGGCGACAAGTTCTCCGCCTTCCGCTTCCTCTTCCTCGGCCATTCCGACGCCAAGGGCGATCCGGACTACAACCGCAACCTTTCACAGAAGCGGGCCGAGGCGGTCTCGGCCTTCGTCGAGGGGATTTCCGGCCTTTCCGGCGGACGCCTCGCGGCAACCGGCCTCGGCGCGACCAAGCTGAAGGATGCCGGCGACCCCTTCGGCGCCCAGAACCGGCGGGTCCAGCTCGTCCTCATTCCGGTGAAGTGATCCGATGGCGTTTCTCGATCGACTTTCGCGCGTCGCGGTCCTCGCCGGCGCGGCGTTCCTCGCTTTCGCCCCGGCCGCCTCGGGCGCCGACATCACGTTCCGACCCGATCTCGTCGACCGGCTTTCGGCGCTGAAGCCGATCTATCCGGTGCAGGGGCCGGTCTCGGTGCTCGGCGACGATGCGCCCTTCACCAGCGATCCGGGCGACGGGCCGGGCTGGGTGTCGACCGACAGTCGCCGCCAGCAGCCGACGACGATCGTCGTCTCGGGTCAGATCGCGAAGGGCGACGCCGACAAGCTGCGCCAGATGATCGAGACGGCGACCGGCTATATCGACGGCATCGTCTTCGACAGCCCCGGCGGCAACTTCCTCGAGGGCTTCCGCATCGCCGAGGCGGTGCGCTATTCGCTCGAGAGCCAGGATCCGAATGTCGGCGGCGTCTACGTGCTCGACGGCGAGGCCTGCCTTTCGGCCTGCGCCATCGCCTTTGCCCTGTCGGTCGATCTCGCCCATCCGGGCGTGCCGGACACGCGCTACATCGAGAACGGCGCGAGGGTCGGCTTCCACATGGGCCTGCTGCCGGCGGAAAAGGCCGACGAGGTCGGCCGCGTCGGCGACGTGCTCAATCTCTCCTACGACATCACCGGCGCCTTCAACCGGCTGCTCGTCGGCGGCGCCAACCCGCCGCGGCTGCTCGCGCGGGCGCTCGAACACCGCACGCCCGACAGCTTCTACATTCTCACCGGCGACGTCGTCGCCTGGTACATGGGCTTCACGCCGGTGTCGGCCGGAATGCTCGCCAAGCCGGCACTGCTCTACGGCTTCGACCTCGACATCGCCGGCCGGCTCTGCCGCGCCTATTTGCAGGCCGGGCGGGCCTGGCGGGCCAGCGCCGAGGAAGAGTTCAGCTTCTTCTACACGCCGCCGGAGCGGTCCGGCAGCCTGCTGGCCGATTTCGCCGCGGCGGCGGGCAGCGAGCATGTCGCGCAGGCGAGCCATGGCGGCTTTTCCTGCCAGTACCGCCTCGGCGATGCCGACAAGGTGCGGATTTCGCTGTGGCGCGGCGACCGGCGCTGCACGAGCGGCCCGAACGACGACCCGGAAGCCTGGTGCGCGGCGGAAAAGCGCGGCACCAGCGTCGCCTCGCTCGGCTTCCTCGCCGACGCCCTCGGCTGCAGCGGCGGCAAGCTGACGCCGGGCAGCGACCCGGCCGATCCGAAGCGCACGGGAACGATCAAGCGCGAGGTCAACATGCGCGCCGAGCCATCGCTCCAGGGCGCGGTGCTGACCAGCCTGCCGGTCGGCACAGCGGCCGAGATCGCGGACTGCACCCTCGTCGATGGCGTGCAGGGCGTCTGGTACAAGGTCGCGGCCGGGTCGAAGACCGGCTGGGTCAGCGCCCGTTTCGTCCAGGAGCCGTACCCGCCGCTGCTGCCGCTCGGCGAGTGAAGCCGCCGGCGGTATCGTCGGCGTCCGGTGCACATGAAACGCATTGACCTTGCCGGCGCTGGAAGGCGTATCTTGGCGCTCGTCCGACAATCGGGAGTGACACGATGAAACACCTGCTGCTCGCCTTCGCCCTTCTCTGGCCGGCCGCCGCGATGGCCGAAACCCTGCCGGCGATGACCGTCTGGAAGAGCCCGACCTGCGGCTGCTGCGGCAACTGGGTGGCGCATATGCGGGCCGCCGGGTTCAAGGTCGAGACGCGGGACGTCGAGGACATGGACATGGTGAAGACGCAGCTCGGCATGCCCGAGAAGTTGCAGTCCTGCCACACCGCGACGATCGCCGGCTATCTCGTCGAGGGCCATGTGCCGGCGGCGGACGTCAAGCGGCTCTTGGCCGAAAAGCCGGCCGTGACGGGCCTTGCCGTGCCCGGCATGCCGAGCGGTTCGCCGGGCATGGAGAACGGCTACAAGGACCCCTATTCGGTCCTGTCGTTCGATCGCGACGGCGGCACGAAGGTGTTCAGCGACCACCGCTGAGGCGGGCCGGCGACCGCGGGCGAACCGGCGGCTCGCCCTCACTCGATGACGAAATCGGCGAAGCGGTAGGCGACGTCGCCGAAGCGCGGGGCCGAGAGGGTGCCGGCGAGTTCGCCGGCCGCGAGCTTGTCGGAAAGGGCGCGCAGCAGCTCGATCTTATCCTCCCTCTCGGCAAGACCGGCCGGCTCGCAGAAGAAGCCGATGCGGTTCTGCCCGCGCTCGTCCTGATCCTGGACGACGAGGCCGTAGCGCGAGCCCGGCGAGATCTCGTAGCGGTACTGGCCGTTGCCGAGGTCGACGGTCTTGAAGAACTGGGTCGGGATCGGCGTCGCCTTCGATGAGGGCGTCAGGTTGAGGAAGCTCGGGCTGCAGGAATGCGGCACGTCGGCGAGCACCGAGATTTCCTCGCCGGTCTTCACCTTGCCGGGATAGACGGCGAGCAGGGTCTTTGCCTCGGTGTCGACGGTCGGGGCCGCCGAGGTCTTCTTGAAATAGAACTCGGTCTGCATCTGCGAGAGCTGCTGCGGGCGCTGCTCGCCACGGGTCTCGTCCATGACGTCGCGGGTGACGCGCTTCATCAGCACCGAGACCTCGGTGTCCGGCGTCTTGATGTGGCGGGCGAGGGCGCGGGCGAAGGGCGAGTTGCCCTCGGCGCCGTCCGAGGCGACGGAATTCGGCAACGTCGCGAAGGTGACCAGCATGTCGCCCTTGGTGCGCACGACGGCGAGGCCGCGCTTGACGTTGGCGGTGCGGCCGCCGGCGCTGGTGTCCTCCATCAGCGCCTCGGCGAACGGATTGTTGCGGCAGGCATCGAGGAAGACGAGGCTGATCGGCACCTGCTCGAGGGCCTCCATCAGGCTGTCGAGGGCGATCGTCTCGCGCTCGACGGCGGTCGGCGAGCGAAGGCTGGCGTCGACCGGGATGAGGAAATTGCGGCCGTCCTTCTGGATGCCGTGGCCGGCGAAATAGACCGCGGCGACGTCGAGGGTGCCGGCCTTTTTGGCGAGGTCGTCGAGCGCCTTGCCCATCGCCGCCTCGTCGAGGTCGTAGAGCGCGGCGACCTCGAAGCCCATCGCCTCGAAGGCGGCGGCGACGAGGCGGGCGTCGTTGCCGGCATTCGGCAACCGCCCGGCGGTCGCATAGGCCGAGTTGCCGACGACGAGAGCGAATCGCGTCTCGGCGGCGGCGGCCGGGGCGAGGCCGAGGACGAGGAACGCGAGAGCGGCGAGGAAGCGGATCGCGAGCGGCATCGGAGAGGGCCTCTTCATCGAAGTCGTTGGCATTCGCGACTTTGACCGATGATCGGCGCGCGCTCAACCGTCGCATCCCGACTTGCTCACTTGCCTTCGGCGACCGTTCACCCCAATTGTCGGACACACGGGACTTGGCTGCGGTTCATGGCTCCAGGAAGGGGCGGGGCAGCGGCGTTTCACACAAAAAAACTGCGAAAAGCGAGATGGCGGCGCGGTTTGGATGCTGCGGCGCGCGCTCCTTCCTTTTACGATGTCCCGATAGCGACAAGGACGACGGGGATGGCAATGCAGGACCAGATGGCTGCCGACGAGACGAAACCGACCGCTGCGGAGTGGTCCAAGACGCTGATGCGCTACCGCAGTCCGAGCGACGGCCGGGCGGTGCTGGAACTGGCGCTGACGCTGCTGCCGCTCGCCGGCCTCGTCGTTGCCATGTATTTCGCGCTGCAGGTCAGCGCCTGGCTCGCGCTCCTGCTCGCCGTACCGACGGCGGTGTTCCTGGTGCGCCTGTTCATGATCCAGCACGACTGCGGCCACGGGTCGTTCTTCCGCACCGGCGCCCTCAACGACTGGATCGGCCGCATCGCCGGCGTCTTCACGATGACGCCCTACAGCTACTGGAAGCGCACCCATGCGACCCATCATGCCAGCTCGGGGTGCCTGGAAAAGCGCGGCCAGGGTGACATCGACACGCTGACCGTTGCCGAATACCAGGCCAAGGGGGTCTGGGGCCGCCTGCGCTACCGGCTCTATCGCCATCCGATCGTGATCTTCGGCGTCGGCCCGATCTATCTCTTCCTCCTGCAGCATCGCCTGCCGGTCGGCCTGATGCGGGAGGGCCTCAAGCCCTGGCTCAGCGTCATGGGCACCAATCTCGGCATCGCCGGTGTCGTCACGGCCCTCGTCCTTTTCCTCGGGGTCGAGACGGTGCTGTTCATCTACCTGCCGGTCATCGCGATCGCCGGGGCGATCGGCGTCTGGCTGTTCTTCATCCAGCATCAGTTCCGCGGCACGGTCTGGGCGCACGAGGGCGAATGGAACTGGCACGAGGCGGCGCTCAACGGTTCGTCCTTCTACGACCTGCCGGCGGGCCTGCGCTGGCTGACCGCCAATATCGGCATCCACCACGTCCATCACCTGGCGAGCCGCATCCCGTTCTATCGGCTGAACACGGTGCTGAAGGACTTCCCGCAGCTGCGCAGCTACGGCCGGCTGACGATCAAGGACAGCCTGTCCTGCGTCCGCCTCGCCCTGTGGGACGAGACGAAGCATCGCATGGTGACGTTCCGCGAGGCCGCCGCGGCGGCCTGACCGGGCTTACCGGTTGCCCTTCAGGATGTCGTTGATGGCGCCGGTATCGGCGCCGCCGGAGCCGCCGCTGCCGGGCACGCTGCTCGGGCCGGCGATATTGCCGGAAAAGCCGCCGGAGCCGTTGCCGCTCCAGCCGCCACCGCCGCTCGTGCCGGCGGGGCCGCTCACCGCGCCGATGTTGCCACCGCTTGATGCCCCGTCCGTCGCGGCGCCGGCGGTCGGCGGCGCGCTCGCGGCGAGCGCGACATCGGGGAAGGTCATCGCGGCATCGCCGACGATCTCCATGCTGTCGGCGACGAAGGCGTCGGCCATGGTGAAGCTCATCATCTTGCCCTTGTTCGGGTTGCCGAAGCCCTGGTCGATGATGTGGGCGATGAAGGCCCTGGCGTCGTCGCGCGCCTCGGCGAGGCTGCGGTAGCCGCCGTCGTTCTTCGGCTTCATCCAGTGGGCGAGGAAGACGCGGAAATAGTGGTCGGCGATCTTGCCGACGACGAGGGTGTCGAAGCCGATATAGGCGCGCTTTTCGGCGGTCGTCTCGATGCCGATGGCACGCGGGAAGCTGACCTTGCCCTCCACCCGCAGCGTCTTGCAGCCGGTGACGATGACGAGCGCCGGCGCGCGGCCCTTGTCCTTCCAGGCGCGGATCATGTCGACGATGTAGATCTCGTCGCCATTGCCGACGACGAACTTGCCGGGATTGGCGTGGACGTTGAGATAGACGATGTCGGCCTCGAAGAAATTGCCGAGGAAGGACGCCGCGCCGCCGCCGGTGTCGATGGTCAGCGACTGGTCGGCAAAGATCGAGCCGAAGACCCGCACATAGTCTGGGTCGTTGAGCACGGTGACGGTCTCGCGGCCGGCATGCATGAAGACCTTGCGGCCGGTCGGACGGGTGGCCGCAACGGCGAAATCGAAGGGCAGGGCGAGGCCCAGCGCGACGAGCGCGCTCGACATCAGGAATTGGCGGCGGCTCGGCATGGCGGTCCCTCCCGGCTCTCGGCGTTGTCGAAAGGGTGGAACCGGCGCGGCGGTTTCCGCCGCTCGCGAGCGCGGTCGCGGGGACCTCGGGCGACAAAAAAGCCCGCCCCGGCGTACCGGGGCGGGCGTTGCGGCAGGAAGGCCGGCGCGGGGCGCGCCGAGGAGGTCAGAACCTCGCCGTGCCGCGGACGTAGAACGAGCGACCGGGCTCGTTGACGCGCACCCCGACCGGATCGGTGATGCTCTGCCGGTTCTGGTTGAGCGCGTAGGTCTCGTCGAACAGGTTGGTGACGCCCGCCGAGATCTGGAAGTTGTCGGTCGCATTGAGGCCGCCGAAGAGGTCGACGGTGGTCCAGGCGTCGGTCGGACCGGCGTCGACGCCGCTGCCGGTCGTCCGGTTGTCGTCGACACGGGTCTGCTCGGCCGCCGCATTGAGGCGCACGCCGGCGAACCACTTCAGCGTCTCGTAGGCGAGTTCGACCTTGCCGGTCAGCGGCGAGATCTGGGCGAGCGGAATGTTGTCCGTCTCGTTCTCGCCGTGGACGTAGGCGGCGCCGACGGTCAGCTTCCAGGCGTCGGTGATGCGGAACTTCGCTTCGGTCTCGAAGCCCATCAGGGTCGCGTCGATGTTGCGATAGATGGTGGCGTTGGGCTTGCCGAGGAGGCGGCCGGAGTCGCGCTGGATGTAGTCGGTCACCGAGTTGTAGTAGGCGGTGAAGGAGTAGTCGAACCGCTCCCTGGTGACCGAGAAGCCGACATCGACCTGGTGATGGGCTTCCGGATCGAGGTCCGGATTGCCGACCCAGCTCGCATCGCCGTCCGGGGCGCCGCCGAGATCGCTGTACATGGCGATCCAGCGCTCGGTGGCATCGGCCGTGCGCATGGCGCGGCTGGCGCCGGCAAAGACCGAGACGCCGTCGAAGAGCTCGTGCTCGAGCCGGATGAGACCGCTGATGTTGTTCTCGTCGGTGTCGTCGGCGACGGCACCGCCGTTGAACGCGGCGTACATCTTGTCCGGCGTGTTGAAGGCGAGCGGCACGGCCATGAGCGTGCCGGTGGCGTCCGGCGTGGCGTGCACGAAGGCGTAGCGCAGGCCGGCGACGAGCTTCGTCGTCTCGGCGAGCGGGATCGTCGCCTCACCGAAGACCGAGGTCTCGGAGATCTGCGCGTCCGGCCAGATCACGCCCTGCAGGTTGCCGGCGGTGCGGTTGAAGCGATAGCCGTCCTTGTCGATCAGGCGGTGATCGACGCCGAAGCGGATGTCGGCGCCCTTGACCTCGGCGTCGAAGGAGACCTTGCCGCCATAGGTGGTCGACTCGGTGATCGCCTCCATGCGGCGCGGGCCGGGGGTGCGCAGGGAGTAGTTGTCCATGATGTGGTCGGCGCGCGAGCCGTAGATGTTGTACTCGACGGCTTTCAGGGCACCCCAGGCGAGATCGGTGCGACCCTGCAGGCGCAGCGTCACGTTCTCGGTCGAGGGGGCGTCCATGTTGGCGCCGGCAAAGAGCGCGTCGTAGATGTTGTTGATCTCGCCGGTGAACGAGACGTAGCTGTCGATGTCGAAGGTGCGGGTCACCGACAGGCCGCCGCCATACTGCTTGAAGGACGAGCGCACGTCGTTGCCGTCGCCGTCCTCGTAGTTCTCGACCGCGGTCGCCGAGGTGAAGCCACGCACGTTGCCCCACTCGTTGCCGACGGTCGCGTCGGCGAAGCCGTCCTTGCGGTAGCCGTTCGATTCGAAGCCGCCGCCGGTGCGCAGCGTGGCGTGCAGGCCGGGCTCGAAGGTCTGCGGCTCGCGCTTGAACTCGATGGTGCCGCCCGGGGCCGGCGGGCCCTGCATGACCGACTGGTAGCCGCGGGTCACGATGACCGTGTCGTAGGTGTAGAGCTGCGTCGAGGAGCTCGGCGGGTCCATCCGGTTCGGGCAGCCGCCGAAGTGGAAGGCGCCGTCGTTGATGACGCTGATCTGGTTCTGGTCGAGGCCGCGGATCGCCGGCTCCATGCCGTGGCCGCCCATGCGGCCGACGGAGATGCCGGTGACGCTCTTGAGGAAGGTGCCGACGTCGCCCGAGCTCGGCGGCACGGTCGAGGCGAACGGGTCCTCGCTGCCGGCGGCCGGCGGCAGCGGCACGAGGCCGTAGATGTCGATGCTCGGCAGCGTGACGCGGGCGTCGTCTTCGGCAAGGGCCGGGGTGGCGGCGATGAGAAGCGTGGTCAGCGAGATGGTGCCGAGCAGCGCGGTGCGGGTATGTCTGGCGGTCATGGATCCCCCCAATGAACCGATCGTCGGGAAAGCTGGTGACGGCAAGCCGGCATCGGCGACCCGGGGGACGCGATGGCAGCCTGCGCGGTGACGGATGGTTCAGAGGGTCGGGGGCGCCCGTACGCCGGGCGTTCTGACGTATGGCGCGGCAAGGATCGCGACCACCGGCTCGACTAGCGGCTGGCGGTCGACAGGGCGGTCGAAGAGACCGTCCGGCAGGCCGCCGACATCGGCGACGACCTTGCCCGTGGCAACGACGCAAAGCAGACAACCCGCCGCATTCTGTGCGGCACGGGTTTCGGCATCGGGCGTTGCCGGGCTCCCTTCCTCGGCATTGGCGAGGGCGACGTAGCGGATACCGTCGACCGTGCACAGGGGCACGCGCAACATGTCGGTCGAGGCCGCTTCGGCGCTGCCGCTCGGCAGGCTCATGCCGAGCACCACGGCAAGCAGGAAGTGAGCGTAGATCTGGGCGGTGAA
The DNA here is from genome assembly GCA_029572955.1 of Pseudomonadota bacterium. Taxonomy (GTDB): domain Bacteria; phylum Pseudomonadota; class Alphaproteobacteria; order Rhizobiales; family JAKPQE01; genus JAKPQE01. The sequence continues at coordinate 11,697 of JAKPQE010000181.1, forward strand.
GAGCGTGAAGAGCGCCACGCGCAGACGCCTTGCCTGCGCGAGCCGGTAAAACACCGATCTCTGGAGCATGCGGCGGTTCAGCACGCCCTCACTCCCACTCCGTCACACGAACCCGAAAAGCTTGTTAACAACTCGGTAACATTTGAGAAAGAGGCGGCGACCAAGCATTCGGTCGCAGTCCCCATGGGGGCATTCCGGCTCGGCTTTCCCGTATGCGGGGAAAACTGATCGTGTGATCCGTAATATTTGGCGGCACACGCGGACATCAGCGGAACCTGATCGGCAGGGTGAAGGTGATCTGCCGCGGCAGGCCCGGCGGGATCGGCGGGAAGCCGCGCTTGACGGCGACGATGGCGGCGCGATCGAGATTGCGCGATCCGGAACTCTGGACGACGCTCGCCGACGAGACGCTGCCCGAGGCGGTGACGGTGAAGCGCACGGTGACGGTGCCGCGGCCGCCGGGCGAGCGGGCCCGGCCGGCGATGCGCGAGCGCACCTTGCCGGAATAGTTCGACATCGCCGCCTTGCCGCCGGCCTCTCGGCTCGTGCCGCCACCGCCGGCGCCGGCCGAAGCGGCCGCCTTGCCGCCGCCGGCCCGCTTCTCGACCTTGCCGGACTTGGCGCGCGGTTCGGCCTTCGCCGCCTTCTTCTCCGGCTTCGGCTCCACCTTCTTCGGCGGTGCGGGTGGTTCGGGTTGCTCGATCGCGGCGTCCTTCGGCGTCTCGAGGGCGATGTCGGCGGGTTCCGGCGCCGGCGCCGGCGGGGCGGCGAGGTCCGGCGGCGGGGTCGTCGGGACGGTCGGCGGCGGTGGCACCGAGACGACCGGCTGCGGTTCCGGTTCGGGTTCGGGCTCGGGCTCCTGGGCCGGCGGCGGCGGCTCTTCGGCGGTGACGTCTTCCTCGGCGTCGCCCGGGCGGTCCTCGTCGGCGCCGGTCAGCTCGGAGAGCGAGCCGCCGACGGAGACGGAGACGCCGGCGGCGCGCTCCAGCATCGCTTCCTCGGCGGTGTCGACCCCGGCGAAGATCGCGGCGTGGGCGGCGACGGCGAAGCCGCCGGCAAAGAGCCATTCGCGAAGGGAGAAGGTCATTCCGTTCTCCGTCGCGTGACGAGGCGGGTCTTCTCGATGCCGGCCGCCTTGGAGGCTTCGAGAAAGTCGAGGAGCACGGTCGCGGGGAGGGTGCGGTCGGCGATGACGAACAGCGGCTGGTCGCCGAGGTGCGGCGCGCGGGCCTTCAGCAGGGCCGGCAGGTCCTGGGCGGCGATGGGCTCGCCGCCGGCGCTGATCGCCCCCTCGGCGTCGATGGCGATCGGTCCCTGCGGCCGCTCGCCGGGCTCGGCGGTCTCGGTTTCGGCCGGCGAGACGCCCCGCACCATGAACGGGCGCAGCGAGCCGGCGATGAGGAAGAACACCAGCATCAGGAAGACGACGTTGATGAGCGGGACGAGGTTGGCCTCGCGCGGCACCGGGTCCTGATGGTCGAGACGCATGGTCCTCCCCCCCTCAGCGCACGACCACGACCGAGGCGACCGGCGCGCGGCGGGCCGTCTCGACGGCGGTGGCGATGTCCTGAACGGTCGCCGCCTCGCCGGGCTGGATGGCGACGGTGGCGTCGTCGGCGCCGGTCGCGGCGGCGGCGAGGGCGGCCTCGAGGCCGTCGGCCGGCGTTTCGGCGCCGTCGAGCTCGAGCCGGCCCTCGCCGAGCACCTTGAGGACGATGACGGTGCCGTGGGCGGTCGCGGTCGCGCCGGTCTTGGCCGCGGCGAGGTCGAGGCCGGAATATTTCAGGAAGGTCGAGGCCAGCATGAAGAAGACGAGCAGCAGGAAGACGACGTCGATGAGCGGCGTCAGGCTGATGCTGCGCGATCTCTTGCGACCCGGATCAATCCGCATTGCCGACCGCCGTCAGGGTAGGCCGGCGCGCAGCTGGCTGGGGCTCGATGGTCCGCTCGCTGATGCGGCCGGTGAAGATGCCGGTCAGCTTGGTTTCCATGGCGAGGCGCTGGCGCTCGACGAGGCCCTCGAACCAGTAGAGGACGAGGGCGGCGGGAATGGCGATCGAAAGGCCGACGGCGGTGGTCAGGAGGGCGACCCAGATGCCGCCGGCGAGGATCGCCGGATCGGCCTCGGCGCCGGCCGACTGCAGCGAGCGGAAGGCGTCGATCATGCCGAGCACGGTGCCGAAAAGGCCGAGCAGCGGGGCGACCTGCACGGTTGCCTCGATGCCGCGCAGATAGGCGCGCAGGCTGGCGAGTTCGCCAAGGGCGATGCGCTCGACGTCCTCGCGCACCCGGCCCTCGTCTTCCGGGGCGGCGGTGAGGCCGCGCATGGCATGGGCAAGAACCTTCAGCACCGGATTGCGGCGGCCCTCGACGAGGGCGAGGGCGGCGGCCTTGTCGCCGGCGATCCAGAGCGCGCTCGCCCGTTCCGCCCGGCGGTTCGCGCCGAGGCCGAGGCGGGCATATTGCCAGAGCTTCAGGACGATGATGGTGAGGACGAAGACCGAAAGGACGAGCAGGGCCGCGACGATCGGGCCGCCCGCCGAAACGAGGCCGAGAAGATTGCCGATCGTCGCCTCCAGCCAGCCGCCGACCGGGTCGATGGCATTGGCGCCGGTGTCTTCCATGTCGTCTCTCCCATCCGGCCGCGCCGCCGGGGCGCGGGGGTCAAAGCATGTCCGAGCGGAGCGTGGCAATACCGCGCGGGTGGCCCGATGCCACCATGCCGTCGAACGACCGTCGATGTCGATGAAGGGCGGCAAGACAAACCGCCGCGACGTCGCCGCGGCGAAGGAGGACCCGCCGGTCCGTCGCCCGAGGCCGCGATTTCCGGCCGGCGAGCGATGCCGACAGACAATCGCGGGCGCCGTGCGATGCGCCGCGTTCTGCCTGTCCTGGCGGGTCGGTCTTTGTCCTCGTCGTGTCTTGCCGGTCTCTCGTCGCCTCTCTCGTTCGCGTCGCGACGATCCGCCGTTTCCGGCCGGTCGAAGCGCGACGCCGAAGCGTGCCCGACACTTCACATGGCCGATCCGGGAGCGGCGGTCCTTGACCGTGATCAAAGACGAGTCGGTGCCGGCTGTCGGTTCGGGCGATCAGAAGGGGCGGCCCTCGCCCGCCTCCTCCTCGGTGCGGCCGTCGCGGATGTGATAGATGCGGCGGAAGGTCGGGATGATCTTCTCGTCGTGGGTCACGACGATGATCGCGGTCTGGTACTGCTCGGCCATGCGGTTGAGGATGCGGATGACGGCGAGGGCGCGCTCGCTGTCGAGCGGCGCGGTCGGCTCGTCGGCGAGCACCACGGGCGGCCGGTTGACGAGGGCGCGGGCGATCGAGACGCGCTGCTGCTCGCCGCCCGAGAGCTGGCTCGGCATCGCCTTGGCGCGATGGGCGACGTCGAGCGCCTCGAGCAGTTCGAGCGCCCGCTTGCGGGCCTCGGCGTTCGGCTGGCCGGCGAGCATCGGCAGGAGCGCGATGTTGTCGGTCACGTCGAGGAACGGGATCAGGTAGGGCGCCTGAAAGATGAAGCCGATCTTGTCGCGGCGCATGGCGCGCAGATCGCGGATCTTCCAGGCACCGTCGTAGATGACCTGGTCGCCGAGGGTCATGCGGCCGCCGGTCGGCTCGATGACGGCGCCGAGACACTTCAAGAGCGTGCTCTTGCCCGAGCCGGACGGGCCGATGAGGCCGACGACCTCGCCGGGGGCGACCGCCATGTCGACTTCCTTGAGGGCGTCGACGGCGGTGTCGCCGCTGCCGTAGCGCTTCCTCAGGCCCTCGATGCGGATGCCGTGCGCTTCAGCCACCGATCGCCTCCGCCGGATCGACCTTCAGCGCGGCGCGGATGGCGACGCTGCTGGCGAGGATGCAGATGACGACGACGATGACGAAGCCGCGCACCGAATCGGCGGGCTCGAGCAGGACGTATTTCGGAAAGACCGGAGCCCAGAAGGTGGCGGCGATCTTGCCGACGGCAAAGCCGATGAGGCCGAGGCCGACGGCCTGCTGCATGATCATGCCGGCGATGGTGCGGTTGCGGGTGCCGATCAGCTTCAGCACCGCGATCTCGCGGATCTTGCCGAGGGTCAGCGTGTAGATGATGAAGGCGATGATCGCGGCGCTGACGATGGCGAGGATGACGAGGAACATGCCGATCTGCTTCGACGAGGTGGCGATCAGCTTGCCGATCAGGATCTCCTCCATCTGGGCGCGGGTATAGACCTGCAGGCGCTTCCAGCGGCGGATCGGCTCGGCGACTTCCTCGGGCAGGGCGCCCGCGCGGATCCGCACGAGGACGGCGTTGACGTAAGGATTGGTGCTTTGCGAGGCGATCACCGCGTCGAGCAGGTCGGGCACGCCGGGCCGGGCGAAGGCCGGATTGGCGCCGGTGCGGCGGCGCTGCTCGACGATGGCGTCGTTGTCCTTGAGGAACTGGGCCTCCTGGGCATCGCGCAGCGGCACGAAGACCATCGGGTCGCCGCTCGAGGAGACCATGCGGCGGGTGAGCCCGACGACGGTGTAGAGATTGCGGCGGATGCGGATGCTGTCGCCGAGGCGGAAGCCGGTGGCGACGTCGGCGACGGCCTCGTAGTGGCTGCGGGTGATCTGGCGGCCGGCGACGAGGCGAGCCGGCCGACCCGGCGTGCCGGCGCCGCCGGGCGCGATGCCGACCACCATGGCGCGGACGTCGCGATTGCCCTGGCGGATCTGCATCGTCAGATAGGTGACGTTGGCGGCCGCGGCGACGCCGGGCATGGCGAGCACGGCGCGATAGGTGTCGTCGTTGATACTCGACGATTCGGCGTAGGGCCCGAGGGTGCCCTGCTGCACGACCCAGAGATCGGCGCCGCTGTTGTCGAGCAGCACGCGGGCGTCGTCGACCATGCCGCGATAGACGCCGGCCATGGTCAGGGTGACGCCGATGAGGAGGCCGAGCCCCATGCCGGTGAAGACGAACTTGCCCCAGGAGTGAAGGATGTCGCGGCCGGCGAGACTGATCATCGCGGCACTCCGGGCAGGTTCTCGACGACGGTCACGCGGGACCGGGCGGCGATGGCGCGCTGGCTGTAGAGAACGACGCGATCGTCGGCGGCAAGGCCGGACAGGATCTGGATGTGGCCGTCGAGGTCGGTCGCCCCGGTGCGCACCGGGGCAAAGCGCACGCCGTCGTCGGCGACGACCCAGACGCCGAGGGCGCCGTCGACGCGGCGGATGGCGGCTTCGGGCAGCACCGGCGTCGCGGCGAGGGCGGGGAGCGCAACGGTGATTTCGGCGAGCTCGCCGATCGGCGGCAGCGGGTCGGGGATCACATCGAAGACGACCTTGGCGAGAAGCTCCTCGGTCACCTCGTCGGCGAGCGGCTCGATGCGCAGGACCTTGCCGGCAAGCGTCGTGCCGGCGCGCGAGCGCAGGACGATCGCGGCGCCGAGCCCGGGCACGAGGCCGGCCGAGCGCAACTGGTCGAAGCGGACGTCGAGCCAGAGGCTCGTCGGGTCGACGAGCTGCAGCACCGCCTGGCCGGCGACGACGGTGGTGCCGGGGTCGGCTTCGCGGGCGACCACGAGGCCATCGACCGGGGCAACGAGGCGCATGTTGGCGCGCTGGCGCTGCAGGCCGTCGCGTTCGGCGACGGCGCGGGCGAGTTCCTTCTCGGCGCCTTCGAGATTGGCACGGGCGAGGGCAAGGCTCGCGCCGGCGACCTGGAAGTCCTGGCGGCGCGCCTCGGTGCCGGCGTCGCTGACGACGCCGCTCTTCGACAGGGCGTCGTAGCGGCGCGCCTGGGCTTCGGCGTATTCGGCGCGGGCGGTCGAGTCGGTGACCTGCGCCCGGGCGGCGGCGACGGCCGATTCAGCGCGGCCGAGGGCGGCGTTCGCCGCCTCGATGCGATCGTCGAGATCGACCGGGTCCATTTCGCCGAGCAGCGTGCCGGCGGCGACGCGGTCGCCGACATTGACGTCGACGCTGGCGACACGGCCGGCGACTGTCGGGCCGATGCGGTAGACGTAGCGCGCCTCGACGGTGCCGATACCGAAAAGCGCCGGCGACAGGGCGGCTTCGTTGACCGAGACGACGGTCACCGGGATCGGCGCCAGCGGGCCGGAGCGCAGCGCGACGAAGGCGAGAAGGCCGGCGAGCGGCACGAGGATCGCAAAGAGGGCAAGCTTGCGGGTCATGGGCGGCGGCTCACGAGGTTGCGGCGATCGCGCGGCGATAAAGGGCGAAGGCGCCGGGGGCGGCGGTGCGGATCGAGCGGGCGTCGCCGGAGAGCAGCGATTGCATGACGAGGCCCTGGATGGTGCCGACGAAGAGCGCCGCGGCGGCGGCGGCATCGACCGCGGCGGCGATCTCGCCGTTCGTCTTGCCGGCATCGATCAGCAGGGTCAGGCGCTCGCCGTAGCGGGCAAGGAGCGTGCGGGCCATGCGCTTGCCGGCGGTGTCCTCGGCGCGCTGCAGTTCGCCGAACATCATGCGCGGCACGCCGGGATGGGCGGCGACGAACTCGATGTGGGTGGCGAACATCGCCTCGAGGGCGGCGAGGGGGGAGGCGGCGTCGGCGGCGGCGCGATCGATTCGGGCGAGCAGGCGCTCGGCGACCCATTCCATCACCGCCTGCCAGATCGCATCCTTCGACGGAAAGTGGCGGAAGATCGCGGCCTGCGACAGGTTCATGCGCTCGGCGATGGCCGCCGTGGTGATGTCGCCGGGGTTCTGCTCGGCGGCAAGCGCGACGACCGTCTCGACGGTCGCGGCGCGGCGCTCCTCGGCGGGAAGATGGCGGGCGGTGGTCTGCACGGCGGTACCGGAAGTAAGTGATTAATCACTTACTTTTCCGACGATCCCGGCCCGAAGTCAAGCCGGGCAGGTGAAAAGGCGCGAAAGGCGGGCCCGGCAGGGCGTGAAGATCGGGTCGAGCCGGGAGAGAAGGCCCGGCGCGAGGGCGTGCGGGCGCGACGGATTGGCCGGGCGCGGCGGGGTGATCCGGCGCGAAGGAGCTGCCGCCGCAGGCGGTGGCGGCGGTGTGTCGCGAGGCGGGGTGTGGCGTCGATGCCAAACGGGCAGCGGGCTATTCCGGTTCGCCGATGGTGAGCGTGATCTCGCCGACGCCGTCGATGCGACCTTCGAGGCGGTCGCCGGGGACGACCGGGCCGACGCCGGAGGGCGTGCCGGTATAGACGAGGTCGCCGGGGGCGAGGTGGTAGAAGCGCGACAGGTGGACGATGGTCTCGGCGACCGAGTTGATCATCTCGGCAAGGTCGCCCGACTGGCGCGTCTCGCCGTTGACCGAGAGCTCGATGCGGCCGGCGGTCGGGTGGCCGATCGCGGCGGCGGGCACGATTTCGGAGAGCACGGCGGCGTTCTCGAAGTCCTTGCCGAGGTCCCAGGGCCGGCGCTTGTCCTTGGCCTCGCCCTGCAGGTCGCGGCGGGTGAGGTCGAGGCCGCAGGCATAGCCGAAGACGAGATCGAGGGCTTTTTCGAGCGGCAGGCGGAAGCCGGCCGCGCCGATGGCGGCGACGAGCTCCATTTCGTGGTGGCAGTCGGCGGTTCCGGGCGGATAGGGGATGGTCGCGCCGGAGGCGACATAGGAAAAGGGCGACTTGGTGAAGTAGAACGGGTCTTCCTTGACCGCAGTCGCGCCCATTTCGGCGGCGTGGGCGGCGTAGTTGCGGCCGACGCAGAAGATGCGATGGATGGGAAAGCCGCGCGAGCTGTCGCGCACGGGCACGAGCGGCAGCGGTCGTGGCGGAAAGAGTGGGTCGTCGGTGGCGCTCATCGGGGCCGTGCTCGTCGGTGACACTGGGCGTGCGGGACGGCGAGCCAAGCACGCCGCGGGCCGGCGGGCAACAGCGGAGTTGGCGACGGCTTTTCCGAAACCTTTCACGATACGGAATAAATCCATTCTAGTTTTGACATATTCCGCTTAAACACCGGAGCGGCTAGCTGTTGCGTCGGATATGGCGGCGGGTCGCGCCATCCGGCAAAATGACCTGAAACGGCGGGAGAGGCGCAGATCATGTTGCGCGCGTTCGGATTGCTGCTTGCATGTCAGTTGCTCGGCGAGGTGCTGGTGCGGCTCGCCGGCTGGCCCGTGCCGGGACCGGTGATGGGCCTCATCCTGCTCGTTGCCGGCCTCGGGCTCGCGGCGCGCCTCGGCAAGGTCGCGCCGGAGACGGTGACGGCGAGCGAACTCGGGCGCACCTCGTCGGCGCTGATCGCGGCGCTCGGCATCCTGTTCGTTCCGGCCGGTGCCGGCGTCGTCCAGCATTTCGGTCAGATCGCGGCGCATGGCGCGGCGATCGCGGTCGCGCTCGTCGTCTCGACGATCCTGACGCTCACGGTCACGGCGGCGGTCTTCGTCGCCGTCCGCCGGGCAATGGACCGGGGGGAGGAGTGAGATGGACAATCCGTTCCAGCTCTGGGTCTATCTCTCGGCGACGCCGCTGCTGTGGCTGACCATCACGGTCGTTGCCTGGCTCGGCGCCGACGCCATCGCCAAGGCGAGCGGGCGCCATCCGCTGGTCAATCCGGTGCTGATCGCGATCCTCACGGTCGCCGGGCTCCTGGCGGTGACCGGCACGCCCTATGCCCGCTATTTCGAGGGCGCGCAGTTCGTCCATTTCCTGCTCGGCCCGGCGACGGTGGCGCTCGCCATTCCGATGTTCGCCAATATCCGCACGGTGCGGCGCAATCTCGTGCCGATGGTCGCGGCGCTCATTGCCGGCGCGGTCACGGCGATCGTCTCGACGATCGCCATCGCGGCGGCGTCCGGGGCACCGCAGAAGGTGCTCGTCGCGCTCGCCCCGAAGTCGGTGACGGCGGCGATCGCCATGGGCATCAGCGAGGGGCTCGGCGGCGAGCCGGCGCTGACGGCGGTGCTGGTCATCACCACCGGCATCCTCGGCGCGGTGATGATGACGCCGCTGATGAACCTGCTGCGTATCCGCGATCAGGCAGCGCGCGGCTTCGCGGTCGGCCTTGCCTCGCACGGCATCGGCACGGCGCAGGCCTTCACGGTCGATCCGGTCGCGGGTACCTTCGCCGGTATCGCCATGGGGCTCAACGCGGTCGCGAGCGCCTTTCTCGTTCCGGCCGTCTTCAGGCTGATGGCCGGCTAGAGCAAAATCAGAAAAAGTCGATCGACTTTTTCGACCAGATTTTGCTCCAGCTATTCGAATCTGGAGCGATTTCTCGCCAACCGAACGATTCGGTTCGGTCGGGAATCGCTCCGGAAAACGCCCGTCACAGCCGGGAATGTCGAAGATGATCAAGAACTTCGCCGATCATGCCGCGAACGAGCGGACGTTCCTGTCCTGGGTCCGCACGGCGATCGCCATCATCGGCTTCGGTATCGTCGTGGAGCGGATGGACCTGTTCGGCGGTCCGTCGTTGGTCGGCTCGACGACGACGGGGCTGCTGCTCGTCGGCGTCGGGATCGTGCTCCTGGCGGTCTCGGGCTATCGCTTCCTGGTGCTGCGCCGGCAGATCTCGGACGAGGCCGAGCGTCCGGCACCGCCGATCGAGGCGGACCTGCTGCTCGCCGTCGTGCTCGGCGTCCTCGCGCTGGCGGTCGCGATCTTCGCGCTGCACGTCGTCGGTCCGCGCGGCTGAAGCCACCGCGCGGCGGAAGGGCTCGGCTCCCGGCGGGTCAGGCGACCGCCGACTTCGGATCGGCCCGGCGATCGGCGATGGCCACCTTGTCGGCGGCTTCGGCGACGTCGAGGCTGACCCGCACCACCGAGGCATCGCCCTCGTAGCGCTCGACCTTGAAGCCGAGATCGCGGCACATCGCCAGCATCGAGCGATTGCCGGCGAGCACGTCGCCGTAGATCGTGGTGACGCCTTCGTCGGCGGCGAAGTCGATCAGCTTGCGCATCAAGAGCCAGCCGAGGCCGCGGCCCTTGAGGTCGGAGCGCACGATGACCGCGTATTCGCCGGTCTCGCGGTCCGCATCGAGGGCGAGCCGGGAGACGCCGAGCATGGTCTTGCCGTCCGGCGAGAAGGCGATGAAGGCCATCGAGCGCTCGTAGTCGAGCTGGGTCAGGCGGGCGATGAACTTGTGCGACAGCTCCTTGACCGGCGCGAAGAAGCGCAGGCGGATGTCCTCCGGCGTCAGGTTGTCGAAGAACTCCTCGTAGAACTCCTCGTCCTCCGGCTTCACCGGGCGGATCAGCACGTCGAGATCGCCACTTGTCGTCTCGTCGGCGATCCACTTGGAGGGATAGGGACGGATGGCGAAGCGTTCCTCGGCGCGCCGGCCCGGCGCGACGGCGGCGACGCGGACGCGGGCGTCGAGGGCGACGGCACCGCTTTCGTCGGCGAGCAGCGGGTTGATGTCGAGTTCGACGATCTCGGGCACCTCGACGAGCATGCGCGACAGGCCGAGCAGCACCCGCACGATGGCGTCGTGGTCGGCGCGCGGATGGTCGCGATAGCCGGCGAGCAGCTTGGCGACGCGCGTCTCGGCGATCATGTCGCGGGCGAGCAGCGCATCGAGCGGCGGCAGGCCGATCGAGCGGTCGGCGAGGACTTCCACCGCCGTGCCGCCGGCACCGAAGAGGATGATCGGGCCGAACAGCGGGTCGGTGGCGACGCCGGCGATGAGTTCGACGCCGTAGGGGCGCACGATCATCGGCTCGACGGTGAAGCCGTCGATCCGGGCGTCGGGCATCACGCGGCGGGCGGTCTCGAGCATGGTGACCGCGCTCGCTTCGGCTTCGCGGGCGCTCCTGAGGCCGAGGCGGACGCCGCCGACATCGGATTTGTGGGTGATGTCGGCCGAGCGGATCTTCAGCGCCACGGCCTTCTCGTGGGCGAGGATGCCGGCGGCGACGCGGCCGACATCGGCCGGGTCCCTGGCGACTTCGGCGAGCGCCACCGGGATGTGGTAGGCGGCGAGCATGGCCTTGGCCTCGTCCGAGGTCAGAAGGCCGTTGCCGCCGGCGGCAAGGCCGCGCCTGACGATGGCGCGCACGCGCTGGCGATCGGGCTCGGCGCCTTCCGGCAGGGCCGGCGGCATGCGGGTCAGGAGTTCCTGGCGGTTGCGGTAGCGGATGACGTGGCGGATGCCGGCGATCGCGGTCGAGGGCGTCTCGTAGTTCGGCACGCCGTTCGACGAGAGGATCTGGCGGGCGTCGCGGGCGGCGGCGTCGCCGAGCCAGCAGGCGAACAGCGGCTTGACCCGGCGGGTCGCGTCCCAGGCGGCGATCGTCGCCTCGGCGGCGGCGCTCGGCGAGGTCAGCGCCGTCGGGCAGTTGATGACGAGCACGGCGTCGGTGTCGGCGTCGCGCAGGGTCGCCTCGATGGCGGCGCGATAGCGCTCCGGCGGGGCGTCGCCGATGATGTCAACCGGATTGCCGCGCGACCAGATCGGCGGCAGCGCCGCGTCGAGGGCGGCGACGGTCTCGGGCGTCAGCTGCGAGAGCTGGGCGTCGCGGCCTTCCAGAGCGTCGGCGGCAAGCACGCCGGCGCCGCCGCCATTGGTGACGATACCGAGGCGATGGCCGGGGAACGGCTTGATGCGGCTGACGGTTTCGGCGGCGGTGAAGAGCTCGTCGAGGGAGAAGACGCGCAGCACGCCGGCGCGGCGCAGGGCGGCGTCGAAGACGGCGTCGGAGGCGGCGAGGGCGCCGGTGTGGGACGCCGCGGCGCGGGCAGCGGCCTCGTTGCGGCCGCCCTTGATGGCGATGACCGGCTTGACGCGAGCGGCGAGACGGGCGGCCGACAGGAAGCGGCGGGCGTCGGTGATCGCCTCGAGATAGAGCAGGATCGAGCGGGTGTTCACGTCGGCGGCGAAATAGTCGAGCAGGTCCGAGACGTCGACGTCGAGGACGTCGCCGAGCGAGACCACCGAGCGGAAGCCGATGCCGCGGGAATGGGCCCAGTCGACGACGGTGGTGACGAGCGCGCCGGACTGCGACAGGAAGGCGACGTCGCCCTTCATCGGATTGATGTGGGCAAAGCTCGCATTGAGGCCGACCTCGGGAACGAGCAGGCCGATGCAGTTGGGGCCGAGCAGGCGCATGTCGTGGCGCCGGGCGTTGGCGAGGGTTTCGGCGCCGAGGCTGCCGGGGCCCTTGCCGAGGCCGGCGGTGATGATCACCGCGTTGCGGGTGCCGCGCCCGCCGAGTTCGTCGATGATGCCCGGCACCGTCGCGGCCGGCGCGGCGATGACGGCCAGGTCCGGCGCTTCCGGCAGATCGGAGATCGAGTTGCGGCACGGATAGGGGCCGATATGGTCGCGCTTCGGATTGACGATCCGGACCGGACCGTCGAAGCCGGCTCCCATCAGATTGGTCAGGACGGTGTTGCCGACGGTGCCCGGGGTGCCGCTGGCACCGATGAGGGCGATCGAACGGGGGCGGAAGAAGGCGCTGAGATTGCGGGTCGGCATAACGTTCCTGTTTCACTGATGCATCGGCGCATGCTGCAGCGCAATATAAGGCGAGGTTATGACGATTCCGTCAATGGCCGTAAATTAGAAAAACCGAATTCGTCGGTATCCCTTGGTATCGGTCGACCGCAAAGCAAAGCCGCCGCACGCGGTCGGCGTGCGGCGGCTCGATTTTCGCGTCGAAAAAGGGGCGTCAGCGGATCATGTCCGGCTGCGTCTCTTCCAGGTACTTCTCCTCGATCTCGGAGAGTTCGACCGTCTCGTAGCCCGTGATCATGGTCTTGATGTAGTGGGTCAGCGTCTTGCCGGTGGTGGTCATGTAGACGTGGATCACGACGAAGGTGACCATCAGGAAGGCGGCCGCGGTGTGGACGAACACCACGAGGACGAAGAACCACTGACCGGTGACGAGGTCCGACCACAGCGGATAGGCGAGATAGACGATGCCCGTCGACCACAGCGCCGGGCCGATGATCACCATGAAGGTGAGATAGGCGAGCGACTGCAGCGCGTTCTGCTTGCGCCTCAGGGTCTTGTGGTAGGGATGGGGCGAGCCCATCAGGATCCCGTAGGCGTAGAAGCGGATGACGTCGAAGAGGCCGGCGCGCTGCGGCAGGTATTGCCGCCACTGGCCGGTGGTGAAGTGCCAGAAGGTGGTGAAGATCCACAGCACGATGAGAACGATCGCGGCGATGGTGTGGACGCCGACGGCGGTCTCGAACGACATCAGGCTGTGGGTGCCGTGCAGGCCGAAGCCCGAGAAGGCGAGGATGGCGATCAGGAGGGCCTGCGACCAGTGCCAGAAGCGCTCGTAGCGGGAGTAGATCCTGACGGCCCGCTTGTAGGGCCCGGAATGGGTGCGTTCGGTTGCCATGATCAGTTGCTCCCCTTGCGGCGCTTCATGACGAAACGCAGGAACCCGTGGAGGGCGACGCCGCCGAAAGTGAGGGCGAAGGCGGCATAGCCGAGCATGTCGAGCCAGCCGAAGCTGTCACGACCCGGCATGTAGAAGCCGGTGAGACCGGCGAGCCGTCCGTCCCTGGCATGGCAGTCCTGGCACCCGAGGGCGCCTTCCTTGGGGGCGACCATGTGGGTGATCGGCCACCAGGAAAGGGTTTCGACGAAGCCGTGCTCGCCGCTGTAGGGCAGCTCGTTCTTCTGCATGCCCTCGGCGATCGCCTTGTCGAAGTCGTAGTTGCCCCAGAAGGCTTTGTCGTCGTCACCCCAGAGGTGCATGTAGACGAGGGTGTTGTTGCCTTTGTCGTAGGGCTGGGTGGTGTGCATCTTCTTGAACGGCCAGATGCGCGACTTGGGATCGTCGTAGGCACCCTTGAAGCCGTTGATGTCGATCGGCTGCGCGGCCGGATCGAACTTCCTGTCGATGGTGGTGTACTCCATCTGGCCGTCGAACCAGCGATAGGTCGGCACGACGTTCTCGCCATATTCGAAGCTGCCCTTGATCGACTTGTAGGTCGGGCGTTCGTGGCCGTTGGCCTGGATGTAACCCTCGATCTTGTAGCCGAGACCCTTGTCGTCGACCTTGCCGGCGGTGGTCCAGTCCCAGTTGACGATCGTGGCGACGCCGCCGCGCGCGAAGGTCGGGATGTGGCAGGTCTGGCAGGCGACCTTGTCGGTGTGCGAGTTGAGATAGAAGGCCTTCAGCGCCGGGTGCTCGTGCGGCTCGACGCCGTGGCAGGATTCGCAGCTGGCGACATCGCGGCGCATGCCGGGCTTGCCGGTGCCGAGCGTGTCCCTGGCGTTGATGTGGTAGCGGCTGCCGGCCCACTGATGCTTGTCGGAGACGTGGCAGGCGTTGCACGAGAAGTTGCCGCCGTCCGGCGACATGTGGACGTCGAGCTCGTGCGGCGGGGCCTTCAGCGAGGAATCGAGGTCACCGTGCTTGACGCCGTCGCCGCCGCCGCCGTTGAAGTGGCAGGTGCCGCAATTGGCGCGTGACGGCATGCCGACGCTCTGGGCGACCTTGGTGAGGTCGATCGGCTTCTTGCCCTCGAACATCACCGTACAGGCGGAATTGCCCTTGGAATTCGGCATCTTGTAGTAGGTGCCGGTGCCGTCGTGGCAGACCACGCAGTCGATGTTTTCCTGGTTGGTGAAGTCGAAGGTCTCGTCCTTCCAGCCGTAGCCGGCGTGGCACTGGGCGCACATGCCCTCGTTGCCGCGGGCGTTGGTGCAGAAGTTGTTGACGAGGCGCTTCTTGCCGAGCTTCTGGCCGGTGTCGGGATTGTCGTATTCCCAGGTCCAGTGGATCGACTTCATGAACTGGTGACCGGCCTCGTTGTGGCAGGTCAGGCAGGCCTTGGTGACCTCGGAGCCGTTCTCGAAGGGCTTTTGCAGCGCCTCGAACTTGCTGTGGTCGGCGGTGGCGCCGGGCTTCTTGTCGGAGACTTGCGGCACCTTCGTCTGGCCGGAGATCATGGTCTCGAACGGCGAGATGTCGGTTGCTTCGGCGAGGGACGGGGGCAGACACAAGACAGCGCACGCCGCGGCAATCCATGCGGCGGTTCGCAGGCCGTTGGTCACCCAGTTGACTGGGTTCTTCATTATTCCTCCAGATCGGTGCCGGCGCGATTGTCGTTGTTTCCATCGCTCGCCCAAACGATGGCTGCCCGCGCCAGAAAGGTGTCGTCCTCCTCTCCCAGGTTTCTCCGAAGTGCCCAATTCGATGCAATCGTCGCCTCTTGCAGACGCATTTCGGCGACTCAAAGCACCCTACGATGTTTAGGCGGAGAAGTTGTCGGGGCGATGTGTCGCAGTTCGGGGCAGGCCGGGCGCGGTGCATCAACCGTCTGAATTTGCGGGGATTCTTCCGATTCCGGAGGCGTCAGTCGCCGGCCCATTCGGCGACCGCCGCGCCGAAGTCCGGGAGCGCGGTGGCGAGCGCCCGGCGGGCGATGTCGTCGACGAGATCGGCGACGGTCTCGGGCCGGTTGTAGAAGCTCGGCACCGGCGGCAGCACGATCGCGCCATACTCGGTGACGGCGGTCATCGCCCGCAGGTGGCCGAGGTGGAGCGGCGCCTCGCGCACGAGGAGGACGAGGCGGCGGCGCTCTTTCAGGTGCACGTCGGCGGCGCGCGCGACGAGGTCGGTGGCGTTCGAGGTGGCGATGGCGGAAAGGGCGCGGATCGAACAGGGCGCGACGATCATCGCCTCGGTGCGGAACGAGCCGCTGGCGAGCGCGGCGCCGATGTCGTCGACGGCGTGGCGGCGGGCGACGGCCCGCTCGAGGGCCGCGAGCGCGCCGGGGTCGGCTTCGTGGGCAAGGGTGCGTTCGCCGGCCTTGGTGACGACGAGGTGGGTCTCGAAACCGCCATGGGCGGCGAGCAACCCGACGACGCGCATGCCGATGGCGGCGCCCGAGGCGCCGGTGACGGCGACGACGATACGGCGCGGGCTCATCGCGTCTTCTCCGGATTGTCGCCGAGGCCGAGCTTTGCCCAGATCCCGTCGATGCGGGCAACGGTCGCCGCGTCCATGCGCATGACCTCGCCGAACGGCCGGTCGGTCTCGGGCGCGACCTTCATCGTCGCGTCGATGCCGAGCTTGCCGCCGAGGCCGGCCTTGGGCGACGCAAAATCGAGGTAGTCGATCGGCGTCTGGTCGAGGACGAGGAGGTCGCGGGAGGGATCGGAGCGGGTGGCGACGGCCCACATCACGTCCTTCCAGTCGCGCGGGTCGACGTCCGGGTCGACGGCGACGATCATCTTGGTCAGCGAGAATTGCGGCAGCATCGACCACAGGCCGAGCATCAGCCGGCGGGCATGGCCCGGATAGGACTTCCTGAAGGCGACGACGGCGACCCGGTAGGAGGCGGTTTCCGGCGGCAGCCAGAAGTCGGTGATCTCGGGGAACTGGCGCTTGACCAGCGGCACGAAGATCTCGTTGAAGGCCTCGCCGATGACCGCCGGCTCGTCCGGCGCCCGGCCGGTGAAGGTCGAGACGTAGAGGGGATCGCGGCGGCGGGTGATCGCGGTGACCCGCATCACCGGGAAGGGCTCGACCGAGTTGTAGTAGCCGGTGTGGTCGCCATAGGGTCCCTCGGGGGCGGTCTCGCTCGCCGAGACGTAGCCCTCGATGACGAATTCGGCCTCGGCGGGGACCGGCAGCGGCACGGTCACGGCCCTCGCGAGGCGCGGCCGCTCGCCGGACATGAGGCCGGCGAAGGTCAGCT
Source organism: Pseudomonadota bacterium (assembly GCA_029572955.1). Lineage (GTDB taxonomy): Bacteria > Pseudomonadota > Alphaproteobacteria > Rhizobiales > JAKPQE01 > JAKPQE01. Next base: position 28,269 of record JAKPQE010000181.1, read on the forward strand.
CGCCGACCGTCTCGGGCAGCGGCATGGCGGCGGTCAGCATGGTCGTCGGGTCGGTGCCGACGGCGATCGCGACCGGCATGTCCTCGCCCTTCGCCTTCCACTGCTCGTGATGGCGGGCGCCGCCGCGCGGCGCGAGCCAGCGCATGATGGCGCGGTCGCGGCCGAGAACCTGCATGCGGTAGACGCCGGCATTGGTGGCCGCGGCGCGATCGGTCTCCGGCGGCCGGGTGATGACGACGGGCCAGGTGATGAGCGGCGCCGGCTCGCCGGGCCAGCAGGTCTGGACGGGCAGGCTGGCGAGGTCGACCTCGGCGCCGGTCGCCACGACCTCCTGGCAGGGCGGTGCGCTGTCGCTCTTCGGGCGCATATTGAGCACGGCCCGGGCGAGCGGCAGCCGGTCGGTGATGTCGGACAGGCCGCTCGGCGGCGAGGGGTTGCGCAGCTCGACGAGGGCCTCGCCGAGAACGCCGAGGCGTTCGGGCTCGATGCCGAGGCCCCAGGCGACGCGGCGCACCGTGCCGAAGAGATTCGTCAGGAGCGGCGTGTCGGCGATGCGGCCATCGGCGAGCACCGGCTTTTCGAAGACGAGAGCCGGGCCGCCGGCGGCGATCACCCGGCGGTGGATCTCGGTCGCCTCGAGCGCGACGGCGACCGGCTCGGCGATGCGCACGAGGTCGCCGCGCTCCTCGAGGAAGGCGAGGAAGGCGCGCAGATTCCTGAATTTCGGCAGGGTACGGACGGGCAAGACGGCTTCCTTTGCGATCCACCGCGACGAAATGACCGCCCGGTGGAGGGCATTACCTTAACCGAAGTCAAAGTCAGCGGTTAGGATGCGCGTCAATCTGCCTTCCTGTCATCAACGGTCGAGAAAAACGTGACGGAAACCAACGCGCTTCACCCGCTCGTCGGCGCCCTGATGCGGCCGCTACCGCTCTTTCCGCTGCGCGACGCCCTGGCGCGCGCGGGGCGCACGATCGTCTGGCGCCATCGCCGGCTGATCGAGCGGCTCGGACCGGAATCCAGGAAGACTTTCGTCATCGAGCCGACGGACCTGCCGTTCGCCTTCGTCATTTCGCCGGAGCGCTCGGGCATGCGGGTCGAGGTGGTGCGCGGTCTTGCCGGACGCGCCTTCGACGCGCGGATCGCCGGGCCGTTCCTCACCCTCGTCGACATGAGCCGCGGCCGGCTCGACGGCGACGCGCTGTTCTTCTCGCGCGACATCCAGGTCGAGGGCGACGTCTCGGCGGTGGTGGCGCTGCGGAACGCCATCGACGCGGAGGGCATCGACATCGTCGCCGAGTTCGCGGCGCTGTTCGGACCGGCCGAGAGCCTCGTTCTCGGCCTCGTCGAGCGGGCCGACGGCTTTGCCCGGCGCCATCTCGTCGGCACCGGCGCCGACGCTCCGGCCAAGGATGCCGGCGCATGAGGCCGGCCAAGGGATCACTCGAGCTCGTCTGCCCGGCGGGGACGCCCTCGGCGCTCGTCACCGCCGTCGAGGCGGGCACGGACGCGGTCTATTGCGGCTTTGCCGACGAGACCAACGCGCGCAACTTCCCGGGCCTCAATTTTTCCCGCAAGGAAATGCGCGAGGGCATCAGGCTCGCCCACAAGAACGGCGTCAACGTGCTCGTCGCGATCAACACCTTTCCGCGCGCCGGCCAGCTCGATCTCTGGCACCGGGCGGTCGACGACGCGGTCAATGCCGGCGCCGACGCGCTGATCCTCGCCGATCTCGGGCTTCTCGCCTATGCCGCCGAGAAGCAGCCGCGGGCGCGGCTCCATCTCTCGGTGCAGGCGGCGGCCTCCAATCCCGACGCGATCAACTTCTACGTCCGCCGCTTCGGCGTGAAGCGCGTGGTGCTGCCGCGCGTGCTCACCGTCGACGAGATCGCCGCGATCAATCGCGAGATCGACTGCGAGACCGAGGTCTTCGCCTTCGGCGGGCTTTGCGTCATGGCCGAGGGGCGCTGCTCGCTGTCGTCCTATGCGACGGGCGAGTCGCCGAACATGCACGGCGTCTGCTCGCCGGCGAGCCATGTCGACTACCACGAGGACGGCGAGGAATTCGTCTCGCGCCTCGGCGGCTACACCATCAACCGGGTCGGCAAGGACGAGCCGCGGGCCTATCCGACGCTGTGCAAGGGCCGCTTCGCCTGCGGCGGCACGACCGGCCACGTGTTCGAGGACCCGGTCAGCCTCGACGCCTCGGCGCTGATGCCGGCGCTGAAAAAGGCCGGGGTCACGGCGCTGAAGATCGAAGGCCGCCAGCGCAGCCGCGCCTATACGCTCGCCGTCGTCCAGGCGTTCCGCCGGGCGGTCGAGGACCTCGATCGCGACGGCGACGTGCGGCCGCTCGACCTTGCCGCCTTCACCGAGGGCGGCCAGGCGACCGGCGGCGCCTATCGGAAGGTCTGGCGATGACGGAGACGACAGGAACGATGGCCGCGGCGAAGCTGTCGCTCGGGCCGATCCTCTTCAATTGGCCGGCCGAGCGCTATCGCGACTTCTATGCCCGGATCGCGGCGGAAGCGCCGGTCGAGCGGGTCCATATCGGCGAGGTCGTCTGCTCCAAGCGCGAGCCGTTCCAGACCGAAGTGTTGGTCGAGGCGATCGAACGGCTCGAAGCGGCCGGCAAGGAGGTCGTCGTCTCGACGCTGGCGCTCGTCACGCTGAAGCGCGAGCGCAAGCGCCTCACCGAGACCGCCCGCGACGTCGAGGGTCTCGTCGAGGCGAACGACGTCGCCGCGATCGGCGCGCTCTCCGGCCGCCCGCACGTCGCCGGTCCGTTCCTCAACGTCTACAACGAGGCGACGGTCGCGATGCTCGCCGGCAACGGCGCGACGACGATCTGCCTGCCGCCGGAGCTGCCGCTGGCCTCGATCGCGACGATCGCCGGGGCGGCGCAGGGTCTCGGCGTCGGTATCGAGGTGTTCGCCTTCGGGCGCATGCCGCTGGCCGTCTCGGCGCGCTGCTACCATGCGCGGGTGCATCACCTCTCCAAGGATTCCTGCCAATACGTCTGCGACAAGGACCCGGACGGGCTCGACGTCGATACGCTCGACGGGCAGAAGTTCCTCGCCATCAACGGCATCCAGACCATGTCGCAGACCTGGTCGGGGCTCGCCGCCGATCTGCCGCGGCTCGCCGCCGCCGGCGTCTCGATGTTCCGACTGTCGCCGCAGACGGTCGACATGGTGGCGGTCGCGCGGGTCCATCGCGACGTGCTCGACGGGCGGCTCGAGCCCGGCGCGGCGATGGAACGGCTGGCGACGATCGCGCCCGAGGCGCAGTTCTCGAACGGCTTCCTCGACGCCGTCGCCGGTGCCGAATACGTCCGTCACGCGAGCTGAACGGAGCCCTTTCCGGGGGCCTCGTCGGGGCCCTCTCGGCCGGCGTTTGTTGCTGATCTTTTCCGATAATTGTCAATGCTTTGCCGGGCCGGGTGCAGTCTTTTGCGGCAGCCGGCTGCACATGCCTTGATTACCGGAAATTAATTTGCGACCCGGGCATCGCAGCGCCACATTCAAGGGTGAGGTTCCGGGCACGCGAGCGGCTTGCACGCACCGGAGGGGTATCGACGATCGCCAGATGACGCCGCAAAACCGCGGGCGCCCGGCGGGTCGGACAAAGGCAGGGGTATCGAAATGGAGGCTTCCAACCAGCGGGCGATTCAGGCCGAGATCGAATCGAAGCTGGAGCTCGACAAGGGTGGGCGCAGGCGGGCTGCCCGGCGCACGCTGATCGGGCGGGCGACGCTCGTCGTCCTCGCCGCCGCAGCGATCGGTGGCGGCTATCTGTGGTGGACGTCGGGCTCCAAGGAGACGGTTCGCTACACGACGACCGACGCCAGGCGCGGCGCACTCACGGTGATCGTGACGGCGACCGGCTCGATCGAGCCGACCAACAAGGTCGAGATCTCGAGCGAACTCTCCGGCATGATCCGCACCGTCAATGTCGACTACAACGACAATGTCACGTCCGGCCAGGTGCTCGCCGAGCTCGACACCGACAAGCTCGTCGCGACGGCCGCCTCGAGCCGGGCCAAGCTGATCGCGGCGCAGGCCAAGGAGGCCGAGGCCAAGGCGACCTCGCTGCAGAAGGCGCGTGACTACGAGCGCAAGAGCGACCTCGCCGAGCGCCGGGTGGTCTCGGCGCTCGATCTCGACACCGCCAAGGCCGACTACGATCGTGCGCTCGCCTCCGAGCAGAGCGCGGCGGCCGATATCGCCGTGGCCGAGGCCGACCTGAAGCTCGCCGAGACCAATCTTGCCAAGGCGAGCATCGTCTCGCCGATTTCCGGCGTCGTGCTGTCGCGCGCGGTCGATCCCGGCCAGACGGTCGCCGCCTCGCTGCAGGCGCCGGTGCTCTTCACCATCGCCGAGGATCTGCGGCAGATGGAGGCCCAGGTCGACGTCGACGAAGCCGATGTCGGCAAGGTCGCGGAGGGCCAGAAGGCGACGTTCTCGGTCGATGCCTATCCGGATCGCGAATTCCCGGCCGAAATCAAGCAGGTGCGCTACGGCTCGGAGACCCTGCAGGGCGTCGTCACCTACAAGGCGATCCTCGTTGCCGACAATTCCGACCTCAGGCTGCGGCCTGGCATGACGGCGACGGCCGACATCGTCGTCGAGGAAGTCGAGGACGCGCTGCTCGTGCCGAATGCGGCGCTGCGCTTCAGCCCGCCGTCGACGGCCGCGGCCCAGAAGACCAGCCTCCTGCAGAAGCTCCTGCCGTTCCGCATGCCTTTCCGCCAGCCGGGGGTGCAGGAGGATCTCGGCAAGGACGCGCGCGTCTACGTGCTGAAGGACGGCGCGCCCGAACGTATCTCGGTGACCATCGGCTCGAGCGACGGACGCAACACGGTCATTGCCGGCGGCGAGCTCGCGGCGGGCCAGGCGGTCATCGTCGACGCCACCACCACCTCGAAGTGACGGAGCGTTCGATGGAAACGCAATCCGGCCCGTCGATGGAAGCGCAAGCCGGACCGTCGATGCCGATGATCCGGCTCCGCGGGGTCACCAAGATCTATGGCGAGGGCGATGCCACCGTGCATGCGCTCGCCGGGGTCGATCTCGACATCGACGAGGGCGAGTTCGTCGCCATCATGGGTCCGTCCGGCTCGGGCAAGTCGACGGCGATGAACATCATCGGCTGCCTCGACACACCGACCGGCGGCGACTACCACTTCGCCGGCATCGAGGTCGGCAGCCTCGACCGCCGGCGCAAGACGCTGCTCCGGCGCAATTTCCTCGGCTTCGTGTTCCAGGGCTTCAATCTCCTGACGCGCACGGCGGCGGTGGAGAATGTCGAGCTTCCGCTCGTCTATCGCGGCGTGTCGCAGAGCGAGCGGCGCCAGCGCGCGGCCGAGGCGCTCGGCAAGGTCGGTCTCGGCGACCGGCTGCGCCACACCTCGTCGGAGCTTTCCGGCGGCCAGCAGCAGCGCGTCGCGATCGCCCGGGCGATCGTCACCGATCCGCGGGTGCTGCTCGCCGACGAGCCGACCGGCAATCTCGACAGCCACACCAGCCGCGAGATCATGGAGCTCCTGACCGAGCTCAACCGCGAGCGCGGCATCACCGTCGTCATGGTGACGCACGAGACCGACATCGCCGCCTATGCCGACCGCACCGTGCGGTTCGTCGACGGCAAGATCGAAAGCGATACCGCAAGGGGGGAGGCGGCCTGATGTTCTGGGAAACGCTGAAACTCGCCCTGATGGCGATCCGCCGCAATCCGACGCGCTCGATCCTCACCGTGCTCGGCGTCGTGATCGGCGTCGCCGCGGTCATCGCCATGGTGACCATCGGCAAGGGCACCACCGAGAAGGTGACGGCCGACATGTCGAAGCTCGGCACCAACCTGCTCTTCATGCGGCCGGGCCAGTTCGGGCCGGGCCGCTCCAGCGCCGAGGCCAAGGCCTTCTCCATCCGCGACGTCGAGGCGCTGCGCAACCAGATCAGCGGCGTCGTCGCGGTGGCGCCGCAGGTCTCGAAGTCGGCGACGGTGGTCTACGGCACGGAAAGCCGGACCTCGACGGTGTTCGGCTCGGACAACAGCTTCTTCATCACCGGCGGCTGGACGATCGTCGACGGGCGCGAATTCCTCGAGGGCGAGCTGCGCTCGGGTCGGGCGGCCTGCGTCATCGGCCAGACGGTGAAGAAGGAGATCTTCGGCAATATCGAGCCGCTCGGACGCAGCATGCGCATCGCCAACGTCTCGTGCGAGGTCATCGGCGTCCTGGAGGCCAAGGGCCGTTCGAGCTTCGGCTCGGACCAGGACGATACGGTGATCATGCCGCTCCGAACCTTCCAGCGCCGCATCGCCGGCGACACCGATATCGGCGTCGTCCATATCGGGGCGGCGGAGGGCGTCGATACCCAGAAGGTGCAGGCCGACGTGGAGCGGCTGATGCGCGAGCGGCGCGGCATCCGGCCGGGCAAGGAAGACGATTTCTCGGTCGGCGACATGAGCCAGCTCGTCGCCATGCAGACGGCGACGACCTCGGTGATGACCGGGCTGCTCGGCGCGGTCGCCGGCGTCAGCCTGCTCGTCGGCGGCATCGGCATCATGAACATCATGCTCGTCTCGGTGACCGAACGGACCCGCGAGATCGGCATCCGCCTCGCCATCGGCGCGCTCGAGAGCCAGGTGTTGACCCAGTTCCTCGTCGAGGCGGTGGTGATCTCGCTGTTCGGCGGGCTGACCGGCATCCTCATCGGGCTCGGCCTCGCGCTCGTCGCCGCGCAGTCGATGTCGATCCCCTTCGTCTTCGATCCGACGACGATCCTCATCGCCTTCGTCTTCTCGGCCCTCGTCGGCGTCGTCTTCGGGTTTTTCCCGGCACGGCGGGCGGCGCAGCTTGATCCGATCGAGGCGCTGCGGCACGAATAGGGGCGCCGGCGGCCCGCCCGGCTTCACACGAAACCCGGGAGAGCCGCCATGACCGCCCTCGACGCCCTGTCGCCCGATCTCTTCGAGGACCGCAAGGTGCTGGTCACCGGCGCCGGACGCGGCATCGGCCGGGCCGTCGCCGCGGCCTTCGCGACGCTCGGCGCGCATGTCCTCGCCCATCTCGGCACGACCGAGCGTGGCGGCGCCGCCGACGTCTTTCCCGAGCTTTCCGACGGCGCCCGCGGCCGCATTTCGATGATGACGGCCGATCTTGCGACGATCGCCGGGGCCGAGGCCGTGATCGCGGCGATCGTGGCCGAACTCGGCGGCCTCGACATCCTCGTCAACAATGCCGGCACGATGCACGGCCGGGTCATGGCGAGCGACATGACGGCGGAGCACTACGCCAGGGTCGTCGATCTCAACGCGCGCTCGGTCGCGCTCATCACCTCCGGCGCGATCCAGCATCTGGCGCGTTCCGACGCCGCCGCGATCGTCAACACCTCGTCGATCTCGGCGACGACGGGCGGCAGCCCGGGCTCCTCGCTCTACAGCGCCGCCAAGGCCTTCGTTTCCACCTATACCCGCTCGATGGCGCGCGAACTCGCGCCGCTCGGCATCCGCGTCAACGCCGTCTCGCCGGGCACCATCATGACCGATTTCCACCGGCGCTACTCGACGCCGGAGAAGCTCGAGGGGGCGGTGAAGACGATCCCGCTCGGCCGTCTCGGGGCGCCCGAGGATTGCGTCGGACCAACCCTGTTCCTCGCCTGCGGCGCGCTCTCGGGCTACGTCACGGGCCAGGTGCTCGAGATCAATGGCGGGCAATTGATGGGCTGATCCGGCACGGCGGCGCGCGGGCGCACGGCGTGCGCCGCTAACCCTTTGTAAAGAGGCCCGATAAAGGTGCGGATGAAACGTTGCGGGCAGCGTGCAAGGCGGATAACAATACCTCCCGTGGGAGCGCGCGAACGAAATGGCGGACCCCCTCCGTCAGACCGATAAAAAGTGCGCAAAGACAAATAGATAAGATGACTTTTCGGGTTTTCACACGACCCGGAAATGATCTAAAGTTCAATCCAGTGTCCCGTCGTTGGTGCGGATGCGCCGTGCCGGTCGAACGGGTCACGCTCCAGGAGGAAACTTCCAAATGCAGCGTCGTGAATTCCTCAAGGCCGCCGGTCTCGGTGCGGCCGGTACCGCTCTTGCCGCTCCGGCGATCGCCCAGGGCGCGCCCGAGCTGAAGTGGCGCCTGACCTCGAGCTTCCCGAAGGCCCTCGACACCATCTACGGTGCCGCCGAGACCTTCGCCAAGTACATCCGTGAAGGCTCCGACGGCAAGTTCGACATCCAGGTCTTCGCCGCCGGCGAAATCGTCCCGGGTGGCGCCGCCGCGGCCGATGCGGCTGCCGCCGGCACCGTCGAGATGTGCCACACCGCTTCCTACTACAACTGGGGCAAGGACCCGACCTTCGCGTTCGCGACCGCGGTGCCGTTCGGCCTCAACTCGCGCATGCAGAACGCCTGGATGTATTTCGGCGGCGGCATCGAGCTGATGAACGAGTTCTATGCCAAGCACGGCCTCGTCGGTCTGCCGGGCGGCAACACCGGTGCCCAGATGGGCGGCTGGTTCCGCAAGGAGATCAACACCGTCGAAGACCTCAAGGGCGTCAAGATGCGTATCGGCGGCTTCGGCGGCAAGGTTGCCTCCAAGCTCGGCGTCGTTCCGCAGATGATCCCGGGCGGCGACATCTATCCGGCGCTCGAGAAGGGCACCATCGATGCCACCGAGTGGGTCGGCCCCTACGACGACGAGAAGCTCGGCTTCTTCAAGGTCGCGCCGTACTACTACTATCCGGGCTGGTGGGAAGGCGGCGCCATGCTGCACTTCATGTTCAACCAGGCCAAGTACAACGAGCTGCCGCCGGCGTACAAGTCGCTGGTCTTCACGGCCGCCCAGGCCGCGAACAGCGACATGCAGGCCAAGTACGACGCCTTCAACCCGGCGGCGATCAAGCGCCTCGTGGCGGGCGGCGCCCAGCTGCGTCCGTTCTCGCAGGAGATCATGGACGCCTGCTTCAAGGCCGCGGTCGAGACCTACGACGAGATCTCGGCGACCAACGCCGACTTCAAGAAGGTCTACGAGGCGATGAAGGCCTACCGGGCCGAGGAGTACCTGTGGTTCCAGGTCTCCGAAGCGACCTACGACAACTTCATGTTCGGCAAGCAGCGCGCCGGCGAGCTCTGAGCTCCAACGCGCCGTCCGCTCCGCGAGCGGACGCCGAGACGACATGACGACCGGCCCGGGAGCGATCCCGGGCCGGTTTTTCGTGGCGCCGCCGGCGTCGGTGGCGGTGACGCGACTGGCGCGAGGCGTCCCGGACTTGCCCGGCGCAATCGCGGGGCGACCACCGCGCACCGGCAGAAGCCCGGCATTCCGCCGCGCGCATCGCGGTCCGCCATCCCGGACGATTGGCGTGCGGGCACAAGAAAACGGCCCCGAAAAACCGGGGCCGTTTCGATGTCGTGTCGGCTCTACTGCTGCGGCGCCGGGGCCGGGCCGCCGAGGCCGGGCGGCGGGGCGGTGAGACCGGGGATCGCCGGGGCGGCGGGTGCCGCGGGCGCAGCCGGGGCAAGGCCCGGAGGCGGCGCGGTGAGGCCCGGAATGCCCTGCGGCGCGGCCGGTGCCGGCGCGGGTGCGCCACCGCCGAGGCCCGGGGGCGGACCGCCGAGACCGGGCGGGGGACCGCCGAGGCCCGGGGGCGGGCCGCCGAAGTTCGGACCGCCGAAGTTCGGACCGGCGGGGGCGCCGCCGAGGCCCGGAATGCCACCGACCGGCGGAACGACGATGTTGATCGTCGAGGGATCGATCTTCGGTCCGCTGCCCTTGTAGTGCATGACCATCTGCGGGAAGCCGAGGGCAAGGCAGACCATGATGATCTGGATGAAGACGAACGGCACGGCGCCCCAGTAGATCTGGCCGGTCGTCACCGGTGCCAGTGTCTGCCCGGTTATCTTGTCGACATAGGGCATCCGTGGCGCCACCGATCTCAAGTAGAAGAGGGCGAAGCCGAACGGCGGATGCATGAAGCTCGTCTGCATGTTGATGCCGAGCAGCACGCCGAACCAGATCAGGTCGATGCCGAGCTTCTCGGCGGCCGGCGCCAGCAGCGGCACGATGATGAAGGCGAGTTCGAAGAAGTCGAGGAAGAAGGCGAGGATGAAGACCAGCAGGTTGACGACGATCAGGAAGCCGAGCTGACCGCCGGGCAGGCTGGTCAGGAGATGCTCGACCCACTTGTGGCCGTCGACGCCGTAGAAGGTCAGCGAGAAGACGCGGGCGCCGATCAGGATGAACAGCACGAAGGACGACAGCTTGGTCGTCGCGTCGAGCGCCTGCTTGGTGATCTCGAAGTTGAGCTTGCGTTTGGAGGCGGCGAGCGCCAGCGCGCCGACCGCGCCCATGGCGCCGCCCTCGGTCGGCGTCGCGACGCCGAGGAAGATGGTGCCGAGCACGAGGAAGATCAGGGCCATCGGCGGGATCAGCACGATGACGACCTGCTGGGCGAGCCTGGAGAGCAGCTTGAGGCCGAGCGCCTTGTTGGCGACGGCGACCACGTAGGCGAAGAGCACGGCGATGGCGGCGGCCCAGATCTCGGCGCCGTGGGTGTTGCCGAGCCACCAGTCGGCAAGGAAGCCGACGGCGACGGCGGCCGCGAGCGTCACCAGCAGCGAGGTGACGCCCGAGCCGAGCGTGCGGACCTCCTTCGGCAGGGCGGGGGCCCAGTTCGGCTTCAGGAACGCGGCGAGCGCGACATAGCCGAGATAGATGCTGGTCAGGATGAGGCCCGGAACGAGGGCGCCTTTGTACATGTCGCCGACCGAACGGCCGAGCTGGTCGGCCATGACGATCAGCACGAGGCTCGGCGGGATGATCTGGGCAAGGGTGCCAGAGGCCGCGATGACGCCGGTCGCCATGCTCCGGTCGTAGCCGTAGCGCAGCATGATCGGCAGCGAGATGAGGCCCATGGCGATGACCGAGGCGGCGACGACGCCGGTGGTGGCGGCCAGCAGCGCGCCGACCACGACCACGGCGAAGGCGAGACCGCCGCGCACCGGGCCGAAGAGCTGGCCGATCGTGTCGAGCAGATCTTCGGCCATGCCCGATCGTTCGAGGATCAGGCCCATGAAGGTGAAGAAGGGAATGGCGAGCAGCGTATCGTTGCCCATGATGCCGAACAGGCGGTCCGGCAAGGCCTGGAACAGCGTCGGCTGGAACAGGCCGATCTCGATGCCGATGATGCCCCAGGTGAGACCGACGAAGGCGAGGGCGAAGGCTACCGGGTAGCCGAGCAGGAGCACGATCACCAGCGAGGCGAACATGATCGGCGCCATGTAGGTGGTCAGGAACTCAATCATGGCTGGCCTCCGCGGTCTTGTCCTCGTCGGAGCCGGAAGCATGTCCGTGATGCTGCGGCGTCGTGTCTTCGATGACGCCGGCGACGATGGCGATGCGCTTGACGAGCTCGGAGAACGCCTGCGCCGTCAGCAGCAAGAAAGCCAGGGGGATGAGGATCTTGGCCGGCCACAGGATCAGTCCGCCGGCATTGCTCGACATTTCCTGGGTGTTCCAGGAAAGGAGCGCATAGGGCGAGGACTCGACCACCATCAGCAGCACGAAGGGCAGGAGCATGAAGACGTGACCGAAGATGTCGATCCAGTCGCGGGCGCGCTTCGACAGGCGTCCGGAGACGATGTCGATGCGGATGTGCTCGTTGCGCTGCAGGGTGTAGGCCGACGACAGCATGAAGACCGCGGCGAACAGGTACCACTGCAGTTCGAGCCAGGCATTGGAGCTGACGTCGAAGGTCTTTCGGATGATGGCGTTGCCGGCGCTGACCAATACGGCGATCAACACGAGCCACGAGACGAACTTGCCGATGGACGCGTTGATCGCGTCGATCAGCCCGCTCAAGCGAAGCAAGGCCTTCACTCGGGTTCTCCCTGGACTGGAACTGTGGGGGCAGGCGCGGATTGCCGCCCCTTCTTCTTGGTTACGAGCCCTGACGGGGTGAACCGGCAGGGCGGGCGGAGCATAGCACAAAGGTTTTCGAGAGGGAGTCGCGAATGGTGAAAAATCCAAGTCGCGGCAAGGCCTAAGGTCGGCGCGAACGCGGCGTTCGCGGGCCCCGGCGGAACCCTCACCGGTCCTCTCCGCGGCGTTGCATGCGGCTCGAACTCGCGCGCAGGAGTTCGAGCGACACGAGGAGAAGAACGGCCAGGAGAACGAGGATCGCGGCGACCGCGGCGATGGTCGGATTGAAGCTGTCGCGCAGCCCCGAGAACATTTCGCGCGGAATGGTGCGCTGGTGCGGCGCGCCGAGGAGGAGCACGGTCACCACCTCGTCGAAGGAGGTGGCGAAGGCGAAGATCGCGCCCGAGGCGACGCCGGGGGCGACGAGCGGCAGCATCACACGGCGGAACACGGTGACCGGCGGCGCCCCGAGGCTCGCCGCGGCGCGCGAGAGGTTGCGGTCGAAGGAGGCGAGCGAGGCCGAGACCGTGACGACGACGAAGGGCGCGCCGAGGGCGGCATGGGCGACGATGAGGCCGGTATAGGTCTGGGTCAGGCCGAACGGGGCGAAGAAGAAGTAGAGGCCGACGGCGACGATGACGATCGGCACGACGAGCGGCGACAGGAGCAGCGCCGAGACGGCGGCCTTGCCGCGGAAGTCGGCGGTGGCAAGGCCGATCGCGGCGAGCGTGCCGAGCACGGTGGCGACGATCGTCGCCGGGATGCCGATGAGGAACGAGTTCATCACGGCGAGCCGCCACTTGTCGCTCGAGAACACGGTCTCGTACCAGCGCCAGGTGAAGCCGCGGAACGGATAGGTGAGGAACTCCGAATCGTTCACCGAGAGCGGCAGGATCGCGAGGATCGGGGCGATCAGGAAGAACAGCACGGAGAGCGCCGAGACGACGAGGACGACGCGGGCGATGCGCTCGGTGAGGGTCGCGGGATGGGCGCTCTTCATCGTCTCACCCGAGCTTGACGCGGCCCATGCCGACGATGCGCGCATAGACGACATAGAGCAGCATGGTGGCCGAGAGCAGGATCACGCCGAGCGCCGCGGCAAGGCCCCAATTGGCGCTCGAGGTGGTGAAGAAGGCGATGAAGTAGGCGAGCATCTGGTCGTCGGCGCCGCCGACGAGGGCCGGCGTCACGTAGTAGCCGAGCGCCATGATGAAGACGAGGAGGGCGCCGGCGGCGACGCCGGGCACGGTCTGGGGCAGGTAGACGCGCACGAAGGCGACGGCCGGATGGGCGCCGAGCGAGATCGCGGCGCGCAGATAGGTCGGCGGGATCGACTTCATCGTGGCGATCATCGGCATGATGACGAAGGGCAGCAGCACATGGGTCATCGCGACGACGACGCCGGTGCGGTTGAAGATGAGGCGGATCGGCTCGGACGTGACGTGCAGGGCCTGGAGGATGTCGTTGACGATGCCCTGGTCCTGGAGCAGCACGATCCAGGCGGCCGAGCGCACGAGGAGCGAGGTCCAGAACGGCAAGAGCACCAGGATGAGGAGCAAATTGGCGACACGCTCGGGCGCGTTCGAGACGAGATAGGCGACGGGGAAGCCGAGCAGCACGCAGAGCACCGTCACCGTGAAGGAGACGAGGAAGGTGCGGCCGAGGACCTGGAGATAGAGCGAGCGCTCCGGCGGCCGCGAGACGATGTCGTCGTTCGCGTCGCGCATCAGGTCGGTGGCGGTCAGCAGGTAGAAGTCGGTGAGCGGGCCGGCGGCGTCGGCGAGCGCGATCCAGGTCATGCGCTCGCCCCAGGCCGGATTTTCGGCGAGGAGCGTCGCGCGCCAGCTCGCCGGCTCGCCCTCGAGCTGCTTCAGGGCGCGGCCGGTGCCGAGCACGAGGCTGCGGCCGTTGTCGAGGGCGTAGTTGAGGCGCCGCGCCGGGGTGGCGATGGTGCGCTCGCCGGCCGAGGTGCGGATGTCGCGCCCGAGCGCCGCGAACAACGCTTCGCCCGGCTCGGACTTGCGATCCCAGGCGGCAGCCGCGGCGGCGGCGTTCGGCCAGACCTCGGCGACCTCGGTATCGATCACCGAGCGGCGCAGCATGTCGCCGATCGGCAGCACGAAGGAGACGAGCAGGAAGAGGAACAGCGGCGCGACGAGCATCATCGCCGTCAGACGGCGGCGGCGCTCGGCGCGTTTCAGATCGCGCGCGAGGTCACCGTCGGGGAGCGTCGTGAGGTCGGCCATCGTCTCTTCGAACAAGGAGGCGGCCGGCGCGTCGGGGGGGAAGCGCCGGCCGCGGAAGCAGCGGTCAGTTGGCCGCTGCCCAGGTGTTGAAGCGCTCGGTCAGCTTGTCGATGTTCTCGATCCAGAAGCTGTCCGAGATCTGCACGGCGTTCGCCATGTTCTCGGGGGCCGTCGGCAGGTCGGGCAGGCGGGCCGGATCGATCAGCGCGGTCGCGCCCTTGTTGGTGACGCCGTAGGCGATCGCGTCGGGAAGCTTGGCCTGGTTCTCGGCCTTGCCGGCGAAATCGAGGAAGGCATAGGCCTGATCGAGGTTCGGCGTGGTCTTCAGGATCACCCAGCTGTCGAGGGTGAACAGCGAGCCGTTCCACTGGATGCCGAAATTGCGCTTGTCGGTGCGGTTGGCGGCATCGATGCGGCCGTTATAGACCGAGGTCAGCACCACTTCGCCCGAGGCGAGGAACTGCGGCGGCTGGGCGCCGGACTTCCACCAGACGAGGTCCTTCTTGATGGTGTCGAGCTTCTTGAAGGCACGGTCGACGCCGGCGTCGGTCGCCAGTTCCTTGTAGACGTCGGCCGGGGCGACGCCGTCGGCGATGAGGGCGATCTCGAGATTGGTCTTGGGTCCCTGGCGCAGGGCGCGCTTGCCCGGATATTTCGCCGTGTCGAAGAAGTCGGCCCAGCCGGCCGGCGCGTCCTTGATCTTGTCCTTGTCGTAGCCGAGGACGAAGTTGTAGACGATCGAGCCGACGCCGCAGTCGCTGACGGCGGCCGGGAGATAGGCGTCCTTGCCGCCGATCTTGTCCCAGTCGAGCTCGACATACATGCCCTCTTCGCAGCCGATCTGCAGCTCCTCGCTCTCGACCTGGACGACGTCCCAGCCGGAATCCGTGCCGCCCTGCACCTTGGAGCGCAGCACGCCGACGCCGCCGTCCCAGCTCTCGTCGATCATGTTGGCGCCGGTCGCCTTGAAGGGCTCGAAATAGACGGCCTTCTGGGCGTCCTGATAGGCGCCGCCCCAGGAGACGACGGTGAGCGGACGTTCGGCGAGCACCGCGCCGGCGAACAGCCCGGCACCGGCCAGGACGCTCGCGGCAAACAGCATCTTCCTTTTCATGTCATCTTCCTCCTTGTTCGGCGGGCAGGCTCGGCCGCGCCGCGTTTCCGTGAGGCGTGCCGGCTCAGCCGTCGAGGGGCAGGGCACGTCCGTCGTTGGGGCGCCAGCCGAGCGGCACGGTCGCCCCGGGTCTCAGATGCTCGGCGCCGACCACCGGCGCCTTGACGACGAAGTCGTCGCGGCCGAGGGCGGCGATGCGCAGGCGCAGATGGTCGCCGTGATAGATCACTTCCGAAATGGTGCCCTCGTGACGGTTGCGGGCGCTGCCGGCCGCCTCGCCGACGGCGATCCGCTCGGGCCGCAGCGAGACGAGGGCGTCGGCGCCGGTCTCGAGGCCCGGCCCGGCCTCGGCGACGACACGCGCGCCATCGGCGAGGACCACCTCGGCGAGGCCCTCCGAGATCATCGCGACCTTGCCCTCGATGCGGTTGTTCTCGCCGATGAACTGGGCGACGAAGGCGGTGTCGGGGTGCTCGTAGATGGTGCGCGGCGCGTCGATCTGCTGGATGCGGCCGTCATTGAAGACGGCGACGCGGTCCGACATCGTCAGCGCCTCGCCCTGGTCGTGGGTGACGTAGACGACGGTGACGCCGAGCCGCTCGTGGATGTGCTTGATCTCGTACTGCATGTGCTCGCGCAGCTGCTTGTCGAGGGCGCCGAGCGGCTCGTCCATCAGCACCAGCTTGGGCTCGAAGACGAGGGCGCGGGCGAGCGCGACGCGCTGCTGCTGGCCGCCGGAGAGCTGGATCGGGCGGCGCTCGCCGTAGCCGGTAAGGCGCACCATGTCGAGGGCGCGGGCGACGGCGGCCTCGGTCTCGGCCCGGCCGACGCGGCGCACCTCGAGCGGGAAGGCGAGGTTTTCGGCGACCGTCATGTGCGGGAAGAGGGCGTAGTTCTGAAACACCATGCCGAGGCCGCGGCGATGCGGCGGCGTGCGGGTGATGTCGGCGCCTTCGAGCAGGATGCTGCCGCGGGTCGGCGCCTCGAAGCCGGCGAGCATCATCAGCGTCGTCGTCTTGCCGGAGCCGGAGGGGCCGAGCAGGGTCAGGAATTCGCCGCGCAGAATGTCGAGGTCGAGGCCCTGCACGACGAGCAGGCGTCCGTCGTAGCTCTTGTCGACCTTGTCGAAGCGGACGATGCACTCCGGCCCGCCGCTGCTTACTGGACTATCCGTCGGGGCTTCCCTCATCCGGCCCTCTTCTCGTCGTTGACGCCTTCGGCGCTCGTCAGATTGCCCCGGTTTGGCGCTGCGGAAAAGGCAAAATATTGAGCGTCTGCATATTAGAATTCTGCGAAATTGGCCGGGCGGGGATCAGAGATAGGGCGGCGTGCAGGCGCTCACGACCTCGCAGGGCCGGTCGCCGGTATTGCGGAAACGGTGCGGCACGCGGCTGTCGAAGAGATAGGCGTCGCCGGCCTTCAGCAGGCGGACCTGATCGCCGACGGTCAGCTCGATCTCGCCGAGGATGACGACGCCGCCCTCGTGCGACATGTGCTCGAGCATCGTCGGTCCGGTGTCGGCGCCCGGCTCGTAGCGCTCGTGCAGGATCTGCAGGTTGTGGCTCCGCGCGTTGCCGACCTGGCGGAACGAGATGTCGCCGGCATCGAGGTCGGAGCCGTGGATTTTCGACAGCCGCGAGGTGAGGTCGACGAGCTCGCCCGGGGTGAAGAACACCTTGTCGCCGGCATCCTCCTCGGGCCCGAAAAAATCGGCCATGGTCATGGGGATGCCGCCCAGAATCTTGCGCAGGGAGGCGACCGACGGGCTCGAGCGGTTCTGCTCGACCATGGAAATCATGCCATGGGTGACGCCGGCGCGCTCGGCCAGCTGGCGCTGGGTCAGGGCCGCTGCCATGCGGACTTCGCGCAGTCTTTTGCCGACATCGAAATCCATGTCATCCTCCCCCTTGTTGACATTCGATCGCAAAATTCGGTCGAATGCAATGGTCGGAAAAACCTGACCGTATTGCTCAAAATATTGAGCAGTGATACTGGATTCCATCCGTCGTTTTTCGGAAAAGGACCGCTCCGATGACCGAAATTGCCAAGGAACTGAGGGCCGCCCAGGACAAGGCCGTGCCGCGCGGCGTCGCCACCAAGTCGATCTACGTCGCCAGGGCCGAGAATGCCGAGCTGTGGGATGCCGACGGCAAGCGCTACATCGATTTCGCGGCCGGCATCGCGGTCGTCAACACCGGCCATCGCCATCCGGCGGTGACGGCGGCGGTCACCGAGCAGATCGGCGCCTTCACCCACACCTGCTTCCACGTCGCCCCCTACGAGGGCTACATCCGCCTCGCCGAGCGGCTGAACGAAGTGACGCCCGGCGCGCACCCGAAGAAGACGATGTTCGTGACGACCGGCGCCGAAGCCGTCGAGAACGCCATCAAGGTCGCCCGCAACGCCACCGGCCGCACGGCGATCGTCGCCTTCAACGGCGCCTTCCACGGCCGCACCATGATGGGCATGGCGCTGACCGGCAAGGTGGTGCCCTACAAGAAGGGCTTCGGTCCGTTCCCGGCCGAGATCTACCACGCGCCGTTCCCCAAGGCGTTCTACGGCATCTCCGTCGAGGAAGCGGTCGCCGGCCTCGAGCAGCTTTTCGCCTCGGACGTCGATCCGGGCCGCGTTGCGGCGGTGATCGTCGAGCCGGTGCAGGGCGAGGGCGGCTTCTATCCGGCGCCGGCCGAGTTCCTGAGGGCGCTCCGGGCGCTCTGCGACCGCCACGGCATGCTGCTGATCGCCGACGAGATCCAGACCGGCATCGCGCGGACCGGCAAGATGTTCGCGGTCGAGCATGCCGGCGTCGTGCCCGACATCATCACCATGGCCAAGGGCCTCGGCGGCGGCTTCCCCTTCGCGGCGGTGACCGGCCGGGCCGAGATCATGGACGCGGCCGAGCCCGGCGGCCTCGGCGGCACCTATGGCGGCAGCCCGATCGGCATCGCGGCGGCCCATGCGGTGCTCGACGTCGTCGAGGCGGAGAACCTTTGCGGCCGTTCGGTCGATCTCGGCCTGATGTTCCGCGAGAGGCTCGAGGCGCTGGCCCAGCGCAACGAGTTCTCGGCGATCGGCGAGGTGCGCGGCCTCGGCGCGATGGTCGCCTTCGAGCTCGTCAAGGACCGGGTCAGCAAGACGCCGGATGCGGCGCTCACCGCCGCGGTGGTCGCCAAGGCGCAGGAGAAGGGCCTCATCCTCCTGTCCTGCGGCACCGGCGCCAACGTCATCCGCCTGCTGCCGCCGCTGACCATTCCGATGGAGCAGGCGCGCGAGGGGCTCGATATCCTCGAAAGTGCACTTGCCGAGGCGGTCGGCGTCTGACCACCATAGGGCAGTTCCAACAGGAGGGGTCGGCCGCCGCCGAGCGGCCGCCCCGATCGCATCGAATGCCGGCGATACGCCCGGACAGGCGCGCCCGGCAGCAAGCGGAGTGACGAGATGGCCGAGGGCAGTTCCGGCAAGCCGATGGCGGCGTTCAAGTGGGAGGATCCGTTCCTCTTCGAGGACCAGCTCGAGGAGGACGAGCGGCTGGTGCGCGACGCCGCGCGCGACTATGCCGAGGACAAGCTGAAGCCGCGCGTCATCGAGGCCTACCGGACGGAAAAGACCGATCCGGCGATCTTTGCCGAGATGGGCGGGCTCGGCCTGCTCGGCCCGACCATTCCGGAGACTTACGGCGGCGCCGGCGCGAGCTATGTCGTCTACGGCCTCATCGCGCGCGAGATCGAGCGGGTCGATTCCGGCTATCGCTCGATGATGAGCGTGCAATCGTCGCTCGTCATGTATCCGATCCATGCCTATGGCAGCGAAGCGCAGCGCATGAAGTATCTGCCCAAGCTCGCCAGCGGCGAGTGGATCGGCTGCTTCGGCCTCACCGAGCCCGATGTCGGCTCCGATCCCGGCGGCATGCGCACCCGGGCCGAGAAGGTCGCCGACGGCTATCGGCTGACCGGCTCGAAGATGTGGATCTCGAACGCGCCGATCGCCGACGTCTTCGTCGTGTGGGCGAAGTCGGCGGCCCATGACGGCCAGATCCGCGGCTTCATCCTCGAAAAGGGCATGGCCGGGCTCACCGCGCCGAAGATCGAGGGCAAGCTCTCCCTGCGCGCCTCGATCACCGGCGAGATCGTGATGGACGGCGTCGTCGTGCCGGAGGAAAACCTCCTGCCGAACGTTTCCGGCCTCAAGGGTCCGTTCGGCTGCCTCAACCGGGCGCGCTACGGCATTTCCTGGGGCGTGCTCGGCGCGGCGGAATTCTGCTGGCATGCGGCGCGGCAGTACACGCTAGACCGCAAGCAGTTCGGCCGGCCGCTCGCCCAGAACCAGCTCATCCAGAAGAAGCTCGCCGACATGCAGACCGAGATCACCCTCGGCCTGCAGGCCTCGCTCCGGGTCGGGCGCATGCTCGACAACGGCACGGCGGCGCCCGAGGCGATCAGCCTCGTCAAGCGCAACAATTGCGGCAAGGCCCTCGACATCGCCCGCATGGCCCGCGACATGCACGGCGGCAACGGCATCTCCGAGGAATTCCAGGTGATGCGCCACATGGCGAACCTCGAGACGGTCAACACCTACGAGGGTACGCACGACGTCCATGCGCTGATCCTCGGGCGGGCGCAGACCGGGCTGCAGGCCTTCTTCTGATCGGCAGGCGGCGGAGGCGGCGATGTCGGCGGCGGTACGAGCAGGCATCGCCTATTTCGCGGCGGCCTTCGCAGCCGGTTTCGCGCTCGGCACGGTGCGGGTGCTCCTCGTCGAGCCGGTGTTCGGCGAACTCCCGGCCGTCGTTGCCGAAACGCCGCTGATGCTGGCGGTCTCGTTCGTCCTCGCCCGGTGGCTGGTGCTGCGCTACGCCGTGGCGGCGACCATCGGTGCCCGGCTGGCGATGGGCGGCCTTGCCCTGGCGCTGCTGCTCCTTGCCGAGGCGGGCGTCGGCATCGGCCTCCTCGGCCAGACCCTGCTGGAGCATCTTTCCGGCTATCTTGGGACGCGCGGCGCGGTTACGCTTTGCGGCCAGGGCCTCTTCGGGCTGATGCCGCTCCTCCTTCTCCTGCGGACACGGACATGACGAAACCGCTCGCCGGCCTCAAGGTCGTGGAACTCGCCCGCATTCTCGCCGGCCCCTGGGCCGGCCAGGCGCTCGCCGATCTCGGCGCCGAGGTCGTCAAGGTCGAGCGACCGGGCGCCGGCGACGACACGCGCGGCTGGGGCCCGCCCTTCGTCGCCGCCCCGGAAGGGGCGCGGGCGGACGCCGCCTATTTCCATTCCTGCAATCGCGGCAAGCGCTCGATCGCCGTCGACTTCGAGACCGAGGCCGGCCGCGCGGTGGTGCTGCGGCTCGTCGCGGAGGCCGACGTCGTCATCGAGAACTTCAAGACCGGCGGCCTTGCCAAATACGGCCTCGACTACGACAGCCTCGCCACGCTCAACCCGCGCCTCGTCTATTGCTCGATCACCGGGTTCGGCCAGACCGGTCCCTATGCCGCGCGCCCCGGCTACGACTTCATGATCCAGGGCATGGGCGGCATCATGGACCTCACCGGCGAGCCGGGCGGGGCGCCGATGAAGGTCGGCGTCGCCTTCGCCGACATCTTCACCGGGCTCTACGCGGTGATCGGCATCGAGGCGGCGCTGATGCGCCGGGCCGTCACCGGCCGGGGCGGCCAGGTCGACATGGCGCTTCTCGACGTCCAGGTCGGCGTGCTCGCCAACCAGGCGCTCAACTATCTCGTCTCGGGCACGGCGCCGAAGCGCATGGGCAATTCGCACCCGAACATCGTGCCCTACAAGGTCTATCCGGCCGCCGACGGCCATCTCATCATCGCGTCGGGCAACGAGCGGCAGTGGCGCGACATCTGCGCGATCCTCGGCCTTGCCGGGCTCGCCGACGACGCGCGCTTTTCGACCAACGCGCTCCGGGTGAAGAACCGCGATGCGCTGGAGCCGCTTCTCGACGAGAAGACGCGGACCTTCACGCGCGACGACCTCCTTGCCCGGCTCGAGGCGGCGAAAGTGCCGGCCGGGCCGATCAACAGCGTCGCCGACGTCTTCACCGACCCGCAGGTCATCGCCCGGCGGATGCGGATCGACCTTGCCGACGGCGAGGGCGGCGTGGTGCCGACGGTGCGCTCGCCGATCGTCCTCGACGGCGAGCCGGCGGTCGCCGGGACCGCCGCGCCGCGCCTCGGCGCCGACACCGACGCGGTGCTCGGCGAACTCGGCTATTCGGCGGCGGAGATCACGGCCCTGCGGGACGCGGGGGTCGTCGGGTAGCGGGCGTTCGGCGGCAGTTTCAGGGCGCCTCGGTTTTCGGGTGTGGCGTCTGGTTGGGGGCGGCCTGCCACCCGCCATCT
The DNA here is from genome assembly GCA_029572955.1 of Pseudomonadota bacterium. GTDB lineage: Bacteria > Pseudomonadota > Alphaproteobacteria > Rhizobiales > JAKPQE01 > JAKPQE01. Next base: position 49,908 of record JAKPQE010000181.1, read on the forward strand.
ACAACCCGACCCGCCAGACATGGCCATTCACGGGGTCGCGAACGAGGTCAACGCGGACACCGTCCCAATGGTAGTCCAAGTGCCGGCCCTGCCGGACGCGGCTCGCGACGTCGGGCCAGAACAGACCGGCGCATTCCCCGTCATCGTGGCGCACGCTCGGATAGACCACGCCGGATGATCCATTTGCGCGCAGGTCACGACCGAGCGCCTGCGGTGCACGATAGTCGTCTCCGTCCCGCAGGGCGGCGAAACCGCGATCGCTGCCGCGGACATCGTGCAGTGCTGTTTCAACGTCGAGCAGGAGTTCGCGGAACTGGGAGGTCCAGCCCGCGGCTTCGGCGGTCGCCGACATGAAGCGGGCATGATGGTGGATTGTCTCGAAAACCGCCGTCTGGAAGCCTCTGGCGGCATAGAGCACGCCGAAAGTGCCGTCGGAAAAGCGACTTGGCCGGTCGGTCGAGACATGGGTGAAGGGCGCCATCAGATAGGATGCGCCGGGACCGGAAACCCGCCGCTCCGGCGGGACGAGGTCGAGATTGCCGATCGATTCCATCAGTCGCGGGTTGGTCTTCATTTCGGCGGAGATCAGCAGAGGCCAGTCGGCCGGATCGGCGATATCCTCGAAAAGGTCGATCGGCGGAAAGAGACTGCGGATGATGCGCACCGCCCCCTGCCAGTCGACAGGGTTCGACGGGATGGAGGCGTGTCCGGTGCTCACCAGAGGCCGCGCTCGGCATCGAGCGCCCGGCGCGCGCGCATCAGGTCGGACAGCTCGCCGCCCAGCATGATTTCGAGCGCCGACTTGCCGCCGAACATCGCGTTGGGTTTTCTGACCCAGTCATACGCGCGCTGCGGCTCACGGAATATGATGCGCAGCGCCTTGTGGATGCCCATCAGGTTGGACAGTCGCGCCTTGCAGTCGCGCCCCATGCGCTGCGGCGTGCCGGCCTTCCAGCGCGCATAGGTTCGGACCGGCATGTCGAGCAGAATGGCGGCCTCGCCATCCGTGACGCCCCACAGACGGAACAGGTTGACCACGGCACGAAACATCGCCGCAGCCTCGTCATCCGTGATCGGCTCGGCGACGAAGGCGTCCGGGGGCGATGTGACAAGGTATAGCTGGGTCATGGGTTGTCCTTTATGGCGTAATTTATTTTGTTTCAGGCCATATGGCAATATCTGCTCGGAATGCCCCGAGGGCGGGAAAACGGGCGAAATGCGCCTCTCGCAGGACGCAGGGGCGCTTTTCGGTCGGCCTCGACGGCGTTTTCGAACCGGTGGGCAGGCCATCAGCGGCGGCGAGTCCGGACCGGTCGGTGTCGCCGGGCGCTGACGGCGACGGCAAGACCGAAAAGCCTGCGCCGGTCACAGTCGCTGCCAAACGCAGTTCTGCATGGCTCGCGGCTCAGGCGTTTGGGCCGCCTCGCCCTTATTCCTCTTCCAGTGCCCGTCGAATGCGCCGGATGACGACGTCGCGGGCGCGGTCGTCGGCGGCCTCGTCGAGGCGGTCGCTGATGTCGAGGATGAGCTTGGAGAGGTCGTTGTGCCAGTCGAGGCGGGCGACCATTTCCGGCTTGATGCGGCGCTGGGCCTCGAGGTTGAGCGGTTTCGGCCCGTCCGGCCGCAGCGCGAAGGCGTCGTCGATCACCGGGCGCAGGACCTCCAGGCTTTCCGGCAGCACGCGCGCCAGGCGCCGCTCGAGGGCGAGCTGGGCGTTCTCCTCGCCGTGGACGAGGAAGACGCCCCTGGCGATCGGCTGGCGCGCGGCGATCCATTCGGCGAGCTCGCGGCCGTCGGCATGGCCGGAATAGTCGTCGATCTCGCGAATGCGGGCGGCGACCTTGATCTCCTCGCCCTGGATGCGCACGGTCCGCTCGCCCTGGAGCAGCAGGCGGCCGAGCGTGCCCTCGGCCTGGTAGCCGACCATCAGCACGGTGGCGTCGTGGCGATAGAGCCAGCGCTTCAGGTGATGGCGGATGCGGCCGGCCTCGCACATGCCGCTCGCCGACAGGATGATCTTGAAGCCGTCGACCCCGGCGATCGCCTTCGATTCCTCGACCGTCTCGGCAAAGCGCAGGTGTTTGGAATGCAGCGCCTTCATGAAATCGTGGCCGTCCTCGAGATGGGCGGCGTTGGCGGCGAAGACCCGGGTGGCGCGGATGGCGAGCGGCGAATCGACGAAGATCGAGGCCTCGGGGATCGCGCCGGTCTGCATCAGCTCGACGATGTCGAGGATCAGTTCCTGGGTGCGCTCGACGGCGAAGGCCGGGATGAGCAGCGCGCCCTCGGCGTTGTAGGCATCGCGGATCTCGGCGGCGAGATGCTCGCGCCGGCCGGCGGCGTCGGTGATCGGCCGGTCGGTGTCGCCATAGGTCGATTCGCAGACGACGTAGTCGAAGCCGGCCGGTGCGTCGGGGTCGGGATGGAGCAGCTTGTCGTCGGGGCCGATATCGCCGGAAAAGAGCAGGCGGAGCGGCGTGCCGTCGTTCTCGGCGATCTCCATCTCGACCGAGGCCGAGCCGAGGATGTGGCCGGCGTTCCAGAAGCGGGCGCGAATGCCCGGCACCGGCTCGAACCAGGTGTCGTAGTCCATCAGGCGGAACTGGTTGAGGGCCGCGATGGCATCGGCGGCGGTGTAGATCGGCACGACCTCGTCGCGGCCGCGCTGGCGATTGCGCCGGTTGAGAAGCTCGACCTCGAATTCCTGGATGTGGCCGCTGTCGGGCAGCATGATCGCGCAAAGATCGATGGTGCCGCGCGTCGCGGCGATGCGGCCCTTGAAACCGGCCTTGCAGAGCTTCGGCAGGAGGCCGGAGTGGTCGATATGGGCGTGGGTCAGGATGACCGCGTCGATCTTGCGCGGATCGAACGGAAAATCGCGATAGTTCAGGGCTTTCATGGTCTTGGAGCCCTGGTACATGCCGCAATCGACGAGCAGGCGGGCGCCGCCCGCTTCGACGAGGTGGCAGGAGCCGGTCACCGTGCGGGCGGCGCCGTGGAACTTGAGAACGGTCATCTCGGCCTCGCTTTGTCGTCGTTGCTTCCAGTGAAGCGCCGATCGTCCCGGCGGGTCAAGGCGACAACGCGTGCCGGCGGGGTGCGGGTTTCGACCCGTTTCGCGCTTGATCGGGGCGGCGGGGCCAAGTACCCATGAACGGTTGCGCGCGGCGGCCGAATCCGGTTGCCGGCAAGTCAGCCAGGTGGGGGCCGCATGCCGCTCGATTTCGTCGTTCTCGATGTCTTCACCGACCAGCCGCTGGCCGGCAATCCGCTGGCGGTCGTGCTCGGCGCCGACGATCTCGATGGCGGGCGCATGCTGGCGATCGCCCGCGAGTTCAATCTCTCCGAGACGGTGTTCGTCCTGAAGCCGCGCAACCCGGCCCATTCGGCGCGGATCCGCATCTTCACGCCGGCCGGCGAGGTGCCGTTCGCCGGCCATCCGACCGTCGGCACGGCGATCCTGCTCGCCCAGCACCGCGTCGGCACCAGCCCCGAGCAGGAGCAGGACGTCATCGTCGTCATGGAGGAGGAGATCGGCATCGTGCGCTGCGGCGTCGTCCTCTCGCCGGGCGGCAAGGCCTTCGCCGAGTTCGACGTGCCCAAGGTCGCGACCTCGGCCGGGCCGGCCGGCGACAAGGACATGATCGCGGCCGCCCTCGGACTGACGCGGGCCGAACTCGGCTTCGAGAACCACAAGCCGTGCCGGTTCGATGCCGGCCTCGCCTTCACCTTCGTGCCGGTGCACGACCTCGAGGCGATGGCCAAGATCCGCCTCGAGCGTTCGATCTGGCACGATGCCTTCCCCGGCGACGAACGGGCGCTGGTGCTCGCCTATTGCCGCGAGACGCTGCATCACGACACGCATTTCCACGCCCGCATGTTCGGCCCGCTCGTCGGCATCGACGAGGACCCGGCGACGGGCTCGGCGGCGGCGGCCTTCGCCGGGGTCGTCCGCAAGTTCGACGAGCCGCGCGACGGCACGCATCGGGTGCGCCTCGAGCAGGGCATCGAGATGGGCCGGCCGAGCATCATCGACCTCGAATTCGACATCGAGGGTGCCAAGCTGCGCTCGGTGCGGATCGGCGGCGGCGCCGTCCGCGTCTCGGAAGGCGTGCTGACGGTCTGAGGGGCGGCGATGGCGCCGTGCCATTGCCGACTTGCCATCAGGCCCTAGATGCGGCTATGAAAGGCGCCGGTCCGCCACGTTAACCTTTCCTTAAGGGCGGCAGCGGACCTTCGAGCAGACAGACGAGCCAAAGGGCAAAGAGCCGAACGATGATCACGTCCGCGACCATGGACGGCAAGATCTCGACCGACGCGCAGGGCGCGGCGGCGGCCAGCTGCATGCTCCTTTCCGGCCTGATCCTTCTCCTTAGGTGCCCCTGAGCGCCGACAGTCCGGTTCGTCGGGCGGGTCCTCAGGGGATGATGTATCGACAAGAACATCGGCACTGACGGCAAGAGCGCTGGGCGCCGGCCGGGACTGAAGGACAAGAACTCCATGAGCAACGACACCGCAACGGTAGCCGACGGCAACCGCGTCATCATCTTCGACACCACCTTGCGCGACGGCGAGCAGTGCCCGGGCGCGACCATGACCCTGGAAGAGAAGCTGCAGGTCGCCGAGATGCTCGACGAGATGGGCGTCGACGTGATCGAGGCCGGCTTCCCGATCGCCTCGAACGGCGACTTCGAGTCGGTCAACGAGGTGGCCAAGCGCGTCAGGAACGCGACCGTGTGCGGTCTCGCCCGGGCCGGCATGAAGGACATCGACCGGGCCGGCGAGGCGATCAAGCCGGCGCGGCGCGGCCGCATCCACACCTTCATCTCCACCAGCCCGGTGCACATGAAGTACAAGCTGCAGAAGTCGCCGGACGAGGTCTACGAGGCGGTGATCGCCTCGGTGACGCGGGCCCGCAACTGGACCGACGACGTCGAGTGGAGCGCCGAGGACGCGACGCGCACCGAGCACGACTTCCTGTGCCGCTGCGTCGAGGCGGCGATCAAGGCCGGCGCCGGCACGATCAACATTCCCGACACGGTCGGCTACACCGTGCCGGACGAGTATTTCGCGCTCTACCGGATGCTGCTGGAGCGGGTGCCCGGCGCCGACAAGGTGATCTTCTCGACCCATTGCCACAACGACCTCGGCATGGCGGTCGCCAATTCGCTGGCGGGCGTGCGCGCCGGCGCGCGGCAGGTCGAGTGCACCGTCAACGGTCTCGGCGAGCGGGCGGGCAACGCCTCGCTGGAAGAGATCGTGATGGCGCTCCGGACCCGCGCCGACGTCATGCCCTATACGACCGGCATCGACGCGACCTATCTGACGCGGGCCTCCAAGCTGGTCTCGGCGGTGACCTCGTTCCCGGTGCAGTACAACAAGGCGATCGTCGGGCGGAACGCCTTCGCGCACGAGTCCGGCATTCACCAGGACGGCATGCTGAAGCACACCCAGACCTACGAGATCATGACGCCGGAATCGGTCGGCGTGTCGAAGACCTCGCTGGTGATGGGCAAGCATTCCGGCCGCAACGCCTTCCGGGACAAGCTGAAGCAACTCGGCTACCAGATCTCGGACAACCAGTTCGAGGACGCCTTCGCGCGCTTCAAGGACCTCGCCGACCGCAAGAAGCACGTCTACGACGAGGATATCGAGGCGCTGGTCGACGAGAAGCTGGCGACGGCCGAAGACCGCATGAAGGTGCTGTCGCTGCTGGTCGTCGCCGGCACGATGGGCCCGCAGGTGGCGACGCTGACGCTCGACATCGACGGCGAGCACCGCACCGTGCAGGCGCAGGGCAACGGTCCGGTCGATGCGACCTTCAACGCCATCAAGGCGCTGGTGCCGCACGAGGCGACCCTGGAGCTCTACCAGGTGCATGCCGTGACCGAGGGCACCGACGCGCAGGCCGAGGTGACGGTGCGGCTCAGCGACGGCGCGACGAGCTACAGCGGCCGCGCCGCCCATCCCGACACGCTGGTGTCGTCGGCGAAGGCCTATCTGACGGCATTGAACAAGCTGATGATGAAGAGCGACCGGCTGCACGCCAGCGCCGCGGAATAACCGGAAACTCAGAGATCGGTGGGGGCGTCGGAGCGATCCGGCGCCCCTTGCCATTCGAGGAGGTGGCTCGGACAGGTGCGGCAGTCCGAGCTGCCGAAGCCGGGGATCGGATGGCCGAAGCGACCGCTCGCCGCGAGCCTCGCGGCGAGGGCGCATTCGGTGGTCTCGTCCGCGAAGGCGATGGCGAGACGGCGCCGCGCCACCATGGTCAACCGGTCGACATGCCAGCGCCGGCGCTTGTCGGCGGCGAGATGCCGGGCGAGGCGGGCCCTGAGCCCGCCGGGACCGCGGGCGCTGCCGCAATAGGCGTACCAGCCGGGCGCAAGGACGGCTTCCGGGCGTCCGGGGAGGGCGACCGCGAGCGGCTCGGCGAGTTCGATCAGCAGCACATAGGCCCCCGGCGCGGGCGGCATCGGTTCGGCCGTCGCGGCGGGACCATGGCCGGGCGGCAGCACGCGGCGCAGCTGATCGGCGAGGAGAGATGGCAGCTCCGGCATGTCGTGATCGTTCGAACAGTTTTTCCGCAAGAAGAGGTCGACGGGGATTGTAAGAACCTTCCAGTTGTGGAACGTTTCGCCCACCAAAAGAATACCACTAGAGGGAGGAATGCTATGAAACGGGGACTCTTTCTTGCCGCGGCTCTCGGACTTGCGCTCGCGACGCCGGCGTTCGGCGCCGATGTCGAGGCGCTGAAGGCGGGCGGCAAAGACGTCATGATGAAGTTCGGCGGCGCCCTCAAGGGCGAGCTCGAGGCGGCGATGAAAGCGGGCGGCCCGCTCGAGGCCATCCCGGTGTGCAACGAGAAAGCGCCGGCGATCGCCCACGACATCTCGGCCGCCGAGGGCTGGAACGTCGGCCGCTCGAGCCACAAGCTGCGCAATCCGCACAACGCGCCGGATGCCTTCACCAAGGCGGCGATCGAGGATTTCCTCGCCCGTCAGGAGAAGGGCGAGAGCGCCGACACGATGGTCAAGGCGGGCATCGTCGAGGAGGACGGCAAGAAGCTGTTCCGCCTCGTCAAGGCGATCCCGACCGGCGAAGTCTGCCTCAACTGCCATGGCGGCGCGGAAGTGAAGGCCGAGACCGCCGAGATGCTCGCCAAGTACTATCCGGAGGATCAGGCGCGCGGCTTCACTCTCGGCCAGATGCGCGGCGTCTTCACGCTCTCCAGGGAGGTGACGGACTGACGATCGCCTGTCGGCGGACGATCCCTGTCGTCGGTCCGGCGGCTCAGCCGATCGCGCCGATCCGCTCGCGGATCGCTTCGGCGATCAGCGGCGCGATGTCGGGGTCGGTGCCGATCGGGCCGATGACGGGAATATCCTCGCGGCCGGCAGCGGCCGCCAGTCCCGGCAGGTCTTCGGCGGCGTGCAGGCCGCGCCCGGAAAACAGCGAGACGACCACGGCCTCATCCGGCAGGCGGGCGATGGCGTCGCGCAGATAGGGCGGCTCGTCGAGGAAGCCGAAGCCGACCGGCGCACCGCGGCGGTGGCGGGCGAGACGCTCGGCAAGCAGCATCGCGGCATCGCGCGGCTGTGTCGCCCTGGTCGAGCCATGGGCGGCGATGAGGACGAAGGTCGCGGCGGGATCGAAGCCGCGCGCCGTCGCCGTCGCCTCGATGCGCTCGGCGAGCCAGACGGCGAGGCGCGGGTCGAGGCCGAGCGGTGGCAGGTGTGCGAAGCGGCTGCCGTCGGGCAGGGCCGCGAGGCGTTCGGGAATCATCTCGGAAACGAAGCGGCCGCCGGAGAAGAACAGCGGGTAGACGAGCGTCGTCCCGCCGCCGAGGCTTGCCGCGGCATGCTCGATCGAGGGGGCGCCGTAGAGGACGCCATGGGCGACCGCATGGCCGGGCAGCCGCATGGCGACGGCCTCGGCAAGCCCGGCGAGGGCTTCGTTGTCGCCGTCGCCGCCGCGCTCGCCATGCGCGGCCATCAGGATGGACGTCTGCACGAATGCACGACCGCCAGCGTCGAACGCCATGGGGAGCCTCCCGCTCGTGGCTGATTCGGTCTGATTCGCAAATATGGACTCTCTGGCGATCATGTCGAGGGCAGGCCGGCGCATTCGTTCGTCGGTGTCGAGGATTGACGCCGGTTCCCATCGCCCCAGATGACGGAAAGCGACGGTATGCTATGGATGAAGGTCGGTGAGGCCCGGGCGAGAAGGAAGAGATGGTCGCGAGGTCTTCGAAAGAGCTTCTGCGTGAGATCAGGGCCGTCGTCGAGGCCGAGCAGGACATGGAGTTCGCCGCGTTCGACGATGTCGCGCGCTGCGAGCACGAACTGCACAAGTGGCAGCTCATCCACAAATACATCCATGACCGGCCGTTCCGCACGCGCATGACGATCGCGCGCAGCGAGCAGTGGCGCGAGGCGCTGACCGAGGTGCGCGAGGTCGGCGACCCGGAGCTCATCGACTGGATGCTCCTGCAGGTCGCCGTCGCCGGCAATCTGGAACGCGGCATCCAGGACCTCAGGCCGCGCAAGAACGGGCCCTGCCACGAGCTGATCCTCGAATATGTCGGCAACCGCAAGCGCAAGGCGCTGGCGGTCTTGCATTTCGCCCAGAAGGCGGAAACCGAGGGCTGTTACCGGGTCGACGGGGCGTTCCACAGCCGCACGGCCGAGATCCTCAATCGTCATCGGCTGCTCGATACGGACGAAGAGGGCAAGCCCGTGCCGACCACGGAGCCGATGGCCCGCAGCTGATCGGCCGGGCGCGGCAGCGCCAGCGGCGGGCCGACGCCGGTTTTCCAAAAAAGACGACGTGATGCCGCCCGGGAGGCTTCCCGGCGGACGGCAGGTTCTGTCGGTTTTTCCGGGACGATCTCTTTGGTCGTTGAGTGTTTTCACTGTCTCTGAAACACTCTATTCGAAGCAAATTGATTCAAATTTTATGAAAATTTTCGTCGAATTTTATGTATTAACCTGAACAACCCCATAAATTTTATAGTTGACAAAAGGTTTTGATTCTGAGTTCGCATAGTTATATTGTGGATGTGGATGCGCTCAACCATTGGATACCTCGTATCCGCGTAGGGAGGGCTAGAAGATGAAGAAAGAAGCCCGAATCCATCATTCCAAAATCGAAACTGAAGAGCGGCTTTCGAGGCTTGCTTCGCGTCGATCCGTCCTGTTGACGGTCGGCCTCGCCGCCTCCGGCCTGTTGCTGGCACCCATTGCCATGTCCACGCAAAGCTGGGCCGACGGGTCGGGAGGCCCCGGCGGCGGCGGTCGCGGTGGCGAAGGCCCCGGTGGCGGCGGTCGCGGTGGTGAAGGCCCCGGTGGCGGCGGTCGCGGTGGCGAAGGCCCCGGCGGCGGCGGTCGCGGTGGTGAAGGCCCCGCTGGCGGCGGTCGCGGTGGCGAAGGCCCCGGTGGCGGCGGTCGCGGTGGCGAAGGCCCCGGTGGCGGCGGTCGCGG
>JAKPQE010000016.1 GCA_029572955.1 Pseudomonadota bacterium
TGCCCCGAACCTCACCGTCGAGTGCGCCAGCTTCGAGGAGATCATGGGCAAGCACCGCGACGACTTCCTCTATCTTGACCCGCCCTACTTCCTCGACGCCGACAGCCCCGACAGCAAGACGTTCGTCGGCATGTACCCGCATCGCAATTTCCCCATCCATCACAAGGGCTTCCGCCACGACCTCTTGCGCGATCTCCTCAAGGAGCATCGCGGCGGCTTCGTCCTTTCCTACAACGATTGCTCGGCCGGCCGGTCCTGGTACGCCGAATACGACATGGCAACGCCCGAGTGGCAGTACACCTTCTCCCAAGGCGACACCCGCATCGGTGAGAACCGGCAGGCCAACAATGGCGGCTCGCACGTCAAGAAGTCGCACGAACTCATCATATGGAGCCCGCCGAAGAACTGATCCCGCACAAGAAGCGCGGGCTCTCTTCCGACGCCGCCCGGAAGGTCCGCCAGCAGGGGCATGACGATGCCCTCTATTTCGCCTGGCTGATCGGTATGGACACCGACTACCTCAACGGACCCCAGGCCAAGAAGGACGTCGTCGATCCCTCGGGCGACACCCATTCGGTGAAGAGCGGTTCGAAAAAATGGCAGATCTTCCTCTACGGCCTCAGCCGCTTCCGCGAGGATGACGGCTTTGCCGTGATGAACGGCATGGGCGAGCTGCTCAAGTCTTGCATCCGGGCTTTCCCGTTGGACTTTGCCACCTACCAGCGCGACAAGCAGTCGGCCAAGGAAGCCCTACGCCCGCACATGCGCGAGATCGCGAACCGCCTGCAGGACAAGCCGCGCGTTCGTGCCTTCTTTCACAAGGCGATGTTCAACGGCGGCGAGGTCGACTACCTCACCATCAAGCACGACGGCCGCTACCACATCTTCTTCAACCGCGATGTGATCCAGGCCTTCGGTGATCACCTCGCCGTAGAGAACTCCAAGGCCCGCTCCGCCGGCCAGACGCCGGAGCAGAAGGTCATCTTCAAATACCAGGGCATCAATCTCGCCGAGCTTGAGATGCGCAACGACAGCGAGGTCCACTATGGCGAAATCCGCTTCAACATGATCAAGCAGCGCGCGCTCGATCTCCTCTTCACCCACATCCCCAAGACCGGCGAGTATAGCGGCGAGGTCTGGCTCTATGGTCAGGCCGGCCGGCGCTTCGGCCGCTGGCCGCAGAAGGCGGCGGCGTGACCAGATTGTTCGCTTGCGCGCCGTCAGTGCGGACCGTCACCATCGGCAACACCACTGGCGGACACTACCCCTCGCTATCATGAAACTGACCAAGACCGACTTTCTCATCTATCGCGACTGCGCCCATAACGCATGGATGAAGTTGCATCGGCCGGAGGTCTATCGTGCTTCGCCCCCATCCGCCTTCGATCTCGCGCTCCTGGAAACCGGCAACGAAGTCGACGAGCTGGCGCGGGGCCTCTTCCCCGGTGGCGTTCTCATCGAGCGCGGCGACGTTGCGACGACGCGGCAGCTGATCACCGAGCGCACGCCCGTGCTCTACCAGCCGGTGGTCGAGACCGAGCACTTCTCCACCGCCGGCGACATCCTCGTCTGGAACAAGGCCCTCGGCGGCTACGATCTCTATGAGGTCAAAGCATCAAGCGGCATCAAGGGTGATCGCGCCAAGGCCGGACTCTATACCTACGACATCGCCTTCCAGGTCGAGCTTCTGCGCAATGCCGGCGTCCCGCTCGGCCGCTTCCATCTCGTGCACCTCGACAGCGACTACCTGCGCGGGGCCGACCTCGACATCTTCTCGCTCTTTGCCATCCGCGACATGTCCGCCGAGGTCAAGGCGCTACGCGATCAGATCGCCGCGGAAATGGAGACAGCTTTCGAGTTCATGAACCGCGACCAACCGCTCTCCGGTTCTTGCTCCTGCATCACCAAGGGACGCAGCAATCACTGCACCACCTTCGCCGTCACTAACCCGCGCGTGCCGGCCTACAGCGTCCACGACATCACCCGCATCGGCGCCTCCAAGCGAAAACTCGCCGACCTGGTCGATCTGGACATCTTCGCTATCGAGGGCGTGCCCGACGACTTCCCTCTCAGCGAATCCCAAGCGAACCAGGTCCTCGTCGCCAAGCGCCGCCAGCCAATCATCGACGAGGATGCAATCACCGACTTCCTTGGTCGGCTCTCCTTCCCGCTCGCCTTCCTCGACTACGAGACCAATCCGGCGGCGATCCCCCGCTTCCCCGGCTACGGTCCCTACCACCACATTCCCTTCCAGTTCTCCCTCGACGTCCTCGCGACCCCCGATGCCGATCTACGTCACCACGAGTTCCTGCACACCGACCCGATCTGCCCCGACGCGTCCCTGATAGCAGCCCTCGAAGCGGCGATGCCGGCAACCGGCTCCGTCCTCACTTGGAACCAGAGCTTCGAGAAAGGCATCAACACCAAGCTCGGCGATCGAAATCCTGCAGCCCGCCAATTCCTCGCGGACCTCAATACCCGCATCGTCGATCTGATGGACCCGTTCAAGCAGCAGGCCTATGTCCACCCCGGATTCGAGGGCAGCACCTCGATCAAGTCCGTCCTTCCGGTCCTCGCACCCGACCTCAGCTACAAGGCTCTCGACATCCAGGAAGGCGCCACCGCCACCACAAAATGGAACGATATCGTCACCGGAAAGGTCGACCCCGCTGAAGCCGCGCGTCTCCGCTCCGCACTGCTCACCTACTGCGCCCTCGATACCCGAGCGATGATCGAGATTTGGCGGGCGCTGAACGGTGTCAGTAGATCACAGTCTCGGCGGGGTCAACGGGGAAAAGGCTGACGGAGATTTAGGTGCCGCACTTTCCAAAGCGTCCATCGCGCGCGAACTCCGTCATCACTCGCAGTCTGACGCGTTCAGCCGGAGGTATTCAAACACACGTCGCATAAATCGCGCGCCAAAACAGTCTGATTCCTCTAGGCGGTGTCATCAATTGAGCCATATGACCGAGGCGGCGAGGTGGATTGCACCGAGGAAGGCGGTTGCGGTTTTGTCGTAGCGTGTGGCTATGGCTCTGTAATGCTTTAGCTTTTCGAAGAAGTTCGAGATCAGGTGTCGGGCCTTGTAAAGCGCCTTGTCGTAGTCGCGTAGGGCCTTGCGATTGGATTTCGGCGGTATGACTGGCTCGATCTCAGCGGCTTCGAGCCGGTCGAGTACGCGCGCATCGGCGTCATATCCCTTATCCGCCAGCAGGATTTTGGCCCCGATCTCGTCGATCAGAACATCCGCGCCGTCCAGGTCGCAGGCCTGTCCCGGCGTCAGGTGAAAGCCCAGCGGGTTGCCCAAAGCGTCGCAGAGCGCGTGGATTTTGGTGCTCAATCTGCCTTTCGATCGCCCGATGCATTCGGCTTTTTGGGGGAGGCCTTTGCCCCCGCCGAATGCTGGTGTGCCCGCACGATCGTGCTGTCGATCATCGCGTATTCGTTGTCGGCGTCTTTGGACAACACATTGAAAACACGCTCCCAAACGCCTTTGCGGCTCCAGCGCATATGGCGCGTGTGGACGACCCGGAAATCGCCGAACCGCTCCGGCAGGTCGCGCCACGGGATGCCCGCCCGATACCGGTAGAGTACCGCTTCGACAAACAAGCGGTTGTCGCGCGCCGTCACGCCCACATCCGCTGCCTTGCCGGGCAACAGCTGTTCGATCCTCTCCCATTGGTCATCACGAAGGGCGTATCGGCGCATCTGGTGTCAACTCCGCTGTCAAAGCTGACACGCCATGAATCACTCAAACGCTGATTTGGGAATCCCCCAATTGATGACACCGCCTAGGACGTGTGGACACTTATCTGATCCACAAGACGGTAGAAGCGATGGTGACGATTGCGAGGTAGTTTCGTGCGGTTTTCTCGAACCGTGTTGCGACGCGCCTGAACTGCTTGAGCCTGGAGAAGCAACATTCGATCAGATGACGGCGGGCATAGAGGTGCTTGCCAATCAGGTATTTGCGCGCCCGTGACGGGTTGTTTGGAATGACGGCGATTGCGCCCTTTGCGGAGATTTCCTTGCGCAGCGTATCGGCGTCGTAGGCGGCGTCGGCCATAACAACCTTTGCGGGCAATTCTTCGATCAAGGTGTGGGCTTGAGGGCAGTCGCCGCGCTGACCGGCCGTCAGCGTGAAGCGCACCGGGCACCCCAAGCCTCGAACGGCCATATGGATCTTGGTGCTCAGGCCGCCGCGCGAACGGCCAAGGGCCTGATCTTCAGACTCCCCTTTTTGGCTCCCGAGGCATGCTGGTGGGCGCGGATGATGGTGGAATCGACAATCAGATACTCAAAGTCGGGATCATCCGACATCGCCGCGAAGATACGCCACCAGATACCCTTCTGGCTCCACCGGCTGAAACGACGGAAGACGCTGTTCCATTCCCCGAACACCTCAGGCAGATCGCGCCAGGGCGAGCCCGTGCGCACGATCCAAAGTACCGCCTCCACGAACATCCGGTTGTCGCGGCCCGACGAACCGCGCGTCCGCTCGTCGCCGATGATGTGCGCCGACATCCGACCCCACTGTTCGTCGCTCAGTATCAAACGGTCCAGTACACCCATGGCTGCCTCCAAAAGACAGCCTTGAATCTGATTTGCTCAACTTTGGGAATCCCAAGAGTCCACACTTCCTAGGGCATAGTATTCGATTCGCTTGCATTTTCCGGATCGCCGAGCGATGCAATCCGGCGATGGCCAACGTCTTTGCGTCTATGCCAGCCCGGCCAGCCAATCCCGCACGATGCAAGGGGCCGCTGCCCGCAAATCGGCGCCCTTGATTTTGCTGTGCTTGCGCAGCAGAGGAACGTTGATCTTCGCACTCGTCAGTTCGCAGGTATGCCCGATGAGCCACTGCTCGATCCGCGTGCTGTCGACCTCCGCATGGAACTGCAGGCCGAGAGCATGTCTGCCGACCGAGAAGGCCTGGTTTTCGTAAAGTTCAGAGCTCGCCAGACGCGCGGCATTTGCCGGCAGGTCGAAGGTATCGCCGTGCCAGTGCAGCACGGATCGGTTCTCCAGATGCATCAGACAGGAATGCCGCCCCTCGCCGGTCAGCTCTATCTCGCTCCAGCCGATCTCCTTGCGGTCTCCGGCATAGACGCTCGCGCCCATGGCGGCCGCCATGAGTTGCGCACCCAGACAAACCCCGAGGGTCGGCTTTTCTGCTGCCAGTCGTCGTTCGAGTTCCCGCAGTTCGGTCTTCAGGAACGGATAGCGACCGGTTTCGTTGACACCGATCGGACCGCCGAGAACGATGACGAGATCGGTTTCCCGGAATGCAGCAACGACGTCTTCGACGCCGGCCTCGAAGTCGGAGATCCGCCAGCCGGCATCGATGAGCGGCGCTTCGAAAAGGCCGAGATCCTCGAAGGCCAGATGCCTGATGACGGCGGCGCGACGGCGCCCGTCGGGAGCCCTGGTCGATCCATTCCACGTCATGCTTTCGTCCTCCGGCCAATGCGGCCGATCTTCGACGGTCGCCCTGGCGAAACGGCGCCTTTAGGTACGGGCGATGCTCGATATCCCGGAGAGCGCCGGGAACGCAAGCCCGGCTAAGTAGATCCCTAGCCGGTACTCCAGGCACGCGGCTGGCGCATGCCGGCGATCTTGCAGGCCTGCTTGACGTAGCCGTAGGGAAAGAGCTCGAAGAAGTGACGGCGGGCCATTGCAGCCGTTTCCCCGCGCCGCTCGGCCAGAAACGCAAAGACGAAACGGGCATCGGCGGCGATGCTGTGTTCGTCGTAATAGCGGCGCATGAAGTCGAGCACGGCACGATGGTCGTCGGTCAGGACGACCGTCTCTTCCTCTGCGAGTTTGGCAGCGACGTCATGGTCCCACAGCTTCGGATCGAGAAGATAGCCTTGCTCGTCGCGCGGTATGTCCCGTCCGTCGACTTGGAGGAAGGAGATTACGTCCGGCCTGGTGCGCATGGGTTGTCTCTCTTTCCGCTTGTGTCAGTCGTTTCGATTCTCAAGCAAGGCCAGCAAACGCGCCACCTCTTCGGCATGTGCGTCGTCGAAGGTGGAGCAGCCCTCGCTGAGCCGGCTCATCTCGGCTGCGGGAACCATGGCGCGAGCCATGACATAGAGGACCTCGTCCTCTTTTCGAATATGGTCGCGCAGCAGCCCCGCATACTGGGCGGCGTAGCGCGATAGCTCTGTCGCCGTGCCGTCATCCGCGCCCGGCACGGTGCCGGCGAATTGCCGCATCGCGGAGAGGAGTTTGCGCCCGCGTTCGTGCTCGGAAAGCATGACCGCGATGGGGCCGGCCTTCTCTGATAGTCCGTACTCGCAAAGTTTCGGGAACAGCAGGCGCTCTTCCTTGCCGTGGTGAAGGGTGTCGGCAAATTCCGAGAGAAACGTGACCAGGTGCGTCAATCGGGCGCCGGCGTTTCGGTCCCCGCGGCCAAGACCTTCGGCAACGTCCTCGAGCTCCACGAGCGCCCTCTCGATCTGCCGATGCTCGTTCATGAGGCGGTCGATAGCGTCCATCGCAAACCCCCTGGGTGCTTCCGGTGTCGAGCGGACGGAACCGTGGCAGAACCTGCGACAATATGTCTTGACGATCGTCAACCGCTGTGTGGATCGAAGCGCCGACAGCACCTGCATTGTCTACCAACACACTGTTTTGAAATGAAAAAATGATCTGATCAACCGAACATATTTCCCGAATGCCCGACGGCCGCACCCGCGGCAACCCTTTCCAGGCGAGCTTGCACAACAGGTAGGCGACACTGCCGGTCTGTCGATTTTCGCCTGCGACCGTCGGCGGGCCGCCGAGGACGAGTCGCGGCCGGTCGGCAGGCGCGGCGCCGGAAAACGATTCCCGTTTTCTCGACCAGCCGCCGCTCGACGATGAGCGGACAAGACTCCCCGCACACATCGCGCCGAAACCGCGGCCGACCGATGTGTCCAAACAGATTCGTCAGTCTGTACCTAAGGCGGGCTCGATTCTCAGATTAAAGTGCCGGGAAATCGGAATTATTCGGCGATGCGAGCAAGAGTCCCCTCCTTAGCTACAAGGCGGGAGCAAAGTTTATTGCGCGCCCCGATAAGAACTTACCGACATACGGAGGGTGAAACCATGACCATAACACGCAGGTCTTTCCTCAGAGATTCGGCTGTTCTCGGCGCGTTGACGGCATTGCCGCCGATGGCCAGCGCGCATTCGCTGCTGACCGGGCCGCTGCTCGATTCGACGACGCGGCTAACCGCGACCCATTGGGGCATCATCCGCGCCTACGTCGAATCCGGGCGGCTGTCGCGGATCGCACCGTTCGAGAAGGACGCCTTCGCGCCCTCGCCGGTGATCCAGGGATTCATCGACCGGGTCTATTCGTCGACGCGGGTGCGCTACCCGATGGTGCGCAAGGGTTTCCTCAAGGACGGCTTCAAGAGCGACCGTACCATGCGCGGCAAGGACGAGTTCGTCCGGGTAAGCTGGGACGAGGCGTTCGATCTCGTCGCCAAGGAACTCGAGCGGGTCAAGAAGACCTACGGCAACACTGCCATCCATTCCGGCAGCACCGACTGGCATTCGGTCGGCAAGCTGCACAATTCGCCGGTCCTGTTGCGGCGTATGCTCGGCCTGCACGGCGGTTTCGTCGACAATACCGGCGATTTCAGCGTTGCGGCCGCGATGGTGATCCTGCCGCACATCGTCGGCGGCACGGATTTCTACTCGCAGCAGACCGCATGGGAGTCGGTGCTCACCAACACCGATCTCGTCGTCCTTTGGGGAGCGACGCTCTTCAAGAACAACCAGATCGGCTGGGAGCCGACCGACCATAGCGGCTACGAGGCGATGCAGAAGCTGAAGGAGAAGGGCACGCCGGTCATCTCCGTCGATCCGCGCATGACCGACACGGCCGAGTATTTCGGCGCCGAGTGGATCGCGCCGCGGCCCAACACCGACACGGCGTTGATGCTGGCCCTCGCCCACACGCTCTACACCGAGAAGCTCTACGACGAGACCTTCGTCAACACCTACACCGTCGGCTTCAAGAAGTTCCTGCCGTATCTGCTCGGCGAGACCGACAAGACGCCGAAGACGCCGGAATGGGCCGAGGCGATCACCACCGTCAAGGCCGACGACATCCGCAATCTGGCGCGGCGCATGGCCAAGGGCCGGACGATGATCATGAGCGGCTGGGCAATCCAGCGCCAGGATCACGGCGAGCAGTCGTACTGGGCGCTGGTGACCCTTGCCGCGATGGTCGGCCAGATCGGCCTACCGGGCGGCGGCTTCGGCATGAGCTACCACTATGCCAACGGCGGCTCGCTGACTGCAAAACACGCCGCCCTCGGCGGCATCGCGGCCGGCGACAATCCGGTCGCCGAGCACGTTCCCTATGCCCGCGGGCTCAGCGACATGCTGCTCAATCCGGGCACGACCATCGACTACAACGGCGAGAAGATCACCTATCCGGACATCAAACTGATCTATTGGGCGGGCGGCAACGCCTTCACCCACCAGATGGACCGCAACAAGCAGATCAAGGCCTGGCAGAAGCCGGAGACGATCATCGTCAACGAGCCCTACTGGACCGCGACCGCGAAGTTCGCGGACATCGTCCTGCCGGTGAATACCACCTTCGAGCGCAACGACGTCGTTCAGGCCAGCGAGTATAGCGGCCGCTACGTCGTCGCCATGCCGAAGCTCATCGACTCGCAATTCGAATCGAAGAGCGACTTCGAAATCTTCACCGGCATCGCCGACAAGCTGGGCTTCAAGGACAAATACACCGAGGGCAAGGACGAGATGGGCTGGATCCAGTCGATCTACGAAGAGGCGCTCGCGGCGGCGTCCAAGGACGGTATCGCCATGCCGGCCTTCGCGGACTTCTGGGGCGGCGACGGTTTCTTCGAATTCCCGGTCCCGGACGACGCCAAGGACTATGTGACCTACGCCGACTTCCGCAAGGATCCGATCGCCAACCCACTCGGCACGCCGTCGGGCAAGATCGAGATCTATTCGCTTGAGATCGAGAAGTTCGGCTACGACGATTGCCCGCCGCATCCGACCTGGATGGAGCCGATCGAGTGGCTCGGCTCCGACAAGACGAAGAAGCATCCGCTCCATATCGTCTCGCCGCATCCGAAATACCGGCTGCACTCGCAGATGGACAACACCTGGCTGCGCGACCTCTATGAGGTCGGCGAACGGGAGCCGCTGTGGATCAGTCCCGACGATGCCAAGACGCGCGGCATTGAATCCGGCGACATCGTCCGCGTGTTCAACGACCGCGGCGCCCTTCTCGCAGGGGCCATCGTCACCGATCGCATCCGCAACGGCGTCGTCATGCTGCAGGAAGGTGCCTGGTACGACCCGGACAAGCCCGGCGAGGCCGGTGCCATGTGCAAGCACGGCAACATCAACCTCGTCACCATCGACAAGGGCACATCGAAGCTTGCCCAGGGCAACATCGCCAACACCGCCCTCGTCGATGTCGAGAAGTACAAGGAAGTCCCCCCGCCGGTGACCGCTTTCATGCCGCCTGCCGGCGCCTGAACGAGGTGTCGCCGGACGGGCGTCCGGCCAGCCGGTCCCGGCGGCCGGACGCCCGATAGCACGACACGGACCCGCATGGCCTGGCAGGGCCGGCGCGACCGTTCTTTCGATGACGCGACGACGACCTCGCGTCGACGCATGAGGAATCCCGAAGATGCCCATTCCCGTTTCGCGGACCGTGGCGATTGCCGGCGCCCTGGCGATCGAGATCGCGGCCGCCGCGGTCCTACTGTGGTCGCGCCCCATCGCCCCGTCGATGGCGGACGCGGCCGCTGTCAGCTACGTCAAGACGCTTGCCGAGCTGCACGCGGGTCCCGGCGGTCCGGTTATTGCGACCGTCCAGCCGGGAACGCCGGTGACGGTCCTTGCGACAAAGGGCACCGCAACCGAGATCGAGCTGTCCGGGTGGTCGCCGATGGGCGGCGCCAAATACATCTTCAAGGACGCCGGCGAGCGTATCGGGCGGGCGACCCTGACCGACGAGGGCGTCGCCAAGCGCATCGTCGCCGGCACCAAGGACGATGCCTGGGAAAGCACCTGGGAGAATGCCAAGGTCGACGGCTGGATCGATACCGCCGATCTCGTTCCCGATCTCGGCACCGTCTGGGACGATGCCGGCAGCCTCTACTACTCGCGCTGCTCGCGCTGTCACTCCCTGCGCAAGCCGCGCGAATTCACCGCCAACCAGTGGCCCTCGGTGCTGAAGATCATGACGGCCCGCGCCGGCTTCACCAAGGATCAGGCGGCGCTGGTCACGGCACTGCTGCAGAACCATGCCCGCGACCAGAACGTCGACGACAGCTTTGCCGAAACGGTGGCAGCGCGGGCAACGACCCCCGAACAGCCCCAGGTCGCCAAGATCGTCGGCACCCCCAAGATGGCCGAAGAAGGCAAGGCGGCCTTTGCCGACAACAGCTGCAACGCGTGCCACGGCGACGATGCCAAGACGCCGATCATGCCGGAATATCCGCGGGTTGCCGGCCAAAGCCCGGAATACCTCGTCAAGCAGATCCTCGACTTCAAGTCCGGCGCCCGCAGCAACGACGCCTTCTCGGCGATGAAGGATGCGGTAACGCCGATTTCCGAGGATGACGCACGGGCCATCGCCTATTGGCTTTCGACGTTGTGAAGCCGTCGGGCGGACCGGTGCAGAGTTGCAATGGCGGCACTGACACCGCCGTCGCCACAACCGGAGAATGAAGCGACGTCAGGCTATTCGTTTTTGTCGTGCTGCCATTCTCGGCGGCCCAGGTGTATTCTCCCGACCGTCAAGACAAGACCGCAAATGGATGGCAGTTGCGATCGCAGTCGCAAACTGTGGCGCCATGCCGGGGTGCCTTGGCGCAGGATTGCCGCTCGAGAGCGTAGCGCCGTGGGAGGCATGCCGTGAGCGAGACAGAGTTTCCCGTCCAGATACCGCTCGCGGTATCGAAAACATCGAGCGAGTCGCTGCAGAACCAGATCTGCATTCAACTGCGCGAGCGGGTCGCCGACGGCCGGCTCAAGCTCGGCACGCGGCTGACGTCCATCCGCGAGATGGCGGCACAGCTCGACGTTTCTCTCAACACCGTGCGGCTCGCCTATCAGCAACTGATTTCCGAGGGGTATCTCGAGACCTCCGAGGCGAAGGGAACCTATGTGGCAAGGGCGCTGCCCGAGGAAGGCGTCTACTTGCCCGAGGCGAAGGAGGCCGAACCGAATCCCGACCGGCACACGGCGCGATTTCCGCCGCCGTTCCGCGATCCCGGCCGGATCATCGCGCGCCAGCGGCCGCAGAACGGCGCGATCGACTTCTGGGCCGGGCGTACGGATCCGCGATCGTTTCCGGTGCGCGAATGGCGTCACCTGACCAACGTCCATCTGCAGGATTCGGACGCCAATATGACCGACTACGGCGATGCGGCCGGGCTTTGGGAACTCCGCGAGGCCATCGCCGACCATCTGGCGCGGGCGCGTAGCTTCCGCCCCGGTCCCGAGCAGATCGTCATCACCGCCGGAATCCAGGAAGCGCTCAGCATTGCCGCCCGGCTCTTCCTCAAGCCGGGGGCGACGGCGGTCATGGAAGCGCCGTGCTACAAGGGAGCGAGCTATGCGTTCCAGAGCGTCGGTGCCGAGCTGCAGCGGGTCGCGGTCGACGAAGAGGGAGTTTGCGTCGAGCGCATCCCCGCAGGACCGGCGGCACTCACCTACATCACGCCTTCGCATCAATACCCGATGGGCCACATCCTGTCGATGTCGCGCCGCCACGCGCTTCTCGAATGGGCAGCGCGAAGCGGGGCCTACATCCTCGAAGACGACTACGACAGCGACTTTCGCTTCCAGAGTTCGCCGCTGCCGGCGCTTGCCTCGATGGACACATCCGGCTGCGTGATCTACCTCGGCACGTTCTCCAAGGTCATGGGGGCCGGTCTCAGGCTCGGCTACATGGTGCTGCCGCCGGAACTCGTCGACATGGCGGCGAGTATCAAGACGCTGTTCTCATTCAGCCATCCCTGGCTGGTGCAGGTGGTGATGGCCGACTTCATAGACAGCGGCGACTATGCCAAGCGGCTGCGCCGGATGCGGCAGGATCGGATGCAGCGGCGCGACAGCCTTCACAGGGCGCTACAGCACCATTTCGGCGACGTGACGCTGCGCGGCCTCAGCGGGGGTATGCACGTGGTCTGGCACCTACCGCAGGAGATGCCGTCCTCATTGGCATTGCAGCAGGCGGCGGAACCCCTTGGTATCTACGTCTACAGCCCGGAAGCGAGCGGTGCCGACGTCTCGGGTTGTGAAGCTTTGAACGAGCGCCTCCTCGTCTTCGGCTACGCCTCGCTGTCTAACGAGGAAATCTGGAAAGGCATTCGTGGCCTGGCGTCGACCACCACAAGAGCGACATCTGATGACCGTCCGCACCAGGAAACCGTCCCTCGATCGTGATCACCTGAAATGAACAGAAGGCCGCCCCGAGGGACGGCCTTCCGGCTCTTTCAAAAGGAGGAGCCAATCTCATGCTACGTCGACAGTCGCGCGCCGTTCCAGGCGCTTGTCTATCCACTCCTCCACCTCAGACAACAACCACGCCACCCGGTTCTGGCCCAGCCTCAGCCTCTGTGGGAATTGGCCTGCCTTTTCCAGCCGCGCGATGTGCTGCGGCGAGTATTTCACAAGCTTGGTCAGTTCCTTTTTGTCGATCAACTGCTTGGGATGCGACATCGGATATCTCCCTTCAAAAGGAGCATCCGGATGCCCCAGCCTCGGCATGCCAACCGAGCCCAATGGGCAAGTTCGAATCTACGCTTCTCGCCTTCCGGTAGCAAGATGACCAAGGCTGCACATAGCTGCTCATTTGGCGCGCCGGAGCGTCAACATCCACAGTGCTCATGATGGATATCCATGCGGGATGGAACCCGATATGATCAAACGACTTTCGGCAGATTTGAGTTGCGACATTGAGCCGCCGATGTCATGTTGATTGTATTTTAGGCATCAAACAACCGTTCGGTTGAAAATGGGGGTATATTGCGGGGTATTTCTAGCTTGTGGTCGAAGATAAAGTCCAGATATTTCAATATATTACACGGATACATAGATTCCGCCCCTGGGCACCACTTTTCCCTTCCCATGACTGCACATGGCGGATTGAAAACCGCGCCAATTCAATGAGCTGATTGATGCGCGGGGCGCATCGGCGCTCATCGCGCACGCCCTTCAGGAACCACCGGAGATCCCGGAGAACACATATCCGATGCCATGAACGGTTTTGACGTATATCGGATCCGACGGATCATCCTCGATCTTGCGCCGAAGGCGTGCGACGTGAGCATCGATGGTGCGGTCCGTGACCGCCTGGGCATTGCCTTTCAACCGGTCGAGGAGTTGATTGCGGCTGAATACGATGTTCGGCCGCTCGGCGAGTGTCCGCAGGAGATCGAACTCGGTGCTCGTCAGGTGCGCGTCGGCCCCGGCACCGTCGACGACCGTCCGAGCCGAAATGTTCATCAGCCACTTGCCGAAACGTATGATTCCACTGCCTGTCACCTCGGATCCGTTGATCGTCGATCCGCTGTGATAACGCCTCAGCACCGACTTGATGCGAGCCACGAGTTCGCGCGGCTCGAAAGGCTTCGTCACATAGTCGTCGGCGCCGACCTCGAGCCCGATAATCCGATCATAGACCTCGTCCCGCGCCGTCAGCAGGATGATCGGCAACTGGCTCGACCGCCGCAGTTCCTGGGTGAGCTCGAACCCGTCGCAATCCGGAAGGCCGATGTCGAGGACGCAAAGGTCGAAGTCCTGGCGAGCGAGCGCCAGCTTCATTGCTGCCGCCGACCCGGCCGTCACGACCTTGAAATCCTGCTTGCGCAGATAGCGATCGAGGAATGACGCCAGTTGCGCGTCATCGTCGACGACTAGTATCCGCGTGCTCATTCTTGCCACCGCGCCCGACGATCGCTCGCCGATACACGGTCCCTCGCCACAGTTCGCGATGCGACAATTGCCATCGAGACCCTAGGGCCATTTCTGCCCCGATCGAAATGCCTCTTGAGTTACATATATTCCTATCATCAATCATTGATTGCGAAATGTGACGGGCATTCGACGCCATCGACGGGGATTTGCCGGCTGTCCGCATTTGTGCGCATGCTTGCGGCGGTCGGTGGACCGGATCAAGGTCCCTCTCAACGATTGGAATGTTCCGGCGATGCGCCTTCTGCGGGCCACCCTCGACAACCCACGCCCCGTACTGATCAGCGCCGCGGCCGCGGTGCTCCTCGCCGCAACCGTCGTCACCGCGGTCTATCTCGGCGGCGAGACGCAGACCCGGTTCCGGGAAATCACCACGAGCTGGACACGCTATTCGGAGGATGCCGACCAGAAGGGCGCGCTCATCAGCGAGATCCGCGGCCTTCTCGGCTATGGCGGCATCATCCACAATTTCAAGAACTACGTGCTGCGCCAGGACGGCAGCTACCTCACCCGCCTGCGCCGGCAGCTCGCCGACTTCTATGGCGTCGTCGACGGCTTCGAGCGCATGGAACTGGCCGAGGTCGAGCGCAATTCCCTGCGCGAGATCCGCCGGACGATGGAGACCTACGAGGCGAAGATCCCGATCGCCATTACCGCGGCGGCGGAAGGATGGCCGATCGAGAAGACCGACCAGCTCGTCAAGGTCGACGACACCGCGGCGATCGAGGCGCTGCGCGCGATCGAGGGCTACTGGCGCCAGCGCCGGCAGGAAAGCACGCGCGAGATCGTCGGCGCAGTGCACGAGGGCGATGCCCTCATCGCTTTCGGCTATCGCTTTCTGTTCGCTTTCGCCTTCGTCGCGCTGGCGCTCTACGGCCTGTTCTACCTGCTCCTGCGCGAACTCTACTGGACGATCGGGCGCCTCTCGCGCGAACTGATCGAGCGCATGCGGGCGGAGCGCGCCGAGAACAAGCTGTCGCGCGCGGTCGAGCAGAGCCCGGCGACGATCGTCATCACCGACACCGACGGGCGGATCGAATATGTCAACCGGCGCTTCGAGCAGGTCACCGGCTACGATCGCGACGAGGTGCTCGGACGCACGCCGAAATTCCTTCAGTCCGGCGGTACCTCGCCGGAGGAATATGCCGAGCTGCGCCGCCTGACCGGCGGCGGCGAGGAATGGCGCGGCGTTTTTCGCAATGTCGGCCGCAACGGCGAATCCTACTGGGCCGAGACCACCATCCTGCCGCTGAAGGACGCCGACGGCACGATCCGCAACTTCATCGGCATGGGCGAGGACGTCACCGAAAAGCGCAAGGCGCGCGAGCAGGTCGTAAAGGCGCAGAAGATGGAGGCGGTCGGCCTCCTGGCGGGCGGAATCGCCCATGATTTCAACAATGTCCTGACGACCATCCTCGGCAACGCCCACCTTGCCCATCTCGACGTCGAGCCGGAGAGCGACGTCGCCCTCGCCGTCGAGCAGATCGAGATCGCCGCCAAGCGGGCCCAGGCCCTCGTGCGCCAGCTTCTCACCTTCGCCCGCCGCAAACCGGCCGAGGCGCGCCGCCTCGATTTGCGCGACGCCATCGACGAGGTGCTGCGACTCCTGCGCGCCTCCGTGCCGCCGACCATCGAAATGACCCTCGAGGCACCGTCGCAGCCGGTCGCGGTCTTTGCCGACCCGACCCACCTGCATCAGGTTCTGCTGAACCTGTCGCACAATGCGGTCGAGGCCATCGGCGGACGCCAGGGCCGGCTCTGTTTCCGCCTTGCCATCGCCGAGGCCCCGTTGCGCGCCGGTCACGAGACGGACGAGCCGCCACGCCTCGCATCGATTGCCGAGCTCGTCGTCGGCGATACCGGGCCCGGCATGCCGCCGGAGGTGGTCGGCCGGGTCTTCGATCCCTTCTTCACGACGAAACCCGTCGGCAAGGGCACCGGACTGGGGCTCACCGTTGTCTCGACCCTCGTCGAGGAAATGGGCGGCACGATCGGCCTCGACAGCGCGCCCGGCAAGGGCACCCGGTTCACGATCCGTCTGCCGATGGTCGATGCGCCGGACATCGACAAGAAGCAGGTGAGCGAGATCAAGGGCGGGCGCGAGCGCATTCTCGTCGTCGACGACGAGGTCGATATCGTCTCCGTCTATCGCCGCCTGATGATGCGCCTGGGCTATTTCGTCGAGGCCTATACCGATCCGCACACGGCGCTTGCGGCCTTCCGGTCGGACCCCGGCCGCTTCGACATCGTCGTCTCGGATCTCGTCATGCCGGAGATGAACGGCGAGATGATCGCCCGGGAAATCTGGCAGGTCCGGCCCGATTGCCCGGTGATCATCTGCACCGGCTACCGCACGCGGTCCTTGCGGGAATGGCGACACGGCGCGCTCGCCGTCCTCGACAAGCCGGTCGATCCGTCGAGCCTCGCCGAAACGATCCGGGCGATGCTCGATGCGCCCCGCAGCTCGGCGGGCGACGCAGACGATGCCGCGCCGGCGCCCGACGCGGCCACCGCCGCCGTCGACTGAGCGCCCCGCCGCGGCGACGATCGCCGTCACATTTCGTCACAACATTTCAAAAGAAGTCACGGCGATCGCGGGTTCTCAGAACACCGGCATCACATCGCGCTGATACCCCCTTCTTCATCGGCCCTTCCGGGGCCGCAGCTTCGAGCCCGGGATTTCCCGACAGCGGAACGGCCGGCTCGAAGCTCCGAGCAAGCGTCCAACCGCAAGAAGGGACGTCATCGATGAAGACCAAGCGAACGATCCTCACTCGCGTGCTGCCGCTGGCGGCGCTGGCGACCGCGATCGCGGTGTCCGGCGTCCACGCGGCCGACACCGCAAAGGCGGCCGACACCGGCGACAAGCCGGCCTTCGCGCCGCTGCCCGACGCAAAAGAGGTGAAGCAGGCCCGCGCCGACCTCGGCCGCTACCTGTTCTTCGACACCCGCCTGTCGGGCGATACCGCAACGTCGTGTTCGACGTGCCACGATCCCGCCAAGGGCTGGAGCGATGGCCAGCAACTCTCCAACGGCTACACAAGCATTTCCTACTTCCGCAACGCCCCGAGCCTGTTCAACGCGGCCTTCAGGAACTTCTACATGTGGGACGGCCGCCTCGACGGCTCCGACCAGGGCGCCGTCGTGCGCGACATGCTGACCGAGGCGCACACCATGAACATGGATTCGCGCCTCGCCCAGGAGCGCCTGAAGCAAGTGCCCGAATATGCCGCGATGTTCGAGACGGCCTTCGGCGGCGATCCCTATGGCGGCAAGATCTATGGCGCCATCGGCGAATACATCAAGACGATCCGCACCGAGAACGCGCCCTTCGACAAGTTCCTCAAGGGCGACAAGAAGGCCCTCGGCGCCGACGCCAAACGCGGCATGGACCTCTTTGCCGGCAAGGCCGGCTGCATCTCCTGCCACAACGGCGCCACTCTCTCGGACGGCAAGCGCCACGCCCTCGGCGTGCCGGACAACCCGGAGCTTGCAACCAATGCCGAGCGGCAGATCTCCATGCTGCGGCATTTCTCGACGATGGGCACGCCCAACTACATGAACCTGCGCACCGATGTCGGCGCCTATGTCGTCTCCAAGGACAAGGCGGACATCGGCAAGTTCGCGACGCCCTCGCTCTGGGATGTCGGCCAGACGGCGCCGTACATGCATTCCGGCGTGTTCGCCTCGCTCGCGGCGGTCGTCGACTTCTACGACGCCGGTGGCGGCGACGGGCCGAACAAGAGCGGGCTTCTGAAGCCGCTCGGCCTTTCCAAGAAGGAGAAGGCCGACCTCGTCGCCTTCCTCACGAGCCTGACGGGCGACGCCCCGAAGGAGAAGGCGCCCGAGCTTCCCGCCTACAAGCTCCGTGAACTCGGCAAGAACTGAGGGGGGAGAAGATGAAACGGTTCTCTCGCTACCTGCTCGGCACCACCGCGGCCGTGCTCATGATGGCACCGCTCGCGGCCTCGGCCGCCGAATACCCGCCGCTGGCGACCCTGCCGCCGGTTCCCGTCCCCGCCGACAACCAGATGTCGGACGCCAAAGTCGAGCTCGGCAAGAAGCTCTTCTGGGACGGCCGCCTGTCCGGCAACGGCACGATGGGCTGCGTCGCCTGTCACGAGCCGGACCTCGGCTGGGGCACCGGCGGGCCGATCTCGTTCGGCTATCCGGGCACCCAGCATTGGCGCAACTCCCAGACCGTGCTGAACAGCGCCTACTACTATCTGATGTTCTGGGAAGGCAGCGCCACTTCGCTCGAGGGCCAGGCTCCGGCCGCCGCGGGCGGTGCCGTCGCCGGCAACGGCGATGGCTCGATGATGGAGATGAAGCTGCGCTTCGTCCCCGAATACGTGAAGGCCTTCAAGGAAGTGTTCGGCACCGAGTGGCCGCACGTCGCCCAGGCCTGGCAGGCGATCGCCGCCTTCGAGCGCACGATCGTCACCGACGCCACCAAGGTGCCGTTCGACCGCTACCTCGCCGGTGACGCGGCCGCCCTCGGCGACGCCGCCAAGCGCGGCATGGAACTCTACAACGGCAAGGCCGGCTGCATCTCCTGCCACAACGGCGCGCTCGCCAGCGACCAGCGCTTCTACAACACGGGTGTTCCGAACGCCAAGGAGTTCACGGAAGACGAACTCTACCAGATCACCCAGCGCTGGGAGCTCTACCAGAAGGGCATGCCCGAGGCCGACTACCGCAACGGCGGTGTCGACTACGGCCTGTTCCACAAGACCAAGCGTCCGGACGACAAGGGCAAGTTCCGCACCCCGTCCCTGCGCGAACTGAAGTGGACCGCGCCCTTCATGCACAACGGCTCGCTCGAGACGCTCGCCGACGTCGTCGATTTCTACGACCGCGGCGGCGGCGAGGGCAACAAGGTGCTGAAGCTGCTCGGCCTCACCGCCGAGGAGAAGGCCGACCTCGTCGCTTTCCTCGAAAGCCTGTCGATGGACGAGCCGCTCCTGATGGAAGAGCCGAAGCTTCCCGAAACTGCAACCTGGGCGGAGTTTCCGAAATGACGAACGTTCTCAGCCATGAAAAGGGCGGACACGCGACGTCGAGCTGCATGAGCCGCCGCAACTTCCTGATCCTCGGCGGTGCGTCGGTCACCGTTCTCGGCCTGCTCGGCGCGACCGGGACGGCGCTCGCCAACGCGCCCGAGCTGGTCATGAGTTCCTATGCCCGCAAGGTCGTGGGCAAGGTGTCGGCCCTGAAGGCCGGCGAAGCCGTCGAGTTCTCCTACCCGACCGACGACATCCAGAACATCCTCGTCAAGCTCGGCGAGGAAGCTGGTGGCGGCGTCGGCGAGGAACGCGACATCGTCGCCTTCAACACGGTGTGCCCGCACATGGGCGGCATCATGGACGCCGGCACCTTCAAGGCCAGCCACAGCGTGCTCGGCCCCTGCCCGCTCCACCTTTCGACCTTCGACCTGACCAAGCACGGAATGGTGGTTTCCGGCCACTCGACCGAGAGCCTGCCGCAGATCGTCCTCGCGATCGAGGGCGACGACATCGTCGCCACCGGCGTGATGGGCCTGTTCTACGGCTACAGCCGCAATCCTTCCGGCGCGTGAGAGGGAGAGAGAGATGACAACCCTACCGCTTCCCAATGTCGACTACGTGCCGCTTCCCCCGCCGGACGCGGACGTGCTGACCACCGCCTGCGCCTACTGCATCGTTGCCTGCGGCTACAAGATCTACCGCTGGCCGGTGGGCACGGAAGGCGGCGCCAAGGCCGATGAAAACGCCTTCGGCATCGATTTTCCGACCGGCGGGGCGCTGACCCCGTGGGTCTCGCCGTCGCAGCACAACATCGCCATGCACGAGGGCCGGCCGCATCACGTCGTGGTCGTTCCCGACTACGCCACCGAGGTGGTCAACCCGCAGGGCAACCACTCGATCCGCGGCGGCACCCTCGCCCAGAAGATCTACAATCCGGACACGCCGACGCGCCAGCGCCTGCAGTATCCGATGGTGCGGATCGGCGGCGTCCTCACCCCGGTCTCCTGGGACCTCGTCACCGACGTCATGGCCGAGGTGTCGAAACACGTCCTCGAGAACCACGGCGAGCACGCCTGGGGCATGAAGACGTATTCCTACGAGTACTTCGAGAACACCTACGCCATCTCGAAGCTCGTCAACCGGGCGATCGGCACGCCGGTCTATGCCCCGCACGACAAGCCGCAGGCGGCCGAGGACGCCGCCGGCCTCGACGATGCCGGTGTCAACTCCTTCTCGGCCTCGTTCGAGGACTGGGGCGCCTGCGAGGTCGCCTTTATGTCGGGCGTCGACCCCTATGAGACCAAGACGGTGCTGTTCACCCACTGGCTCATGACCGGCGACAACCCGAACAAGAAGCTGATCTTCGTGACGCCGCACAAGACCATGGGCGTCGAATACGGCCTGAAGAACGGCGGACTCTGGCTGCCGATCGTTCCGGGCACCGACACCGTGCTCCACCTGGCGCTCGCCAAGATCATCATCGACAACGGCTGGCAGGACCAGGAGTTCATCGACAAGTGGGTGAACACCAAGTGGGAGATCGAATCCGGCTACGGTCGCGGCACCCGCAACACCCGCTGGCAGTGGCGCACGACCTGGGGCCGCTGGCAGAGCGACTGGGAGGACTTCCAGAAGTTCATCGCCAAGGAAAAGGCGGCCGAACTCGACGAGGCGGCGGCCATCACCGGCCTCGACAGGGACCTCATCCTCGCCACCGCCGAGGCGATCGCCAAGCCCAGGGCCGACGGCAGCCGGCCGAAGACCTCCTTCATGCTGGAGAAGGGCAACTACTGGTCCAACAACTACATGAACACCGCGTCGCTGGCGGCGGTCGGGCTCCTGTGCGGTGCCGGCAATCGTCCGGGCCGGGTGATCTCGCGCGGCGGCGGCCACCAGCGTGGCGGCATGGGCGCCGGCGGCGGCAAGGGCTTCCTCAGCCCCGAGAAGTATCCGGGCCGCCGCAAGAAGGCCCTCAACGTCGACCGCTGGGTGATCGACGGCAATGTCCGCTTCATGTGGCTGATGGGTTCGACCTGGTTCCCGGCGATGCTCGCGTCGCAGGAACTCGCCGACCGCGTTGCCGACCTCACGGTGCGCAACGAGCACCATCCGCGCTCGGTCGACAAGGAGCACCTCATCCAGACCTACAAGGACCGCGTCGAATCCGGCGGCATGGTCCTCGTCGACAGCGACATCTATCCGGTCGAGCCACTGAACACGCGCTTCGCCGACATCGTGTTGCCGGCGGCCTGCTGGGGCGAGGTCGACTTCACCCGCTGCAACGCGGAGCGTCGTCTGCGCCTCTACTCGAAGTTCAACGACGCGCCGGGCGAGGCCAAGCCCGACTGGTGGGCGATCGGCCAGTTCGCCCAGAAGATGGGCTTCGACGGCTTCGACTGGAAGGAATCGAACGACATCTTCGAGGAAGCGGCGCGGTTCTCGCGCGGCGGCGTGCTCAACTACTATGCGCTCGCCGTCCATGCCAAGCGCGAGGGCAAGAAGGCCCACGAGAAGCTGCGCGAACTGGGCACGACCGGCATCCAGACGCCGATCCGTGTCAAGGACGGCGAGCTTGTCGGCACCAAGCGCCTGCACGACCCGGACAACGACTGGGGCGAGGTCGAGGACGTGACCACCGATCAGAAGTGGCTCTATGCCTTCGGCACGCATACCGGCAAGGCGAACCTGCTGAAGACCCCCTGGGCCAATGACGGCTGGATCGACTTCTACGAGGCCATCAAGCCGCGCAAGGACAAGGGCGAGGTCTGGATCACCAACGGTCGCGTCAACGAGACCTGGCAGTCCGGCTTCGACGACCTGCGGAAACCCTACCTCGCCAAGCGCTGGCCCTGGCCGTTCATCGTCATCCACCCGGACGACGCGGCACCCCAGGGGATCGAATCCGGCGATCTCGTCGAGGGTTTCAACGACACCGTCTACGTGCAGACCGGCGAGCCGATCGGCGTCAAGGAGAAGGACCTCACCTTCACCAAGCTGATGGAGGGTGGCCACATCAAGACCACCACCGGCCAGTTCGTCGCGGTCGCCATCGTCTCCGACGAGATGCGGCCGGGCATTGCCAAGGCGGCGTTCAACTATCCCGGCTCGATGGCGAACTCGGTCTGCCACGCCGTGCCGGATCCGGTCAGCGGCAACTACCGCTACAAGCTCGGTCGCGGTGTCCTGAGGAAGGTGGGTGAATCCGCCTACAAGAAGAACTTCCTCGAGATGTCCCTGAAACCGCGCCCGATCGCGTGACGCATATCCCCCCTTCACACGCGAAAGGAGGCGCCGGCGGCA
Organism: Pseudomonadota bacterium; assembly: GCA_029572955.1. Classification (GTDB taxonomy): domain Bacteria; phylum Pseudomonadota; class Alphaproteobacteria; order Rhizobiales; family JAKPQE01; genus JAKPQE01. The sequence continues at coordinate 22,278 of JAKPQE010000016.1, forward strand.
ACGCCGGCGCCTTTCTTTTCGGTCCCGGCAGGGCCGCCGCGATCCAGCGGCATGTCGGGCAAAAGGCCGGGTCCGGACCCTACCGCGTACCGGACCTGCCCCGTATCGGGTGGATTGTCGACCGGTTCACCACGCCATGACGGCGGCGATTGCCCTGAAGGTCAGCGCGACGACGCTGTAGCCGGTGAACAGGATCGCCGCCCAGATGGCGAGGATGACCGGCATCTTGCGCAGCGTGAAGACGGGATGCTCCGAGCGCTCCCGCACCAGGCGTTCGGCGCCGCGCTTCTCGCGCCCCCACAGGATGGTGACGAAGAATCGACCGAACGAAAGCCGGATGTCGGACGGCCCGTCCTTGCCCGACTCTTCCTTCTGAAACACCTTCTCGATAGCGGTGCGCTGCTGGCCGCTGAAGCTATCGAGCACGCCCTTGTCGATCTGCGACCAGAAACGGTCGATCCGGTGAGCGGTGCTGTACGCCATTTTACTGTCCTCGTACTTCTTCTTTGTCGGCGACGGTCTCGCGATCAGCGCAGGAGGCTGATGAGCCGGGGCGAGACATTGGCGGCCGTGGAGGCGTCGTAGTCGGTGTTGAAGGTGATGCGGGCGTTGGATTCGAGCTGCAGGCGCTGCGCGATCAGGCTCGTGAAGGCCGAGTCCGCCAGCACTTCGACATTGCTGTCGATCTGCAGCGTGCCGCGCGGCAGATAGATGACGCCCTCGATCTTCTTGATGCCGTTGCTGGAGAACTCGTGATCGCGGAACAGCGGCGCGGCGCGATCCTCGAAGATCGCGATCCCGGCGAGCGGACCGCTGGCCGGCGCGACGAGCTCGACCTCGGAATTGCTGCGGAACCAGATGCGGGACTTGTCCCCGACGAGATAGATCGTGACGTCCTTGCCGGTCAGAACCGTGTTCGACGAGAGTTCGAACAGCCCGTCCTTGATCACATAGGTGCCCGGATTGAGATGGGCCGTCGTGTCGGGCTTCAGCTTGAGGCCGCCGCAATAGACGCCGGGATCTAGGACCTTGTCGCCCTTGTTGACGACCATGTTGTTGTGGCTGCAGGCGCCGACGGTCGGCGGCGCGATCGTCCGCAGGGGATCCTGCTTCGGCCGGCAATGGGCCTTCGGCGGCATCAGATAGATCGCGTTCCGGTCGACGTCGTGCTCGCCGGCAACGCAGGTCTGGGAGAAATGGATTTCCGAATTGGCAGCGGTCACGAGCGCCTTTTCGTCGGTCGAATTGACCCACGCGGCGCAGCCCTGCGCAGTGATGCGCCCGTTGCTGCGCACGTCCATGGCGTTGGAATCCGCCGGATCGAGGACGAGCACGCAGAGCGGATTGACGCCGCCGGCGACCGCGGCCGACTTCGACGACGAGCCGACCTCGATGGTATCGTATCCGAGCAGCTTGCCGAACACCGTCGGCACGGCATTGCCGCGTTCCACCGTCTTGCGCAGGATGACGCTGACCGCCATCGGCGCGCCGGTCTGCGGGATGAAGCTCCGCGTCGCCGCATCCCAGACGCCGAAGACGACATCTTCCTCTGCCAGCACCATGCCGTGCTCGGCCGCCGGCATGTTCTTTTCCGCGTAGAGCAGGGCCGCCTTTTTCGCCGCCGCCTGATCGGGAAGATAGGTCGCGGCCGCCAGCGACGCGGCATCGGCCGTGGTCTGCAACTCCGCCTTCTCGAAATAGACGATGCCGAGGTCGATCGACAATGCCGCCGATCCGGCCGCAACCGTCACGAGAAGAGCGGCGAGCGGCGCGACGGAACCTTCGCGGCAATGCCACAGCCGGGCAAGATGACTCACCATGTCGGTGTCTCCGGTCTTGGGATTACATTTTCAGCTTGATCGACGCGACACTCATCGTCCCGCCGAAACCGAACGTGACGAAGTTCGCGAGGGCGGCCTCTTCCGTCGGAACCGAAATGACCATCTTCACTTCGTCGCTGGTGGGTTCCGAGGCGGTGACGGTGTATTGCACCCCGCCCCATTGCGGCAGCATCGACGTGGCGCGGGTCTCGGCCTCCGTCAGGCTGAACTGGCCGAGCGCCATGCCGCGCGAGACTTCGTTCGCTACCATGTTCATCTCGTGCCGGAGATAGAACAGCCCGCCATAGTCCACGATGCCGAGCATGATGCCGACGAAGAGCGGCAGGATCATTGCCGCCTCGACGGCGGCAACCCCGCGCTAGTCCTGGCGAAGGCTGGCCTGCGGCAGCTGCCCTGTCTTCGCCCCGAGCTTTCGAAATAGGGATTGGGAAACTCTCGTCAGCATGTCGCTCTCCGAATTCTGCAGAGCAATACACCACAAAAGTTCTAAACGTCTGTGGATTACTACTAGAAATATTTATTAAAGAGAACATATTTATCGATCATTTCATGACGAAGTCCGTGATATTTGAGTAAAACTTGATGAGACTGCCGTTCAATAGCCTGAGACCACACGACCACAGGCAATGGCAGCACGATCGGGCGAAGCGGCAGGTTCGGCTGAACCGCCCCGCGACGGAGAGCGGCGCCGGGATCGTCGGCCGCGCGAACGGCCGGGCCGGGCGCCGGCAAGACACCCCTGCGCGTGAAGGACCCGGATACCGATGCGAAATGTTCAGTGGCCGCCGGGCGGTCGGGTTGCGCCCGCTTCCCGGCCGCGCGGCCCCGCCGCCTTTGGAGCAAAATCCGAGAAGGTTGATCGACTTTTTCGACCAGATTTTGCTTCAGCTATTTGAATCCGGGCCGATTTCTCGCCAACCGAACGAATCGGTTCGGTCGGAAATCGCTCGAGGCGTCGAGGCCCCGGGGCAGGCCGGCTCAGGACGCCTCGGCGTCGTCGTCGTCGACCTGCAGCAGCATTGCGAAGTTCCATTCCAATGTGCTCGGCGTCACCGGGTAGGTGCCCTCCGACGTCGGCTCGAGGCAGCGATCGGCGGGAATGTGGGCAACGACCTCCTGCAGCAGCCGGGCGAGTGGCATCGTCAGCCCCGCCTTCCAGCACAGCGCCACGATGCCGTTGGCATCGCGCTTGGCGATGGCGCGCCGCACCGCGATCTGGCCGGCGCCCGACAAGAGATCGAGCGCCACCGCGACGACCGTGTGCTTGCCGTTGCGCGCCGCCTCGGCGATGTAGGCGTCGTTGAGCCGGCCCATCTTGTGGCGCACCATCAGCTCGTCGCGGATTTCCGAGAGAATGGCCGCCTCGTCGCTGATCGTGGCGTTTTCCGATTCGAGGCGTTCGATGACGTTCTGGGCGACGATCGAGCGGCTTTCCTCGTCGAGGTCGGCACGATCGGCGAGCTGCTTCAGGAGATTGTCGGAGACGAAGGCGCAGATACGTCGAATGGCGCGGGCCGACAGCGACTCGCGCCCGACCAGCGGTTCGTGCAGTTCCTCGACGAGATGGGCGGTCTCGATGATCCGTTCCAGCGCCGCCTCCCGGATTTGCGCGTCCGGGTTCCGCAACAGCTCGGAGATGGCATCGATGTCGAGGACGTCGACCAGCTTCTCGGCGACCGACGGGCTGACCGGGCGGCGTTTGGCGACGGCTTTCAGCGCCGGCGAATGGATGTAGTCGGTGATGATCGAGATCAGGTCTTCGTCGGTCAGCAGCGGCGAATATTCGAGCACCGGCGCGCTGACATCGACGGATTCGTCGCGCGCGAGGCGGGTCACGAACTCCTTCGGCACATGCGCCGACGCCTTGACCTCCTCGGCGATCACCTGCCGGACCCGCGCCTCCTGGTCGGCGATCAGCCGGGTCAGGATCTGCAGCGCCGCGGTCCGCAGTTTCTCCGAGACCCGTTCCGGCGGGTCGGCGGCGCGTCTGGCGGCCTTCCGCGCCACCTCGGCGCGGACGACGACGTCCTCGTCCTTCGACAGGAGTTCGTCGGCAATGCCGGGCGTCGCCTGGTTGCGCGCCACGCTGGCACGGATTTCCGCGCTCAGCGATTGCGACAGCACCACCAGCGCTTCGCCGCTGCAGCTCTCGTCGTCGGCGAGCGCCCGCATGCGCTCGTGGTCACCGGAAGTCAGGATCTCGACGGTGTTCTCGGTTCGCATTGATCGTATCCAGGACTTTTCCGGCGGCAGGTGGACGAGGCAATTCCGGGCGATCTTCGCCGCGTTGGCTTAAGGCGTGATAAACGCAGCGCTATCGGTCGGGCGATCGGGTCGCCGATTGGCAAATATTTTACGGCTTTGCCGGACAATCCAGCCTTTACGAAGAGGCGGCGAAGCCCGGTGCGCGGGCTTGGCGGACGCCCGGACGGGCTGGTAGTCGGAGGACCCGATGGCGAAGGCGGCAAGCGCAGAGATCGAATTCGGCCCGGCCAGCGCCAGTTCCGGCCGCTCGCCTGCGCACAGGAAGATCCTCGTTGCCGAGGACGACCGGGCATCGGCGGACGTGCTGCGCGCGCTCCTGACCGAGCGCGGCCACACGGTCGATGTCGTCGGCGATGGCGAGGCCGCGATCCATGCCCTGAATTCCGGCGTCTACGACGTCGTGATGGTCGACTTCCATCTGGCACGGCTGGACGGCCTCGAGGTCGCCGCCGCCTATCGGGTCAAGCATTCCGGCAAGCACGCGCCGCGCTTCATCGCGATCTCCTCGGACATGCGCGGCCTCCTCGAACACGCCGCGAGCTGCGAGACCTTCGACGAGGTCGTTGCCAAGCCCTTCGACCTCGAGGATGTCTGCCGCATCGTCGAAGACGAGTATCAGCCCCAGTTGCGGCGCGCCGAGCCGGTGCCGCCGCGTGCCGGCGCGCCGCGCCCGATGGCACCCGAGCCGACGCCGGCGCGTGCCGGCGCCGCGGCCGGTGCCGCGGACGGCTTCGATTTCGAACGCCTCAACTGGCCGGAGGATTTTCGCGGCGACCAGCTCTCGGCGCGTGCCATGCGGGCGGCGATCGGCGACGGAAAGTTCCGCGCCATCGTCGTCAACCAGCCCGCAACCCTCGACGATCTGCGCGCCATCTGGCGGGTCAAGTACCTGCACACCCTGCCGATCGTCGACCGGCACGGCGGCCTCGGCGTGCGCGCCGATTTCGACGGCTCGCAATTCGGCTTCCGCGATCGCGAGGAGATCGACAAGCTGGTCGCGGCGTTCGAGAACCGGCGATCGCTGCTGCACGCCGACTTCCTCTATGCCGAGAGCCTCGCCGACCGCCTGCTCGCCCGCATCTTCCTGTCCGGCGGCAGCCTCGTCGCGCATCACGACCCGCAGAGCCGGCAGTTCATCGCCTACAACTGCGCCCTCGACTGCGACACCGTCGAGCGCGAGACCGCGCGGCTGTGCGACCAGGGGCTTCTGAAGAAGGTCTTCTTCGACCGCATCCACCGCTGCGACCGGTGCGGCTCGTCGCGGCTGAACATCCGCGAGGAGTGCACCGAATGCCACTCCCCGAACCTCGTCGAGGAGCCCTACCTGCACCATTTCCGCTGCGCCTATCAGGGGCTGGAATCCGATTTCCGCCAGGGCGACGCGCTCATCTGCCCGAAATGCCGACGCGAGCTGATGCATTACAGTGTCGACTACGACAAGCCCGGCACGATGATCGTCTGCCGGTCCTGCGGCCACAAGGGCTCGGAACCGGCCGTCGGACTGCTCTGCATGGATTGCGGGGCGCACACCGACGGCGACCAGGCGAGCGTCGCCGACATCTACAGTTACGAGCTCACCGAGCGTGCCCTCGGCCTCTTGAAGAGCGGTCGCGAGCTCTTCGGCATCGAGCGCAATGCGCTGTCCTTCGCCGAGCTGCCGCTCGAACTCGTCATCGCCGTCAACAACGAACTCACGCGCTACAAGACGAGCGGCGTCCCCTTCACCCTGCTCGATATCTCCTACCGGAACGCCCGCAGTCTCGAGGTCGAGCACGGCGCGCGGCAGTTCGACGAGGTCCGCGACCTGTTCCTCGAGAACCTGCGAAGCGTGCTGCGCAAGGCCGACCGGGTGGTCAAGGGCCGCTTCTACGATTTCGCGCTGCTCGTCGAGACCGACCCCGACGAAGCGCGCGACCATATCGACGAAATCCGCGACGAGGCGGTGAACACCATCCGGCTGAACCTCGGTGTTCGGATCTCGGCCCATGGCGTCGCCTCGTTTCTCTGAATAGGGCCCGATGTTTGCGTTGGTGGAAGATACGGTCGGCCTGGCTTCGTCGCTGGATTTGGCGGCGCTTTTCGCCATGTTCTGGCTGACGGTCGTCTTCGACGTGCCGCGCACGCTGTTCCTGTTCCTCGCCGCCTGCGTCGCGCTCGGCCGGCGCAAGGCGCCGGCGGACGATGCGGCGGGCGATCGCCACAAGGTCAGCATCATCATCGCCGGACACAACGAGGCCGACTCGATCGAGCGCTGCGTTGTCTCGCTGCGCGAGCAGAGCCGGCCGCCGGACGAGATCATCGTCGTCAGCGACGGCTCGACCGACAACATGGCCGCGGTCATCCGCGATCTCGAACGCCGCGGGCTCGTCGACCAGGCCCACGCCACCGACCTCAGGGCCGGCAAATCGGCCGCCATGAACCTCGCCCGCCGTTGGGTGACGGGCGACATCCTCATCAATGTCGACTGCGACTGCTCCTTCCAGCGCCACGCGATCCGCAACCTGTTGCCGCAGTTCGACGACCCCGCCGTCGGCGCGGTCTCCGGCAACATCCTCGTGCGCAACGAGCACGCCAGCCTCATCGCGACGCTGCAGTCTGTCGAGTACCTGATCAGCATGTCGCTCGCCAAGACCGCGCAGGAGATGTTCGACCAGGTGACCTGCGTATCGGGCGCCTTCAGCGCCTTCCGCGTTACCGCCCTCGACGAGGTCAGCGGCGTCGATGCCGGCAGCGGCGAGGACTTCGACCTGACATTGCGGCTGCGCAAGGCCGACTGGCGCATCGGCTTTGCGAGGGATGCGATCTGCTACACCGACGTCCCGGTGAAGCTGCAGGCACTGACGCGCCAGCGCTTCCGCTGGGAACGCGACGCCTTGCGCCTGCGCTATCGCAAGCACGGCGACCTCATGAACCCGCTGTCGCGGACGTTCCGCTTCAGCGAACTCGTCCACGAGATCGAGTTCATCGTTTTCCACGTCGTCGCCGCCGCGGCGCTGCCGGTCTATCTCATCTGGCTGTTCGCCACCTATGGCGACCTCGCGCCCTTGCTGCTGGCGCTGGCCTTCGCGGTCTCGACGCTCCTCGAACTCGCGACCTTCCTGATTGCCGCCTACGTGACCCCGGAGGCGCACGGCCTGCGCCTCCTCGCCTACACGCCGGCATTCGGTCTCTATCAAGGCTTCCTGATGCGCTTCGTGCGGCTCGGGGCTTATCTCGACGAATGGCTCTTCAATTCCTCGGCCCGGGACAACTACGTCCCCGCCAAGGTCCAGATCTTGAGAAGGTGGTGACATGCGTGCGCTGAGAAAACGGCCGCGGCCCGACAATCTGGTGTCGCAGCAGCGCAAGGCGACCAACAGTGTCGGCCGGATTGTCTATCTTGGCCTCGTGGCCGCGCTGCTCGTCGCCGTCATGAACTTCCTGTTCGGCGACATGGTGTTCCTGCGGGCGGACGGCCTCGTCCTGCGCGACCGGACCTCGCTCGCCGCCACCTATCTCGCCCAGGTGATCGACGTCGAGGTCAAGGCCGGCGACGCCGTCCGGGAAGGCGAGGTCGTGCTGCGGGTGCAGTCCGGCGACATGCTGGAACGCCTCGCCGAACTCAGCGCCAACCGCGCCCGCATCGCCTCGCAGCTCGTCGATTTCAAGGTACGCCTCGAAACCTCGCGCCAGCTGGTACCGCTGGCCGGCCGCCGCGAAGCCGAGACCTCGCGCCTGATCGCCGATTTCGACAGCCTCAGCGACCGCAGCCTGATCAGCTCGGCGCGCTACGAAGAGGCGCTGCTGGCGCAGTTCGACGCCCAGCACGACTATGTGAAGCTGTCCACGGAAAGCTCGACCCTCGAGAATGAACTGCGCGTGCTCGAAGCGGCCCAGGCCGACGCCGAAGCGGCGCTCGCCGATCTTCGCTCGCACTATCGCGACGGTGTCCTGACCGCCCCCGCCGATGGTTCGGTGGATGCCGACGTGCCCTCGCCGGGCGACGTGTTCCGGCCCGGCGACGAGATCCTGTCGGTCTATTCGGGCGAGGCCTACGTGCTCGCCTACCTGCCGCGCCGCTACCTCTTCGACCTCGAACCGGGGATGCCGGTCGAGGTCTCGAACGGGCGCCTCACCGCCGCCGGCGAGATCGAGGCGATATTGCCGGTGACCGGCGCCGCACCGGCGGAATTCCAGAACACCTTCCGCCCCACCGATCGCAATCAGCTGGCGCGCATCCGCCTGATCGAGGCCGCGGACTTCCCGCTGCGCGAGAAGGTGACGATCCGCGCCGCGAGCCGCCTGCCGCAGCTCTTCTGAAGCGTTCAGAGGCGAAATCGCCGCCGGTTCGCCGTCCGGCAACGCGACGCAATAGAGACCCGGAGCCGTTCGTCGATCCCGTAAAGGGATGAACGGCCCCAGGCCGAGCGCGAGCCGGGCTCCCGTCCGGCGCATCCTGCTCGCGTTCAGGCCCTTGCGATGTCAGGCAACGGCGGTTAGCCGTTCCGTTCCATCTCGACCTTGGCCATCGCCGCCAGCTTGTCCTTTTCCCGCTCCACGGCCGCAAGGATGATGCGCTTCGTTTCATCGGGAAGGTCGAGGGCGAGCGCTGCCGCGTGTCCCTTGCTCGACATCTTGCGCAGGGTCTTGCCGACGATATCGATCAGCTTGTCGTCGTCGTAATGGGCATATTTGGCGACGAAATCGTCCCAGTAATGCTCGATGAAGACGACGTCGACGACATTTTCGAGGGCCTGCGAATCCGGCTCCTTCTTCAGCTGTTCCTTCTTCAGGAACTGCCCGACGAGTTCGATATCGTGGTCGGAATAGCTGTTCTCGCGCATGATGTCGCCGACAAGGCTGGCGTGCAGGTCGCGCAACTCCCGGCGCCACTTGTTGTAGCCCTCGCGGCCCTCCGGATACTTGTCGCGCGGAATGGCCCAGCGGCGGATGTGCTGGGCACGGGCCGCGATCTGCAGCAGTTCCGACGCGTCCGGATAGATCCTGGCGAGGGTCTCGGTCATGCGCTCGGCATAGACGCTCTCGTAGGGACGGCTCTCGCCATCGACCTCGATGGTCCGCGGATCCTCCGCGTTGACCTTGTCAATGGCGGCGATCACGGCACCGAGCCGTTCGTTTGCCTCGGGTTTCATGCTGTCGAACTCCTTCTCCGACCATCGGCGCGGCACGCTCGCAAGGGCTGCACCGCCGGTTCAAATAGGCTTCTGCTAATATGTGTCCATATCGCGTCGACAATCTGCCAGTTTGGCCGGCGCCCGTCGAACGAATCCGGTCCCCGGCCGACGCTTGGCCGCGCCCTGTTGCCCATTCGCCCCTCGCTCGCGGCCGCTCCCCGGTTCCGGCGCGAGCGGACCGCCGTCGTCGGCTCGGACGCCCGGCCGAGCGCCCGACTTGTGCCCGGCTAAAGACCCTGCTCGATGGCGGAGAGCAGGCGGAACCGCAGCTTGCCGGTATCGCCGGAGAGCGCGATCACGAAACGCACCAGCCCGTGCTCGGTGGTGTTGGCGTAACCGGCGAGCGTGCGCACCCCGTCGATCGTCCCGGTCTTGTAGTAGGAGCCGCCCTTGGTCTTGCGCAGCAGCGCGGCATGCGAGGCGAAGCGATCGAGCAGCGTCGCAAGGCCCCGGGCGGTGAAACGGTTCTTCGGACTGATGCCGGAGCCCTCCACCAGATGAATGTCGGCGCCAAGGCCCTGTTCGCCGAGAAGCGCGTTCGCCACCTGAAGCGATTTCTCGAGGCTGACCGGTCCGCCGAGCCGCTGCGCGCCGATCTCGAGAAACACCTGATTGGCAACGTAGTTGTTCGAGCCGAGCAGCAACTGCGTCAGGATCTCCGACAAGGGGCGCGATTGCCGGTGCACATGGACCGGCTCGAGGCCCTCCGGGACACGTCCCGTCGCGATCTCGCCATCGACCTTGCCGCCGGCCTTTTCGATGAAGGCGGCGAGCAGTTCGCCGGCGTATCTGAGGCCGACCGACGGGTCTTCCTGGGCAAGGCTGATGCGCCCCCGCCCCTTCGGGCCGCGGGCGCGGAACTGGGCGATCGCCAGGGGCGTGATCGGCGTCTGCTTCTCGCCGGAGACCACCGTCTTGCCGCGCCGCACCGCATGGATCGTGTTGAAGTTGACCGCGAAGGCGGAGTTCAGCGCGTCATAGGCCTCGTCGGTATCCTCGATGCCGGGAATGCGCAGGCTGGCGGGATAATAGCTGGAATCGACTATTACGCCGGCAAATGGTTTGCTGCCGGTGGCGGCGAGCAGTTCCGGCGCCAGCAACGCCAGCTCCTCGGAGACGAGAAAGGGGTCGCCGCCGCCGCGCACGTAGAGCATCCGGTCCGTGTCGATGAAGAAGCGGGTCTCGAAGCGGTAGTCGCCGCCGAGGACCTCCATCGCCAGCCAGGCCGTGACGATCTTGGTGACCGAGGCCGGCACGAAAGGTTCATCGACATTCCGGGCGACGAGATCGTTGCCCTCCTCGTCGACAACGAGCACCAGCCCCGACGGCGCGAGCGCCGCGATCTCCTCCTCGACGCCGGCATGGGCCGCGAACGGCAGGAGGAAGACGGCAAGGACAAGGGCAACGAAACGCGACCGCATGACACCTCCGCAGCGAGCAACGCCTTTTCGGCATCCGGGCAATGCTACCCCCGATACCGGCGCCGCGTCAGTCGGATTTGCAGGTTTCCGCCCTTCGGCCGGCACCATTGAAGCGGCTGGCGCGTGCGGCTTGCCCCGCCGCGCCTCAGGCGACGAGTGCCGGCGCCTCCGCTGCGGCGGGTCGGTCTTCCTCGCTTGCCGCGAGCAAGCGGCCGATCTCGGCCCGGCAGGAGCCGCAATTGGTGCCGGCCCCGGTCGTCGCGCCGATCGCCTCGACCGTTCGTGCCCCGCCGGCGATGGCCGCGGCGATCTGGTTGACGCCGACATTCATGCAGGAGCAGAGGATCGCACCGGGATCGTCCTGGGTCGAGGCCCCGACGCCGGCAAGAAGGCTGGCGCGCCCGCGAACGTCCGGCACCGTACCGAGCTGCTTTGCCGCCCAGCCCCGCGACAGCGCCACCGGCTCGGGCGCGACGAAGACGAGGGCGGCAAGGGCACCGCTGCCATCGAAGAGGGCGAAGCGTTCGCGGCCGCGCGCCGCGTCGCTGTAGCGAAGAAGCGTCGCATCGGGCGCGCCGGCACCGGCCGGATCAAGGAGTTCCGAGGCAAAGGCGAGCCAGTCGGAGGGCGGCGCCTGGCCGGCGAGCTCCACCTTGATGCCGCCGGCGACCGGCGCCGCCGCCCAATAGGCGATGCCCGCGACCGCCGGACGCGCCACCGCCACGACGAAGCCGTACCAGGCCGCCGGGAAGGCCGAGAGCGCCGCCGTGCCGTGCTTCGATTCCGGCTGGCCCGACACCGGATCGGTATTGCCGGGAATGATCGCGCCGATCCGGGCATTCGAGGCGACCTGATCGGTCCAGTGCATCGGCACGAAGAGCGAGCCCGGCTGCTGGCGCTCGGTGACGAGGGCGCGAAGCAGCACGGCGCCATGGGCGCCATCGAGGCGGGCGACGGTCGCCGGGGCGATGCCGGCGGCGCGCGCGTCGTCCGGATGGATCTCGACGAAGGGTTCGCCGTAATGCGCCGTGAGGCGCGGCGAGGTGCCGGTGCGCGTCATCGTGTGCCACTGGTCGCGCACGCGCCCGGTATTGACGACGAAGGGCCGCTCCGCGTCGGGCAGGCTCGCCGGCTTGCGATAGGAAATCGGCAGCATCCGCCCGCGCCGGTCGGGGGTATAGAAGCCGCCCTCGGCAAAGAAGCGCTTGTCGCCGTCCTCGGCGGTCGCGCCCGCCGCCGGCAGCGGCCACTGATAGGGCTCCATCGCATCGTAGCCCGCCTTGGCGAGGCGGGCATGGGCGCCGATGTCGAGGTCGCGCCGGCCCTCGTTCTCGAAGGCGGTGAGCGCCGCATATTCGCGGTAGATCGCGTCGGGACCGGCATAATTGAAGCCGGCAAAGCCCATGCGCCGGGCAACCTCGGCGATCGCCTCCCAGTCGTAGCGCACCGCGCCGGGCAGGCGGCGGAACCCGCGCTGGCGCGACACCATGCGTTCCGAATTCGTCACCGTGCCGTCCTTCTCGCCCCAGGCGGCGGCCGGCAGCAGCACGTCGGCGAAGGCGGCCGTGTCGGTCGCCGCCGTCACGTCGGAGACGACGACGAACGGACAGGCCTCGAGCGCCGCGCGCACGAGATCGGCCTCCGGCAGGCTGTCGACCGGATTGGTCGCCATGATCCACAGCGCCTTCACCCGCCCGTCGGCGACGGCGCGGAAGAGATCGACCGCCTTGAGACCCGGCCGCTCGGCGATTGCGGGGCTCTGCCAGAAACGCTGGACGAGATCGCGGTGACCGGCATTCTCGATGTCCATGTGCGCGGCGAGCATGTTGGCGAGGCCGCCGACCTCGCGCCCGCCCATGGCGTTCGGCTGGCCGGTGACCGAGAACGGCCCCATGCCCGGCCGGCCGATGCGCCCGGTGAAGAGATGGGTGTTGACGATGGCGTTGACCTTGTCGGTGCCGGCGCTCGACTGGTTCACCCCTTGCGAATAGACGGTGACGGTCTTCCCGGTCGCCGCGACGAGATAGTAGAAGGCCGCGACGTCGGCAGGCTTGAGTCCGGTCTCGGCGGCAACGCGCTCGACCGTCCAGCCGCGCGCCTCGCCGAGGGCCGCCTCGGCCCCGGTCACATGCGCCGAGACGTATGGCTTGTCACAGAGGTTCGCACCCTCGAGATGGGCAAGGAGTCCGAGGAACAGCGCGACGTCGCTGCCCGGCTTCAGCGCGAGATGCAGGTCGGCGTATTCGGCGCTCGAGGTCCGGCGCGGATCGATCACGACGAGCTTTTGCCGGCGCCGCTTGCGCACCGCCAGCAGGCGCTGGAACAGCACCGGATGGCACCAGGCGAGATTGGCGCCGACCAGCACGACGAGGTCGGCGTCCTCGAGATCGCGATAGGTCCCGGGCACCGTGTCGGTGCCGAAGGCGCGGCGGTGGCCGGCGACCGAAGAGGCCATGCAGAGCCGCGAATTCGTATCGATATTGGCCGAGCCGACGAAGCCCTTCATGAACTTGTTGGCGACGTAGTAGTCCTCGGTGAGGATCTGGCCGGAGACGTAGAGCGCGACGGCATCGGGCCCGTGCGCGGCGATCGTCTCGGAAAACGTCGAGGCGACGCGGGCGAGCGCCGTCTCCCAGTCGGCGTCCTTGCCGTCGATGCGCGGCGTGAGCAGGCGATCGTCGAGGGAGAGCGTCTCGGCGAGCGCCGTACCCTTGGAGCAGAGCCGGCCGAAATTCGCCGGATGCTCGGCATCGCCCGTGACCTGGCAGGAGCCGTCGGGACGCGCGGTGACGAGGACGCCGCAGCCGACCCCGCAATAGGGGCAGGTGGTTCTCGTTTGAACCGGCATGCTCGCGTCCATCACCGCCTCCCTTCGTTCCTGCCGCCGCGATCAGGCCGCGTTGCCGGCGAGCGCCGCGCCGTCGATCAGGATCCGCCCGCCTTCGAGCCGCACCGCGACGCCACGGGCGCAGCCCTCGTCCGGCCCCTGGACCGTGCCGTCCTCGAGGTTGATCACCCAGTTGTGCAGCGGGCAGGTGACGTTGCGGCCGTGCACGATGCCCTGCGACAGCGGCCCGCCCTTGTGCGGGCAGCGGTCCCAGAGCGCGAACACCTCGTCGTCGATGCTGCGGAAGACCGCGAGATCGCCGCGCGGCGTGCGCACCACCCGCGATCCCTGCTTCGGAATGTCGGTGAGCTGGCCGATCTCGACCCAGGACATGTCGTGCTTGGTCATTCTGCTGCCTCCAGCTTGGCGAAGTCGTAGAGCGGTGCGAATTCGTGGGCGTCGGCGCCCCTGGCGCGGGCCGCCCAGGGATCGTCCTGCGCATGCTTCTGGGAGATGGCGAAGCGCTCGACGAGGGCCCGGCGCTTGTCGAGGTCGTCGACGACGGCCTCCTTGATGCTCTCTTCGCCGACGCGCTTGGCCCATTTGTAGATGCGCTCGAGATAGCGGCCCTGCTCGCGATAGAGCTGGATGAGCGCGGCGACGATCTCGACCGTCTCTTCCTCGGTCTTTGCATGGCAAAGAACCTCGGTGCCCTTGATGTCGAGGCCGGCGGCGCCCGCATAGTGGATCTCGTAGCCGCTATCGACGCAGATGATGCCGACGTCCTTGCAGGTCGACTCCGAGCAGTTGCGCGGGCAGCCGGAGACGGCGAGCTTGACCTTGGCCGGCGTCCACGAGCCCCAGAGGCTTTTTTCGAGCTTGATGCCGAGGCCCATGGCGTCCTGCGTGCCGAAGCGGCACCAGGTCGAGCCGACGCAGGTCTTCACGGTTCGCAGCGCCTTGCCGTAGGCGTGGCCGGAAACGAGGCCGACCTTGGAAAGATCCGCCCAGATCGCCGGCAGGTCCTCCTTCTTCACGCCGACGAGGTCGACGCGCTGGCCGCCGGTCATCTTGACCATCGGGATCGCGAACTTGTCGGCGACGTCGGCGATGGCCCTCAGCTCGGTCGGGTTGGTCAGGCCGCCCCACATCCGCGGCACCACCGAATAGAGGCCGTTCTTCTGGATGTTGGCGTGGACGCGCTCGTTGACGAAGCGCGACTGGCCGTCGTCGCGATATTCCTCGGGCCAGGTGGCGAGGAGATAGTAGTTGAGCGCCGGCCGGCACTTGGCGCAGCCGCCGGAGGAGCGCCACTCGAGCTCCTGCATCAGCGCCGGGATCGACTTCAGTTCCTTGGCGACGATGAGCCGGCGTACATCGTCGTGGCCGAGATCGGTACAGCCGCAGACCGGCTCGACGGCGCTCTTGGAATAGGCGTCGCCGAGGGTCAGCTGCATCAGCTGCTCGACGAGGCCGGTGCAGGTGCCGCACGAGGCCGACGCCTTGGTGTGGGCGCGCACCTCGGCGAGCGCCGTCAGGCCCTTCTCCCGGATCGCCTTGACGATCGTGCCCTTCGAAATGCCGTTGCAGCCGCAGATTTCCGCATCATCCGGCAAGGCTGCAACGGCCGCCATAGGGTCCAGCTGGGCACCCCCCTGATAGGCCTGGCCGAAGATCAGCGTGTCGCGCAGCTCGGTAACGTCGGTGCCCTTCTTCAGAAGGTCGAAGAACCACGGCCCGTCCGCCGTCTCGCCATAGAGCACGACGCCGATGATGCGGTTGCTTTCCAGGACGAGGCGCTTGTAGACGCCGGCCGCCGCGTCGCGCAGCACGATCTCCTCGCGCCCCTCGGCCTCGGCGAAATCGCCGGCCGAATAGAGGTCGACGCCGGTCACCTTGAGCTTCGTCGCCGTCACCGAGCCGCCATAGGCGGCTTCCTCGCCAATGAGCGTCTTCGCCGCGACCTTGGCCATCTCGTAGAGCGGCGCGACGAGGCCGTAGCAGATGCCGCGATGCTCGACGCATTCGCCGATCGCCAGGATGTCGGGATCGGAGGTCAGCATCGCGTCGTCGACGAGGACGCCGCGGCCGGCCTCGATGCCGGCCTCGCGGGCAAGCTCGGCGGCGGGGCGGATGCCGACGGCCATGACGACGAGATCGGCGGGGATTTCGGTGTCGTCGTCGAGGCGCACCGCCTCGACATGGCTCTCGCCGACGATCGCGTGGGTGTTGGCGCGGGTGATGATGCGGATGCCGCGCGCCTCCATCGAGCGTTCGAGGAGGTAGCCGGCGGCGGGGTCGAGCTGGCGCTCCATCAGGTGCCCCATGAGATGCAGCACGGTCACTTCCATGCCGCGCATCTTGAGGCCGGCCGCCGCTTCGAGGCCGAGAAGGCCGCCGCCGATGACGACGGCGTGGCCGCCCTTGCCGGCTGCCGCGAGCATCGCCTCGACATCGTCGAGGTCGCGATAGGCAACGACGCCGGGGAGCTTGTGGCCGGGCACCGGAATGACGATCGGGCCGGAGCCGGTGGCGACGACGAGCTTGTCGTAGGCGGCGACGGTGCCGTCGGCGGCCGTCACGGTCTTTGCCGAACGGTCGATGCCGGTGACGCGGGCGCCCTTCAGCAGGCGGATGCCGTGGCCCTCGTACCAGGCATCGTCGTGGATGACGATGTCCTCATAGGCCTTCTCGCCCGAGAGCACCGGCGACAGCATGATGCGGTCGTAGTTCACCCGCGGCTCGGCATTGAAGATGGTGATCTCGAAGCGCTCGGGCGCGGCTTCGAGGAGGTGTTCCAGCATCCGGCCGGGCGCCATGCCGTTGCCGACGATGACGAGCTTCTGCTTGGCGGGAGAGGTCATGGGGCGTCTCCTTCGGGGCGGCGACTATTCGGCGGCGGCGGCGGATCGGCCGATCCGGCGGGCGCGCTTTTCCTTGATCTGTTCGATGAGTTCCGGCGCGGGATTGGCCCCGCCCTCATAGGCCTCGAGGAAGTCGAGAAGCTCCTCGCGATAGGCGTAGTAGTCGGGGTGGGCGAGCAGGGCCTTGCGCGAGCGCGGCCGCGGCAGGTCGACCTCCATGATGTTGCCGATCCGGGCGTTGGGGCCGTTCGACATCATCACCACCCGGTCGGCGAGCAGGATCGCCTCGTCGACGTCGTGGGTGACGCAGATCGCGGTCACCTGAGTGCGCTTCCAGACGTCCATCAGCACGTCCTGCAGCTCCCAGCGCGTCAGGCTATCGAGCATGCCGAACGGCTCGTCGAGCAGCAGCAGCTTCGGCGACAGGGCGAAGGCGCGGGCGATGCCGACGCGCTGCTTCATGCCGTTCGAAAGCTCGACCGCCAGCTTGTCCATGCTGTCGGAAAGACCGACGCGGGAAAGGTAGTAGTCGACGATGTCGCGCCGTTCGGACGGCTTGGCGTTCGGGTAGACCTTGTCGACGCCGAGGGCGACGTTCTGGCGGGCCGTCAGCCAGGGCATCAGCGAAGGCGCCTGGAAAACGACGGCGCGGTCCGGGCCGGCGGTGTGCACCTCGCGGCCGTCGAGAACGATGCCGCCGCCGCTGATCGCGTTGAGGCCGGCGACCATCGAGAGGACCGTCGACTTGCCGCAGCCCGAATGGCCGATGAGCGTGACGAACTCGCCCTGCTTCAGCTTCATGTCGAAGCCGTCGACGACGGTCAGCGGGCCCTTCGGTGTCGGATAGACCTTCTTGACCTCGAAGAACTCGACATAGCCCTCCTCGATCGCCGAGCGCGCCGCCTTGCTATAGGCCTCCGGCACCTTGTCGGACTTGCGCTTGCCGCCGGGCTCCGACTGGGTGATCGGCACGACGTTCGGCAGCTTGATGTCCTTCTCGACATCGGCGCCGCGCGCCGCGCCGACTTCCATCAGGTATTCGGTGATCTCGGCCCGGAGACGGATGAAGGTCTCGTCGTGGTTCATCTCGCCGCGGTCGCGCGGTCGCGGAATGTCGACCGCGAAGGACGGACCGAGCGTCGCCTTCGGCCCCGGCGTCAGCGGAATGATCCGGTCGGCGAGAAGGATGGCCTCGTCCACATCGTTGGTGATGAGGATGATGGTCTTCTTCTCCTTGGCGGAGATCTCGGCGAACTCGTCCTGCAGCTTGGCGCGCGTCAGCGCATCGAGCGCCGACAGCGGCTCGTCGAGCAGCAGGATCTCCGGCTGCATGGCGAGCGCCCGGGCGACCGAGACGCGCTGGCGCATGCCGCCAGAGAGTTCGGCCGGCTTGCGGTCGACGGCGTGGGAGAGGCCGACCATGTCGATGTAGCGCCGGGTCAGGGCCTCGCGCTCGGCCTTCGGCTTGCCCTTGAAGACGGAATCGACGGCGAGCGACACGTTGCCGTGGACCGAGAGCCAGGGCATCAGCGAATAGGACTGGAAAACGAGGCCGCGGTCGGTGCCGGGACCGTCGATCTGCTTGCCCTTGACGATCACCCCGCCGGCGTCGGCCTCGATGAGGCCGGCGACGAGGGAGATGAGCGTCGTCTTGCCCGAGCCGGAGAAGCCGACGATCGCGATGAACTCGCCTTCCTCGACCCGCATGTTGATGTCGGAGAGCACCTCGGTGCGCTTGGCGCCCTCGCCATAGCCCTTGGAAAGGCCGCTGATTTCGAGAATCGGCATCGCCCTCTCCTCCTTAGCGGTTGGCCGAGAAGGTGAACGCGGACTGCAGCGCGTACATCACCCGGTCGAGGAGGAAGCCGATGAGGCCGATCGTCAGCACCGCCACCATGATGCGGGCGAGCGAGGACGAGGAACCGTTCTGGAACTCGTCCCAGACGAACTTGCCGAGGCCCGGGTTCTGCGCCAGCATCTCGGCCGCGATCAGCACCATCCAGCCGACGCCGAGCGACAGCCGCATGCCGGTGAAGATCAGCGGCAGGGCCGAGGGCAGCACCAGCTTGCGGATCGTCGTCGCGGTCTTGAGCTGCAGCACCTTGCCGACATTGACGAGGTCCTTGTCGATCGAGGAGACGCCGACGCCGGTGTTGATGAGGGTCGGCCACAGCGAGCACAGCGTCACCGTCACCGCCGAGATCAGCAGCGACTTCGGCATCCAGTCCCACGGCTCGACGTAGAGCGCCGAGACCACCATCGTGACGATCGGCAGCCAGGCGAGCGGCGAGACCGGCTTGAAGATCTGGATCAGCGGATTGATCGCGCCGTTGACGGTCTTCGACAGGCCCGAGGCGATGCCGAGCGGCACGGCGATCAGCGTGCCGATCATGAAGCCGAGGCCGACGGTCAGCAGCGAGGTGAAGATCTGGTCGAAATAGGTCGGCTTGCCGGTATAGGCGCGCACCTTGACCTGATCGGCGTGTCCCTCGGCGGCGAGCTGCGCGTTGCGCGCCTCCTGACGCTCGTAGAACGCCACCTCCTTGCCGCGCTCGGCGAGATGGTCGTCATAGAGGTTGACCGCCTGTTCCCACACCGCGAGCGGGCCGGGAATGGCGCCGAGCGAGGTCTGCACCTTCGGGGCGAGTGCCGCCCAGCCGACGAGGAAGATGCCGATGCCGACGAGCGGAATGACGAGGCCGCGCCACAGCTCGCGGAACTGTTCGCGCGGGTCGTCGCCGGCCGCCATCTTCAGGAGCGGCACGATCCAGCCGAGGCCGAAGATCGACAGCGGCTTTTCCGCCTGGTTGAGGCGCAGGAAGAAGGTGTCTCGCCAGGGCGTCTTTTCCGCGGCGTCGATGAAGTCGTTGGCGGTCGTCATGGCCTCGTTCCCTCTCGCTTGGCATGGAGTCCCTGCCCGACCCGGGGCGAGCTGCCCGCTCCCCCGGGTCGGCGCGGCGTCAGCCGCCGACCTTCTCGTCGCCCTTCAGGCCGATCGAGAACGCATTCAGGTAGTCGTTGGGCTTGCGGCCGTCATAGGTGACGCCGTCGATGAAGTCGGACACCGGATCGCGGTAGCCGTCGCTGCCGAACGGGAAGTCCTCGGCCTTGGCCTTGCCCTCGTCGACGAGCAGCTGGGCGGCCTTCAGGTAGAGGTCCGGACGGTAGACCTTGGCCGCCGTCTCGGCGTACCAGCCGTCGTCCTTGGCCTCGGCGATCTGGCCCCAGCGGCGCATCTGGGTGAGGTACCAGACGGCGTCGGAGTAGTAGGGATAGGTCGCGAAGTAGCGGAAGAAGACGTTGAAGTCGGGAACGTCGCGCTTGTCGCCCTTCTCGTATTCGAAGGTGCCGGTCATCGAGTTGGCGATGACCTCCTTGTCAGCGCCGACATATTCGGGACGGGACAGGATCTCGACCGCCTTCATGCGGTTGGCGTTGTTGTTCTCGTCGAGCCACATGGCGGCGCGGATCAGCGCCTTGGTGACGAGCAGCGCGGTCGCCGGGTTGTCCTCGACGAACTTCGACGTCATGCCGAACACCTTCTCCGGATTGTTCTTCCAGATCTCGTAGTCGGTGATGACGGGCACGCCGATGCCCTTGAACACGGCCGCCTGGTTCCACGGCTCGCCGACGCAGTAGCCGTAGATGGTGCCGGCCTCGAGGGTCGCCGGCATCTGCGGCAGCGGCGTCACGGAGAGCAGCGCGTCGGCCTTGATCTGGCCGGAGACGTCGCTCGGCGAATAGAAGCCGGGGTGGATGCCGCCGGCCGCCAGCCAGTAGCGCAGCTCGTAGTTGTGGGTGGAGACCGGGAACACCATGCCCATGTTGAAGGGCTTGCCCTCGGCCTTGTACTTGGCGACCACCGGCTTCAGGGCCGCCGCGCTGATCGGATGCACCGGCTTGCCGTCGGCGCCCGTCGGCACGTTCGCCTTCATCTCCTCCCAAACCGCGTTGGAGACGGTGATGGCGTTGCCGTTGAGGTCCATCGAGAACGGCGTGACGATGTGCGCCTCGGTGCCGAAGCCGATCGTCGAGGCGAGCGGCTGGCCGGCCAGCATGTGGGCGCCGTCGAGCTCGCCGGTGATCACGCGGTCGAGCAGCACCTTCCAGTTGGCCTGCGGCTCGAGCGTGACGTAGAGGCCTTCTTCCTCGAAGTAGCCGAGCTCCTTGGCGACCGCCAGCGGCGCCATGTCGGTCAGCTTGATGAAGCCGAACTTCAGCTCGTCCTTTTCCGGAACGAGCATCTCGGCGCGGGCCGGCTGCGGCAGGCCCGCGACAACGAGCATCGTCAGCGCGGTGCCGCCGAGCAGCACCTGACGTCGGCTGAGGCCGGACTTGCCCTTTTCCATCTGCTTCACGTCGTTGGACATTTCTGTCTCCTGATTGCCGTTGCAGAGCGCCGTGGCCGGTCGCGGCCCGCGGCGTGCGCCACAAAAAAAACGCTGCGCGACAAGTCCCCGCCCTTCGCATCACGAGCGGACCTTGCCGGCAGCGTTGCCGAACGACCCCCCATCGGGTCGGAATTCTCATGCGGCCGCCATGGCCGCTGCGTCAGGATTTGCAGACTCCGTGCCAGATTGCGAAAGACTGAGAAAACAGTCGAATATTCAAATGATTAGTGAGATTTGCCGATGATCCGCCATCGCCTCCGGAGACCGCTCGATGCACAGGGGCGGTGCGCTGCCTGCCCGCGGAATGGGCAGTGCACAATTAGAATGCACTAATATGCAGGAAATCAGATGCGACCCGGATCGACGCCGAACGGCAGCGCCGCGAGGTAGCTCGCGAGCGCGTCCGGCGCGAAGGTGAGGCCGTCGAAAAGCCGGACCGGCTGCAGGCCGCCATGCCTTGCCGGATCGAGCCCGAGGGCCCTTGCCCGGATGTCCGGCCGCATGGTGGCGCGCACCGTCGCGACCGCATCCTCGCCGAGGCTTGCCTGGCCCCAGCGCACCATCTGCGAAAAGAGCCAGAGCGCATGATTGACGCGCGGCTCGGTCGCATCGCCGGCGGCGAAGGAATGGAAATCGGCGATCCGCTTCGGCGCCGCCGAACCGAGCGCGAGTTCGCCGCCAAGGCCGGCAAGGATCCGGTCCGGCGCGACGTCGAGATAGTCCGGTGCCGCGAGGATGGCGGCGAGTTCGCCGTGGTTCTCCGGCGCGTCGCACCAGACCGCGGCCGCCTCGAGGGCGACGATCAGGCGGCGTAACGTCTCCTCGTTGGCGCTCGCCCAGTCGGTGCGCATGCCGAGCACCTTCTCGAGGCTCTTCGGCCAGATCGCCGCCTTGGTGGTGACGATGCGTCCGGCGCCGCTCGATGCTGCCACCGTGTTCCACGGCTCGCCGACGCAATAGCCGTCAATCCGCCCGGCCGCCAGCGCGTCGGCCATGAAGGGCGGCGGCACCACCGCGAACTGCACGTCGCGCCAGGGATCGATGCCGCTCGCCGCCAGCCAGTGGCGCAGTTCGTAATTGTGGCCCGAGAACGCATTGACGACGGCCAGGGTGAGCGGCGCATGGCCCGCCGCGGCGCGGGCCGAAACGACCGCCGCGAGCGCTGCCCCGGTTGCGGCCGGATCGCCGGTCGAGGGCGCGCCGGCCGCCTCGAGCGCCTCCCAGAGGGCGCGCGACACGGTGACCGCGTTGCCGCCGAGGCCGAGCGCATAAGGCGCGATCATCGGCACCGGCAGCGGCACGAGGCCGAGCGAGGCGGCGACCGGCAGCGGCGCCAGCATGTGCGCGACGTCGAAATGGCCGATCGCCACCCGGTCGCGGATGTTGGCCCAGGAGGTCTCGCGCTGCAGCACGAGCTCCAGCCCCTCCCGCGCGGCAAAGCCCTTTTCCGCCGCCGCGATCAGCAGCGCCGCGTCGATCAGCGGGATGAAGCCGGCACGGACGGTGACGGAGCCGCTCATAGGTCCTCCCCCGAGAACAGCGAGGCGGCGAGGACGACGCTCGCGGCGACCTCGGCGATCCGCCGGTTCTCGTTCATCGCGCTTTTCCTGAGGAGGGCATAGGCCTCGTCCTCGCCGATCCCGCGCTTCTTCATCAGGATGCCCTTGGCCCGGTCGATGGTCTTGCGCTCCTCGAGCGCCTGGCGCGTCTTGTCGAGTTCGTCGCGCAGCCGCGAAAAGGCGTTGAAGCGGCTGATCGCCATGTCGAGGATCGACTTCACCCGTTCCTTTCGGAGCCCGTCGACGACATAGGCCGAGACGCCGGCATCGACCGCCGCCTCGATCATCGCCGCGTCTGAGCGGTCGACGAACATCGCGACGGGCCGGCCGGCGGCGCGCGAGACGTGGAAGAGGCTTTCGAGCGCGTCGCGGCTCGGATTCTCGAGGTCCATGACGATGACGTCGGGATCGATCTCGACGACGCGGCGCATCAGACCGTCGAGCCGGTCGACGACGGTGACGTCGGCATGGCCGGCCTCGCGCAGGCCCTCCTCGATGATCGAGGCGCGGAGCCTGTTCTGGTCGACGACGAGGATGCGCAGCGAGCTATCCGGCATGGGCGGAGTGTGACGCAGCGGACCGCTGTTGCAATGCACATAATTCGGGCAGCCCTGCCGCCCGCCCGGCGATGGTCTCAGCGTTTCAGCGTCGCGATGGCACTGCGGCTCTCGCGCGCGCCCTTGTCGGCCGACTCCATGCGGATCGGGCCGGCGAGCGGCGAGGACAGCGCGAAATAGGTCTCGCCCGCCGCGTCCTTGCCGGAAAGCGCAAGGCCCGACGCGCCGAGCGTCCCCGACGAGGCGCGGCCGCTCTTGCCGTCGACACCCGACAGCCGGCCGTTCGTTGCCGTGATCCGCGTCGAGAAGCTCTGCGAGCCTTCCGGCGCGGCGCAGCGGCCGTCGACCGTGATCGCGTTGTCGGACTGCGCCGTGATCGAGAGCTTGCAGCTGAGGATGCCTTCGCTGCGGCTCGAGGTGATGCGCTCGTAGGTGCCCGAGCCCTTCCACACCCCGACATAGTCGGTGAGCTTCAGCTCGGCGCCGAGCGCCGGTGCCGCGGCAAGGCCGAGGGCGAGCGCGAGGGCGAAACCCGGATTGCGCATCATCATCTCCCCTTTCCGGCAAAGGTTACGACGAAGGCCGGCAGGATGAACAGCGAGGCAAGGAGCGCGAGCACCAGCGCCGCGATCACGAGTTGGCCGAACACCGCCGCCGAGGGCAGGCTGCTCGCCTGCGTCACGCCGAGGCCGGCGACGAGCAGAAGGCTGCTCGCCGCGATCGGCGGCGCCGTCTCCTCGAGGGCGTTGGCGATCGCCGCGTCGTCGCCGGCGACGCGGCCCTGCTGATAGCGGTTGAGGACGTGGATCGAATTGTCGACGGCGATGCCGAAGGCGATGGTCAGCGCCACCGCGGCGGTCATCGACATATGCTGTCCGGTCAGCCACAGCCAGGTCTCGACGCCCATGATCGGCAGGAGGTTCGGCGCGAGCGAAATGGCGCCGAGCCGCCAGGAGCCGGTGGCATAGACGAGAACGGCGATGACGAGGGCAAGGGCGAGATAGAAGCCGAGGCGCAGATCGTCGATCATCTGCGGCACGTCGGTCGCCGAGAGCAGCGGCAGGCCGGCGATCGCCGTCGCCGCGCCGAGGCCGGCCGCATCGAGCCGGGCGCGCATCGCCGCGACCTTCGCGACGATCCGCCCGGCCGGCAGGGAAAGGTCGACCGGCACCGGCAGGAGGTAGCGGCCGCCGTCGCGGGCGATGAAGCGCCGCAGCATCGGCTCGCTCTCGGCCGAAAGCTTCTCGAGCTGCTCGGGGGACGGAAAGAGACTGTCGGCGAGCGCCGGATCGGCATCGGGAAAGACCGCCCGGATCGTCGCCGCGAGGCGGTCGCGATCGGCCGGCGAGACCCCGGCGATGCCGTCCGCATCCGCGACCGTCACATAGATCTGGCCGCTGCCGAGACCCTTGGCGACGAGCCGCGTCTCGAGCTGGCGCAGCGGCGATGCCGCCTGGAGGTGTTCGGAAAGCGTGAAACCGTTGCGCAGGTTGGCCTGTGCATATGCGAAGCCGGCAAAAAGAACGAGGCCGACGACGACCGCCGGCCGCGCCCGCGGCAGGACGGCGAGGGCGGCGCGGACAAGCCCGGAAAAGGCGAAGGGCGGACGGACGATGCGCTCGCCGCCGCCCAGCGCCAGCGCCAGCAGCGGCTGCATCAGGGCGACCGCGACGAACTGGATGAACATGCCGACGAAGCCGGCCCAGGCGAAATCGTGGAGCGCGTCGCTCGCGGCAACGCCGATCGCCAGGCAGGCGATCGCCGTCGTCACGCTGGTGAGGAGGCAGGCCGGCGCCGTGCCGGCCATCGCCGCCCGCACCGCGGCGCGCGGGTCGAGCCCCTCGCCGCGTGCCCGCAGCCAGGCGAAATGCAGGTGCACCGCGTCGGCGAAGCCGACGACGATGAGCAGCGTCGGGATGATGACGGTGATCGCGTTGATCGAGATGCCGGCGAGCGCCGCATAGCCGAAGAACCAGCCGGCGCCGACGATCGGCGGGATCGCGGCGATGAGCGCGCCGCGCCACGACCGGAAGATGACGAGGGCGAGAACGACGCAAAGGCTGGTCGAGACGCTGGCGACGAGCGACAGGTCGGAGCGCAGCGAGCGCTCGATCTCGCGGTGGATCGCCCCCATGCCGGCGAACGAGACCGACATGAGCGGGCGCCGCGCGGCGGCAAGTTCCTCGATCTCGGCAAGCGCCGCTGGTGGCAGCCGCTCCGCCGCGCCCTCCGTCGCGGCCGTCATGACGAGGACGAGGCTCGCCGAGCGATCCGCCGCCAGCATGTTGGCGGCGAGCGGCTGGCGCTCGAGAAGCGCGTCGAGGCGGACCGCCGGGGGCAGCGCCCGCGCCTCGTTCGAGGCGAGGAACGGCTCGGCGCCGCCGCCGGCCGCCGGCAGTGCGAAAACCGACATCACCGCCGAGACGCCGTCGACGAGCTGGAGTTCGGCAACGAAGCCCTCGAGTGCCGCATAGGTCTCGGGATCGCCGAGATCCTGCGCCTCGACCGCCAGAACCTCGTCGCGCGAGAAGGGATGGAAGGCCGTCTCGATGTCGCGCAGGGCCCGGTAGCCCGGCGTGTCGCCCTTCAGCAGCGCCGCGAGATCGCCGTTGAAGGCGATGCCGCCGGAAAGGACGAGCGCCGCGGCGAGCGTGACGACGACGCAGGCGGCGGCAACGAGCCGGGGCCGCGCCGCGATGGCCTGCCCGATCCTTTCCATGCCGAAACGCCGCATGATCCGCTCCGCGATCCCCCCCGAATGCAAACACGCGCGCCGTCCTGGCGCAACGCATCATCGCTTCACGCCCGGCAAGGCCCGAAACTCGGCTCGCCGGCTGTGTTGATGCGCCTCATTGCGACATGGAAAGGCCGGTTCCTAAATGGCGGGAAAAGGAGGCACGCGCCATGAAACGCCGCACCGGAACGTTCGTCGTGGCGGTCGGTGCGATGCTCGCGGTCGCCGGCCCGGCGGGCGCCGACATCCGGATCGACGGCGTCGCCACCGGCCACACGACGCTCGCCGCGGCGCTCGCCGCCGCACCGGCCGGCGCCACCGTCGAGGTCATCGGCGGCACCTATCGCGAGGCCCTGACGATCATCCGTCCGGTCACGCTGCTCGGCAAGCCGGCCGACGGCGCCAAGCCCCTGATCGACGGCGGCAACGCGCCGGCGGCGATCTCGATCGAGGCCGAAGGCGTCGTCGTCGACGGCTTCGCGATCACCGCATCGGGGTCCCGCGCGCTGCCCTTCGGCGTCTTCTCGTCCTATTCGGAGGAAGCCTGCGTGCTCGTGCGCGGCGCCGGCGCCGTCATCGGCAACAACACCGTTTCGGGCTGTCACTACGGCATCTACATGCGCGCCGTCGAAAGCGGCGCCATCGAGCTGAACCGCATCGAGAAGAACCGCTTCGGCGGCATCTTCGTCCTCAACAGCCGCAATGTCGGCATCCGCGAAAACGCGGTCGCGGGCAACGGCTACAACGGCATCGGCGTCGGCTCGGTGGTTTTCCCGCCAGCCATGCTGAAGGCGCTGAAGCCGCTTGCCGGCGATGTCCGCATCACCGCCGAGGCCCGCGATCTCGCCGCCGTGATGTCGGCCGACATCGAGATCGCCGGCAACGAGGTCTCCGGCCATGGCCATGGCGGCATCGTCGTCGCCGGCGCAGCGCGCGTCGCGGTCCTTTCCAACACGGCCCACGGCAATGGCGGCGCGCCGGTGCCGCGCACCAATCCGCCGGTCACCCTCGGTTCGGCGTCCGACATTCGCGGCTACGGCATCGGCCTCGTCTGCGACACCCGGGACAGCCGCGTCGCCGACAATGTCGCCCGCGACAACGACGATGTCGGCATTCTCGTCGACACCGCCTATGCCAACGTGGTGAGCGCCAACGAGGCGACGGGCAACGCCGTCGGCATCGGCCTCTTCGGCGCGACCGGCAACGAGCTGCGCGCCAACACCGTGCACGACAACCACGATTTCGGCATCCGCATCGAGCGTGGCGCGGCGGTCAACCAGCCGCCGGTCGGCAACCTCATGGTCGGCAACGACCTCGCCGGCAACGACGTCGATGCCTACGACACCTCGGGCAAGGATGTCGCGCCGCCGGCCGGCAAGGGCGTCGCCAAGGGCGGCCCGGTCGCCGCCGCCGACCGCGCGGCGCCGAACCGCTGGAACGACGAGACCGCCGGCAATCGCCATTCCGGCTTCGACGAGACCGCTGAGGGGTTCGTCGACGCCGACGGCGACGGCATCGGCGAGCTGCCGCACCCGATCCCGGGCGGCGCGGCGATCGATCGTCTGCCGCTCGCGGCGGCGCGATAGCCGGCCGCAGCCCCGCATCGGGCGCTTTCCGACCACTCCAGATAGCAGAATTGTCGCTGGCCGGTGTTGCCGTGCCGCCCCCCTCTCCCCTAGTGTTCAGCCATGATCGAAGCCGCCGGGGCGCTGTTCCGGGGG
>JAKPQE010000017.1 GCA_029572955.1 Pseudomonadota bacterium
GCCGCGGCCGCGCAGGAGAAGGGCTACTTCAAGAACTCGGTCATCCCGGTGCTCGACATCAACGACAACGTGGTGCTCGACAACGACGAGTTCATCCGCGCCGGCAGCACCGTCGAGTCGCTCTCGAAGCTCAAGCCGTCGTTCGCGGCGATGGGCGACATGGGCGGCTTCGACGCCGTCGCGCTGCAGAAGTACCACTGGATCGAGAAGATCGAGCACGTCCACCACGCCGGCAACTCGTCCGGCATCGTCGACGGTGCCTCGCTGCTGGCCATCGGCTCCGCCGAGGCCGGCGAGCGCAACGGCCTGACGCCGCGCGCCCGCATCGTCGCCACCGCCGTCTCCGGCGCCGACCCGACGATCATGCTCACGGCCCCCGGCCCGGCCAGCAAGAAGGCGCTGGCCAAGGCCGGCCTGAAGGCCGAGGACCTCGATCTCATCGAGATCAACGAGGCGTTCGCCGCCGTGGCGCTGCGCCTGGTCCGCGACCTGGACGTCGACATGGAGAAGGTCAACGTCAACGGCGGTTCGATCGCCATGGGCCATCCGCTCGGCGCGACCGGCGGCATGATCCTGGGCACCATCATCGACGAGCTCGAGCGCACCGGCGGCCGCTACGGCCTGTGCACCCTCTGCGTCGGCGGCGGCATGGGCATCGCCACCATCGTCGAGCGCATCTGATCCCACGGACCCTTCGAGCACAGAGAGACACCACATGAGCGAGAGCACGACCATCCAGTGGGACAAGGGCCAGGACGGCATCGTCGTCCTGACCATCGACGATCCCAGCCAGGGCGCGAACACGATGAACGCGGCCTACATCGCCTCGATGGCGGCCACGGTGGACCGCCTGGAGGCGGAGAAGGACGACATCACCGGCGTCATCATCACCTCGGGCAAGAAGACGTTCTTCGCCGGCGGCGACCTCAACGACCTGCTGGCGGTGACCAAGGAGCAGTCGGCCGAGTTCGCCGAGGGCATCCGCATCGTCAAGGGGCAGCTGCGCCGGCTGGAGACGCTGGGCAAGCCCGTCGTCGCCGCCATCAACGGCGCGGCGCTCGGCGGCGGCCTGGAGATCGCCCTGGCGACCCACCGCCGCATCGTCGTCGACGACCCGAAGATCCAGCTCGGCCAGCCCGAGGTGCAGCTCGGCCTCCTCCCGGGCGGCGGCGGGATCGTGCGCACGGTGCGCATGCTCGGCATCGTCGACGCGCTGATGCAGGTCCTCATCCAGGGCAA
>JAKPQE010000028.1 GCA_029572955.1 Pseudomonadota bacterium
CCCGCGCGGTGTAGTCGCGCGTGCTCGCGCCGTCCTGCAGCTCCACGTGCGGATGACGACGCATGTTCGACGCCCACTTCGGCTCGTCGGGCGCGCCGCCCTTCGACGCGATCACGGCGTAGCGTCCGTCGTGCTCGACGCGCATCAGCGCGGTCTTGCGCAGCGCGCCGGTCTTGGCGCCGACGGTCGTCAGCACGATGATCGGCACGCCGCGCAGCGTGTTCGCCTCGGATCCTCCGGATGCCTCGAACTTCTCGGCCTGCGTGCGCGCCCATTCGGCGGTGGACGGCTGGTACTCCCCTGTCAACGGCATGGCACCAGAATACGACCGGCACGGCGGCGGGTGCGCCGGCGCGGCCCATCCCTGGGAACGGCGAGGGGGTGGATGCCGCGGCATCCACCCCCTCACCGCGCAGCGTCAGAGCGCGGCGATGATCTCGCGCATGAGTTCGGCGGTCTCGGACGGCGTCTTGCCGACCTTGACGCCGGCGGCCTCGAGGGCCTCCTTCTTGGCCTGCGCCGTGCCCGCCGAGCCGGAGACGATCGCGCCGGCGTGGCCCATCGTCTTGCCCTCGGGCGCCGTGAACCCGGCGACATAGCCGACGACCGGCTTGGTCACGTTCGCCTTGATGTAGTCGGCCGCGCGCTCCTCGGCGTCGCCGCCGATCTCGCCGATCATGACGATCGCCTTCGTCTCGGGGTCGGCCTCGAACGCCTCGAGCGCGTCGATGTGCGTCGTGCCGATGATCGGGTCGCCGCCGATGCCGATCGCGGTCGAGAAGCCCAGGTCGCGCAGCTCGAACATCATCTGGTAGGTCAGGGTGCCCGACTTCGACACGAGACCGATCGGGCCCTTGCCGGTGATGTTCGCGGGCGTGATGCCCACGAGCGCCTCGCCGGGGGTGATGATGCCGGGGCAGTTCGGCCCGATGATGCGGGTCTTGTTGCCCTTCGAGGTCGCGTAGGCCCACGCCTCGGCGGTGTCGCCGACGGGCACGCCCTCGGTGATGACGACGAGGAGCGGGATGTCGGTGTCGATGGCCTCGATCATCGCGTCTTTCGTGAACGCCGGGGGCACGAACGCGATCGACACGTCGGCACCGGTCGCCTCGATCGCCTCGGCGACCGACGCGAAGACGGGGAGATCGACGGCGTTGCCGTCCTTGTCGGTGTGCGAGACGGTGGTGCCCGCCTTGCGCGCGTTGACGCCGCCGACGACGTTCGTGCCCGCCTTCAGCATCAGCGCGGTGTGCTTGGTGCCCTCGCCGCCGGTGATGCCCTGGACGATGACCTTGGAGTCCTTGGTGAGGTAGATAGACATTCTCTGCGTCCTTCCGGGATCAGGCGTTCGCCAGCTCGGCGGCCTTGTCGGCGCCTTCGTCCATGCCCGCGGCGAGGGTGACGAGGGGGTTGTTCGCGGCCGCGAGGATCGCGCGGCCCTCTTCGACCTGGTTGCCGTCGAGGCGCACCACGAGGGGCTTGGTGGCGGCGTCGCCGAGGATCTCGAGCGCCTTGACGATGCCCTCCGCGACGGCGACGCACGAGGTGATGCCGCCGAAAACGTTGACGAAGACGCTCTTGACCTGCTCGTCGCCGAGGATCACGTCGAGGCCCGCGGCCATGACGGTCGCCGAGGCGCCGCCGCCGATGTCGAGGAAGTTGGCGGGCTTGACACCGCCGTGGTTCTCGCCGGCGTAGGCGACGACGTCGAGGGTCGACATCACGAGGCCCGCACCGTTGCCGATGATGCCCACCTGGCCGTCGAGCTTGACGTAGTTGAGGCCGGATGCCTTCGCCTTCGCCTCGAGCGGGTCGGCGGCGTCCTTGTCTTCGAGCAGCTCGTGCTCGGGGTGACGCACCTCGGTGGCGTTGTCGTCGAGGGTGACTTTGCCGTCGAGGGCGATGATGTTGCCCGAGGCATCCTGGATCAGCGGGTTCACCTCGACGAGGGTCGCCCCCTCGCCGGTGTAGACGTTGTAGAGCTTGACGAACACGTCGGCGACCTTGGGGGCCAGCTCGTCGTCGAAGCCGCCGGCCTTGGCGATCTCGAGCGCCTTGACGGCGTCGATGCCGGTGAGCGGGTTCACCTCGATCTTGGCGAGGGCCTCGGGGCGCTCGACGGCGAGCTCTTCGATCTCCATGCCGCCCTCGACGCTCGCGAGCGAGAGGTACGAGCGGTTCGACCGGTCGAGCAG
>JAKPQE010000034.1 GCA_029572955.1 Pseudomonadota bacterium
CCAGATCGACGTCTTCTACTGGATGCGCTTCGGATCCGGCCTCGTCGTCGTCGTCGGCGGCCTCCTCTACATCTACGCCGTCCTCGTCCCGAGGAACGAAGAGGTCATCGAACGACCCCAGACCGCTCCCGCCGAATAGGCGGGAAGGGGGAACCCACTGTCGTGCCCGCGCAAACTCCCCGCGGGCACGGCAGTCGGGGTCGGGGCGAGACTGAAACGACAAGGACGGCCGGATGGCGCATGTGTCGTCCGACCGGAGGGAAGCGAAGATGAACGCCCCGACCACGACAAGCGGAATTCCGACGGCAGGCGACGAAAGTGGCCTGCCGTATTACTCTGCGATCGGCGACGAGTGCGAGCTGTTCGAAGCGGCGTACCGCAACCGGCTGCCGCTCCTGCTCAAGGGGCCGACCGGCTGCGGCAAGACGCGCTTCGTCTCGCACATGGCGGCCCGGCTCGGCCGACCGCTGTTCACGGTCGCCTGCCATGACGACCTCACCGCCGCCGATCTCACCGGCCGCTTCCTCCTGAAGGGCGGCGAGACGGTCTGGGTCGACGGGCCGCTGACCCGCGCCGTGCGCGAGGGCGGCATCTGCTATCTCGACGAGGTGGTCGAGGCGCGCAAGGACGTCACCGTCGTCCTCCATCCGCTGACCGACGACCGCCGCATCCTGCCGCTGGAGCGGACCGGCGAGACGCTCAACGCGCCGGAAGGCTTCATGCTCGTCGTCTCCTACAATCCCGGCTACCAGAACATTCTGAAGACGCTGAAGCCGTCGACCCGGCAGCGTTTCCTCGCCATCGAGTTCGACTTCCCGCCGGCGGCCCGCGAGGCCGAGATCGTCGCGACCGAAAGCGGCCTCGACCTCGACCGCTGCAAGGCGCTCGTCCGGCTCGCCGGCAAGATCCGGGCGCTCGCCGGCCAGGATCTCGAAGAGGGCGTCTCGACGCGCCTGCTCGTCTATGCGGCGAGCCTCGTCACCGACGGCCTGACGCTCGAGCGGGCGATCCGGGCGGCGCTGATCGAGCCGGTGACCGACGACGAGGACGTCAAGAAGGGTCTCAACGACCTGATGGTGGCCGTGCTCGGCTGATCGGCCGACGGCAGGGCGCCAACGGAAGCGGTACCATGGGTGGCATCAATTTCTGGGAGCCGGAAGAAGCGATCGGTGCCTTGTGGCATCGCTTCGTCGAACGGCTCGACGAGATTCCGCGCTATCCGGATGCGGCGGTCGCGCTCGAGGACATGCAGAGCCGCATCGCCATCCTGTTCCACGGTCTCGGCGGCGACGCCGGTCTGGAGATCGTCGCCTCGGCGGTGACCGGCTCGAAGCATCGCCTGTCGTTCCGTCGCCGCCTCGGCCATGTCGCCGAGCGCGAGGTGCGGCCGAGCCTCGATGCCGAACGCTTCTCGCTGCCCTCGATCATCGATGTCTTTCCCGAGACCGGGCTCAACGAAAAGCTCTACCTGTGGCTCGCCGCCTGGGCGGCCCATGCAGATGCGCCGCCGGCGCTGCCGCGCGATCCGCTGAAGGCCGATATCGTCACGCTGCGCCATGTGCGGGCGGTCGATGCCCGCACGCTCGCCGCCTGTCCCGGCCTTCGCCGCATCGAGGCCGAGCTGAAGGCGGCGGCGCTCGCCCTGCGCCCGGTTTTCCGGATGCCGGGCGACGAGATGGCGGTCGAGGCGGCGGTGCGCCATTTCCTCGGCGATCCGGCCGAGCTTTCGGCCTCGGCGCGGGCAATCGTCGCGACGGTCGACGACCGCGCGGCGGCGCTCGACGCCTTCAAGGCCAAGATCGACTACAAGCCGTTCCGGCCGCTGGTGTTCTGGCCGGACCACCGGCCGACGGTCGCCGGCGCCGGGCGGCGCCCGGGCGGCGACGAGCCGGAGGCCGGCAGCGGCGCGGCGGAAGGCGGACAGGACCGGCGGCGCGCCAAGCGGCGCGAGGGCGATCAGGCGAACCGGCCCGACAGCCTCATCCTCAACCGC
This sequence comes from Pseudomonadota bacterium, assembly GCA_029572955.1. Classification (GTDB taxonomy): domain Bacteria; phylum Pseudomonadota; class Alphaproteobacteria; order Rhizobiales; family JAKPQE01; genus JAKPQE01. Next base: position 1,994 of record JAKPQE010000034.1, read on the forward strand.
TTCGAGACGATCCTCTCCTGGGCGGAGTTCCTCAACATCAACCGCAAGGTCGAGGACGAGGACGCCGACACGGCCAAGCGGGTCTCGGAGGACATGGACGAGATCGGGGTCACCGACCACGACAAAAAGGCGGCGACGAAACTCGCCTTCGATCTCGACATGGCGCCGGAGGACGTCAGCCGGGAGAAGCTTTCCGGCGAATGCCTCTATCCGGAATGGGACTATCGCGCCGCCGCCTATCACCAGGATCATTGCCGGGTGCTCGCCTCGGAGGCCGAAGAAGCGGCCGAGACGCCGGCCTTTCTCGCCGACCCGGAGACGCGGCGGCGGATCCGCGCCGTCAAGCGCCGCTTCGAGGCGCTGAAGCCGAAGCGCGTGGCGCTGCCGCGCCAGCCGGACGGCGACGATCTCGACATGGAGGCGCTGGTGCGCTCGCTCGTCGACCTGAAGGCGACCGGCGAGGGCTCGGACCGGGTCTACCGGGCGATCCGCCAGGAGGCGCGCGACCTCGCGGTCGCCATTCTCGTCGACACGTCGCGCTCGACCGAGAGCGTCGTCGAGGAGCGGGCGGTGATCGACGTCGCCAAGGAATCGCTGATCGCGCTCGCCCACGGGCTGACCGCAGTCGGCGACGACTATGCGATCTACGCCTTTTCCTCGCTGCGCCGGCACCGGGTGTTCGTCGCCCGCTGCAAGAGCTTCGAGGAAGCGTTGGGCTCGAAGGTCGAGGCGCGGATCGCGGCCCTGAAACCCGGCTTCTATACCCGGCTCGGGGCGGCGGTGCGCCATGTCGCGGCCGAGCTGCAGCAACGGCCGTCGCAGCGCCGGCTGCTGCTGGTCCTGACCGACGGCAAGCCCAACGATCTCGATCACTACGAGGGTCGCTACGGCGTCGAGGATACGCGCCGGGCCGTCAACGAGGCGCGGCGCCTCGGCCAGGCGGTGTTCGGCGTCACCATCGACAAGCAGGCGCGCGACTACGTCTCCCACGTCTTCGGGCGCAACGGCCACGCCATCGTCTCGCGCCCGTCGCGATTGATGCAGGCGCTGCCGCTGCTCTACCAGCAACTCGTCGCATGAGGTCGAACGACATGGACGGATCGCAGGAGTCGACAAGCCACGTGGCGGCGGCGACGCCGGCCGGCGAGGGCAATGGCTGGGGGCCGCTGTCGGGCCTGCCGGGCAACCCGATGATGTGGATCCTGATCGCCAGCGAGCTCCTGGTGTTCGGCGCCGCGCTGATCGGCTTCGCCGGGGCGCGGGCGCTCGATCCGGTGGGCTTTGCCGAATCGCAGTCGCTGCTCAACCGGCCGCTCGGCGCCATCAACACGGCGGTGCTTCTGACCAGCGGTCTCTTCGCGGCGCTCGCGGTTCAGGCCCGGCGCGAGGAGAAGAGCTCGCTGTCGCGCATCCACCTCGCCATCGCGGCCCTCTTCGGCTTCGGCTTCATGGTGGTGAAGTTCGTCGAATACGGCGAGAAATTCGCCGCCGGCATCGACGTCGACACCAATACCTTCTTCACCCTCTACTACCTCGTCACGGGGTTCCACCTCGCCCATGTCGTCTTCGGCATCATCATTCTGGCGCTGGTCGGCATCTGGAATTCGGAAGAGAACCTGGAGACCGGTACGGCCTTCTGGCACATGGTCGATCTCGTCTGGGTGCTGATCTTCCCCGTGATCTATCTGATGCGCTGAGGAGGCGGCGATGCGCGTGTTCGGTATTTCCTCGGGCTCGATGAAGGCGCTGGTCGTCGCCTGGGCGCTCCTGATGCTGCTGACGATCGCCACCGCATTCGCCGGCAAGGTCGGGGCCGACGTCCATCTCGGCCCGGTCTGGCTCGGTTCGCTCGCCGTCGTCACCGTTCTCAAGGCGCGGATGATTCTGACCGAATATCTCGGCCTCTACCGGGCGCCGGGCTGGCGCTCCGGCTTCACCCTGACGCTCGTCGTCCTCGTCGGGGCAATGTTCACGCTCGCCGCGCTGACGCCGGTCTGAGCATCCGGGCCGTCAGGCCTCGACCCAGTCCCCGGTCGGGACGAAATCCTTCTTCGGGTCGTTGCAGATCGGGCAGCGCCAGCCGTCCGGCAGGTCGGCGAAGGCGACGCCCGGCGGGATCGGATGATCGAGGTCGACGGCGTTGAGGTCGCCTCTCGACGGATCGTAGACATAAGGCTCGCACTGCTTGTTGGTGCATTCCCACTTCTCCAGCCGCTGGAGCGCGCGGCCGGCGGGCGCCGTCGGCGCCGCGGCATGCGCCGATCGCGGCCGGGCGAGTGCGAAAAGGGCGGCAAGGGCGCCGAGCAGGAGCCGGCGCCGGCTCGGGCCGGGCGACAGGTTGGTCATGGTGGTGTCCTCGTGCGACCGTCGGGCAGAGGCGGCGTCGGCCGGGGCAACAGCCATTGCCCCGGCGCTCGCTGCGGGATCGCATCGGCCGGGCGGCGTCACTTCACCGCCGGGAACGGGCCGATATAGCCGACATAGGCGCGGGCATCGGCCGGATCGGCGAGCTTGTCCTGGTCGGATTCGCCATAGGGGTGCTGGATGACGCTCATCAGGTAGCCGTGGCCGTCGATGTCGCCGTACCAGTAGACCGAGGTCGTCTCCGAACCGTAGGGCGTCGTCTGGATGCGGGTCAGCGCTTTCTTGTCGAGGTCGTAGGCCCAGACGACGTCGTTCTGGTGGCCCGACCCGGTATCCTCGCCGATGATCAGCGTGCGCGTGCCGCGGATGAAGGTGAGGTTGTCCGGATTGGCGATGCCGTCGACGTCGCAGGTGTTGCCGGCCTGCGGCGTGCCGTCGGCATAGGCCGTCTCAGTGCCGGCGACGAGGCCGCGGATGGCGGTCGCCGCCATGCCGGCGTCGACGTCGAGCTCGTAGACGGCGCCGCACTTGTTGGAGGCCACCTTGATGTCGTTGCGGCCGCCCTTGTCGTATTTGTCGGTCGCCTTGCCGTTCTTGGCATTGTCCTCCATGCCGCGCTCGACCGAGGAGATGGCGAGGTAGAGCTTCGACGCCGCCGGATCGAAGGTGATGCCTTCCATCTTGCGGAACTCGGTGGTGCCGCCGAGCATCGAGGCGTAGCGCCGGGTCTCGAGGCGCGAGGCGGCGAGTTCCATGCCGTCCCTGACCTGCAGGCACTCCGACTTCTCGTCGGCGTTGGACGACAGGAAGCCGGCGGGGCAGGAGCCGTCGTCGGCGATGTCGGCGACTTCGAAGATGTCGGCGAACTTGGTGCCTGCTTCGATCAGCCTGGCGACGCCGGCATTGTCGGCGTGGCCGAGCTCGATCCAGGCGAGGTCCGCCGCGCCGGCGCCGTCGGCGGAGGTCTGGGTCCACCTGGCGACGGAGAGCGTGCCGGCGGAGAGGTCGGCCTCCTTGTCGGCAACGAAGCGGAACAGGCCGACATTGGTGCCGTCGTCGGTGATGTAGACGGTCTTGCGGTCGGGCATGACATAGCCGAGCTCGACCGACAGGCGGCCGGCGGCATAGTGCTTCTTCGCCGTGACCGTGCCGTCACCGGCGATCGCGACCTCGTTGATGTAGCCGTTGCGATAGGGATCGTAGGCGGCGCGGAAGGCGTCGAGCGTCATCGTCGCCGGATCGAGGCCGAAATAGCGGGCGATCGGCTTGAACTCGTCGTCGATGTCCTCGATCTTCGTCGCCGCTTCGATGTCACGGGCATTGGCCGGATATTCCTCGGAGCCGAGGTGGGTGTTCCACGGCGTCACCGAGCCGGCGCAGGGCCACCACAGGCCGCCGTCGGCCTTGAAGTCGACCGGCTTCGTCGAGACGGCGGCAAGCTTGCCGGCGTCGTCCCGGGAAAGCTCGGTCACGTACATCTCGCCCGGCAGCGCCTCGAAATGGGTGATGCCGTAGAGCTTGTCGCCGACCTCGATGAGCGAGGAGAAATCGGCATCGACCGAGACATGGGTCGACCCGTCCGACTTCTTCACCGGCTGGCCGTCGCGATCGAAAAGCGTGCCGAAGCCCATGTCGCCGGAGCGCAGCAGCACGTTGTAGCCGATCGGGTATGCCTTGCCGTCGACGGCGACGGCCTCGGCGGCGAGCACGGCCCGCTTCTCGGCGTCGGTCTCGGGGAATTTCACGGGCGAGAACGAGATTTCGGTCGCCAGGGTCGGACCGGCGAACATCGCCAGGGCCGTCGTTGCCATCAGAAGGGTGCGCGCGTTCACCGGAGCCTCCACGAACGATAGATAGTTGTTCGCGAGCCGAACCGCAGGGTGCTTGCGGGTGCACGACGGCGTTCGCTCGCGATCGCCTTCTCGTAGCGGAGCCAGACGGCAGGACGATTGCAGTCCCGTGACGGAGGCGTGTCACCCGATCGCGTCGGCGCAGGGCCGATCACCGACGGAAACGGCCCGGGTCGAGAGACCCGAGCCGTCGATGTGGGGGACGTTCGTCGGAACCGGTCCACAGTCGTCAGGCGGCGGGGTCGAAGGGTGCCGCCTGTCAATCGGGAACGTTCGCGACCGCGCGTCGAGGGGATGACGGAAGCGGCCGCACCGTGGCTAACGGTGAGAGGATATTGCCGCCACGAACGCCCGAGGTATTTGACGATCGTCAAGCAAAACGGCGGAAATTAGCGGTTTCCGGCAGGAAGTCGGCGGCGGCTCAGTTGCGCGAGCGCAGGACCTGGGCGCGTTCCTGATCGACGAAGTCGCGCAGCGCCCCGATATCGCGGATGGCGGCCTTGTTCTGGTCGATCTTGACGCCGAATTCCTTCAGCCGCTGGAAGGCGCGCGACAGGCTTTCCGGCTTCATGCCGAGGCGCCCGGCGATCAGCGCCTTGTCGTAGGGCAGCTCGATGGTGCAGGCGCCGCGCGGCGTGCTGCACAGCTGGAGCAGGAATTCGGCGACGCGCTGGGCGCCGGTATGGGCCTTGAGCTGCTCGATCTGGCGCACCAGCATGTGCAGGTGAACCGAGGTCGAGGCGAGCATCGAGAGGCCGATCTCGGGCGATTCGGTGATGCGCTCGAACAGGTGGCGGGCGGCCACGATGAGCACGCGGCTGTCGGTGACGGCCTCGCCGGAAGCCGGGAAAGCACCCTTGGTGAAGGCGGCCGCCTCGGCGAAGCTCTGGCCGCGGGTGAACACGCCGACGACCGCTTCCTCGCCGGCCGGGGTCATGCGGTAGATCTTCACCCAGCCCTCGAGCATGACATAGAAGGCGTCGGCCGGGTCGCCCTGGAGGAACAGCGTCTCGCCACGGCCGACGGAACGCACGACGGCGTCTTCGAGCAGCCGATCGAGATTTTCAGCGGTCAGTCCACCGAAGATGGCGGTCTGCGTAATGACTTCGATGTCGCCATTTTTCAGGCCGATCGCCATGCCTGCCCCTCGTTTCGCGTATTCCCGATGGGTCACGGCGTCGGTGGCGCCGGCGCAGCAACCGCTCGCCGGGTTATAAATGAAACTCTGTGCTTTGTCGCCCGCTGTGGACGGCGGCGTCCGTGCAGGTGCCATGGTGTTGGATCCAGACATTGGTCCGGCTCAGGGATCGATCGAATATGGGTGCTCGTGGCCGGTTTCGCAAATCGGCGCGGGGCGGAATCGGGTCGTTTTCGCCGGCCGCAATGCGCGGTGCGATGCCGCAGCCGGGCGCGCCGCGGGCCCCGATCGAAGGTCGGGACGAACGCGCGGGCGGCCGAGTCGGCCCCGCGATGGCGGTCCCGAGCGGCCCTTCCGCCGAGGGGTGGCGAGCGGGGCGACTTTTTGTGCCATCCTGTCAGGTATATCGTCCGTTACTTTCGGCGCGTGACGAAACGCCACACACACCTTGACCGTTCGGAGCGCTGAACAATGGCGCCGATTTCCACGTTATTCCAATAGGTTGATATCAGGCCATGGAGCCGGGGCGATTTCCCGGCGGGCGGCGACCCGATCTGCCTTCGGGACATGCTTGACGTTGGTCAAGTGGTCTTGCCGGGGTTGGCCCGAAGGTTCGCGTGGAGAGGTCGGGTATGACCATCGAAACGCGACGGCGATCTTTGTTCGACGGCTTTAGAGGCGGGTCCGCACCCGTGCGGCCTCCTTTTGCATTGCCGGACCAGGAGTTCGTCGAGGTCTGCGAGCGCTGCGGCGACTGCGAGTCCGTTTGTCGGCCAAACATCGTGGTGCGCGGGCGCGCCGGATTCCCGTCGATCGACTTTTCGCGGGGCGCCTGCTCGTTCTGCGGCGCCTGCGCGGACGCCTGCCGGCACGGCGCGTTCGTGGACGACCGGTCGGGTGCGCCGTGGCAGCGCGTCGCGGCCGCGACCACGGCCTGCCTCGAGGCCAAGGGCATTTCCTGCCGCCTCTGCGAGAGCTGGTGCGAGCCGCGGGCGATCCGGTTCCGGCCGACGCTGACCGGCAGCCAGATGGTCGTTTCGCCGGAAGCATGCACGGGGTGCGGCGCCTGCGTCGCGCCTTGCCCGGCGGGGGCGATCGCAATCGAGGACTTCACCCAAGGGAGGGGTGCGGCATGACCATTTGCAGTCTCGTGGTCTACGCCAGTGAGGCGAAGGCCGGCGCGGTCGAGGAGCAGCTGCTCAAGATCGAGGGAGTCGAGGTTCACGCGCGGGATCCGGCCGGCAAGCTGGTGGTCACCATCGACCACCCGGACCGGGTTCACTGCAGCGAGTCGATCATGGAAATGAGCCGCATGCCGGGCGTCCTGAACGCGGCTCTTGTCTACGAATACTTCGAATGACGACGGGATACAGAGAGATCAAGGAGGAACCATCAATGACGCTCAATCGCCGAGACTTCATCAAAGCGAACGCCGTTGCCGCGGCCGCGGCGACTGCGGGCGTGACGTTGCCCGTATCGGTCGCCTCTGCCCAGGACGACACCGGCATCCGCTGGGACAAGACCGCCTGCCGGTTCTGCGGCACGGGCTGCAGCGTGCTCGTCGGCGTCAAGGACGGTCGCGTCGTGGCGACCCAGGGTGACCCCGATGCGCCGGTCAATCGTGGCCTGAACTGCATCAAGGGCTACTTCCTGACCAAGATCATGTACGGCAAGGACCGCCTGACGAAGCCCCTGCTGCGCAAGAAAAACGGTGCCTTCGACAAGAATGGCGAGTTCGAGGAAGTGTCGTGGGACGAGGCCTTCACGGTCATGTCCGACAAGTGGAAGGCCGCCCTCAAGGAGAAGGGTCCGTCGGCGGTCGCCATGTTCGGCTCCGGCCAGTGGACGGTGTGGGAAGGCTATGCCGGCGTGAAGCTGATGAAGGCCGGCATGCGGTCGAACAACCTCGACCCGAACGCCCGTCACTGCATGGCTTCGGCGGTGGTCGCGTTTGCCCGCGCCTTCGGCATCGACGAGCCGATGGGCTGCTATGACGACCTCGAGCATGCCGACGTGTTCGTGCTGTGGGGCGCCAACATGGCCGAGATGCACCCGATCCTGTGGTCGCGTCTCACCAATACCCGCCTCACCAAGCCGGGCTGCGAGGTGCACGTGCTCTCGACCTACGAGAACCGCTGCTTCGAGCTGGCCGACAACGGCATGGTGTTCACGCCGCAGACCGACCTGGCGATCCTCAACTACATCGCCAACTACATCATCCAGAACAAGGCCTACAACGAGGCCTTCATCAACGACCACGTCAACTTCAAGCAGGCGGCGACGGACATCGGCTACGGCCTGCGTCCGAACCATCCGCTCGAAGTCGCGGCGGCCAACAACGGCTATCCGGATCCCAACGACAAGGAAAAGACCAAGGGCAATCCGGGCAAGATGGACCCGATCGACTTCGCGGCCTTCGCGAAGCTCGTCGAGCCCTACACCCTCGACTACACGTCCGAACTTTCCGGCGTGCCGAAGGATCAGCTCGAGCGCCTCGCCAAGGCCTATGCCGATCCCAACAAGAAGGTCTCGTCCTACTGGACGATGGGCTTCAACCAGCACACCCGCGGTGTCTGGGTGAACAACAACCTCTACAACATCCACCTGCTGATGGGCAAAATCTCCGAGCCGGGCAACAGCCCGTTCTCGCTGACCGGCCAGCCTTCGGCTTGCGGCACCGCCCGCGAAGTCGGCACCTTCGCCCATCGTCTGCCGGCCGACATGGTGGTGATGAACGAGGGTCATCGGCAGTACGCCGAGAAGATCTGGAAGCTGCCGGAAGGCACCATCGGTCCGAAGCCCGGCTTCCACGCCGTGCTGATGCACCGCATGATGAAGGACGGCAAGCTCAACTGCTACTGGCAGCAGTGCACCAACAACATGCAGGCTGCCGCCAACATGAACGAAGAGTCCTATCCGGGCTGGCGTAACCCGGCCAACTTCGTCACCGTGTCGGATCCCTATCCGACGGTGTCGGCGATGGCGGCCGACCTGATCCTGCCGACGGCAATGTGGGCGGAGAAGGAAGGCGCGTACGGCAACGCCGAGCGGCGCACGCAGTTCTGGCGCCAGCAGGTGCAGGCCCCGGGCGAGTCCCGGTCCGACGTCTGGCAGACCATGGAGTTCGCCAAGTACTTCACGGTCGAGGACGTGTGGCCGCCGGAGCAGATCGCCAAGATGCCGGAATATGCCGGCAAGACGCTCTTCGACGTGCTCTTCGCCAACGGTCAGGTCGACAAGTTCCCCTATGAGGGGAAGGTGATGGACGACCGCGGCAACGAATACGGCAACGACGAGTCGGCGCATTTCGGCTTCTACGTGCAGAAGGGCCTGTTCGAAGAGTACCGCCTGTTCAACTCGGTCGCCGACATGCCCAAGATCGGCCACGAGATGGCGGAATTCGACGCCTACCACAAGGCGCGCGGCCTGCGCTGGCCGGTGATCGACGGCAAGGAGACGCTGTGGCGCTTCCGCGGCGGTTACGATCCGCACGTCCAGGGTGACCAGTCGGTGGTGAACTTCTACGGCAACAAGGACGGCCGTGCGAACATCATCTTCGCGCCCTACGAGCCCGCGGCCGAGCCGCCGGATGCCGAGTTCGACCTGTGGCTGTGCACCGGCCGCGTGCTCGAGCACTGGCATTCCGGTTCGATGACCCGGCGCGTGCCGGAGCTCTATCGCGCCGTCCCGGACGCGGTGATCTTCATGCACCCGGACGATGCCAAGAAGCGCAAGCTGCGTGACGGTTCCGAGGTCAAGGTGTCGACCCGCCGCGGCGAGATCGTCACCCGCGTCGAGACCCGTGGCCGCAACCGGCCGCCGAAGGGCCTCGTCTTCGTGCCGTGGTTCGACGAAGGCCGCCTGGTCAACAAGCTGACGCTCGACCAGACCGACCCGATGTCGAAAGAGACCGATTACAAGAAGTGCGCCTGCAAGGTCGAGAAGGCCTGACGACGCGCGACGCGACAATCCGCCCGGCGCAAGCGCCGGGCGGGCTCGGGGGGCGATCCCGACAACCGGACTATCGAAGGACTGCCGACAATGGCCGCCGAAGACCGTAACCCAGGAACACCGCTCGCCCGGCTCGCCAGCCGGCGCAAGTTCCTCGCCGACACGGGCAAGACCGTGGCCGGCGTCGGCATATTCGGCTTGGCGCTCGGTCTCTATTCCAGCAAGACCGACGCCCTGCCGGCGACGGCACTGCGCCCGCCCGGTGCTTTGCCCGAACCCGATTTCCTCGCAGCGTGCGTGCGCTGCGGCCTCTGCGTCCAGGATTGCCCCTATGGCATCCTGAAGCTCGCCGAACTCGGCAACGACGTCTCGACGGGTACGCCCTTTTTCACGGCGCGCACCGGTCCTTGCGAGATGTGCGAGGACATTCCCTGCGTGCCGGTCTGCCCGACCGGGGCACTCGACCCGAAGATGACCGACATCACCAAATCCCGCATGGGTCTTGCCGTGGTGGTCGACCAGGAATCCTGCATCGCCTTCCAGGGCCTGCGCTGCGAGGTGTGTTTCAACATCTGTCCGGTGCGCGGCAAGGCGATCACCCTCGAATATTCGGCGAACAAGCGCTCGGGCCACCACGCGCTGTTCGTGCCGGTCGTCTATTCGGCCGACTGCACCGGCTGCGGCCTGTGCGAGAAGGCCTGCATCCTCGAGGAGGCGGCGATCAAGGTGCTGCCGATGCGGCTCGCCAAGGGTGAGCTCGGCCATCATTACCGGCTCGGCTGGGAACAGAAGAACCAAGCCGGCGAAGCACTCGTTACGCCGGACGTCGAGCACAAGTTCAATCTGCCGGAGGGCGTCCACTACGACTACAGCGGCCGCGGCCTCTATGTCGATCAACCGGGCGTGCCGCCACCGGCGCCGTCACCGGCGCCCGGACCGGGCGCGGCGGCCCCGGGCGGGTCCGACTTCCCGTTCTCGGCCAATCCGCTCGATTCCCTCAACAGCAAGATGCCGGGAGCGCAGTGATGGCTACGCCTCTCAAGGATCTCGGCAAGGACGCAATTGCCGAAAAGGGTTGGTTCGGGGCACACAAGTACCTGATCCTGCGCCGTATTTCGCAGATCGGCATCATCGCTCTGTTCCTACTCGGGCCGTGGGCCGGGATCTGGATCCTCAAGGGGAACCTGGTCTCCAGCCTCGTCTTCGACACCGTGCCGCTGACCGATCCGATGGTCTTCCTGCAGATGCTGGCGGCCGGCTTCGTCGGCGTCGGTTCGACGGCGATCATCGGCGCCGTCATCGTGGCGGTGTTCTATTACCTCGTCGGCGGCCGGGTCTATTGCTCGTGGGTCTGCCCGATCAACATCGTCACCGACGCGGCGCACTGGACGCGGCGCAAGCTCGACATCCGTCAGTCGGCAAAGCTCAAGCCGTCGATCCGCTACTACATGCTGGCGCTGGTGCTCGTGGTCGCCTTCGCCACCGGTTCGCTCGCCTACGAGCTCGTCAACCCGGTGTCGATCGTCAATCGCGGCCTGATCTTCGGCATGGGCTTCGGCTGGGCGGCGCTCGCGGCGGTGTTCCTGTTCGACCTGTTCGTCGCGCGGCACGGCTGGTGCGGTCACATCTGCCCGATGGGCGCGTTCTACGGCCTGATCGGCGCCAAGAGCCAGCTGCGGGTGCGGGCCGACGGCCGGGCGAACTGCGACGACTGCATGGAATGCTACGAGGTGTGCCCCGAGGCGCAGGTCATTCCGCCGGCGGTCAAGAGTGCGCCGGACGGCAGTCCGGTCATCCTGTCCGGCGCCTGCACCAATTGCGGCCGCTGCATCGATATCTGTCCGAACTACGTCTACGCCTTTGGCCTCAGAGGCTTGGCGCTCGTCACGCCACCGACCATCGACGTTCAGCCGGAAACCGGGGCGAACCCTCAGGGGGCGGTTACGGCAAAGGAAAAACAGATCGCGTGAGATCGAACATCAGGAGGATGAAATGAGAGCCCTTTTCAAGACGACCCTGGCGGGTGTGTTCCTTGCGGCGACGATCGGCCTGTCCTTCGGCGTTTCCGCCCAGGTGTTGTCGCTGCGCGGCGACCGCCCGCTCGATGCGGCGGACGACATGGCGCCGGATCGGCACAAGCAGGAAACGGCGAGCGGTGGCTTCGAGCGGTCCTGGAAGCTGCAGCCGCCGACCATCCCGCACAACATCGACAATGATCGCATTACGCTGAAGGAAAACACCTGCCTGAACTGCCACAGCGAGGCGAACTTCAAGAAGGAAAAGGCGCCGAAGATCGGTGACAGCCACTTCATCGATCGCGAAGGCAACAAGCTTGCCGACATGAACCAGCGCCGGCACTTCTGCAGCCAGTGCCACGTGCCGCAGCTCGATGCGTCGCCGCTGGTCGAGAACACCTTCGCCGGAGCGAAGTGAACGGCGATCACGGGGTCGCGTTCGCAACGGTCGACAATGTGCCGCCGGCGGTTGGACGGCGGCGGCAACGGCGTTCGGCCGGTCCGAACGCGAACGAGGATTGAAACATGAGTGAAGAGGCCAAGGCCGGGGGCAGGTCGCCCATGCGACTGATCGGTCTGATGTTCGTCGGTGCGGTCATCGGCGTGATGTTCTGGGGCGGTTTCAACTGGACCGTCGAGATGACCAATACCGAGACGTTCTGCATCTCCTGCCACGAGATGAAGGACAATGTGTACGAGGAGTACACGGAGACCATTCACTACTACAACCGCTCCGGCGTGCGCGCGGTCTGCACCGACTGCCACGTGCCGAAGGAGTGGACGCACAAGATGGTCCGCAAGATCCAGGCGTCGAACGAGCTCCTGCACAAGGTGCTCGGCACCATCGACACCCGCGAGAAGTTCCAGGCCAAGCGTCTCGAACTCGCCAGCCATGTCTGGGAGACGATGAAGCGGACCAATTCGCGGGAATGCCGCAACTGCCACGATGCCGAGTCGATGGATTTCGGCGTGCAGGAGTCGCGCAGCGCCGACCGTCACGAGGAAGGCTTCGACGAGGGAAAAACCTGCATCGATTGTCATCGCGGCATCGCCCACCAGCTTCCCGACGGCGCGGATGAGCGCTATCAAGAGATCGCGAAGAAATACGAGACGGCGAAGGGCAACTGACGCCGGCCGCTGAGCGGAGTGGACGGCGATGGCTCATCCGGATTTGCGACAGGGCAACAACTGCCGCAGCGCTGCCAGTACGGGGGGCAAAGCGTGCCGCGGCGGCCGCAGGGGGGCGTTGGCCCGCCTGCGGCTCCTGCTTCTCGGCCTCGCGGTCACGGCTTTCGCCGCGCCCGCGACGGCCTGGAGGCTGCCGGAAGGCGACTGCAACGATCCAAAGCCGCTGACCCAGTTGCGCCATTGCTCGTTCGCCGGCAAGAAACTTGCCGGCATCGACCTGCATGGCGCCGATCTGACGCGAGTCGATTTCGGCACGGCGGACCTGTCGGGCTGCGACCTCACCGGCGCGGTGCTGCGCGGGGCCAACCTGAAATGGGCCAACCTCTCGGGTTGCCACATGCACCGGTCCGATCTCACCGGCGCCGATCTCTTCCACACCAATCTGGCGCGGACCGATCTCGGCGGCGCCGATCTGGTGAAGACCTTCATGTTCGGAACCGAACTCGCCGAGGCCGATGCCGAAGACGCGGATTTCCGCGGTGCCTTCATGAAGGACGTGGCGATGGAGGGCGGCCGCTTCCGGCGGGCCGATTTCTCGGGCGTCTACATGCTGCGCGCGGTCATATACGGATCGGACCTGCGATGGGCCAAGCTCACCGGCGTCGATCTCACCGGCGCGAGCGCCGAGGAGGTCAATTTCTCGGGCGCCGACCTTTCGGGCGCCAAGCTGCGCGGGGCGACGCTGATCTCGACCCGTTTCATCGGCGCCAATCTCGACGGTGCCGATCTTTCGAACGCGACCTTCGAGGCGACGGACTTCCGCGGCGCGATCAACCTGCCGGCCGCGCTCGCCGCACGGGTCGGCAAGACGGGGCGCGCGGACTGATCAGGACAGCGGGGCGAGGACGGGGGGCGACGAAAGGCCGGGTCGCAAGGGCTCGATCTTTTGCCGACGTGCGTTACTTTCGGGCGATCATGAAGGATCGGCTCGGGAAAGCCCGGCGACGCCGGCCGAGTGGAAACGAGACCGATGGACCATCTTTCGCGCACCTTTGGCCATGATGCGGTGGAACCGGCGGTCCGCCGCGCCCGCGTGCGGGCGGTGTTCGACGCGATCGCGGTGCGCTACGACCTGATGAACGACCTGATGAGCGGCTTCATGCATCGCGGCTGGAAGGCGCGGTTCGTCGCCGGCGTGACCGCGCCGGTCGAGGGGCCGATCGTCGATCTCGCCGGCGGCACCGGCGATATCGCCGAGCGCCTGTTGCGGCGGATGCCCGGGCGCGAGGTGGCGATCGTCGATCCGAGCACGGCGATGCTCGGGGTCGCGGCGCGCCGGCTCGGCCCGAAGGTGCCGCTCGTCGCGGCCGAGGGCGAGGCGCTGCCGTTCACCGACGCCTCGCTCGGCGCCATGACCCTCGCCTTCGGTCTGCGCAACATGACCGAGCCCGGGCGGGCCATGGCCGAGGCGTTCCGTGCGCTGAAGCCCGGCGCCCGCCTGCACATCCTCGAGTTCTCGCAGCCGGACCGCTGGTTCGAGTGGCCCTATCGGCTCTATTCGCGGATCACCATCCCGCTGCTCGGGGCGCTCGTTGCGCGCGATCGCAATGCCTATCGCTATCTCGTCGACTCGATCGAGATCTTCCCGAGTGCCGAGGACGTGTCGCAAACGCTCGCCGATGCCGGGTTTGTAGACGTCAGAGTGGAAAAGCTTATGTTCGGCGTCGCTGCGATTCACGTCGCCTCGAAGCCGGCGGAGTGAGAAATGGATCAGCGCGTTCGCGAAGGATATCTCAGCAGCCGTGCCGATGAGGCGCTCGGCACCCGCGCGGCAGGGCCGTCGCGGCTGGCGATCTGGTCGATGGCGGCGCGGCCGAAGACGCTGCTCCTGTCGCTGAGCCCGGTGCTGATGGGCGGCTTCCTCGCCTTCCGCGACAGCGGGACGCTCGACGTCGCGGTGTTCCTGATGGCGCTCGTCGGCGCCATCGCCATCCAGATCGGCACCAACCTTTGGAACGACGCGCTCGACGGCGCCCGCGGGCACGACCGGGCCGGCCGTCTCGGGCCGCCGCGGGTGACCGCGCTCGGCCTTGCGCCGGCCGCATCGGTGCGCCGCGCCGCACTCGTCAGCTTCGCCATCGCGACGCTTGCCGGGCTCGGCCTCGCGATCGTCGGCGGATTGCCGATCATCGCCCTCGGCGTCGTCTCGATGCTGTGCGGCCTTGCCTATTCGGCCGGACCGCGGCCGATCTCCTACACACCGTTCGGAGAGCTTTTCGTCATCGCGTTCTTCGGCGTCGCGGCGGTTGCCGGCACCTATTACCTGCAGACCGGCGCGGTCAGCGGCGACGCTCTCGCCGGCGGCATCGTCATGGGCTTTCCGGCGGCGGCGGTGCTGCTCGTCAACAATCATCGCGACCGGGCGAGCGATGCCCGGGCGGGGCGGCGCACGCTCGCCATTCTCGTCGGCGAGCGCGGCGCCCACAGAATCTATGCCGGGCTGCTGGGACTCGGTGTCGCAGGCACCCTCTCTCTTGTCTGGCCACATTGCCTGCTCGGTCTGGTTGCGTTCGTGCCGTCGATCGGTCTCGCCTCGCTTCTTGCGAGCCGAATCTTCCATGTTCCCGTTTCGACCGAGCTGAACAAGTATCTGGCGGGTACGGGACTGGTACAATTTTTGATGGTCATATCCGTCGCATTGGCAACCTTGATCTGTAATCATTGACGACAAAGCGTCATAAAATCTTTTTTTCACCATGGATTCATTGAGTTAGAAAAACTCGCATGATCGAATGATCATAATCATTCCAAGATGCGAACGAATCCTAGAAGATGATGCATAGCTGGATCGCGCTCGGCGCATGGGACACAACTTCTCGCTTGTCGTTGGTCAAGTGCGGTCCGGTTACGATGCACTAATCGGAATGCAGCAGTGGTGCCGTCGCGCCTCGAAAGGGCGTGGCTATGCCAGGGCTGGATGCCGGTTCGACGGACGGACCGGTCATCATCAGAAATAGGGGCACTTGTCATGACAGGAACGTTGAAACGCCTGCTGACCTTCTCGGCAATCGCCGGGATGGGTCTCGCGTTCGTGGGCTCGGCTTTCGCGGCCGAAACCCTCGACCAAGTAATGAAGCGCCGCGGCCTCACCGAAAAGGACGTTCTCGCGGCGGCCAAGACCTACACCCCGACCGGTGGACGCGACGAGTTCATCGTCTTCTCGTCGGGCGGCCAGAGCGGCCAGGTCCTGGTTTACGGCATCCCCTCGATGCGCATCCTGAAGTACATCGCCGTGTTCACGCCGGAGCCGTGGCAGGGCTATGGCTTCGACGATGAATCGAAGGCAGTGCTGGCCCAGGGCCGTATCGACGGCAAGGACATCAATTACGGCGACACCCACCATCCCGCCATCTCGGAAACCAATGGCGAGCTGGACGGCGAGTGGTTGTTCATCAACGACAAGGCCAACCCGCGTATCGCCGTCATCGATCTGAAGGACTTCGAGACCAAGCAGATCGTCGTCAATCCGATCATGAAGTCGGAACACGGCGGCGCCTTCGTCACCCCGAACACGGACTACGTGATCGAGGCGACGCAGTATGCCGGCCCGTTCACCAACGACTACGTGCCGCTCTCGGAGTTCAACGAGAAGTATCGCGGCGCGGTGACGTACTGGAAGTTCGATCGTGAGAAGGGCCGCATCGATGCGGCGAAGTCGTTCTCGGTCGAGCTGCCGCCGTACAGCCAGGACCTTTCGGACGCCGGCAAGCTGGATTCCGACGGCTGGTCGTTCACCAACTCCTTCTGCACCGAGCGTTACGTCGGTGGCATCGAGAGCGGTCGCCCGCCCTTCGAGGCCGGCTGCTCGCAGAAGGACACCGACTTCCTCCATGTCATCAACTGGAAGAAGGCGGCTGAACTCGTCGCGGCCGGCAAGGCCCAGAGGATCAACGATCACGACGTGCTGTCGATCGAGACCGCCGTTGCCGAAGGTATCCTCTACCTGATCCCCGAGCCGAAGAGCCCGCACGGCGTCGACGTCTCCCCGGACGGCAAGTACATCATCGTCGCCGGCAAGCTCGACACCCATGCGTCGGTCTACGAGTTCTCGAAGATCAAGGCGCTCATCGACGCCAAGGACTTCGCCGACAAGGATCCGTACGGTATCCCCATCCTCGACCTGAAGAAGTCGCTGCACACCCAGGTGCAGGTGGGCCTCGGCCCGCTTCACAACCAGTACGACTCCAAGCCGTGCGTGGTCTATACGTCGATCTACGTCGACAGCCAGGTGACGAAGTGGGACTACTGCGAGGGCAAGGTCCTCGACAAGATCTCGGTCCACTACAACATCGGCCATCTGATGAGCATGGAAGGCGAGTCGACGAAGCCCAAGGGCCATTACCTCGTCTCGCTGAACAAGCTGTCGATCGACCGCTTCAACCCGGTCGGCCCGCTGCATCCGCAGAACCATCAGCTCATCGACATCTCGAACGACAAGATGGAACTGCTCTACGACATGCCGCTGCCGCTCGGCGAGCCGCACTATGCGACCGCGATCGCGGCCGACAAGCTGCAGCCGAAGGTGCGTTACCAGACCGGTTGGGACAGCCGCACGGACCAGAAGTCCGAGTTCCGTACCCTGCCGGGCCGCGAGCGCATCGAGCGTACGGGTGACGGCACCGTCCACGTCTACGGCACTCTGATCCGGTCGCACATCACGCCGGAAATCATCGACGTCGAGGAAGGCGAGACCGTTTCGCTGCACTTCACCAACGTCGAGCGTGCCCAGGACGAGACCCACGGCTTTGCCCTTCGGGCTCACAACGTGAACCTGTCGGTCGAGCCGGGCAAGACCGTTTCGGCGACCTTCAAGGCCGAAAAGGCCGGCGTCTATCCGTACTACTGCACCGAGTTCTGCTCGGCGCTGCATCTCGAGATGCAGGGCTATCTGCTGATCCGTCCGAAGGGCGTGGCGGCGGAAGGTGCGGCGCTCAAGGAAGGCCAGGTGTATGCGGAAGAGGACTACACCAAGCAGGTGAAGACCAACACCGACACGCAGGCCGTCATCGACAGCGTCGTCGAATACATCACCCAGCGGAACTTCAAGGACTTCCCGACGGTCGTCGCGCTCGTCGAGGACGCCACCGACCAGCTCAACTTCGCGGCCGACGCCAAGAAGAAGATGGAAGACTTCGCTGGCGCCAAGGACTGGCAGAACGCGACCCTGTGGGCCCAGCAGTGGTTCCAGTATCAGGTCAAGGCGGCCGACATCGGCCTGCGTGCCAAGACCTACCTGGACCAGAACGGTGCCAAGGTGGTCGGCAAGTAATTGCCGCTCCAGCGGAATGCAGGAAGGGGGCGGGCAACTGCCCCCTTCTCTCCTAAAGCACGAAGGACCCGATGAAATGACCGCAATCCGACGCTTTTCGAGCCTGGCTCTCGCCGCCGCAATCGGCCTCGCACTGCCGACCATCGCCCTGGCGCAGGGTGCGCCCGCCGGCGAACCGGCCGCCGCCGCAACGGACGCCGCGCCCGCAAAGAAGGAAAAGCATCCGGGCGAAAAACTCTATCTCAGGAAGACCTGCATCGCCTGCCACGGCAAGGGCGGCGTGCTCTCCATTCAGGACTATCCCAATGTCGCCGGGCAGCAGGAAAAATACATGCTGCGCCAGATCGCCGACATTCTCGAGGGCAAGCGCGTCGGCAGTCCCGATGCGACCGGCAACCCGCGCGCCGAGGGCATGAAAGGTGCTCTCGTGACACCGACGGGCGAGCGCCGCATCACCGACGACGAAATCAAGGAGATCGTCTCCTGGCTCGCCTCGCTGGCTCCGGCCTCGCCGAAGGCGCCCGAGACGCCGATCGATCCGGCGCGCCTCGCCCAGGGTGCGGACGACTACAAGAAGGGCAAATGCCAGACCTGCCACGGTGTCGACGGCAAGAAGCCGACCTCGCCGCTCTACCCGTTCATCGCGGGCCAGAAGGCGAGCTACATCACGACGCAGATCAAGGACATGCGCGACGGTTTGCGCAACAATGGCTCATCCAAGCTGATGTTGCCGTTCATCAAGAAGCTCGACGACGAGACGATCGGTCGGATCGCCGACTATCTCTCGCAGGTCGACCGTAACCAGCCCTGATCCCCCCGGAACCACAAGGGCCGGACAAGCAAAGGACGAAATCGATGATCAAGAGCAGCAAGATTGCACTCCTCGCGGCGGCCGGCGCCATGGCGCTGACGATGTCGGCGGCCAAGGCCTGGAACGAGGGCGGCGGCGAGCAGGACGAAGCGACGGTGATGTACCAGACCTTCAAGGACAAGACGCCGGAAGAGATGGAAAAGGTCCGCGCCGACGGCCTCGCCGTCTACGAGGTCTGTTCGGCCTGCCACCTGCCGGAAGGCTGGGGCTCGACGGACGGCACGTTCCCGCAGATTGCCGGCCAGCATGCCGACGTGATCATCAAGCAGCTCGCCGACATTCGCGCTCTCAACCGCGACAATCCGACGATGTACCCGTTCGCCCTGCCGAAGGAGATCGAGGCGGTGGCGCCGGAAGTCGGCGGTGGTCCTTACGCGATCGCGGCGGTCGCCTACTACATCCAGCAGCTCAAGATGAACCCGGAGCCGGGCGTTGGCGCCGGTGACGACCTCGAGCACGGCGCGCAGCTCTACAAGGACAACTGCGTGCGCTGCCATGGCGAGCAGGGTGAAGGCAACGACGCGAAGTACTTCCCGCGCATCCAGGGCCAGCACTACGAATACCTGCTGCGCCAGTACGTCTGGATCAAGGAAGGCAAGCGCCGCAACGCCAATCCGGACATGGTGGAGCAGATCAAGAACTTCACCGACAAGGATACCAAGGCGGTCCTCGACTACGTGTCGCGCCTGAAGGCGCCGGCCGATCTGGTCGCGCCGGTCGGCTACATCAACCCGGACTTCGATTGATCGGCAACGATCCGACACTGCGCTGATCGACGACCCGCCCGATAGGGGGCGGGTCGGCATAGCGGGTATGGTTCAAATGACAGCGAAATCGCAGACCAAGCGCGAGGCGGTGGTCGTCTTCCTGACGACAGCGGCCATCGCCCTCCTCGTTGCCCTCTATTTCGTGCCGACCTGGTGGGTGGCGCTGACGGCACCGAACTATCCGCCGGAGGCGTTTCCGGACGGCGTGCGCATCAACTTCCACATGAACGGCGTCTTCAACGGCTGCCGCAAGGTGGAGAAGGCCGAGATCGAGGAAGACGTGGTGCTCGATTGCGTCCACGAGATGGACACGATCAACCACTTCGTCGGCATGTATCCGATTGCCGCCGGCGGCGTCGTCGAGAAGGCCTATTCGCCGTTCCTGTTCACCCTGCTCGGGGTGATGCTCGTCGGCTTCATGATCAAGAATCCGAAGGCGCGCGTCGGCGTGATGGCGGTCGGGTTCGGCGTGACGGCGGTGTGGATGTACCTCACCATGTTCGGCAAGGACGGCATCGACTATCAGAACCACGGCTATGTCGCGGCGATGGTCACCTCGCTCGACCAGACGGAGTTCGAGAAGGAAGCCGCCGAGGAAGAGAATCTCCATCCGATCGTCGCCGAGCTCAGGCGCGCCATGCGTGGCGACACCGGCCAGGCGACGGAAAAGAAGCCGATCTCGGTGGCGACCGAGAAAAGCAAGGAAGACAACATCGCCGCCCTCCGGTCGACCTTCGAGAACGACCAGAAGCGCAAGCCCTCGGGCGAGCAGCTCGCCTGGAACGGCAGCAATCTGCAGATCCTCGACTGGCACTACGAGAAGAGCCTCGGCCGCTGGTTCAACAATCCCGCCGAGATCGGCCCGATGGTGGCGACCACCAGCCTCGTCGCGCACATCCTGTTCTGGGTGATCCTCGCGGGCATGGTGTTCCTGCTCGTCGCGGCCTGGCGTACCGGCAGCCTGCTCTACTGGCTGCTGGTCGTCGTCCCGATGCTGCTGCCGGTGTTCTTCATCATGGAATACTCGGCCTGGCTCTGGTGGTATGGCCACAGTCTCAACGAAATGGGCGCCTTCACGCTGAAGCCGTTCATGCCGACCGTGTTCGGTCAGGGCAAGGTGGCGCAGTTCGCCACGCATTCATACCCGAACATCGGCTTCGGCCTGATGGTGGCATCTTCGGTGCTGCTGGCGCTTGCCGCGCTCATTCGCCTGAAGTCGCTTCGGGCGGAGAGAAACGGCGAGGATTGAGGACGGTTCCAATGCGTCCCCCCGGCGCACGGTTCCTGACAACGCTCACGGTCGCGGCCCTCGCTGCGGCCGCGGCCGTTGCCGCGCCGACCCCGACGGCCGAGATCCGCCAGCTCCAGCCAATCCTCGACGAGGCCGAGGAGAACGCCGTCGTGCTGCTCGAGCCGGGCCTCTATGCCGGCCCGGTCGTCGTCACCAAGCCGATGCTGATCGACGGCGGCAACGAGGTCACCATCGACGGCGGCGGCGTCGGCACGGTGGTCACGCTGGAGACCGACGGCGCGACGATCCGGCGGGTGCGCATCGTCGGCTCGGGCGAGTCGCACAACGACATCGATGCCGGCGTGCGGGTCTCGGGCGATTCCAACAACGTCAAGGAACTGGTCATCGAGGACTGCCTGTTCGGCGTCGACCTGCAGCAGTCGGACAGCAATGTCGTGCGCCGCAACCGGATCACCTCCAAGGCGGACAGCGGCCTCGGCGTCAAGGGCGACGCGGTGCGGCTCTGGTACAGCCGCTACAACGTGGTCGAGGAGAATACGGTCTCCGGCTCGCGCGACATGGTCGTGTGGTACTCGGAAGACAACACGATCGCCCGCAACCGGATCAGCGGCGGCCGTTACGGCCTGCACTTCATGTATTCGAAGTACAACCTCGTCGAGGGCAATACGATCGATGGCAATTCGGTCGGCATCTTCCTCATGTATTCCGACGACATCGTGGTGCGCGGCAATCGCATGTTCAAGGCGCTCGGGCCGACCGGCGTCGGCCTCGGCCTCAAGGAGACGAGCGGCGTCGAGATCACCGACAACGAGATGCTCTACAACGCGACCGGCATCTATCTCGACGTCTCGCCGTTCCAGCCGGACACCACCAACAAGATCCTGAGGAACGAGATCGCGTTCAACTCGACCGGCGTGCTGTTCCTCAACGACTGGACCGGCAATATCTTCGAGGAGAACCGGTTCGCCAACAACATCAAGCAGGTGTCGGTGAACGAGTTCGCCGGAGCGGCGCGCAACACCTGGAACAACAACTACTGGGACGACTACGAGGGCTTCGACCGCGACAATGATGGCATCGGCGACAAGCCGCATACCATGATGGTCTATGCGGACCGGCTGTGGATGGACGTGCCGAACGCCTCGTTCTTCAAGGGGACGCCGCTTCTGGCGGCGCTCGACCTCCTGGAGCGGCTGGCACCGTTCACCGATCCGATCGTCATGCTCAAGGACGACAACCCGCATGTGCGCGAGGATGTCGGCCCGCGCGACGACGCGGCCAAGGATGCCAAGAAGGAGCGCGTCAATCCGTTCGGGCTCGAAACCGACTGACGCGGCTTCCCAGTCAAACGAGAAATTGTGATGGCTAAGCAACTGACCCCCAGGCAACAGAAAGAGCGGCGCACGCTGCTGCTCTCGGCGCTGGCCGGCTCGGCGACGGTGGCGTTGTCGCTGATGGGCTACATCCCGGTGCTGAAGACGCTGGCGGCGCGGCTGCGCCCGCCGGGCGCGCTCGCCGAGAAGGCGTTCCTGGCCTCCTGCATCAAGTGCGGCCAGTGCGTTCAGGTCTGCCCGGTCGAGGCGATCAAGCTCGCCGATGCCGGCGACGGCTTCGGTATCGGCGTTCCCTATATCGATGCGCGGGCGCAGGCCTGCGACTTCTCCTGCGACGCGGTGCAGTGCGTGCTCGCCTGTCCGACCGGAGCGCTCACCCACGAGATCGACAAGAAGGAACAGGTCCGCATGGGCCTTGCCCGGCTCGACCGTCCGGACGTCTGCCTCGCCCGCCTCGGCCAGGGCTTCAAGGGCGTGGCGCGCGACATCGGCCTGCACCGCTATGTCGAGGTCGACCGCTGGAATCCGATCGGCATCGCCGATCACCCCTATGATCTGGAACTGTGCGATCTCTGCGTGCGGGAGTGCCCGATCGAGAATGCCATCTCCCTCGAACCGATGTCCGACGACCCGGCCGACAAGCGGCGCACGCCGGTCGTGCACGAGGCCTGCGTCGGCTGCGGCATGTGCGAGATGATCTGTCCGGTGGACCCGGCGGCCATCGTCATCGACGAACGCAAGGTGTGGGGGCAGGCATGAGGTACTGGCTCGATTCACTCCGCATGATGCTCGGCGCCGAGCCGCAACGGCTCGACTACACCGAGGCCGCGAAGGCCCAGCACGACTTCAAGGCCGAACCGGAGCAGCGCAAGCTGCGCGTCGCGGCGATCCGCGAGGAGCTCGCCCACAAGCAGACGAGCTACAAGTGGCGCAAGTGGCGCTGGTCGTCGATCATCATCATCAATGTCCTGTTCGTGATTTCCTACTGGTTCGACGTGCAGCTCGTCGAGGGCGCGCTGACCGCGTCGCGTTTCATCGGCTTCCACATGGCCGATCTCAACGCCGCCCTGCAGGTGGTGCTGGCCCAGAAGGAAATCCTCATCAACCTCGTCATCGGCATCGTGACGGTCGGCTTCCTGTGGTGGCTCGCCGGCGGGCGCAGCTTCTGCTCGTGGGCGTGCCCGTACCATCTCGTCGCCGAATTCGCCGAGATGATCCACCTGAAGCTCGCCGACAAGAAAATCGTCGAGGACCATCCGCTCGACCGGCGCCTCAGGATCGTGCTCTGGATCGTCTTCGCGGTGCTCGCCTTCGTCACCGGCTATACGGTGTTCGAAACGATCTCGCCGGTCGGCATCCTGTCGCGCGCGCTGATCTATGGCGGCGGCCTCGCCCTCATCTGGGTGGCGGTGCTGCTCCTGATCGAGATCTTCTACATTCGCCGCTTCTGGTGCCGTTACATCTGCCCGATCGGGCTGACCTATGGCATCGTCGGCAGTGCCGGATCGCCGGTGCATGTGGAATACCTGCTCGAGAACTGCCTGCATGAAGGCGAGTGCCGAAAAGTTTGCCTTGTGCCGCATGTGCTCGAAATAACCAAGAAGGGGCGCGCGCACGACGTGAAGGTCGCGGTCGGCGCCGATTGCACACGCTGCGGCATGTGCATCGAGGCCTGCCCGACGGGCGCGCTCAACTTCAAGATCAAGGGGCTCGGAGACCTGCTGTGATCGAGATCGAAGCCGTCACCAAGGTGTTTCGCCGCACGCGGGTGCTGGATGCGCTCTCGCTCACCATCGAGTCGGGCGACCGCATCGCGCTCATCGGCTCGAACGGCGCCGGCAAGACGACGCTGATCCGCTGCCTGCTCGGCGAATACACCCATGGCGGCACGATCCATGTCGACGGCAAGGAGCCGCGCCACGATCGCCACGGCGTGCTCGGCGACATCGGCTTCGTGCCGCAGCTGCCGCCGCCGCTGAAGATGCCGGTGCGCGACCTCGTGCGCTTCGCGGCGACGGTGTGCGACGGCGACCGGGGCGAGATCGCGCGGATTGCCACCGATCTCGGCCTCGACCTCGAGGAAATCGGCAGCCGGCCGTTCTTCAAGCTGTCGGGCGGCCAGAAGCAGAAGATCCTCGTCGCCATCGCGCTCGGCCGGCCGGTCCGCATGCTGATCCTCGACGAGCCGACGGCCAATCTCGATCCGGCGGCGCGGCGCGTGCTGTTCCGGCTGCTGGCCGAACGGACCGACATGCCGATGATCATCTCCTCGCACCGGCTCGACGAGATCGCCGGTCTCGTCAATCGGGTGGTGGAAATCGACCGCGGCCGGGTGGTGCTGGACGATCGGGTCGAAGAAGCGGGCGATGCGGCGGCCGTGCAGAAATGCCGGCTGGTGACCGCCCGCACCGACGAGGCTTTCGCCAAGGCGATCGCCGAATGGGGTTTTTCCGGAAGCGACGAGGACCGGGTCTGGCGGGGCGAAGTTGCCGGACCCGATCGCATGCGCTTCCTTGGAATGCTGGCGCGCTACGCCGGCCTTCTCGCCGACATCGAGCTTGCCGACAAGGCACGCGGCGGCGGGGGTCCGGCGGGTCCCTCGGGACCGGGTGCGGCGGCGAACTGAAGGGCGGATCGGCCGCCGGAGCGATCCGGCGGCGGTGAGGTCCGAAGGAGTATCGGGCGATGATGGAGCGCCGGGAATTCCTCCTTGCGAGCGGCAGGCTCGTGACCGTCGTCGTGCTTGCCGGCGTCGCCGGCTGCAAGGGCGAGCCGAAATCGGGTCCGGTCGAGGTGAAATTCGACCGGGACAGCTGCGACTATTGCCGGATGATCATCACCGATCCCCGGTTCGCGTCGCAGATCCGCGGCGGCCCGAAGCACAAGACGTTCAATTTCGACGATATCGGCGACGCCGTGCTGTTCCTCGACGAGCAGCCCTGGAAGGGCGAGGCCGACATCGAGTTCTTCGTGATGGACGTGGAGACCGGCAAGACCTGGCTCGACGCGCGCAAAGCGTATTTCCTGACCGACCAGGTAAGCCCGATGGCGTTCGGATTCGGCGCCGTCGCCGATCCGCGGCCGGGTGCCATCGACTTCGCGGAAATGTCGAAGCGCGTAATCGAGGCCGGCTCGCCGCATCTTTGCGATCACGATCCCGCCGACGTCGCACAGGGAGTTCAGCGTTGAAGAGTCTTTTGGTGACCGCCCGGCTCGATCTCACGGAATCGCTGCGGGCCCGGTGGTTCTTCGTCTATGCCTTCGTGTTCGGCGGCCTGGTGCTGGCGCTGTTCGCCTTCGGCCTGACCGAATCGCGGGTGATGGGCTTTACCGGCCTCAGCCGGCTGCTCGTCACCTATATCCAGCTGTCGATGGCGATCCTGCCGATCTTCGTTCTCCTGACGACCGTGCGCTCGCTCGCCGGCGATCGGGAAAGCGGCATCTTCGAATACATGCTGGCGATGCCGGTGCCGCTGTCGGCCTGGTACTGGGGCCGGTTCGTCGGCCGCTTCCTCAGCGTGTTCCTGCCGGTGTTCATCGCGATGCTCGCGGCGGTCGGCTGGGGCGCGGCCAAGGGTGCCGACATTCCCTATGCCCAGATCGTCTACTATTCGGCGCTGCTGATTTCGCTGTCGATCTGCTTCCTCGGCATCGGCTTCCTCGTCTCGAGCCTTGCCCGCTCGACGGACGTCGCGCAGGGCGCCGCCTTCCTCGTCTGGCTGGTGCTGCTGCTGTTCCTCGACCTCATCCTGCTCGGCGTCATGGTGCGCGAGCAGCTGCCGCCCGAGACGATCGTCGCCGTCGCCCTTGCCAATCCGATGCAGGTGTTCCGCACCGCGGCGATGATGCTGTTCGATCCCGATCTCGTGCTGCTCGGCCCGTCGGCCTACGTCATCCTCGATGCGTTCGGCACGACCGGCTACATCGCCTGGTCGCTGGTCTATCCGACCGTGGTCGGCCTCGTGCTCGCCGGCATCGGCTACTGGCGCTTCCGCAGCACCGATCTGGTCTGAGGGGATCGATCATCGCGCAATCGGCGGGGGCGGGCGGCGGTCCGACCCGCCGATCCCGTCGCCGCGTCAGTCGGCTGCCTTCGCCTTCTCTTCCAGCCAGGCGACGAAGACCGGATCGTCCCAGCGGGCCGGACCGCGGACGCGGCCGATCTCGCGGCCGTCGCGGCCGAGGATCACGGTGAACGGCATCGTCTGGTCGTGGAAGGCGGCGACGACGTCGCGACCCGATGCGGTGAGCACCGGCAGGTTCTTGATGTCGATGGTGAAATAGAACGGGCGCACGGCCCGCTCGGCACGGGCATCGACCGATATCGGCAGGACGGCGACGTCGCGCGCGTCGACGAGGTCGCTGAGGCGGTCGAGGCTCGGCATCTCGTCGCGGCAGGGCAGGCACCATGTCGCCCAGATATTGAGGACGACGAGGCGGCCGCGCAGATCGGCGAGCGAGATCGCCGTTCCGCCGTCGTGGGAGATGACGAATTCCTCCGGCGGCGCCTCGCTCGCCTTCGCGATCAGGATGTCGAGAGGCGCGACGAGACCGTCGCCGCCGACGGCCTTGCCTGCGAGGAGGGCAGCGACGAGGCCGCCGACGAGGATGGTCAACAGCCGCCGCATGGGGCGCACGCGGTCCCGGCTCAGTTGGACCGGGCCGCGCCGAGGGTTTCGCGAACGCGGGCGACGATCTGGGCGGCGTCCTCGCCATAGGCGAACCGGGTGATCAGCCTGCCGTCGGGGCCGACGAAGGCGATCGAAGCGGTGTGGTCCATGGTGTAGTCGGCCGGCGCCGTCGTGCTCGGCACCTTCTTGTAATAGGCGTTGTAGGAGGTGACGGCGGCGTCGATGAACTGCTGCGGGCCGGTGAGGGCGACGATGCGCTCGTCGAAGGCCGAGACGTATTCGGCCATGTGCTCGGGCGTGTCGCGGTCCGGGTCGACGGTGATGAAGATCGGCACCACGCCCTTGGCGTCGTCACCGAGACCCTTCATCACCTCGGAAACGGTGAGCAGCGTCGTCGGGCAGACGTCGGGGCAGTGGGTGTAGCCGAAATAGATCAGCAGGTAGCTGCCGAGGAAATCCTGGTCGGTGAGAACGCGGCTGCGCACGTCGCGCAGCATGAAAGCGCGGCGCGGCTCGGCGGGCGCGGCGGTGTCGTCGCCGGCCACGACCTTGGTGCCGGCATCGGCGAAATCCAGCGGGGTGGCGAGCAGCACGAGAAGTGCGCCGACGATGCCGGACAGACGCAGGACGTTCATGGTAACTCTCCGATCAATTCGCGTTGCCACATGATAGCGCGGCAATTGCGGCAATGCCTTGACTTTGGTTCAGGCCCGGGCCGGCGGCGCACCGGATAGTGCCCCTCCTTCGCCGGGGTCGGCAATCCTGCCAACGAACAGCAAGGGAGCGGTCTCTTGTCCTTCGCCATCCTTCTGCCGGCGGGCCTCGCGATCATCATGGCCATCGTCGGCCTCGGCATGACGCCGGGGGATTTCCTGCGCCTCAAGGGCGCGGGCCCTGCCTTCGCGGCCGGGCTCGTCGTGCAGGTCCTCGGCCTGCCGGTGCTCGCCCTCGTTCTCGCCACGGCCTTCGAGCTCTCGCCGGCGATGAGCGTCGGCCTCGTCATCGTCGCGGCGGCGCCGGGCGGCGTCACCTCGAACTTCCTCACCCTCGTGTCGCGCGGCGACGTCGCCCTGTCGATCGCCATGACGGCGACGACGAGTCTCCTGTCGATCGTCACCGTGCCGATCGTCGTCGGCTTCGCGCTCGGCCATTTCCTCGGCCAGAGCGAGACGATCCGGCTGCCGCTCGGCATGACGGCGGGCTCGGTGTTCCTCGTCACCAGCCTGCCACTCGTCCTCGGCATGGTGGCGCGGGCAAAGGCCACGCGCCTTGCCGTCGCGGTCCTGCCGACGGCCCGCAAGGTTGCCAGCCTCATCTTCGCGCTGATCGTCTTTGCCACCTTCTGGGGGCAGTGGGATGCGATCGCCGTCAACTGGCGCGACGTCGGCCCGGCGGTGATGTCGCTCAATGTCCTTGCCATGGCGGGGGGCTTCGCGGTCGCCCTGCTGCTGCGCCTTGCCCCTGCGGCGACGGTCGCCATCGCGGTCGAGTGCGGGCTGCAGAACGTCGCCGTCGCGATGTTCGTCGCGATCAATCTCATCGGCGAACCGGTCCTCGCCATCCCGGGGATGATCTACGCGATCTCGATGAACGTCGCGATCCTCGCGATCATCGCGGTCGGACGGCGAATGGTGCCGGCCGGCGAGGCGGCGCGGGACGCCTGAGCGGCGCGCGCCCTCAAGAGCACCACAGCCCGGCTCACTGGGCCGGGGCCGGCGCCTTGCCGTCGGCCCAGACGAGCACGTCGAACGCGTCGGACTGCAGCTCGGTATCCTTGTAGCCGGTGTGGCAGAAGCCCTCGTGGACGTTGCCGATCAGCGTCCGGCCTTCATGGGGGAAGCGGCAGGCGAAGGAATCGGGGCCGCGACCCATGTTGAAATTGACCGCCGCGGCCGGGACCTTTCCGCCGTCCGACGTGCTCCAGGCGGCACCGGGTGCCTGGGTCAGCACGAAATGGACGCTGTAGGGCCGGTTCATGCCGTCGCCGCCGATCTCGCAGAACGCTTCGCCGAGATGGCCGATCTCGATGTCGATACGGTTGACGACGCGGCAGAGATAGGCCGGCGGCGTGCCCTCGAGGGCGGCCGAGAAGGCATCGGCCGGAACCGTCTCGCCGGCGACCTTCTCCCAGACGAAACTGGCGGTCTCGTTGGCCGAGGCGGCCCCGAGGCCGGCGCCGGTGACAAGAACGGCGAGCGCGGCGGTGCGGACGAGATTTTGCATCGATGACCTCTCGGGAGAACACGTCACGCCCGCGTCCGGGCGCATCCGGCGTCGATCCTTGCCCGATCGAACGGCGATCGGCCTTGACCTTGCGCAAGAGCGGGACGGGAACGGGGGCGGATGAGGCATGGAGCGGGTGAAGGGAATCGAACCCTCGTATGCAGCTTGGGAAGCTGCCGTTCTACCATTGAACTACACCCGCTTGCAGCTTCCTGATTAGCCCCAGCCGGGGGCATTTGCCAAGCCCCAATATGGGCCGGCCGGCGGCTCACTTCCAGGTGCGGAAGTGCTTGGAGAGCTTCAGGCCCTGCGCCTGATAGTTGGAGCCGAGGCCTTCGCCGTAGAGGCTCGTCGGGCGCTCGGCCATGCGCTCGTAGACGAGGCGGCCGACGATCTGGCCGTCCTCGAGGATGAAGGGCACCTCGCGGCTGCGCACTTCGAGCACGGCGCGGGCGCCGCCGCCGCCGGCCGCGACATGGCCGAAGCCGGGATCGAAGAAGCCGGCGTAGTGAACGCGGAACTCGCCGACCAGCGGATCGAACGGCACCATCTCGGCGGCGTAGTCCGGCGGCACGTGCACCGGCTCGCGCGAGACGAGGATGTAGAATTCGTCCGGGTCGAGGATGAGGCCGGTGAGCCCTCGCCGATAGACCGGTTCCCAATAGTCGAGGACGTCGCAGGCGTCCTTCCGGTCGACGTCGACGAGGCCGGTGTGGCGCTTGGCGCGGAAGCCGACGAGGCCGTCGGCATTGCCGGAAAGGTCGATCGAGACGGCAACGCCGCCGGCAATGTCGACCGGGTCGCTGGTCACCAGCCGCTCGCGGGCATGCACCGCGGTCAGCTCTTCGTCGCTGAGGATGGCATGGCCGCGGCGGAAGCGGATCTGGCTGAGGCGCGAGCCGGCGCGGGCAAGGATCGGGAAGGTGCGCGGGCCGATCTCGGCAAAGAGCGGGCCCGCATAGCCGGCCGGAACCTGGTCGAAGGCGCGGGTGCCGTCGGCGATGACGCGGGTGAAGATGTCGAGCCGGCCGGTCGAGCTCTTCGGATTGGCCGAGGCCGAGACGTCGGGGGCAAGCGCGAGGCTCTCCATCAGCGGCACGATGTAGACGCAGCCGGTCTCCAGCACCGCGCCTTCGGAAAGGTCGATGGCGTGCAGCTTCAGGGCGTCGAGCCGCTCGGCGACGGTGCGGCCGGGGCCGGGCAGGAAGCTCGCGCGGACGCGATAGGCGACGGGACCGAGGCGCAGATCGAGGCTCGCCGGCTGGATCTGGTCGGCAGCGAGCGGGCGGGCGATGCGGATCGCGCCATCCTCGACGAGGCCGGCGATCGCCTGCATGGGAAGGATGCCGGCCGTCGCCGCGCTTCGTTCCGCCGTCACTCTCTCCGCTCCCGCCCCGTCGATCTTTCGTCCGCCTTTCCTAACGCATCGCTCGATTGACGCCAAGGCGGGCCTTGGGCTATGGAACGGGCTTATCCCGTGGTGATTTGGGCCGGCCGGCTTGCAGCCACGTTAAACAACTCGCTAAAGAGGCCGCGGCGCAAGGATCCATCCGGCGAGGCGGCAGCTTCGACCGGATTTTTTGTTGCAAGGAAGGTGCGCCATGACCCGTTCGTCCTCCGACCGTCCCCGCCGCGACTGGCGGCCCGCCACGCAGCTCGTCCATGGCGGCACGGCCCGCAGCGAGCTCGGCGAGATGGCCGAGGCGATGTTCCTGACGCAGGGCTTCGTCTACGAGACGGCGGAGGCGGCCGAGGCCCGCTTCAAGGGCGAGGCGCCGGGCTTCATCTATTCGCGCTTCTCCAATCCGACGGTGGCGATGTTCGAGGAGCGCATGCGCCTCCTCGAGGGCGCCGGCGCGGCGCGGGCGACGGCGAGCGGCATGGCGGCGGTGCTCGCCGCGCTGATGTGCCAGCTTGCCGCCGGCGACCACGTCGTCGCGCACCGGGCGATGTTCTCGTCCTGCGACTACATCGTCACCGAGCTCCTGCCGCGCTTCGGCGTCACCTCGACCCTCGTCGACGGCACGCGGATCGAGAACTGGCAGGCGGCGATGACGCCGCAAACGAAGGTGCTGTTCCTCGAGACGCCGACCAACCCGACGCTCGAGATCGTCGATATCGCCGCCGTCGCGGAAATCGCCCATGCGGGCGGGGCGCGACTCGTCGTCGACAACGTCTTTGCGACGCCGATCTTCCAGAAACCGCTGGCGCTCGGCGCCGACGTCGTCATCTATTCGGCAACCAAGCACATCGACGGCCAGGGCCGCTGCCTCGGCGGCGTCGTGCTCTCCGACGAGGCGTTCGTCGCCGACCACCTGCATAATTTCCTGCGCCAGACCGGGCCGGCGATGAGCCCGTTCAATGCCTGGGTGCTGCTGAAGGGGTTGGAGACGCTGGAGCTGCGCGTCGAGCGCCAGGCGCGCACGGCGGCGCGGATCGCCGACAGGCTCGCCGGCCACGGCAAGGTTTCCCGCGTCATCTATCCGGGCCGGGCCGACCACCCGCAGGCCGGGATCATCGCCCGCCAGATGAGCGGCGGCTCGACGCTCGTCACCTTCGAGGTCGCCGACAAGGCGGCCGCCTTCCGGCTTTCCAACGCCCTCGAGATCATCAAGATCTCCAATAATCTCGGCGATGCGAAATCGATCCTCGCCCATCCGGCGACGACCACCCACCAGCGGCTGAAGCCGGAACTGCGCGCCGAATTCGGCATCACCGAGGGCATGCTGCGCCTCTCGGTCGGCCTCGAGGACGCCGACGACCTCGTCGAGGATCTCGAGATCGCGCTCGAAGTGGTGTGAGGTGAGGCGCCCCCTCCCAACCCTCCCCCGGAAGGGGAGGGCTCGGGCCCGTCGCGGGGCGATGCGGGAATCGAATAGCGAGAGGGTCTCGGCGCCGGCAAGGGGCCCGACCTTCACCCTTCCCTTCCATGGCGGGGGACAGGACACCGCGAGCCTATTTGAACGTTTCCCAGGCGATGAGGATGCGCGAGGCGGCGGTCATTGCGGTCAGGATCGCAAAGCCATAGGCGAGCGGGGCAAACGCCGCCGGAAAGAGACAGAAGGCGAGGAGGACCGCGATGGTCTCGGTGCCCTCGGCAAGGCCGGCGGTGAAATAGAGCGACTTCTCGCCATGGCTCGCGGTCTCGATGCCGCGCCGCGCCGCCATGATCGCGAAGGCGAGGAAGCTCGCGCCGTTGACATAGAAGGCAAGGAGCAGCACCGCGCCGGCGACGGCGTTCTGCTCCGGGTCGGCGACGACGAAGGCGAGCGGCACGGCGCCGTAGAAGGCGAAATCGAGGACGATGTCGAGATAGCCGCCGCGGTCGGTCTTGGCTGTGGCGCGCGCGACGGCGCCGTCGAGCCCGTCGGCTAGGCGATTCAAGCCGACGAGCGCGGCGCCGAGAAAGACATGGCCGAACGCGATCGCGCCGGCAGCAAGCATGCCGACGAGGAAACCGGCGACCGTCACCGCATCGGCGGAAATCCGGCGCGCCGCCAGCCACCGGCCGATGGCATCGAGCGGCGGGTCGATCAGCGGGCGCAAGCGGGCGTCGAACATCTGGCCGTGCCGGGGTGGTTCAAGGATGCGGGCCAAGGGAGGCACGGGGGGACAGGGGCGTCAAGGGCGGGGGGCGTTGGCGACCGATGCTCGCGGCATCGAGACGAGGTCCTCAAACCCTGTCACCTGTGTTGCCGGGCCAGACTGTTGCCTCGGTTGCCGGTTTGGGGCCCTACCAAATCCCTCTCCCCGGCAGGGGAGAGGATAGAGCGCCTTGGATTTCCGGCGCAGCCGGGAAACCCATAGGCGATCTTGGTGAGGGGAGATCATCGGCGTCACTGGTCGGTTTGCCCGGCCTGTTTGACGGGCCATACGGGGCCTTACCCTCGCGGGCGGTCGGGCCTGCGATCCATTCACTCGATCGATGCCCGGCGACGGTCCTTGCCCCCTTACCCAGCCTTCGCTAACGATTTGATCGAAAGATCAAATCGAAGCTTCGGCATCCCTCTCCCTCAAGGGCGAGGGAAACGCGCCTCACGCCCCGCCCACTCCCGCTTCCCAGCCGATAATCGCCTTCTTGCGCGTCAGGCCCCAGTGATAGCCGGTGAGCGCGCCGGATTTGCCGAGCACGCGGTGGCAGGGGACGACGAAGGAGATCGGGTTCTTGCCGACGGCGGCGCCGACGGCGCGGGCGGCCTTCGGCCGGCCGATCTTCCTTGCGATGTCGGAATAGGTGGTGGCGCGGCCGAGGGGGATCCTGAGGAGGGTTTCCCAGACGGTCAGCTCGAAATCGGTGCCGATGAGAACGACGCGGAGCGGCGTTTCCGCCGACCAGCGGGCCGGATCGAAGATGCGGGCGGCGAGCGGCGCCGTTGCGGCGGTGTCCTCGAGGTAAGCTGCGTTCGGCCAGCGGCCGGTCATGTCGGCGAGCGCCGCCGCCTCGCCGCCGTCGTCGCAG
Source organism: Pseudomonadota bacterium (assembly GCA_029572955.1). Taxonomy (GTDB): domain Bacteria; phylum Pseudomonadota; class Alphaproteobacteria; order Rhizobiales; family JAKPQE01; genus JAKPQE01. The sequence goes on from JAKPQE010000034.1 coordinate 35,306, forward strand.
AAGGCAAGGCCGCAGAGGCCGTGTTCGGTCGCCATCACGAGGGCGCGGCCGAAGGGGCTCGCGTGGAAGCCGTAACGGATGGTCAGCCCGGCGCCGCCGGTCTTGTAGACGCCGGGCGTCATCGCCTCGTGGGCGACGAAGAGATCGTGCAGGCGGCCGGGGCCGGAAAGGCCGACCTCGAGGCTCGCATCGAGCACGCTCGCCGACTGGCGCAGGAGCTCGCGGGCATGGTCGAGGGTGACGGCCTGCAGGAACTCCTTCGGCGTGAGGCCGGCCCAGTGGACGAAGATCTTGTGGAGCTGGGTCGGCGCCATGCCGGCGGCCGCCGCGATCGCCTCGAGGGACGGCTGGTCGCGCCAGTTCTCCGACAGGAATTCGATGGTGCGGCGGACGGTCTCGTAGTCGCTCATCTCTCTTCGACCCGGTATTTTTCGATGCGGCGAGACTAGACGGGCCGGGGCCGCGGCGGCCACCCGATTCTTGACGAGAGTTCCTTTCTCGCTCCCGCCATCGCCAGGGGGATTTCGCCGCGCCGCGTCGCAGCTCTTTCTGCTCCGCGTGCCAGGGCACGCGGAGGTTCCGTCGCATGCGCGACGCTTCGCTTCGCAGCTCTTTCCGCTCCGCGCGCAAGGGCGCACGGAGGTTCCGTCGCATGCGCGACGCTTCGCTTCGCTCGGCGAAGCCCTCAGGGCTTCGGGTTGGCAGACCGGGCGCCTGCGAGCGCAGGTGCTGCGCCTTGCCCCCTCCCGACCTGCGCTAACGATTTACCGTTGCACGGCAAATCGAAGCTGCGGTTGCCCTTCCCCGAGGGAGAGGGCTGGCGCTGTGCCACATGGCGAGACGTTTCTCGTGAAGCACGGATCAAGCCCTCCCCCGCCGGGGGAGGGAGGGGAGGGGGCGCTGTTGGCCCGCCAGATCAGCCCGGTCGCCCGGCCCTTGCGGCGGCGAGGGCCGCGGTGAGGGCGGTCGCGAAGGTGTCGCGGTCGGGCGGGTTGAGGAAGGCGCCGACGGTGACGGGGCGGCCCGAGGAGACGAGGGCGAGGCGCACCGTGCCGGCGGCCTCGTGGCGTTCGACCTCGAGGCGGACCCAGCGCGGGTTGAAGCGGTATTCGCGCACGCCGCCGCGCGCCGGAAACCGGCGAAAGACGACGAGGTCCTCGTCGATCTCGACTTCCTCGGCGATGCGGCCGGAGCGGTAGGAGATGCGGAAGGCGACATAGAGCGCGAGAAGATCGAGGCCGAAGAAGCCGGTGACCGGCCAGGCGCCCATGCGCGCGAAATAGATGCCGGTGACGAGCGAGACGAGGCCGGCAAAGCCCATCAGGACGGCAAAGCCGGTGCCGCCGAGGGAGCGGTGCGGGGTGAGGCGGGCCGAAAAGAACGGCCGGCGCCGATCGTCGGGGGCGTTGCCGAGGCTCATGAGAGGCGAGTATAGAGGGGCGATGTCGAGCGACCAGACCACCGCGAAGAAGAAAGCGCGCAAGGCGAAAACGCCGGCGCCGGCCAAAGGCCCGCGCGGCCGCGCCGCGCCGCGCTATACGCCGGCCGAGATCGAGGCGATCTTCGCCGCCCTTGCCGCGGCCAATCCCGAGCCCGAGAGCGAACTCGAACACCGGGACGCCTACACGCTGCTCGTCGCCGTGGTGCTGTCGGCGCAGGCGACCGACGTCGGCGTCAACCGGGCGACGCGTGGGCTTTTCGCCGCCGCCGACACGCCGGAAAAGATGGTGGCGCTCGGCGAAGAGGGCGTTGCCGACTACATCAAGACGATCGGGCTCTTCCGCAACAAGGCAAAGAACGTCGTCGCCCTGTCGAAGATCCTCGTCGAGGAGCATGGCGGGGAGGTGCCGCGCTCGCGCGAGGCGCTCGAAATGCTGCCGGGCGTCGGGCGCAAGACCGCGAATGTCGTCCTCAACGTCGCCTTCGGCGAGCCGACGATCGCCGTCGATACCCACATCTTCCGGATCGGCAACCGGCTCGGCATCGCGCCCGGCAAGACGCCGCTCGAGGTGGAACTGGCGCTCGAGAAGATCGTGCCCGAGGCCTATCGCCTGCACGCCCACCACTGGCTGATCCTGCATGGCCGCTATGTCTGCAAGGCGCGCAAGCCCGAATGCGGCCGCTGCGTCATCGCCGACCTCTGCAAGTCTCCAGAAAAGACGGTTTAGCGTCGGCGTGACGGCGGTCGCTGCCGTCGCCGCCATGTCGGCGGCCGCGGCGCGCGCCTCGTTACCCCCTCATCCAACCTTCTCCCCCAAGGGGGAGAAGGCTTTTCCGGGCCAGCGGCTTGCACCACCGGTTCTCCGGGTCCTTTCGAAGGGAAAGGCTTCTTTTCACCCAGAGCAACAACCTTCGTTCCCTCTCCCCGACGGGGCGAGGGACAGGGTGAGGGGGCGTCGAAGTCGCCTTGCGATGCCTCACGCCGCGTCGCGCGTCGCCGGGACCGGCAGGTCCGGCAGGCGCTTGTGCAGATGCACCATGAAGGCGGTGGCAAAGAGCGGCGTCAGAAGGTTGGCGATCGGGATCGACAGCAGGCCCGCGACCAGCATGCCGGCAACCATCACCGTGCCGCCATGGCGGCGGCGCAGGCGCTTAGCCTCAAGCGCCGGGCGGAAGCGCATGGCGGCGAGTTCGAAATATTCCCGGCCGAGCAGGTAGGCGTTGGCAAGGAAGAACACGGCGAAATTGACCCCCGGTATCAAGAGGAGGATCAGCGCGCCGAGGTTCACCAGGATGACGACGCCGGTGAACTTGGCGGAAAGGGCGATGGATTCGCCGAGCGGCAGGGCATTGCCGGCCGGATCGCCCGGATAATGCACGCGCTCGACGGTCTCGGCGATCTCGTCGACGAAGAGGCCGGCGACCAGCGAGGAAATCGGCGCGACGAGGAAGACGAGCCCGACGAGGACGCCGAGGCCGGCGATCACCGCGATCAGCGTGTCGAGCCAGGGATAGGGCACGTCGACGAAGAGGCCGAGGGCCCCTTCCATCGCGAACCAGATCATGACGAGGAGGGCGATGGTGATGCCGAGCGTCTTCCAGAGGACGCCGCGCAACGGCTTGGAAAAGACGTCCGAAAAGGCGAGCAGGGCCGCTTCGAGCATGATCGGGAGACCTCTCCGCAAAACTGGGGCGGGCCTTCGCGGCCCGCTCTCACATAGGTTTTGCGGCGGCCGGGCACAAGGCGAAAGCCGCGACCTCGGTCGGGGTTGTCGATGCCGCGCCGATCCCTATACTCCGCGCGCCCGGGCCGCCGCCGCCCGGCGACAAGGCGCCCGCGCCAGCCATGGAGAGACGCACATGCCGGCAAAGAAATACGACGTCGTCGGGATCGGCAACGCCATCGTCGACGTGATCGCCCGCACCGACGACGACTTTCTCGTCGCCGAGGGCCTGGCCAAGGGCACGATGCGGCTGATCGACGGCGTCGAGGCCGAGCGGCTCTACGCGCGCATGGGACCCTCGATCGAGGCGTCCGGCGGCTCGGCGGCCAACACCATCGCCGGCCTTGCCTCGTTCGGCGCCTCGGCCGGCTTCGTCGGCAAGGTCGCCGGCGACGGCCTCGGCAACATCTTCGGCCACGACATCCGGGCGATCGGCGTCGATTTCGATACCGCGCCGCTCGACGGCGGCGCGGCGACGGCGCGCAGCCTCATTCTCGTCACGCCCGATGGCGAGCGCACCATGAACACCTATCTCGGCGCCTGCCAGGAGCTGCATCCGCAAGACATCCACGAGGGCTTCGTCGGCGAGGCGGCGATCGTCTATCTCGAGGGCTATCTCTGGGATCCGGAGCCGGCAAAGCAGGCGTTCCGCAAGGCGGCCGACATCGCCCATGCCAAGGGCGGCAAGGTCGCCTTCAGCCTCTCCGACGCGTTCTGCGTCGATCGTTATCGCAGCGAGTTCCTCGAACTCATGCGCGGCGGGGCGATCGACATTCTGTTCGGCAACGAGTCCGAGATCCACGCGCTCTACGAGACCTCGGACCTTGCGACCGCGATCGAGCTGCTGCGCAAGGACGTGCCGCTGGCGGTGACGACGCGGGGCGTCGAGGGCTCGGTCGTCACCTTCGGCCCGGGCACCTTCCAGGTGCCGGCGGCGAGCGTCGAGGAAGTCGTCGACACCACCGGCGCCGGCGATCTCTTCGCGGCCGGATTCCTCTACGGCCATTCGCGCGGCATGGCGCTGACCACCTGCGCCGAGCTTGCGGCGCTCGCCGCGGCCGAGGTCATCGGCCATATGGGCGCGCGGCCGCAGGTGTCGCTGAAAGAGCTCGCACAACAGAACGGCTTCCCGCTCTAAAGGAGCGGAAAGCCGTCCGGCATTCCTCAAAAAATCCTGTCGGCTCAGAGCTCGACGATCACCGGCGTGCCGACGTCGACGCGCTCGTAGAGGTCGGCGACGTCCTCGTTGAGCATGCGGATGCAGCCCGACGAGACGGCCTTGCCGATCGACTTCGGCGCGTTGGTGCCGTGGATGCGGTAGAGCGTGTCCTTGCCGCCCTCGTAGAGATAGAGCGCGCGGGCGCCGAGCGGGTTTTCCGGGCCGCCTTCCATGCCGTTGGCATAGGGCGCGGCGCGCGGGTCGCGGGCGATCATCTCCTTGGGCGGGAACCACTTCGGCCATTCCTGCTTGCTGCCGACATTGGCGCGGCCCGACCACTCGAAGCCGGCACGGCCGACGCAGATGCCGTAGCGGATGGCCCTGCTGCCCGGCAGCACGTAGTAGAGGTAGCGGTCCTTGGTCGAGATCACGATCGTGCCGGGCTTTTCCGAGCCGGTGTAGAAGATCGTGGTGCGGTGGAAGGCCGGATCGACCATGGCCTTCTGGCTTTTGATCTTCGGGTCCACCGGCGCGAGGCTGGCGAGATTGAACGTCGGGCCGGAGCTGCCATCGGTCTCGCAGCCGGCGAGCATCATCGCGGTCAGGCCGGCAACGCCGGTGAAGAAGGTTCTACGGTCGATCATTTCCAAGCCCTTGCCCCTCTAAGGGTTGCCCTCGAAATCGGTCTGTCGTCATGGCGCCCGAAGCTTCTGTCGGGATGCGCCGTCGCCTTTGCTCGAATCCGGAACTTTGCGGTTGATATAGTCCATGTCCCGGTATGGTGACCAGGTCCTTACCCGGCATCCGACAAGAAACATCGGCAAGTGATGCTTCCCTGCACCTGTCGGACGGGCTGGCGCGCCGTTCGACGAGGGAGAATGTGGAGACCGGCATGGCAGGCCCTGTCGATGCGAGTGTCGCCGAGGAGGCGTTGAGGAAGCGTTAAGCATAATTGCCGGCCTTTTCGGCCGATCTTGCGATGCCGCCCGCCGACCGCGTGTGTCGCCCTCGGGCGAGCCAGTCGAAGATGGAGCCGCCAGGGGCCTTTGTGGCGGCGGGCCGCGGAATCCCTTTCCGGGGCTCCCTTCCGGCGCGATGTCAATGGTCGATACGCGGGGTTTCCGGCGCCTCGGCCGATCGCCTATGCTCGGCCGGCCTCCAACCGGGGATCGAGGAGCTGTCATGGACGAGGAACGGGATGATGTCGGCGCGCGCGCCGCGATCGGCGGACGGCGCTCGGTGCGCAGGTTCCTCGACCTGCCGGTCGCGGACGACACGCTGCGTCGCATCCTCGAACTCTCGGCGCGGGCGGCGAGCGGCGGCAATCTGCAGCCCTGGCAGGTCCATGTGGTGCGCGGCGCGGCGCTGAAGCGGATGTCGGAGGCGGTGCTCGCCGTGCACGAGACCGGTGCCGAATGCCCGGACTATCGCTACTATCCGGAGGTCTGGCGCGAGCCATACCTGTCGCGGCGGCGCAAGGTCGGCTTCGATCTCTATGCCCGGCTCGGCATCACCCGCGAGGACAAGGCGGGGCGGGCCGAGCAGTTCCGCCAGAATTTCCGCTTCTTCGGCGCGCCGGTCGGCATCTTCGTCGTCATAGAGCGCGATTTCGTGCCGGCGGGCTTCCTCGACAGCGGCCTCTTTCTCGGCAATCTCGCGATCGCGGCGCGCTCCTTCGGCCTCGAGACCTGCCTGCAGGCGGCCTGGGTCTATTACGGCGCGGTGGTGCGGCGCGAACTCGGGCTCGGCGACGACCATCTCGTCGTTGCTGCGGCGGCGCTCGGCCACGCCGATCCGACAGCGCCGGAGAACGAGGCCTTCACCGAGCGCGCGCCGATCGACGAGTTCACGGTGTTCCACGAGAGCTGACCGCAGGCCGGGGCTCCGCGTGCGCCGGCCGGTGATCCCGCCGACCTTCGTGGGAGCTGAGCGTCGGCGGTCTCGCGTGCGGCGATCGGTGAATCCGCCGGCGTCCACGAGGCCGGATACCGGCCGAGGCTCCTGTCGCTGCTTCGCCGTCGGCGGCACGGGCCGGGGAGGCGGCCGATTCGGCTTTTCCGACAAGGGCGAGAGGGCGCGGCCGGCGGCATCCGAGGTGCCCGTCGGCGGACCGTCACAAGGCGGGCGCAGCGGGCGCCAGGCGGCGCAATTCGGCCGGTTCCGGGCGCCGGGGCAGGCAGGGGCGCGCAAGATCGTTTTGTTACGTTGCGATGACTTGTCTCCGGCGCCACGGCTGTGATATGTCCGCCCCGACCCGGCGGGCGTGCCCGCCGACGGAGAGGTGCCGGAGTGGTCGAACGGGGCGGTCTCGAAAACCGTTGAGCGCGCAAGCGTTCCGAGGGTTCGAATCCCTCCCTCTCCGCCAGCCAGTCTTTGTTTTCATTGCATGTTTGTCGTTGCCGACCAGCGATCCTGGCGGTCGGCCGGTTTGGCGCGGTTTTTGGCGTTCCTGTGTGGCGAAGATTCAGCGGAGACGGCGGTGGCGAGCGGCATTCCACGTGCTTTCGGGACGGTTTCTCTGTCGGCGAATGAGCCGGTCAACGTTCGCTTGGCGTGTTGGCAGTAGCCGTCTTCCTCTGACCGTCATGCCACCGTTGAATGGCAGGCTGGACTTCGCCAAGGCTTCCTCACCGAAAGGGGCTCGAACCCCCTGATGCAGATCGCCTCTTGTCGATCTGCTCTGTTTCCCCTCGGCCCCCTTCAAAATGAGGGCAAAGCGATGGCCGTTCAGTGATCGCTGGCGGCGGTGCGGCTGTCGAAGCCGAGGATGCGGCGTTGCTCGGTCCAATCGAGCGGCAGGTCGATGCGCTTGAGGAGAGCTTCGGCGGTAAGGCTGACGGGCTGGGTGCCGGCGAGGATCGCTTCGATGATGTCGGGGGCGAGGAAAGCGAGCGGTAGGGCGTGGCTGACATAGCTGTCGCCGAGGTTTTCCGCGGCGGCCATCTCGGCAATTGATTTGACCTTGCCCGAGGCCAGCATGTCGAACCATTTGCGGGCACGGACGATGAGCTTGACAAGCGCGGGATCGGCCCTCGTCGGCCTTTTCTTGTCGTTGGGACCTTCGATCACCAGCCGCATCTCGACGCCACGGCGCTTCATGGTGAGCGGCAGGTGGAGACGAAGGCTTGGTGTTGGGGCGTTGCCAAGAAACCGGCCGATGTCCACGACAATTGTGAGCGCATTCGTCAGAAGGTCAACGCGCTCGACGGGCACCAGTGGATCGCTGCTTGAGCGGACGGCGGCGTCGAGAAGCTGGGGAACATGCTCGGCAGAAAGGCCCGCCTGCCGGGCGGTCGTCACCAATGCGGATTTGTCGGCGATGAGATCGGCGACGGCACTGGCGACAATCCGCTCGATCTCGTGGGCGGGAAGACGCCAGCCTGACCGGCGGTCCGTCAGGCCGGGCTCGCCATCCCCGTTCGGAAGATCCCGGGACCTATCGCCCGTCACGAGATGCCGGGAGACGTAGTAGCGATAGCGACGGCCGGATTTGGCCGAATGGGTTGGGGTCAGTGGGGTGCCGGTCTCGTCGAAGAGCTTGCCCGCCAGAGCGCTCGGCTCGGCGATATGGTTATGCCGGGGCCGTCGCGGTGCGTTGTTCGAGAGGAGAGCCTGGACTTTGTCCCAGGTTCCATTGTCAATGATCGCCTGATGAAGCCCGGGATAGCTTTGGTCGCGATGGGGAATGCGGCCGACATAGATGGGATTGGAGAGCAACTTGTAGATTTGGCCGCGGGCAAAGGGCTTTCCGCCGCCCTGGTTCTTTCTCTCCGTCTTGCGGATCTTGGTGCGAAGCCCGATCCGGTCGGCCTCGTGCTTGACCAACCGGACATTGCCGAGCCTCGAATAGAGTTCGAAGAGGGTTCGAACGGTCTTTGCCTCGTCCTCATTGATGGTGAGGGTTCGACCGTCGGCGTCATAGCCGAGCGGCACCATCCCGCCCATCCACATGCCCTTCTGCTTGGAGGCCGCGATCTTGTCGCGGATGCGCTCGCCGGTGACCTCGCGCTCGAATTGGGCAAAGCTCAGCAGCATGTTGAGGGTGAGGCGCCCCATCGAGGTGGTGGTGTTGAAGCTCTGGGTGACGGAGACGAAGGAGACGCCGTGCGCATCGAAGACGTCGACGATGCGGGCGAAGTCGGAGAGCGACCGCGTCAGCCGATCGACCTTGTAGACGACGACGGTGTCGATCTTGCCAGCGTGGATATCGGCAAGCAGCTTTTCGAGGGCGGGCCGGTCCATGGTGCCGCCCGAGTAGCCGCCGTCATCGTAGGTCTCGGTGATCGCCCGCCATCCTTCCGACTTCTGGCTGGTGACGTAGGCCTCGCAGGCCTCGCGCTGGGCATCGAGCGAGTTGAAGTCCTGTTCCAGCCCGTCCTCGGAGGATTTGCGGGTGTAGATGGCGCAGCGACTGATCGAGCGATTTGCACCCGAGTATTGCGAGCGCATCTGTCGCGAAAGTCCTGCCCGTCGATGGCCGTTGCCTTCGACGGCTGTAGCAAGCCGACCTGTAGCTTCAGCATCCCGATCCCGGTTGGCGTCTTGCACAGCAACCAACTTCGAAGCGCCACCGGTCGATGGTGAGTTGCGGCAGGTCGATCGGTCATCAGGCATCGGAACAGTCCTTCAGGCCGAAGAAGCGTGGGCCGGACCATCGCGCGCCGGTGATCTGCCGCGCCACTGCGGACAGCGAGCGCCAATGCTGGCCGCGATACTGGACGCCGTCCTCGAGAATGATCACTTCATGCATGCTGCCCTGCCATTCGCGTAGCAACCGCGTTCCGGACCTGATCGAAGGACTGACGCCAACTGATGACTTCCCGGCCGCGCGGTCCTCGACAAGTCTGGCGAGGCGCCGACGAACGACTGGCCTGAGGCCGCCAAAGGCCTCTTCCTGCAAATGATGGGCGAGCGATCGGATCAGCAATAATCGGCCGAGCCGGGGTGGTGGCGCCACGCCATAGGCAGCTTGCCAGCGAGACAGCAAATCCGCGCGGGAGAGCGTCCCCAGGCGGGCGATCTCCCCGGCAAGCTCAGCAGCGTCCACCGGCTTCGATGAGCGGCGTCGGCGTATACGATTCGGCTTCGTTGCGCCGTTCGAGCTGTCAGGCGGCAACTCGGATGAGGTCACGGGTTGGGTCAAAGGCCGAGAGGCTTCCCCCTCTGCTGGAATTGCCTCGACTTCGGCGTTCGCAGGTGTCTCAGGGATTCTTGTCATGGCTGTTCTTTCGGCTGGAAGGACAAAAGGCATCTGGTCCGGACGGGCGTTCGGGCGATGGAACACCAGTTGCGGAACGGCCCGATCCATCAGGGCCTCTCGCTCTGTCTTTCGGGGCGGGCAAGCCGGTAGACACGGCCGCGATCCGGCTCGTTGAAAGCGATGACCACCAGGCCAAGTCGGCGCTTCAACTGGCCGGCGATCGCGCCACGCACCGAATGGGGTTGCCAGCCGGTCGCCGCTGACAGATCGGCAACGGTGCTGCCTTCCGGTCGCCGCAAAAGCGCGATCATCAGCGCCGTCTTGGTGCCGGGCCTCTCCAGCAGAATCGCGGATGGCTCCTCGTTTGAGGCGCCGCCATCGGCTGGGGCCGGAGGAGTGTCATCAGTGCGCGGGCTAGCCTCTGACATCGCAACGTTCTGCGGGGTCCAAACCGCCGGCCCTGCGCTGGCGACATCGCCGCGCGGCGCTGTGGTGCCGAAAATCGCGCCTCCGACATGGTCGAGCACCGAGACGCGCGGGGCTGCCACATCCGGGTCCTCTGCCTTGTCGGTAACGCCGATCGCAGCAAGCCCGGCGTCGGTGATCGCCAAGGTCCACCGCTCGCCGATCTCGGATCGCCAGACCTCATCGCCCGATCCGGCCGGACGCTCGGCAATGAGGCCGCGGCGCAACAAGCTCTGCAGAACGACCTCGACCGCACCCCTGTTGAGCAAAAGCGACTTCGCCAGCGGCAACACCACTCCGTCGCCGCGCTGCGAGGCAGTCGACAAAATCACGAGCTGCGTGTCGGTCAGGCGCGGGAATCCCGATCGAACTCCGATTGCGGCCTTGGGGGAGCGGTCTCTTTGCAGATCTGCGATCATGGTGGTGCCCTTCAGGCTCGGCGCCGGCCCCGCGCCAGCGCTTCCACCAGCGCAAGCCCCGACCTGACAAGGGAACGAGGCTCGTCCGCCGGTCACCGCCGGCCGCAACCCATGCAATGCTTGCTTTGCGGGCGAAGTCCAGCGGTGGATATCGTCATTGCATGGCATCGCTCGGCACATATTCGTCCAGCTGCCTCCTGAAGAACGGCGGCGCCAAGCAGCAGGGTCCGTCGCCCCCTACCGCCGTCATCACGACCAAGGCAATGGACACCCGAGCCGGCGCTGCCAGAGTGCTTCGACCGAAAAGTTGGTCAGAAGTGGCTCGGGGAATCTGAACAGCGCTGTTAGGTAGGTTTCGGCCTGAATGCGACCTATGGTGGCCGGAGCAGGAGAGACCATGACGAAGCGTACCAGGCTGAACCACGGGGCGGCCTTCAAGGCGAAGGTGAATAGCCCCCAGATTCGTAGACGCCTTCTTGGCCTGCTGCCGGTTTCGTGGACACCGCGATAGGGTGTTGAAGACGGAACCGGAGGTTTCGAATGCAGAGGAGAACGTTCAGCCGCGAGTTCAAGCTCGAGGCGGTGAGGCTGGTCAAGGAACGAGGGGTTACGGTCGCACAGGCTGCCCGGGACCTTGATCTCCACGAGAATGTGCTGCGCAAGTGGGTCAGAGAGTTGTCCGTGGATCCGCGGCATGCCTTTCCCGGCCACGACCAGGTGAAGCCAGAGCAGGTCGAGATCGACCGGCTGCGCAAGGAAGTCGCGAAGCTCAAGGCGGAGCGTGACATCCCAAAAAAGGCCGCAGCCTACTTCGCGAGGGAAGCGACATGAGGTTTGCTTTCATCGCGAAGCACCGGGGGATCTGGCCGGTGGCATTGCTTTGCGAAGCGCTGGATGTCTCGCGGTCGGGCTTCCATGCCTGGCTCAACCGCAGTCCAAGCGCCCGTGCCCGGTACGACGATGCGCTCCTCGGTGCAATTGACCGGAGCTTCAAGGGCAGCGACCGCACCTATGGTGCACGCCGCGTGTGGCGCGACGTGTTGGCCGAAGGGTTCTCCTGCGGACTGCACCGTATCGAGCGGCTGATGCGGGAGAATGGCCTGCGGGCACGGCCGCGACGACGGGCATTGCCGAAGGATACGGACAAGCGGCCGGCAATCTCGCAGAACCTTCTCGACCGGGTCTTCGAGGCGTCGGCGCCGAACCAGAAGTGGATTGCCGACTTCACCTATGTCTGGACTGCGGAGGGGTGGCTCTACGTTGCAGCCGTCATCGATCTGTTCTCCCGCCACGTCGTCGGTTGGGCGATGAAGGCCGAGATGACAGCTCAGCTCGTGGCCGACGCCCTCGTCATGGCGATCTGGAGAAGAGGCAGGCCAAACAACCTCCTGCATCATTCGGATAGTCAAAGAATGGTCGCCAGTTCCCGGGCGGTCTGACTCTCACAGCGATGGACCGTCTGGTAGGCTGGCGCTGCAAGGCGTCCTGGCGCGGCCTGACCCGCACTCCGATCGACCAGCCGTGTCTTTCCTTGGACCTGTCGGCCGCCCGGGAACGCCCTGCGGTGAGGTTTTGCCTCGCCGATGCCTGTGACCCGAGAAGGGCCTGACCGCCGGTCACATGACTGTCCTGTCCATGCACTCGGTTTTGGCGAAGCCGTCGAAGAACGGTCGAACCGGGAGAGATGGAATGGACCAGCGAGAGAACCCGCCCCGCCGTATCGTCGGCGGTGTCGACACCCACAAAGATCTGCATGTCGCGGCAGTCGTAGATGAACAGGACCGCGTCATGGGTACGGCATGCTTTGCCACCACCCGCCAGGGCTATCGGCAGATGCTCGCCTGGATGCAATCGTTCGGAGACGTGCAGCGCATCGGCATCGAATCGAGCGGCAGCTACGGAGCCGGTCTGCTGCGCTTCATGCAGCGGGCGGGTATTGACGTTCTGGAGGTCACTGCGCCGGACAGGACCGACCGTCGCCGGCGTGGCAAGAACGACGATCTTGATGCGCAGAACGCTGCCCATGCGGCCCGTGCCGGCAAGCGGACGGTAACGCCCAGAACCCGCGATGGAATGGTTGAATCACTACGGGTTCTCTCGGTTTGCCGGAAGACCGCCGTTGCTGCGCGCCGCGTCGCTCTGCAGATAATCCAGAACACGATCGTCTGTGCACCCGACGGATTGCGCGACCAGCTTCGAAGCCTGACCCGTATGCAACTCGTGCGAACATTGGCAGCCTGGCGGCCGGATCTGACGGCTTACCGTGATGTCGAAGCAGCCTACAAGATCAGCCTCAAATCGCTTGCCCGCCGCTATCTCGAACTCCATGACGAGATCGCTGATCTCGATGCGATGATCGGTGCCATCGTCGACGAACTCGCCCCCGACCTCATCGCCCGCAACTCGATCGGTCACACCAGTGCAGCACAACTCTTGCTCACGGCTGGGGACAATCCGGAGCGGCTACGATCGGAGGCAAGCTTCGCTGCGCTCTGCGGTGTCAGTCCCGTACCAGCCTCGTCCGGCAAGACCATTCGGCACCGACTCAACAGGGGTGGCGACCGGGCCGCAAACAGCGCCCTTCACATCATCGCCATCGGCCGTCTACGAACCGATCCGACAACGCAGGCCTATGTCGCCAAACGGATTGCCGAGGGACATTCCAAACTCGACGCGCTTCGGTCCCTTAAACGCTATATCGCTCGTGAGGTCTTCCACATCATCAGCCGCGGCCACAAGCGGATCAATCAGACCCGTATTGCCGCTTGACAAACAGAAGGGCGTCCGCGACAGCCAATACGTCTCGATCAAATACACCGAGCGCCTACTCAACGCCGGTATCGAGCCATCGGTCGGCAGCGTCGGCGACAGCTACGACAATGCCCTCGCCGAAACCATCAACGGCCTCTACAAGGCCGAGGTCATTCATCGACGCGGGCCATGGCGGTCCTTCGAGGCGGTTGAATATGCCACCCTCGAATGGGTCGACTGGTTCAACCATCGCCGGCTATTGGAGCCCATCGGCAACATCCCGCCGGCCGCAGCCGAGGCACGCTTCTACGCCATGCTGGAAACTCAGCCCATGGCCGCGTGACTCAAACCAAATGGCCTCCGGCAAACCCGGGGCGGTTCATTACGCTGCGGATGCCGGAATTGAGTGCACGAAAGCATCGAAAACACACCATGAGAACAGTGCAAGGGAATTTTCGAGCGCTTCGAGTTGGTCTTATCGCCTCCGAGTTCTTTGATAGCACTATCACCGGTCATGCCGATCTAGGCGGATATGGGATGCTAGCGCGAAATTACATCGCCGAATATATTCCATGCGATGAAATCGAGATTGAGACGATACTAGGATTTTCAAAAAATTCGAACTTTGAATATTTTTTTCGCGATTCGCGCAAGAAGATAGTTCTTTTGCCAAATCATTTAAATAAATTTTCTTCAAAAAATCTATTTAGCCTTCTGAAGCACTATATTTTGAAATCAATATCGCGATATAGAGTCAGGAAATATTTGCGTACATTTGATCTGTTTGTTGTAATTGAGGCATCGAATCGGCATATATTAAATCTGATCCCGAATTTTGTTCCGTTAATTCTGTATATTCAGGACCCGCGGCCGAAATCGGATTGGGATGAGATCGATACGGTGCCAACCGCAGATACCGGCTCCCCGCGACCAGGGCCGGAGTTGAGGATGCTGTTTAAGAGATTCATTCAGGAAAATCGGTTTATGGCGATATCTCAGAATTCGGAAATCATCGCCAAGGCGCGCGAACTATATGACCTGCCAACTGATTTGGATATTGCGACCCTAAAGAACCCTGTATTCATTTCCAACGACATGCTACCGAGCCGTGGCCGCAAGCTGAACGCTGTTGCGTGGCTTGGGCGTCTGGACTCCGTGAAGCGACCATGGTTGGCATTGGAGGTCGCTAGACTTATGCCAGATGTAGAATTCTACTTCATGGGAACAGTCCAGCAGGAGATTGTGAATTACATTATATATCCATACAAAGATCTTGCCAACGTCCGGCTTCTTGGTCATATTGAGGGAGAAGAAAAGCGCTCTATACTATCCAAAACAAAGGTTTTGATAAATACATCTATACATGAAGCAACTCCCATCTCATTCTTAGAGGCGCTTTCACATGAGAATTTGATTATAAGTTGCCAAAATCCGGACGAAATAACTAGTAGTTTTGGAATATTTGTGGGGATCATACTTGGGGATGGCCGAGACAATGCAGGGCTATTTGTGGAGGGAATTCGGAAGATCATTGGAGATGATGAACGATATGGACGTCTCGCGCGGCGTGCGCGCGACTATGTCCTGGCGGAACACGATGTGAGAAATTGGCAGACGAATCTGAGGGGCATCATCCGGAAAGGGGCGAATCGTTCGTTGTCCTAGGTTGTGTAGAGATGGCGCACTTTGCGAGTTGTCGGCGCAGTTTTGCCGACGTCGATGGCGGATGTGACTATCCGAGGCGGGGTGAAAGGGACTTGCCAATGCTTGCGCTTGCGGCACCGGCCTTCAATACAGCATCAGAAACCTTCGTGAGAGATCATGTGCGCCACATCGCACCGAAACAAACAATACTTCTTTGCCAGGATGGTACGGATGCCGAGAGACTTGGTTGCCCGGTGCTCAGTGATCTTCGCATTCGCAGATCCCGTCGTGGCAAAATAGCGCGCGTAGGAGAATGGTTGGCAACCCACTTACAGAATCCAGCAGATTCAGAACTAAGCGCCATCGACCGCTTAAGGGTAAAAGCGTTCTTCCGAACCTATCAGCCAACTGCCTTGCTGGCGGAATTTGGCCCAATTGGCTGCCTCCTAATGGGCGTCGCCAGGGAATTGGATGTCCCCCTCTATGTCCACTTTCATGGTCACGATGCGACGGCAATGGCGCAAGACCCACATCATGCGGAACTCTATCGGAAGCTATTTTTTTCGGCGGCAGGTGTCATCGCACCATCGCGGTATCTCTTGGCCCGGCTTGCCGATCTCGGTTGTCCACTTGAGAAGCTGGCTTTGAGTCCCTGTGGCGTCGATCCCTCCTGCTTTGTCCCAACGAACGGTCAATCATCACAGGTCATCGTTGCCGTAGGCCGGATGGTAGAGAAGAAAGCTCCCCATCTTACAATCGAAGCATTTTCCAAAGTCTGCGATCAATTTCCGGATGCCCGGCTGGAAATGATCGGCACAGGCCCGCTGTTTGGAAGATGCAAGAAAACGATCCAACGGCTTGGGCTCGAATCGAAGGTGGTCTTGCATGGGCTACGCGATCACGATTTCGTTGCCGAGGTGATGGGCAGATCAGCGATGTTTGTTCAACACTCCGTGGTGAGCGATGATGGCGACGCGGAGGGCATGCCGGTGTCCGTCATGGAAGCGATGGCTAGCGCCTTGCCGGTTGTAGCAACGAGGCACAGTGGGATACCGGAGACCGTTTTGGAAAACACCTGTGGTCTACTCGTCGAGGAACACGACGTCGACGGCATGGCTGGGGCAATCGCAAAATTGCTTGCTGATCCGATACTAGCTGCCAAACTAGGCGCTGCGGGTCGTGGCCGAATCCTCGGTGACTTCACGCATCAGCATACGGGCGCTCGCCTGCGTGCAATTTTGGGCTCATCAGCAGTGGTGCCTTCGGCCCGGTGACAGTCTTATTCCGCAGATTGGCTTCCGCAAATTGGACGGGACACCGCTCATGCTCTTTAGCTCTTTTTGGTACGGGACCGCTCTAACGCCGTATGAACAAGCCTGCATGAAATCCTTCATCGACAAAGGGCATCACTTTGTCCTTTACACCTATTCACCCGACCTCGGAATTCCAGATGGCGTCGAATGGCGGAACGCAGACGAAATCCTGCCTTTCGATGAAAAAATGGTATATGGACCCGAAGCGGGTGAAGGACAAGGCTCACCCGCCCTTTTTGCCAATCTCTTTCGCTATCACCTGCTCGCCAAACACGGTGGTTGGTGGGTCGACTTGGACGTTTACCTTCTTGAGCCAACCGTTCCCGAATTTGAGGTTTTTGTTGCCTGGGAATCGAGTGGTCTGCTCAACAATGCAGTTCTGCGTTTTCCCGCAGGACATTCGACAGTTGTCGAAGCGCTTCGACGCGCACATCAAATGGGTCACAACGTCCCGTGGGGCGCAACTGGGCCTTTTCTTCTCACCGAACTCTTCACCGCCTATGGCTTGAACGAAGCCGCTCAGCCAATGTCGTCTGCCTATCCAATCCATCCGTTCGAAGCCATGGATTTGCTGAGACCCTCGCGGACGTTTATCGTCCGGGAACGTGTTCGCGGCTCAGTGTTTCTACATCTCTGGAACGAGGCATTCCGCCGTGGCGGAGTCGACAAGACCTTGCGCCCACCCCCAGGTTCTCTCTTGCGCGAACTCTTCGACAAAACCGGCGTCGACGGTTGGAGGGGCGAATATGGGGCTGGAACCTTTGACGAGCATCCCAATGACGGCTCGATTCGCATTGCCGGCTGCACCCGGCGGCAGCGGCGCTGGATCGTCCGCCTTGTGAAACTCCTCGGCTGCGGTGCAAAGGTGAGTTCGATCTCCGGCGTCTAGGTCACGTACCCATAAAAGGGGTTCCCAAATCGGTCTCTGAACCGCGCCGGTCTTGCCGGAGGCGGTTTTGTTTGAGTCACGCAGCCATGGGCTGGTTTTCCGCTCGATCGCACCTTCCCTCTCGCAGACAGAAGGCCGCCCCGCGGAGGGACGGCCTTCCGGCTCTTTCAAAAGGAGGAGCCAATCTCATGCTGCGTTGACAGTCGCGCGCCGTTCGAGGCGCTTGTCTATCCACTCCTCCACCTCAGACAACAACCACGCCACTCGGTTCTGGCCCAGCCTCAGCCTCTGTGGGAATTGGCCTGCCTTTTCCAGCCGCGCGATGTGCTGCGGCGAGTATTTCACAAGCTTGGTCAGTTCCTTTTTGTCGATCAGCTGCTTGGGATGCGACATCGGATATCTCCCTTCAAAAGGAGCATCCGGATGCCCCAGCCTCGGCATGCCAACCGAGCCCATTGGGCAATGCTGACTCTACGCTCCTCGCCTTCCGGTAGCAAGATGAGCAAGGCTGCACATAGCTGCTCATTTGCCTAGATGAGGGCCGAAGAGATGCTGCGCCTAGCCAACGAGCCCCGCAGGGATTCGACACGGAACGCGATTCTCTCCAACCCGCCGCTAAAGGTGAGATGCAGATATCGGCACATACCATCACACCAAAAAAGGTGGACCAAAAGGTGGGCCAAAAAACTCTCAAACCATATTTCTAAATAAAAACAAGTAGATATAAAGAGGAATGGTGCCCCTGGCCGGGATCGAACCAGCACGCCCGTGAAGGCAACAGATTTTGAGTCTGCCGCGTCTACCAATTCCGCCACAGGGGCACGGGGGCGGATAATATCGACCGCAAGGCTCCGGTCAATCGGAACCTCCGGCGCGAATCGACCGCCGGCACGGCGACTGCGGCGCCCCTGCAACAATCGCCGAACGCCGCAATCCCCTCAATATCTTCCGCTTTCACAAGGATGACATACAGTCTATAGATTATCCGCCGCGTCATTCGGAGCTGGTTCGGTCTAGCCGGGAGCAGGCGCATGACGGTACATGTCTCGCCAGAGTCCAGTCCTGTCCTGGTACTGAACGCGGATTATCGGCCGCTGAGCTATTTTCCGCTGTCGCTCTGGTCTTGGCAGGACGCGATCAAGGCCGTCTTCCTCGACCGCGTCAACATCGTCTCCGAATACGACCGCTACATCCGCAGCCCGACCATCGAGATGCGGCTGCCGAGCGTCGTCTCCCTGAAGACCTACGTCCAGCCGCAGCGCCACCCGGCCTTCACCCGCTTCAACGTCTTCCTGCGCGACCGCTTCCAGTGCCAGTACTGCGGCAGCCGCGAGGACCTGACCTTCGATCACCTGATCCCGCGCGCCAAGGGCGGCCGCACCACCTGGGAAAACGTCGTCACGGCCTGCGCCCCGTGCAATCTGCGCAAGAGCGACAAGCTGCCGCGAGAGGTCGGCATGTTCCCGGCCCTGAAACCGTTCCGGCCCGACGCGCAGCATCTGCACGAGAACGGCCGCGGTTTCCCGCCCCATTATCTCCACGCGAGCTGGATGGACTTTCTCTACTGGGACACCGAGCTCGAGCCCTGAGCCGGCCCGCGCAGCCTCAGCGGCGCCGTTCGAGGAACGCCGGATTGGCCGGCAAGAGCCCGCCGGCGAAGGCGATCAGCGCCAGGAACCCCGAGGCGAGCACGTTCCAGCCGGCGAAGGACAGGCCGAGAACGCGGATCTGCGCCACGTCGCAGCGCACCACCTTGGCGGTCTTCAGCTGGGCGAGGAGATCGGTCGTGCCGGCCGCCATCGCCGCGCCGTCGCCGGTGCAGTCGGCCGGGCCGGCCCACAGGCCCCATTCCGCGCCGGCCTGATAGACGCCGGTCAGCGCGCCGAACAGCATGAAGAGACCGGCCATCAGGAAGATGCCGCGCGCCAGGCAATGGCTGCCCCGCTGCAGCACCGGCACCGCGATCAGCGACACGTTGAGGGCAACGAGCGGGATCGTCGTGTAATAGGGCTCGCGCTGCTCGAGGCACAGCCGGCACGGCGCGTAGCCGCCGATATACTGGAAGCCCCAGGCGAGCAGCAGACAGACGAAAGCAAAAGCGAGGAAAGCAAAGGCCGAGTAGAGCTGGTAGCGCCCGACCGGGAAGGGACACGTCATCGTCTCACCTGCGGTGTGTCGTCTGCGATTCTTGGGGCGAGGCGCCCCATGCCACCGGCAGCACCCCTTTGCTCGCGACGCGACGCGCCGACGAGCCATTCATCATAGCACGTACTTCACGAGCGCGAACCCACCGACGAGGAGCACCATCGCGACGGTGAAGACGAGGCCGAGGCGCCTCTCGATGAAGTCGCGGATCGGCGGGCCGAGCCAGTAGAGCAGGCCGGCGACGAGGAAGAACCGGAGGCCGCGGGCGAGCACGCTCGCCACGCTGAAGACCGGCAGCGGCAGGCCGGTCGCGCCGCTGGCGATGGTGATCACCTTGTAGGGAAACGGCGTCACCCCGGCGATGAACACGATCCAGGCGCCCCACTCGTTGTAGCGCGCCGCGAAGGTGTCGAACTTCGTGCCATAGCCGTAGAAGTCGAGCAGCGGCCGGGCCAACTCCTCGAACAGGACGGCGCCGATGAAATAGCCGGCGAAACCGCCGATCACCGAGGCGATGGTGCAAAGGGTCGCGTACCACCAGGCCTTCCGCCGCTCGGCCAGCACCATCGGGATGAGCAGCGTGTCCGGCGGGATCGGGAAGAACGAGCTTTCCGCGAACGAGATCGCCGCGAGCGCATGCGGCGCATGCCGGCTCGCTGCGAGATCCATCGTCCAGTCGTAGAGGCGCCGCAACATCGCGCCTCAATACGCCGCGTCGCCGCGCCTGTCCATCGGCAAAAAGCGGCGAAGCCCCCTTATCATCACCAGTTAGATTTGCCCGATTCCCGACAATACATAACGCCATAAGAAGCAATTCGGCAGAATACATGATAGTAGAATAATCAGATTATGACAAAATGACATCGTATGTTAAAAACACATTTTCCACTTGCGAGGCAAGAAGACGGCCAAAATCCACAAAGTGTTCAGACATTTTACATTGCATTTTCGCGCCTGAATCGAAAAAGACTCAAAAGCGGGTTGAGGCACGCGTCATTTTCCTTAGGATGAACGCAGTTCCGAGCAGCGACCGACATGCCTGTCGGTCACCGACCTTCAGCGTCGCGGAACATCGCCATTCCGAGAATTCCATGAGGAGAAAAGAACGTGCTGAAGACACTCGCCGTTCTCGCACTCGTTGCAACACCGCTTCTGGGAAGCACGGCCGCCATGGCCGCCGAGCCGAAATGCGAGGTCGACCGGCCGGTCGTCTTTGCCGGCCTCGACTGGGACTCCAATTCCTTCCACACCGCCATCGCCAGCTTCGTGCTCGAGCACGGCTATGGCTGCAAGACCGACAAGATCCCCGGCTCGACGATTCCGCTGCTCAACGGCATGGCCCGCGGCGACATCGATCTGACCATGGAGATCTGGCAGGACAACGTGAAGGACGCCTGGGAAGAAGCGCTGGAGAAGGACCAGGTCGTCGACCTCGGCGTCAATTTCCCGGACGCCATCCAGGGCTGGTTCGTGCCGAAATACCTGATCGAGGGTGACGACGCCAAGGCCAAGGG
Organism: Pseudomonadota bacterium; assembly: GCA_029572955.1. Lineage (GTDB taxonomy): Bacteria > Pseudomonadota > Alphaproteobacteria > Rhizobiales > JAKPQE01 > JAKPQE01. The sequence continues at coordinate 55,969 of JAKPQE010000034.1, forward strand.
CCTCAAGAGCGTTGCCGACCTGCCGAAGTTCAAGGACGTCTTCAAGGACCCGGAGGAGCCCGAGAAGGGCCGCTTCTACAACTGCATCGCCGGCTGGGGCTGCGAGGTGATCAACACCAAGAAGTTCGGCGCCTATGGCCTCGACGACAGCTATGTCAATTTCAAGCCGGGCACCGGCGCCGCCCTGTCGGCCGCCATCCTCAGCAACATCAAGCGCAAGAAGCCGATCGTCTTCTACTACTGGGGCCCGACCTCGGTCCTCGGCAAGGTCAGCGACCAGGTGACGATGCTCGAGGAGCCGGCGTTCGACGAGGCCGTCTGGGACAAGCTGTCCAAGGAAGACGCGCCGAAGGAGGCCTGCGCCTATCCGATCGTGCCCGTCATCATCGGCGCCAACAAGAAGTTCGCCGAGAGCGCCCCGATGATCGTCGCGTTCCTGAAGAACTACGAGACCACCAACGCCATGGTCTCCGAGGCCCTCGCCTTCATGGAAGACAACGGCGGCGATGCCGAGGTCGCGGCCAAGGACTTCCTCACGAAGAACGAGGATCTCTGGACGAAATGGGTTCCCGAGGACGTCGCCGGCCGCGTCAAGGCCGCGCTCTGATCCGAGGATCGACGACAACGGCGTCCGGGGCCAGACCCCGGGCGCCGCTCCGCCAATCGACAGCCGAGGGTACTCCGTGACATCGATCTTTTTCGACATTGGCCAGCCGATCCGCAAGGCGACCAATGACTTCGTCGACTTCCTGGTGGTCGACTACGGCGACTTCTTCGAGGCCGTCTCCAACTCCATCCTGTCCGTCCTGGTCTCGCTCGAGCGCGTGCTGCGCGACGCGCCGCCCTGGCTCGTGCTGATCGTCATCGGCCTGATCGCCTATGGCGCCAGCCGCCGCGCCGGCCTCAGCATCGCCATGGTCGTGGCGACCTGGTTCATCGGCGCGCTCGGCCTCTGGGAACAGGCGATGCAGACCATCGCCATCATGCTCGTCTCGGTCTTGCTCGCCATCGTCATCGGCATCCCGATCGGCGTCAGCGCGGCGCGCTCCAACCGCTTCCGCGCCATCGTCAATCCGGTCCTCGACCTGATGCAGACGATCCCGAGCTTCGTCTATCTCATTCCGGCCGCGATGCTGTTCGGCCTCGGCAAGGTGCCGGCGATCCTTGCCACCGTCATCTATGCGACACCGCCGCTGATCCGCCTCACCGACCTCGGCATCCGCCAGGTCGACGTCGAGGTCGTCGAGGCGGCGCGCGCTTTCGGCGCCACCCGCTGGCAGATCCTCAAGGGCGTCCAGATCCCGCTCGCCCTGCCCTCGATCATGCAGGGCATCAACCAGACCATGATGATGGCGCTCGCCATGGTCGTCATCGCCTCGATGATCGGCGCCCGCGGCGTCGGCGAGACCGTCCTCCTCGGCCTGCAGCGCAACGACAGCGGCACCGGCCTCATCGGCGGCATCGCCATCGTCGTCCTCGCCATCGTCTTCGACCGTATCAGCCAGTCCTTCGGCGATCGCCTGCAGGCGTATCGCAAGGTCCACCACTAGAGCGAGGTCCGAAAAGTGGGAACCGGTTTTAGGACAAACCGAGCGATCGAAACAGAACAGCCGGCCGCGATGTTCGCGGACCGCTAAATCTCAGGCAGACCATGTCTCTCATCGAAGTCCGCAACGTCACCAAGATCTTCGGGGCCGACCCGAAGGCCATGCTCACCAAGGTCAAGGCCGGCATGGGCAAGGACGAACTGCTCGCCGAAACCGGACACACGCTCGGCCTCCACGACGTCTCGCTCTCCATCGAGAAGGGCGAGATCTTCGTCATCATGGGCCTGTCGGGCTCCGGCAAGTCGACGCTCATCCGCCACTTCAACCGGCTGATCGACCCGACCGACGGCGCCATCGTCATCGACGGCACCGACATCATGACGCTGCCGACCCGCGACCTCGAGCAGTTCCGCCGCCAGAAGCTGTCGATGGTGTTCCAGCGCTTCGGCCTGCTGCCGCATCGCACCGTCCTCGACAATGTCGCCTACGGCCTCGAGCTGCGCGGCATCGCCAGGGCCCAGCGCCACGAGACGGCGATGGAGTGGATCGACGCCGTCGGCCTCTCCGGCTACGAGAACCAGTATCCGAGCCAGCTTTCCGGCGGCATGCAGCAGCGCGTCGGCCTTGCCCGCGCGCTCGCCAGCAATGCCGAGATCCTCTTGATGGACGAGGCCTTCTCGGCCCTCGACCCGCTGATCCGCAGCCAGATGCAGGACCAGCTCATCGAACTGCAGGCCAGGCTCCACAAGACCATCGTCTTCATCACCCACGACCTCGACGAGGCCCTGCGCATCGGCGACCGCATCGCCATCCTGAAGGACGGCGTGCTCTGCCAGGTCGGCACCCCGCCGGAGATCCTCCTGCAGCCGGCCGACGACTACGTCCGCGCCTTCGTGCGCGACGTCAACCGCGCCCGCGCCCTTTCCGTCGACGTCGTCATGCAGCCGCCGGCGCTGCGCCTCACTACCGAGAACCTCGACCATGCCCTCGAGGAAATGCGCCGGGTCGGCGAGAGCTATGGCTATGTCGTCGAGCGCGACCGCTATCGCGGTGTCGTCACCCAGGAAGCGATCGAGGATGCGATCAAGGCCCCGGGCAACGACAGCCTCTACGACATCGCCGTCGAGACCCCGCATTTCGGTCCCGAAACGGTGATCGAGCACGTCCTGCCGGCAACGCTCGAGAGCGATTGGCCGGTCCCGGTGGTCGGCCCGGACGGCAGCCTCGCCGGCGTCGTGTCGCGCAGCGACATGGGCCAGATCCTCGGCCGCGACGAGGAAGAAGCCGAGCCGGACGACGATGCCGGCGACGGCAAGGACGAGCCGGCCCGGCGGCAAGTCGGCCGCGACGTTGCCGGCGCGGCCTGAGCGGCGGCCCGCCGGCACGCCCATTGGTTCTCGTCACCGGCGGCGCGACCTGCCATAGTGCCGCCAAGACGGGCGGCTATGCCCGGCAACGGTTTGTGAATCGATCTGCGGGCAAAGCCATCGTGACCGCTCTTTCCCTCGTGCGCCGTTCGTCGCTCCGCGCGGCGCTGACCGCCTTCCTCGGCGCCATTCTTCTCGCCCTGGCGTTCCTCGTCGGCCCGGCCTCGGCCCAGCAGCCGGCGCCGCAGCTGGACGTCCAGCAGCAACTCGATGCCTGGCGGGTCAAGCTCGACCAGTACGCCGCGACGCTGAAGCGCGAGACGATCCGCAACAAGGACCTGATGGCCCTGCGTGGCGAGGTCGACAAGGTCCGTGCCGACGCCGCCGACCAGTCGGCAAGGCTCGCCCCCTCCGTCGCGGCGAGCGAGGCGCGCCTGAAGCAGCTCGCCCCGACCGACGAGAAGACACCGGAAATCGAGACCCCCGAGATCAAGGCCGAGCGCGAGGCCCAGCAGAAGGAGCTTGCCCGGCTGCAGGGCATCGTCAAGCAGGCCCAGGTGCTCGAGCTGCGCGCCAACGAACTGCTCGACGACATCGCCAACCGCCGCCGCGACGAGTTCGCCCGCCGGCTGTTCGAGCCGACCTCCAGCGTCTTCAGCCCGACGCTGTGGCGCGAGGCCGCCGAAAGCCTGCCGCCGGTGCTCGCGAGCTTCGCCCTCCTGCTGCAGGACTGGAGCCGCCTCCTCCTCTCGCAGGGTCGCGCCACCGGCACCGTCGTCTTCCTCGCGACCCTCGGCCTTGCCATCGTCGTCGCCTCGCCGCTGCGCCGCTACCTGTTGCGCCTGACCACCCGCGATCCCTCGGTCACCGACCCCAAGCCTCTCGAAAAGGTCATGGCGGCGACCTGGATCACCCTCGTCAACGCCCTTGCCCCGGTCGCCGCCGTCTTCGCCGTCGAGGCGATCATGGAACAGTTCGGCGTGATGCCCGAGCGCGTCGGCGCCACCATGGCGACGCTGATGCGCGCCTTCGCCTTCCTCGGCCTCGCCCACGGCCTCGCCCGGGCCGTCGTCGCCCCCGGGCGCGCCGGCTGGCGTCTCATTCCGCTGCCCGACGAGGCCGCCGACCGGCTGATGTGGGTGCTCCTCGCGGTCAGCAGCATCTACGCCATCGGCATCGCCCTCGACGGCCTCAGCGACGTGCTGCTGGCGCCGCTGCCGCTGATCGTCTCGCTCGGCGGCGCCATCGCCATGACCGTCGGCATCCTCACCCTCGCCGGCCTGCGGACCGTCACCCGCGGCCTCGTCGCCCTGCGCAGCGAGGGCAAGCGCGCCGTCGGCTCGATCTGGAACTGGCTGCTGCCGATCGGCTGGCTCGTCGCCATCGTGACGATCTTCGCCTCGGTCTTCGGCTATGTCGCCCTCGCCTGGTTCCTCGCCACCCAGATCATCTGGGCGACCACCATCCTCGGCACCCTCGTCGTCCTGTTGCTCTTCACCGACGAGCTCTTCACCACCGCCTTCCGCGCCGAGAGCGCCTTCGGCAACACCCTCGCCGGCAGCATGGGCTTCTCGGCCCATACCATCGAGCAGATCGGCGTCATCCTCAGCGGACTGATGCGCCTGCTCGTGCTGTCGATCGCCATCCTGCTGGTGCTCGCGCCCTGGGGCATCGATTCGGGCAACGTGCTCGGCTCGGCGATGAAAGCCCTCGTCGGCTTCCGGATCGGCGGCATCACCTTCTCGATCGCCTCGGTCTTCTCCGGCCTCCTGATCTTCATCGCCGGCATCGTCGTCACCCGCGCCATCCAGCGCTGGCTCGACAACCGGCTGTTGCCGCGCACCCGCCTCGATGCCGGCCTCAAGAATTCGATCCACACCGGCTTCGGCTATGTCGGCATCATCGCCGCGGCGATGTTCGCCTTCACCTATCTCGGCTTCAACCTCGAGAACGTCGCCATCGTCGCCGGCGCCCTCTCGGTCGGTATCGGCTTCGGCCTGCAGTCGATCGTCAACAATTTCGTCTCCGGCCTGATCCTGCTCGCCGAGCGGCCGATCAAGACCGGCGACTGGATCATCGTCGGCGACACCCAGGGCTATGTGCGGCGCATCAACGTGCGCGCCACCGAGATCGAGACCTTCGACCGCTGCAGCGTGATCATCCCCAATTCCGACCTCATTTCGGGGGTCGTGAAGAACTGGATGCACAACGACACCATGGGCCGGATCATCGTGCCGGTCGGCGTCAGCTACGGCTCGGACCCCGATCAGGTGAAGAAGATCCTGCTCGACATCGCCGCCGGCCACCCGATGGTCGTCGCCTATCCCGAGCCGAAGGTGTTCTTCATGAATTTCGGCGAGAGTTCGCTCGATTTCGAGCTGCGCTGCTTCCTCGGCAATGTCGATTATGCGCTCTCGGTGTCGAGCGACCTGCGCTTCGCCATCCTGAAGGCCCTGCGCGAGGCCCATATCGAGATCCCGTTCCCGCAGCGCGACCTCAACCTGCATGGCCTCGATCCCGTCGAGGCACTTGCCAAGGCCCTCGGCGAAGGCAAAGTGAGGGTCGCCGAGAAGCCTGATTCTCCCGCGGAGCCCTCCTGATGCGCGCCCACCTGCCGATGCTCGCGACGGCGATCGCCGTTGCCCTTGCCGCCTGCGCCGGTCCCCAGCCGGCCCAGAAGCCCGGCTTCTACCAGTCGCTCGCCCGCAGCGGCGCCGTCATCGACGCGCCGGCGGCCCTTGCCATGATCAACGCCTATCGCCAGAACAACGGCCTTGGCGCCCTCGCCCTCGACCCGGCGCTCTCCGCCGTCGCCGAGAAGGAGGCGCGCGCCATGGCCGCCGCCGACCGCGTCTCGCACGCCACCGACCGCGGCAACTCGCTCGACGCCCGCCTCGCCGCCGCCGGCTATGCCCATGGCGCTGCCGACGAGAACGTCTCGGCCGGCTACCACACCTTCGCCGAAGCCTTCTCCGGCTGGCGCGATTCCAAGCCGCACCGCGCCACCATGCTGCACCCGACGGCGACGCGGATGGGGCTGGCCACCGCCTATGCCCCGGCCAGCAAGTACAAGGTGTTCTGGTCGCTGATCGTCGCCGAGCCGCGCTGACGAGACGGCGTTTTCACGGCGACGGCAACGTCCTAGACTGATCCCCTGTCGCTCGAACAGGGGCCTGGTCGTTTCATGTTGTCCTTCGCTGCGGATTATTCCTCGCTCTACGGTTCGTTCCGCTGGCAGGTGCCGGCCCGCTACAACATGGGAACCGACGTCTGCGACCGCTGGGCCGCCGGCGAGCCGGACCGCCTCGCCATTCTCCATCGCATCGGCGACGGCAATTACGAGCGCATCACCTATGGCGAGCTGCGCCGCCAGTCCGACCGGCTGGCGCTCGCCCTGCGCACCCTCGGCGTCGGTCCCGGCCATCGCGTCGCGCTCTACCTGCCGCAGCGGCCCGAGACGGCGCTCGCCCATATCGCGGTCTGGAAGCTCGGCGCCATCTCGGTACCGATGGCCCTGCTGTTCGGGCCGGACGCCCTCGCCTATCGCCTCGCCGACAGCGGCGCCCACACCCTCGTCACCACCGAGGCGGGGCTTGCCACCTTCCGCCGCATCGAGACGCCGCTGCCCGCCCTCGACCACGTCGTCTGCGTCGACGGACCGAGCGCCGGGGCGGAGGACTTCCACCGCCTCGTCGCCGAGGCGACGGGCGACTTCACGCCGGTCTCGACCGGCGCCGACGATCCGGCGGTGATGATCTATACCTCCGGCACCACCGGCAATCCGAAGGGCGCGCTGCATGCCCACCGCGTGCTGCTCGGCCATCTGCCCGGCGTCCAGACCAGCCACGAATTCCTGCCCAGGGACGGCGACCTCCTGTGGACGCCGGCCGACTGGGCCTGGATCGGCGGCCTTTTCGACGTGTTGATGCCGGGCCTGCATTTCGGCGTGCCGGTACTCGCCTGCCGCTTCGACAAGTTCGATCCCGAGGCCGCCTTCGAGGTCATGGCCGAGGCCCGGGTGCGCAACACCTTCCTGCCGCCGACCGCGCTGAAGATGCTGCGCACGCTCGAGGCGCCGCGCGCCCGTTTCGGCATCGACCTGCGCACCGTCGGTTCGGGCGGCGAATCCCTCGGCATCGAAACCCTCGAATGGGGCCGGCGCGAGCTCGGCGTCACGATCAACGAGTTCTACGGCCAGACCGAGTGCAACTACGTGCTCTCCTCGTGCAACGCCATCGGCGTCGGCCGCCCCGGCGCCATCGGCAAGCCGGTGCCCGGCCACCGCGTCGAGGTCATCGATCCGGACGGCAACGTGCTGCCGCCCGGCGAACTCGGCGAGATCGCCGTGGCGCGGCCCGACCCGGTGATGTTCCTCGGCTACTGGAACCGGCCCGAGGCGACGGCGGCGAAATTCGTCGGCGACTGGCTGAAGACCGGCGATCAGGGCGTGCGCGACGCCGACGGCTACATCAGCTTCGTCGGCCGCGACGACGACGTCATCACCTCGGCCGGCTATCGCATCGGCCCGGGCGAGATCGAGGACTGCCTGCTCACCCACCCGGCCGTGGCGCTCGCCGCCGCCGTCGGCAAGCCCGACGCGCTGCGCACCGAGATCGTCAAGGCCTTCGTCGTCCTGAAGGAAGGGGTCGACGGGTCGGCCGAACTCGGCAAGGAGATCGGCGCCCACGTCAAGAGCCGCCTCGCCGCCCACGAATATCCGCGCGAGATCGAGTTCGTCGACAGCCTGCCGATGACCACCACCGGCAAGGTCATGCGCCGGGTGCTGCGCGATCGCGGCTGACCGCGCTGGTCAGTGCGCCTTGCGCAGCCGCTTGAGGTCGGCGACCGCGCGCCGCGCCCGGGCCCGGAGCGCTTCCAGCAGCGCCACCGCCTCGAAACGGGCCCGGCCCCGGCCGACGCCGATGATCACGTGCACGAAGCGCTGGCGCTCGCACCACAGGCTCTCGACCATCGCGTGGCCGGGATCGCAGAGCGAATCGACCCGCGCGATCCGCCCGTCGTCGATCATGTGGCGCATCGCCTCGACCATCATCATCACGCCCGGCGAATAATGGGCAAAGCCCTCGTCGAAGGCCATCTTCCAGGCATGGGCCTCGCGCCCGGAGGTGATCACGATCATCATCGCCAGCGGCTTGCCGTCGAGGCGCAGCGCGTAGATGCGGGCCGAATGGCGCGCCGCGAGCCGCGCCACCGTCTCGGTGAAGAACATCTGGCTCGCCGGCTCGCAGGCGATCGCCGTGCCGCGCTCGCCCTTCCAGCCCTTCGCCTCGAGCGACAGGAACTCCTCGAAGGCCGGCACGACTTCCGACGAAGCCTCGTGGCAGTGAAAGGTGAGACGCCCCTTTTCCTCGAGGCGCCGCCGGTAGCGGGCGAGGTGCCGGCGCCGGCCGCTGCCGATCGTCGTGCCGATATAGCGCTCCGAATCGGTCTCTGTGGCGATCATCGCCCGCTCGAAATCCTCCGAGACCACCAGTGGCCGGCCGGAATAGAACGAGATCTCCTGCAGCGCCGCGAAGATCGGTCCGTCATGGCGCAGATAGGGCATCATCAACGCCCCCGGCAGGCCGGCCGCGTCGGCCCGGGCAAGGAGCGCGGCGAGAACCTCGCCGGCATTCTCGCGGTCGACGAGCGGCGCGCCGATCATCGCATAGGGATGACGCCACAGGATCGCCGGCGCCGGCAGCGGACCGAACCGTCCGCGCGCCAGCCCGATCGGCATCAGCCCGACGAGGCGGCGCCCCGCTTCGCCGTCGGCGCGCAGTGCGAGGACGATCTTCTCGTCGCCGTCGCCGAGCCGGCGCAGCGCCGGCAGCAGCACGTCCGGCGACAGGAAGACGTTGCTCTCGACGGCGCGCTGCCGCAGCCCGCGCCACAGATCGAGATACTCGTCCATGTCGCGCGCCGCAACGATGCGCGTCTCGATCGGCGCCGCCGGCTGCAGCGCCGCCGCGACGCCGTCGATCGCCCGGCGCAGGGTCGCTTCGGGGCGAACGACCTGGGCCGCGCCGTCCAGTCTTGCCATGGTCATTGCCGTTGCGCCTCCGTCCGGGTGACACCGCGTCCGGCCGGCCGCCACACGAAGACGTGGAGGCCGAGACGGTCGCGCGCCGCAAGGAAAAGCATGATCGACTCGAAGCCGATCGCGATTGTCGTGGCGATCGCCGCGCCCATCAGGCCGATCATCGGGATCAGCAGCACGTTGAGCGCGAAGTTGAGCGCGAAGGTCATGGCGTAGATCGTCGCGCACAGCCGCTGCTGGCCGGACATGGTCAGCAGCGCCTCGGCCGGGCCGACCGACGCACGGGCGAGCACGCCGAGGACGAGCACGAAGACCAGCGGATAGCCGTCGACGAATTCCGGCCCGAACAGCATCAGGAACAGCCGCCCGCCGAGCAGCATGGCGACCGAGACCGCGAAGGACGGCCAGAACGTCCAGCGCACCGAATCCTGGATGAAGTCCTCGAGCCGCGCCCGGTCGCCGGCCGCGTGATACTGCGAGAACTTGTGCGCCGAGGCGGCGCGCACCGCGAAATAGACGAAGTGGACGAGGGCGAGCGTCTTCACCACGGCGAAATAGACGGCGATGTCCTCCGGCGGCAGGTACCAGCCGGCGACGATCACGTCGGTATTGGTCAGGAGGACGAAGAAGCCCTCGATGAGGAACATCGGCAGCGAGGCCATGATCCACGGCATCGCGGTGATGGTCCGCGGCCCCTTCGGTACGTTGCGTCCGAGGCGCCGCTCGAGCAGCACCAGCTGGCCGACGGCGGTCGCCCAGGTCGCGAGGATCGAGGCGATCATCGCCGTCGTCACCGAGGCTTCGGCGAAATAGGCGGCGGCGCCGAGGAAGACGAGGATCATCAGCGGGCGCACCAGATAGGGCGGCGCGAGCGCGAGGTCGATCCAGTCAAAGGCGCGCGCGATGCCGTCCTGCACCTCGATCAGCGTCATCATCGGCAGGCAGATCGCGGCGAGATAGATCGGCACCAGATAGTGCTCGCCGATGAAATCGCCGAACGCCCAGGCGCCGGCGATGCCGGCAAGGGCAAGGGCGCTCGCGGCGAGGACGCCGAAGACGCGGCTGCCGAACAGCATGCCGCGCAGCATGTCCGGCCGCTCGGTCGCGATGAATTCGGGGATGTAGCGCAGCACCGACGTGCCGAAGCCGAGGCTGGTCAGCGCCCCGAGGATCAGCAGCCACACCCAGACGACGACGTAGATGCCGTAGTCGTAGGTGCCGAGCAGCCGCGCCATGACGATCTGCGAGAGGTAGGCAAGGACCGCGCTCGCCACCCGGATGGCGAAGGCAACGAGCGCCGTGCGCTGGGCAAGGGCGCGATCGTCGCGGCCCTCGATCATGGCATCGGCGCGCGCCGCAAGGCCGACCGCCTTTTCACGCCAGGCGCCCGGCACCACCTTCTCCGCCACAGCAACAACTGAGATACGCAACGCTCGACCGCTCCCGTCCCCTCCGGGTCCTCGGCCCGGTTGACGAGGAGTTTGCCGATCAAGGGTTTAGATTCGGTTTGTTCTTTATTCGATCGGTGATTTTCATCGATCTGGCATCAAATCTGAAACGTTCTTTCACCCCCGATGAAAAAATATCTTGCCGGTAAACTATCGCTTAACCATCGCAGCCAAAACTTGTCATCGGCCGATATGTCGCACCATAGTCTCGGGCCATGCGCTCGACTGGAGTCTTTTCCATGCGCCTCTCCGACTGGTCCATTCGCCGCAAGATCCTTTTTGGCGCGGCCCTGATGATCATCGTGGTCCTGCCGCTCGCCATCGTCGTCGACCGCATCACCAGCGATATCGGCGCGACGGCAAAGTCCGCCCTGCACGAAAACCAGAAGGCGTTCCACGACACCTCGGAACTGATCCGGCTGACCAAGCAGATCCAGATCGATGTCATCCAGGTTCAGCAGTGGCTGACCGACATCTCGGCGACCCGCGGCCTCGACGGCCTCAACGACGGCTTCGACGAGGCCGCCGGTTTCGCCGAGCAGCTGCCGAAGGACATCGCCGCCGCCCGCCAGATCGCCTTCGACATGTCGCTCGACGAATATGTCGCCAAGCTCGGCGCGATCGAGCGGGCCTTCGCGCCGTTCTACGAGACCGGCCACAAGATGGCCGAGGCCTACGTCGCCGACGGCCCGGCCGGCGGCAACCCGCTGATGGGTGATTTCGACGGCGCCGCCGAAGCCATGTACGGCAACCTCGAGCAGCTCCTCGAGATGCAGCAGGACATCGTCGCGCGCCAGCAGGACCGGATCGCCGACCACGTCATTTCCTTCGAGGCCCTCGATTCGCTGCGCCAGACCGCCGTTGCCGGCGCCGCCGCCGCGATGATCCTTTTTGCCGCCGCCGCCGGCTGGGGCATCTGGGCGGCCTTCGCCCGGCCGATCATCTCGACCTCGAAAATCATGAACCGCCTGTCGGCCGGCGACCTCGACGTCGAGGTCGCCTTCGCCGGTCGCGGCGACGAGATCGGCGACATGGGTCGCTCGATCATCGTCTTCCGCGACACCGCCCGCGAGCAGCGCCGCCTCGCCGACGAGGAGGAAGGCCGCCAGGCGCGGGCCGAGGCCGAGCGCATCACCCTGCGCAAGGAGGCCGCCGCCGACCTGCAGCGCATGCTCGGCGAGACGATCGGCGCGCTCGAGGTCAATTCACGGCACATGAGCGACGCCGCGACCCGCCTCACCGACATCGCCCGCCAGAGCAGCGAGCGCACCGACATCGTCGCCGGCGCTTCCGAGGAAGCCTCGCAGAACGTTCAGCTGGTCGCCACCGCCACCGACGAACTCGTCGCGTCCATCGGCGAGATCACCGATCAGGTCGGTCGGGCCACCACGGTCGTCGACCTCGCCACCGCCAACGCCGAGAAGAGCAACCACCGCGTCGCGACCCTCGCCGAGGCCGCGAACCGCATCGGCGACGTCGTCTCGCTCATTCAGGACATCGCCGAGCAGACCAATCTCCTCGCCCTCAACGCCACCATCGAGGCGGCGCGCGCCGGCGAGATGGGCAAGGGCTTCGCCGTCGTCGCCGCCGAGGTCAAGGAACTGGCCAACCAGACTTCGAAGGCGACCGAGGAGATCTCCGGCCAGATCGCCGGCATCCAGTCCTCGACCAACGAGGCCGTCTCCTCGATCCAGGGCATCGCCGAGACGATCCGCGAGATCAACGGCTACACCGCGGCGATTGCCGGCGCCGTCGAGGAGCAGGGCTCCTCCACCGAAGAGATCAGCCGCTCGGTCAATCAGGCCGCGATCGGCACCCAGAGCGTCGCCAGCAACATCGTCGCCGTGCGCTCCGCCGTCGACGAGACCGCCGCCTCGGCGACCCAGGTTCTCAGCGCCGCAAACGAGGTCTCGAAAGAGGCGAAGCGCCTGCGCGAGGCGATGGACCGGGTCATCGCCCAGTTCGCCGCCTGACCGCTACAGACCGGATCCTCAGCCGGAAAACCCGCCGGCCGCGAGAAATGCCGCCTCGGCCGCGCTCGAGGTACGGCCGAGCGCTTCGTTTCGGTGCGGGAAGCGCCCGAAGCGGCGGATGACGTCGAGATGGACGAGCGCGAAATACTCGCCGTTGCGCTCGCAGACCGAGCGGAAATAGTCGACCGAGCGCTCCTGCATCGCCATGTCTTCGGCATGCATGAACGGCAGATGGAAAAAGTTGCGCGCCGGCACCGGAAACGCCCGGTCGAAGCCGCGCGCGATCGCCCGCTCGGCGATGGCGCGCGCCATGCCGTCCTTTGCGAAGGCCCGCGCGTCGTCCCTGAAGAGATTGCGCGAGAACTGGTCGAGAAGAAGGATCAGCGCCAGCGCGCCCGACGGCGTCGCCTCCCAGGCGTCGAGCCGGCCGGCCGCCGCCGTCGCATGGAGCGCCGCGAAGCGCTCCGCGATTTGCCCGTCGAAGTCGTCGCTCCGCGCGAACCAGCGCTCCGGCCCGGCCTTCCACCAGAACTCGAGAACCTCGATCGCGGCGGCAAGGTCGGTCATCGCTTCGTCCCCGGCGTTTCGCGCGGCCGCGCTCAGAGGCGGATCTCGCCCGACTGGATGCGCCGGTAGAGCGCATCGTCGATCGGCACGAAATCGTCCGTATCCGCCGCGCCGAAGAAGATCGGGTCGGAATTGCGCTCCGGATCGAACGCGTCCTTGACGAGGTTGACCTTGCGCTGCTTGAACGTGCCGGTCGCCTCGATCGCCGCCGTCACCCTGAGGAACAGCGGCCGGGCATAGATCGGCAGCTGCTGGCGCAGATGCCGCTTCAGGGCGGCGAGATCGAAGCCGATGTCGTCGTCGACGACGATCGTCGCCATGCCGGCGCGGCCCTCGCGGCCCTCGACCCGCACGCCATAGACCACCGCTTCCTTGACCCCCGGAAAGGTGGTGATCACCTCGGCGACCTCGGAGGTCGCCACGTTCTCGCCCTTCCAGCGGAACGTGTCGCCGATGCGGTCGACGAAATAGTAGTAGCCGAGCTCGTCCTTGCGCACGAGATCGCCGGTGCGGAACCAGACGTCGCCCTTCTCGAACACGTCTTTCAGGATCTTGGCGTCGGTCGCCATCTGGTCGGTGTAGCCCTCGAAGCGCTGCGACGGCTTGGAGGGATCGTTGACGATCAGCGAGATGAGCTCGCCGGGCTCGTTCGGCGCCGACCGCCGGCACAACCCGTCCGAACCGCGCTCGACCCGCTCGCGATCGACGTCGAACTGCACCACGTCCATGATGAAGCGCTTCTCGAGCCACTTCGGCACCCGGCCGATCGAGCCGGCCTTGCCGTCGAAATTGAACAGCACCGCATTGCCCTCGGTCGCGCCGTAGAATTCGAGGATCTGCGGAATGCGGAACCGCGTCTTGAACGCCGTCCAGATGTCGGGCCTGAGGCCGTTGCCGCAGCACAGCCGGACCTTGTGCTTGGTCTCCAGCGGATGGGTCGGGCCGTTGAGGAGATACCGGCAGAGCTCGCCGACATACTGGAAGAGCGTGCATTCGTAGCCGACGACGTCGTCCCAGAACTGCTGCGCCGAGAAGCGCTCGCGGATCACCACCGAGCCGCCGACCGTCAGCACCGTGCCGGCCGCCAGAACGCCGCCGGTGGTGTGGTAGAGCGGCAGGCAGACATACATCCGGTCCTGCGCGGTCGCCGCCATCGCGCCGGAAAAGCCGTTGGCGATCGACTGGATGCGGTAGTGATTGATGTTGGCGGCCTTCGGCAGGCCGGTGGTGCCGCTGGTATAGACGTAGAGCGCCTGATCGTTGGTATGGAGCTTGACCCGCTCGTGCGCCGCCAGCGGCTCGGGCGAATGGTCCTCGACGGCGACGTCGATGCGGTCCCGGTCGGTGCGGCCGTGGCCGTGCAGCCAGACCTTCGGCGAGCCGGAGATCTGATCTTCGGCGGTCTCGAACGCTTCCTCGAGGTCGGCCGCGACGATGATGTGGCGCGGCCTGACGAGATTGATCGAATGGGCGAGCGAGCCGGCCGTGAGGTTGGTGTTGACCAGCGCGACGACACCGCCGATGCGGATGATGCCGAGCCAGATCACCAGATATTCCGGGCGGTTCGGCATGATGAGGGCGACACTGTCGCCCTTCTGGATGCCATGCGCGAGGGCCCAGCGGGCGTAGCGGTTGGCGCGCCCGTTGTAGTCGCGATAGGACAGCGTCTCGCGGTCGCTGATCAGCGCCGGACGATCACCGTAGCGCCGGCCGAGATCCTCCACGACGTCGGGAAACGTCCGGTCGGGATTCTTGGCGATCGAAATCGTCCGCCGCAGGGCTCTCAGCGCCCCCCGCAGATAGGCGACCTCGCTCTTGATGCGCTCGATGACTGCCATCTCGATCCTCAAAGCCCGTCGATCGTCGGGGAAGGCCTGCGGCCTCCCCGCTCTTTTTGATATTGATCAACGAAAGTAGCACCGCCCTTTCGCGAAGGCGAGCCGTCTGACGGTCTTTTCTGGATGACGGAAGGTCAGGTCTGTGAAGCACTTGCGACCGCCGCCGGGGCGATCGGCAAGGTTGTTCGCCGCCCCGTCTGCGGCCGTCCTTCCGCCGGCTCAGCGTCGCAGCGGATCGCTCATGCCGGGAATCGCCAGCGGATTGTCGGTCAGCGCCGCGCGGTCCGGCGTGTCGGGCGCGATCTGTTCGGAAAACGCGTCGAACATGCGCCGGACGAAGGCCTCGGAGAGGTCGCGGACGATGAAGACGAGCCGCGTCCGCCGGTCGTTGTCGGGCCAGGCGGCGAGCGTTGCCGGCGGATGGAAGACGTGCTGCACGCCGTGGATGACCACCGGCCGGTCCGGATGCTCGGCGATCTTCACGATACCCTTGACGCGCAGCAGCTTCGGCCCGTGCGCCGAGCGCAGGAGATCGATGAAGAGCTCCAGCCCCGAGGCCGGGATCGCCGCCTCCGTGGCGAAGGCGAAGGCGCGGATATCCTCGCCGTGGCGATTGACGTCGTGGCCGTGATGGTGGTGGCCATGGTCGTGATGCCGGTCGTGGTCGTGATGATGGTCGTGGCCATGGTGATGGCCGTGACCGTGCGCCGCGCCGGCCGCCTTGAAGGCCTCCTCGTTGAGCCAGCGCGCGACGTCGGGCGCCTTGGTCGCCGGATCGTAGAGGCCGCAGCCGGTCAGCATCGACGGGTCGAGATCGCCGGCGACCGCCTCGATGACCCGGGCGCCCGGATTGAGCGTCGCGATCCGCGCCTCGAGTGCCGCAAGGCCGGAGCGGTCCGCGCCGACGAGGTCGGCCTTGGCGACGACGATCCGGTCGGCGACGGCGACCTGTTTCACCGCCTCCTCGTGATTGTCGAGCGTCGACAGGCCGTTGATCGCATCGACGACGGTGATCACCCCGTCGAGGCGATAGCGCATGGTGAGATAGGGATGCATCATCACCGTGTGCAGCACCGGCGCCGGATCGGCGAGCCCAGTCGTCTCGATCAGCACCCGGTCGAGACGCGCGATGCGGCCGTTGTCGAGGCGCTTGAGGAGGTTTTCCAGCGTCTCGACGAGCGCGCCGCGAATGGTGCAGCAAAGGCAGCCCGACGACAGCTCGACGATGCCCTCGTCGGACTCCTCCACGAACAGGTGGTCGAGGCCGATCTCGCCGAATTCGTTGATGATGACCGCCGTGCCGGCGAAGGCCGGATCGTGGAGGATCCGGTTGAGCAGCGTCGTCTTGCCGGCGCCGAGAAAGCCGGTCAGCACGGTCAGCGGGATCGGTTCCCGCGGGGCCTTCGCCGCGGTCGGCGCGTCGTCCGTCACGATCGCCGCCTCAGCGGTTCGGCCGCGGCCGCGGCAGCGGCACGTCGGCATCGGCCGTCGCGGCGACATCGACCGTCGTCCCCGACACCCCGTCGGCACCGCCGACGAAGACCTGCACCGGCGTCGGCGAGCGCAGCGGCGGACCGAGCACCACCGTCACGCCGTCGACCTTCTGTTCCTTGCCGTTCTTCGTCTTGGCCGCCGGCGCCTTTTCCTTGGTCTTCTGCAACGCCCGGAGCACGTCGTTGCTGGAATAGGCCGAGGCCATGGTCGGCGTCGCCTCGTCCTCGACGAGATCCTCGATGCTCGGACGGACGCGGTTCTTGCCGCACACCGTCTCGCGCATGTCGTAGGGGCCGGCCGCCGCCTGATCGGCGCCGAGCGTATTGATCGTCGTCCTGACCGAGCCGCCGCCGAACAGCGACCGCTGGGAAAAACCGTCGTCGAGCAGGGACTTGGCGATCGCCGCCCGTTCGAGGCCGGAGCGCGCGCCGAGCACCACGGCAACGAGGGTGCGCCCGCCGCGCTTCGACGCCGCGACGAGGTTGAAGCCCGAGGCGCAGATGAAGCCGGTCTTCATGCCGATCGCGCCGGGATAGCGGTCGAGCAGCAGATTGTGCGAACGCAGCACGCGCTTGCCGTGGCGGATCGCCGAGATCGAGAAGAGCCCGGCATATTCCGGGTATTCGGTGAGCGCCGCCCGCGTCAGCACGCCGAGGTCGCGCGCGGTCGTGTGGGCGGCATCGTTCGGCAGGCCGTTCGGGTTGGCCCACACCGTCTGGGTCATGCCGATCGAGCGCGCCACCTCGTTCATCTCGGCAACGAAGCCCGCCTCGCTGCCGGCGACGGTCTCGCCGAGCGCCACCGCGATATCGTTCGCCGACTTGACGATCATCATCTTCAGCGCGTTGTCGACGGTCAGCACCGTGCCGGGCTTGAAGCCCATCTTGCTCGGCGCCTGCGCGGCGGCATTCTTGGAGATGACGACCGGCGAGGTCAGCGTCAGCCGGCCGGCCCGGAGCGCCCGGAAGGTGACGTAGGCGGTCATGATCTTGGTGACCGACGCCGGGTACCAGGGCTGCAGCGCGTTCTCGGCGCTTTTCACCTCGCCGCTCTCGAGGTCGAACACCAGCGAGGGGCCGGCGAGGGCCCGCTCCGGGGCGAGAATCGCCGCGACCAGCGCCGCGAGGACAAGGAGAACTGCAACGGGCCGCCCCCGCCGCCCGGTAGTCGGGACCTGCATGGTTCTGTCGCTCATTACCGCTAACGCTGAATGTGTTTTGCCCCCGGATGGAACGGCCAGCCGCCGAACCGTCCGCTTCGCTCGGCCCATCCATAGCCCAAAATGCGGCGAAATTGCAAAGACCGCGACCCGGCAGCGGCAAGCGGCGCGCCGGCCGGCGACCGCGCGGCGGCGCCAGCACCGGCCTCCCGTTTCCGCTCTCCTTCCCGTTTGACAAGCCGTTCCGCCCTTCGTTCTATGGTCGCTCTCTCATCTGCGAGGTGCGCCATGGTCATGCTCAAGGCAGCAGTCGTTCAGGCAGCGTCGGTCGGTGGCGACACGGCGGCAACCGTCGCCAAGGCCTGCGACCTCATCGCCGAATGCGGGAGAAAAGGCGCCGGGCTCGCGGTCTTTCCCGAGGCCTTCGTCGGCGGCTATCCCAAGGGCGCCAGCTTCGACATCTTCATCGGCGGCCGCACGCCCGAAGGCCGCGCCGAGTTCGAGGCCTACTGGGCCCAGGCCATCGACGTGCCCGGCGCCGAGACGGCGGCCCTCGGCAAGGCGGTGAAGGCGGCCGGCATCTATCTGACGATCGGCGTCATCGAGCGCGAGCGCGGCACGCTCTATTGCACGGCGCTCATGTTCGGCCCCGACGGCGACCTCCTCGGCAAGCACCGCAAGACCATGCCGACCGCCGCCGAGCGCCTGTGCTGGGGCTTCGGCGACGGCTCGACGCTGGCGACCGTCGAGACCCCCTGGGGCGCGATGGGTTCGGTCATCTGCTGGGAGAACTACATGCCGCTCCTCAGGATGGCGATGTACGACAAGGGCACCGTGCTCTATTGCGCGCCGACCGCCGACGACCGCGATTCCTGGGCCTCGACCATGCGCCATATCGCCCTCGAGGGCCGCTGCTTCGTCCTCTCCGCCTGCCAGTACCTGACCGGCAAGGACTTCCCCGGCTACATGAAGAACCGGATTTCCGAGGCGCCCGATGCCGTCCTGATGCGCGGCGGCAGCTGCATCGTCAGCCCGCTCGGCCAAGTCCTCGCCGGACCGCATTTCGACGGCGAAACGATTCTGGTCGCCGATCTCGATCTCGACGAGGTGGTGCGCGGCAAGTTCGATTTCGACGTGCGCGGCCACTATGCCCGGCCGGACATCTTCCGCCTTCTCGTCGACGAGCGCCCGAAACCGCCCGTCACCTTCGAGAAGTGATGCCAAGGCCCTTGGTATGATCAGTCGGCGCTGAGTTCGTCGAGCGGCCAGCGCGCCCGCGGCGCCGTGTCGAGCCCGTCGCGGATGCCGAGCGCGAGGCGCTCGGCGCCGGCCCAGGCGATCATCGCGCCATTGTCGGTGCAAAGCCGCATCGGCGGGGCGACGAGCCGCGCCCCGCGCCGCGCCGCGACCTCCTCGAGCCGGCCGCGAATCGCCTTGTTGGCGGCAACGCCGCCGGCAACGACGAGGGTCGGCGGGCGCCCCGCGCCGGCGCCCGCGGCGAAAGCGGCGAGCGCCCGCTCGACCTTGCGGCCGACGACGTCGCAGACCGCCGCCTGGAACGAGGCGCAGACATCGGCGACGTCGGCGTCGGACAGCGGCGCGATCTTCTCGGCATCGAGCCGCACGGCGGTCTTGAGGCCCGAGAACGAGAAATCGAAGCCGTCCCGGTCGAAGAGCGGCCGCGGCAGATCGAAGCGGGCAGCGTTGCCGCCCGCCGCCGCACGCTCCACCGCCGGCCCGCCGGGATAGGAAAGACCGAGAAGCTTTGCCGTCTTGTCGAAGGCCTCGCCGAGGGCGTCGTCGATCGTCGTGCCGAGCCGCCGGTAGCGGCCGACGCCCGCCACCTCGAGGATCTGGGTGTGGCCGCCCGAGACGAGAAGCAGGAGATAGGGGAACGGCACGGCGTCGGTCAGCCGTGCCGTCAATGCGTGGCCTTCGAGGTGATTGACCGCGACGAACGGCTTCTTCGTCACGCTGGCGATCGCCTTGCCGGTCATCAGGCCGACGATGACGCCGCCGATGAGCCCGGGTCCGGCCGTCGCCGCGATGCCGTCGAGATCGGCGAATGCGACGCCCGCCTCGGCAAGGGCCCGCGCGACGATGCCGTCGAGCACCTCGACATGGGCGCGCGCCGCGATCTCCGGCACCACGCCGCCATATTCGGCGTGATCCTCGATCTGGCTCGCCACCACGTCGGCGAGGATCGTGCCGCGCCCGTCGGCGTCGCGCCGCACCACGGCGGCCGCCGTTTCGTCGCAGCTCGTCTCGATTCCGAGGACGATCATTCCGGCTCCCGAAATTTCCACCCGCTTCCTGCGCCGGGCGAATTGCGTCGTCGGCCGAAAGCCCTATCATCGCGCCCGCGATCCGGCCAAGGAGAAATCGGGAGATCGACGTGACGTCAAAGACCATCCGCATCGGCACGCGCGGCAGCGCCCTCGCCCTCGCCCAGGCCCACGAGACCCGGGACCGGCTCTCTGCCGCCCACGGCCTATCCCCCGATGCCTTCGAGATCGTGGTCATCAAGACGAGCGGCGACCGCATCCTCGACCGGCCGCTGGCCGAGGTCGGTGGCAAGGGGCTTTTCACCAAGGAGATCGAGGACGCGCTCATCGACGGCTCGATCGATCTCGCGGTGCATTCCTCCAAGGACATGCCGACCGCCCTGCCGCCCGGCCTCGTCATTTCCGCCTTCCTGCCGCGCGAGGACGTGCGCGACGCCTTCCTCAGCCCGAAGGCGAAGACCATCGCCGAGCTGCCGCGGGGCGCCGTCGTCGGCACCTCGTCGCTGCGCCGCCAGGCCATGGTCAAGCGCCTGCGCCCCGACCTCGAGGTCGTCATGTATCGCGGCAACGTCCAGTCGCGCCTGGCAAAGCTCGCCGACGGCGTCGTCGACGCGACCCTGCTCGCCTCGGCCGGCCTCAACCGCCTCGGCCTTGGCGAACACATCACCTCGCTGATCGAGACCGAGGACTTCCTGCCCGCCGTCGGCCAGGGCGCCATCTGCATCGAGAGCCGCGAGGCCGACGACGCGACGAATGCCCTCATCGCCGCCATCCACGACCCGGCGACCTCCGATTGCCTCCTCGCCGAGCGTGCCTTCCTCGCCGAGCTCGACGGCTCCTGCCGCACCCCGATCGGCGGCCTTGCCCGCCTTTCCGGCGGCCGGCTCGACTTCAAGGGCATCATCCTTGCGACCGACGGCAGCGCCGCCCACGAGGTCGAGCGCACCGGCGACCCGGCCGATGCCGCCGCGATCGGCACCGAAGCCGGCAAGGCCCTGCGCGCCGCCGCCGGTCCCGACTTCTTCGCCGCGCTCGGCCTTTGAAGCGGCACCGGATTGCCGGGGCCGCGCGCCCCGGCGGATCCAGAGGACGGACCGAAAGCCGATGCGCCTTCTCGTCACCCGGCCGGAACCCGACGGCGCCGCCACCGCCGAAGCGCTCCGCGCCCGCGGCCACGAGGTGCTGCACGACCCGATGCTGCGGATCGTCGCCGAAGCCGGGACCGAACCGCTGCCGGCCGGCATCGCCGCCATCGCCGTGACGAGCGCCAATGCGGTGCGCGCCCTCGCGGCCCGCGCCGACTTCGCCGCGCTCGTCGGCCTGCCGCTCCATACCGTCGGCGGCGCCACCGCCCGCGCCGCCCGTGACGCCGGCTTCTCGCGGATCGTCTCGGCCGACGGCAATGTCGACGACCTCCTCGAACTCGTCGCCGGCCGCCTCGATCCCGCCGCCGGACCGATCCTCTACGCCTGCGGCCGCGACCGCACCGGCGATCTCGAACAGCGCCTCGCCGCGCGCGGCTTCGACGTCCGCCTCCTCGTCGCCTACTGCGCCGAGGCGGCACCACGCCTTGCCGAAGCAACGAGCACCGCGCTCGCCGCCGGCGCCGTCGACGCCGTCCTTCTCTATTCGCGGCGCACCGCCGAGATCTTCCTTGCCAATCTCGCCGCCGCCGACCACATCGAGGCGGCACGCGGGATTCGCATGCTCTGCCTGTCGGAAGCCGTCGCCGAACCGCTGCGCGCCGCCGGCTTCACCGACATCGCCGTCGCCGACCGGCCGAAGGCCGAAGCGCTCGTCGCGCTCGTCGGCGGCGAAACGTAAACCTTGTCCTAACTGTCCCGTCCGATGGTCGGATCGACATGACGGGGCACCACAAGCGTGTATAGACTAGGCGCGTGCGCCGGGGGGCCCCGCTTCGCGGGATCGACAATCTGCCGAGGGTTGAGACGACATGGTTTCCAGCAAGGACGACGACGCCAACAAGAGCGGCGGACGCCGCAAGAGCGCCGTCAAGCCGATCACCATCGATCTTGAAGCGACCGAGGTGAAGGCCGAGGAGACGGCGAGCGAGACCGCGGCGGAAGCGCCGGTCGAGACGCCGTCGCCCGAGACCGCCGAGGCCGCGGCGCCCGAGACGGCCGCCGAGGCCGCGCCCGAGGCACCGGCCGACGAGGCACCTGGCGAGGAAACGCCGGTCGCCGAGGACGCGCCGGCGCAAGCCGCGCCCGAGCCGGAAGCCGCGCCCGAGACCGCCAGCGAGGAACAGCAGGTCCGTGCCGCGCGCGAGCCGGTACGTGCCGGCGGCGGCAGCGGCTTCTTCGGCACCGTGATCGCCGCCCTCATCGGCGGCGGCGCGGCGCTTGCCGGCAATTTCGCCCTCGAGGAGGCGCAGGTTCTGCCCTTCGGTCCTTCCGCCCGCATCGCCGACGCCGAGAAGGCGATCGTCCGGGTCGAGAACCGCGTCGCGACCCTCGCCGACAAGCCGGCCGCGCCGGCGACCGGGACCGCCGACGTCGCCGGCCTTGCCGACCGCATCGCCGCCCTCGAGGAAAAGACCGCCGCGACCGCCTCGGTCATCGGCGAGCTGCAGGCCGGTCAGGGCGAGATCGAGGGCCTGCGCGCCGACATCCTCGCCATTCGCGAGGGCCTTGCCGCCGCCCCTGCCCCGGCCGACGCCGAACCGCAGGTGGCCGTCGACGGCGCGCCCGCCGCCCCGGCCATGGCTGCCCCCGATTCCGCCGCGCCCGCCGCCGCCGCAGTCGATACCGCGGCGCTCGACAGGCTCGCCGGCGATCTTGCCGCCCTCGGGAACCGCCTTGCCGCGGCCGAGGAACGCCTTGCCGGCACCGGCGCGGTCGGCGACCGCGTTGCCGCCATCGAGCAGAGCCTCGCCAAGGGAGCCGCCGGCGAAGCGGTCGCCACCGAGACCCTGCAGAACGCCATCGCCACCCTTTCCGATCGCCTCGGCGCGACCGAGGCCCGTCTTGCCGAGGCGGCGACGCCCGATGCGGTCGCCGCCGCCGTCGCGCCGCTGCAGCAGTCGCTCGCCGCCGCCAACGCCGCCATCGAGGCGGTTCGCGCCGATGCCACGGCGGCCCTCGCCAAGGCCGACGCCGCCGGCGCGGAGGCCGGCAAGGCCGCCGCCGCGCTGCTCGTCCCGGGCGAGCCGGACGCCCGCCTCGTTGCCGGCATCGACGAGGTCGCGCGCAGCGTCGTCGCGGTCGACGACAAGGTCGCCGCGCTCGGGAACTCGCTTGCCGATCTCGCCGCCAGGGATCCGGGCGAACGCCTCGGCGCCATCGAAGGCGGCCTTGCCGCGGCCGGTGCCGCCGTCGCCGGTGCCGAGCAGTCGCTCGCCGCCGTCCGCGACGAGACGGCTGCCGGCTTTGCCCGTGTCGACGGTCAGCTCGGCGAGATCGCCGGTCGCGTCACCGGTCTCGAATCGAGCCTCGGCGATTCCAGCGCCCGCGAGCGCGCCGCCGTCGCGGTTGCCGTCTCGGCGCTGCAGTCGGCCGTCGCCCGCGGTGGCCCGTTCGCCACCGAACTCGCCGCCGTCGGCGGCCTCGGCGGCGACGAGCAGGCCGTTGCCGCCCTTGCGCCCTTCGCCGAGACCGGCCTGCCGACCGCCGCCGCCCTCGGCAAGATGTTCGACGAACGGGCCGACGCGATCCTCGCCGCGACCCGGCCGGCACCGGCCCCGACCGGCGATGCCGCCGCGCCCGACACCGCGACGGACCTCCTCGGCAAATTCCTCACGAGCGCCAAGACGCTCGTCCGCGTCCAGCCGACCGGCCCGGTCGAGGGCAACGACGCGGCCGCGATCGTCTCGCGCATCCGCGCCGCCCTCGGCAGCGGCGACCTCGCCCGCGCCCTCGAGGAGTGGCAGGCCCTGCCAGACGCCGGCAAGGCCGCCGCGACCGACTGGGCCGATGCGGTCAAGGCCCGCATCGAGGCCGACCGCATGGTCGCCGAGATGGTCGAGCGGGTGCTGTCCTCGCTCGCCGCCCCTGCCGCCGCGCCCGCCCCGGCGCGAGCCGAATGACGTACCCGAGAAGGTGACCGCGTTATGCTGAAGGTTCTTCTTTACATCGCCGTCGTCGCGGTCGCCGCTGCCGGCTTTGCCTGGCTCGCCGACCGGCCGGGCGAGATCGTCCTGACCTGGCAGGGGGCAGAGGTCCAGACCTCGCTGATGATCGCGATCATCGCGCTGATCGTGCTCGTCGCCATCACCATCGCCCTGTGGATCCTGCTGCGTGGCATCTTCCGGTCGCCGAAGATGATGACCGGCTTCTTCCGCAACCGCCGCCGCGACCGCGGCTATGCCGCCCTGTCGCGCGGCATGATCGCCATCGGCGCCGGCGACGCCCGCCTCGCCCAGCGCAGCGCCAAGGAAAGCGCCCGCCTCATCGCCGGCGAGCCGCTGACCCAGCTTCTCGCCGCCCAGGCGGCCCAGCTGCAGGGCGACCGCGCGACCGCCCGGGCGACCTTCGAGGCCATGCTCGACGATCCCGACACCCGCCTGCTCGGCCTGCACGGCCTCTTCGTCGAGGCCGAGCGCGCCGGCGACAAGGTTGCCGCCCGCCATTACGCCGAGCGCGCCGCGACGGCGGCGCCGCAGCTCGCCTGGGCCGGCGAGGCGCTCTTTGCCGCGCAGTCCGCCGAAGGCGACTGGGAAGGCGCGCTGCGCACCCTGCAACGCAACGCCGACAACAAGATCGTCAACCGCGACGTCGCCCGCCGCCATCGCGCCGTGCTGCTGACCGCCCAGGCGATCGCCCTCGAGGACACCGACCCGACCCGGGCCCGCTCGCTCGCCGTCGAGGCGCACGGCATGGCGCCGGACCTCGTTCCGGCCGCCGTCGTCGCCGGCCGCCTCTACACCCAGGCGAACGACATCAAGCGCGCGACCAAGGTGCTCGAGGCGACCTGGAAGCTCTCGCCGCATCCCGATATCGCCGAGATCTACGCCCACGCCCGGCCGGGCGACAGCGCCCGCGACCGGCTGAAGCGCGTCAAGGCGCTCGCCGCCAAGCGCGCCCACCATGTCGAGGGCTCGCTGGCGATCGCCCACGCCGCCATCGACGCCAAGGAATGGGCCGAGGCGCGCAGTGCCATCGAGATCATCGTCAAGAGCGCCCCGACGGCCCGCGCCTGCATGCTGATGGCCGAGATCGAGGAAGGCGAATACGGCGATCGCGGCCGCGTCCGCGAGTGGCTGTCGCGCGCCATCCGGGCGCCGCGCGATCCGGCCTGGACCGCCGACGGCTACGTCGCCGAGGAATGGGCGCCGGTCTCGCCGATCACCGGCCGCGTCGACGCCTTCGAATGGCGCGTCCCGGTCGAACAGCTCGCCGGTCCCGCCGACCTCGTCGTCGACGACGCGCTCGTCGCGCCGATGGTCTTCGAGGAAGACGCGGCGGAGACGAGCGAGCCGCTCGTCATCGAGGCGACCGCGACGCCCGAACCGGCACCGGCCGAGCCGGCCGCCGAGCCGGCAAAGGAAGCCGCGCCCAAGGCCGAGCCGGCCGAGCCCGTCGCCGAAGCCGCGGCAGCGGAACCTGCCAAGGCCGAAGCCGAGAAGCCCAAATCCGAGAAACCCGAGGCCGAGAAGCCGAAGGCCGAAGCCAAGCCGGCGACCAAGGCCGGCGCGAAGGCCGCCGACGACAAGAGCGACGTCGTCCGCTTCCCGCTCGAGCACGCGCCGGACGATCCCGGCCCCGAGCCGGCCGACGAAAAGGGCGCCGGCGGCGGCTACCGCATGTTCTAGCGCGTCGCGCGGCGAAGCGGACACCGGTCCGCCGCCCGCAAACGCGACGAAACGAAGTCCGGGAGCGGCTCGTCGATCCCGTGAAGAGACGAGCGGTTCGAGGCCGGGCAGCGCCGGCTCGTGGGCTCGCGGTCCGGCCCCGGCCGCGCGACATCGCGTCGTGGCGGCCGCGTCTCGTCGCTGCGGGAGGCGAATGTGCCCCTCAGATCAAATCGGCGGTTCGCCGGACTGGTTTTCGCCTGGGTCTCGGTCGCCCTCGTCTACGCGGTTTTCGTCTACTTCATTCTGTTCCTCGCCGACCTCCACCTCGCGCGGACCGTCGATCGCGGCGGCAGCCTCGGCGCCGTGCCGGCCCTCCTCGTCGATCTTGCGCTGATCGGCCTTTTCGGCCTCCAGCACACCGGCATGGCCCGTGACGGCTTCAAGCGCCTGCTTGCCGGGCGCGTCCCGCAAGGGCTGCAGCGAACGACCTACGTCGCCTTCTCGGTGCTCGCCCTCTTCCTCCTCGTTCACCTCTTCGAGCCGATCCCCGCGATCGTCTGGGATCTCTCCGATGGTCCGTTCGCGCTGCCGCTCCGGGGCCTTTTCGTGCTCGGCTGGGCGATCTCGGGCGCCGCCTATCTCGCGGCCGGGCATCTCTATCTGCTCGGGGTCCGCCAGGCCGTCGCCTGGTATCGGGACGAGCCCGTGCCCGGGCCGCCGCTGCAGGAAAGGCTCGTCTACCGCATCGTCCGCAATCCGCAGCAGCTCGGGCTGCTGCTGGCGTTCTGGTCGACACCGACGATGTCGGCGGGCCATCTGCTGCTCGCCGCCGGCCTCTCGGTCTATATCTGGATCGGAATGCGGTTCGAGGAGAAGGACCTGATCGCCGCGCACGGCGCGACATATCTCGCCTATCGGGACAGAACGCCGAAGATCGTGCCGGACTTCCTCGCGCCGCTGAGGCGGCGCGCCACGGGAAAGGACTGAGCGCCGGCACTGGCTGCGCCGGACCGCACAAGACCTTGCCGGACGGCCCCCGGGCTCAGGCGCTCTGCCGGGCCGGCTCCGTTTCCTCGCCGCCCCACGGCCGCTCGAGTTCGGCGGCGCCATAGAGATGGCCCTGGAAGAGATCGACGCCCCAGCCGCGCAACATCTCGGCCGCCCGCTCGTCCTCGACGCATTCGGCGACCGTCTTCAGATGGAAGGTCCGGGCAAGCTCGATGAGGGTGCGCACGAACACCTGGTCTTCGGCGCTCTCGGCGAGATTGGTGATGAAGCTGCCGTCGATCTTGACGTGGTCGACGTCGAGCAGCTTCAGGTTCCGGAACGAGGTGTAGCCGGCGCCGAAATCGTCGATCGCCACGCTGCAGCCGATGTCCTTGAGGACGGAGACGAAGCGGCAGGCTTCCTCGATGTCGTGCAGGGCCATCGTTTCGGTGATTTCCACCGTGATCCGGCCCTTGAGGCCGGGATCGACCCGCATCGCCGCGGTGAGCCGGGCAAGCCAGTCGGCGTCGCCCGCCGTCGCGCCCAAGACGTTGATGGCGAGCCGGATGTCGCGGTTGTCCGAGAGCTCGCAGAGCGCCAGATCGAGCACGCGGTGGTCGACGAGGCGCACGAGGCCGAGCTTTTCCATGATCGGCACGAGATTGCCGGCCGAGACCACCGTTCCGTCGGCCCGCTTCAGGCGCAGCAGGCACTCGTAGCTTTCCGTCTCTCCGGTTGCGGCATCGACGAGGGGCTGGAAGGCGAGGCAGAAGCGCTGTTCGTTGAGGCCGCGCACCACCTCTTCGGCAAGGCCGATGTTCTCGCGCCGCCGCGCATCGCGCTCGCGCGAATGGAAATAGGCGACGAACCCGCCGCGATTCTTCATCTTGGCGAGGTCGAGGGCCTCCGAGGCGCGCGACTGGGCCTCGTGCGCATCGCGCGCGAAGCGCGGAATGGCGACGCCGCCCATGGTGACGCTCGCCGCCACCGGTCCCCACTCCGTGGTGATCACTTCCTCGCGCACCGCCGCCAGCAGCCGCTGCGCCGCAACGGAGACCTCGCGCTCGTCGCAATCGTGGAGAAGCACGCCGAGCTTGTTGCCCGAATAGCGGCCGAGGCTGTCGCCGCCGCGCAGCCGCGTCGCGAGACGCTTGGCAACGAGCGCGATGACCTGGTCGGCGACATCGTAGCCGTAGGCCTCGTTGATGATCCTGAGGTTGTCGACGGAGACGAGAATCAGCGCCGCCGAGGTCTGGAACCGCTTGACGCTTTCGATCGTCTCGCCGAGCACCTCGATGAAGCGGGTGCGGTTGAGCTGGCCCGTCAGGTCGTCGTAGCTCGACAGATAGGCGAGCCGCGACTCGCGCTCGTGGCGCTCGTTGATGACGCGGATGGTGCCGTGCGCCCGCGCCGGCTTGCCGTCCGGTCCGGCGAACCAGCGGCCCGAATCCTCGATCCACAGACCCGGTTTGCCGGCACCCGCCGGCAGGATCCTGTATTCGAGCGCGTAGGCGACGCCGCTGCCGCGGTCCTGCTCGGCCGAGGTCACCACCACGTCGAATCGGTTCTGGTCGTTGCCGGGGTCGAGTAGGGCGGCGAACCGGCGGCCGGTATCGAGGGCCGCGAGCGAGCCGACACCGAGCACGTCGAGGACATTGGGTCCCCAGCGCAGCTCGTCGTCGCGGATCGACCATTCGTAGACCACCTCGCCGAGCGAGGTCAGCACGTCGCGTTCGCTGAGCGCCGGCGCGCGCGATGCCCGCCCGCCGCGATACTGGTCCTGGCCGCCCGTCCCGCGGGTCTCGATCGAAGAGGCGGCAAAGCCGCTCGCCTCGTCGTCAATATCGTCAGGTTTCACGCCCCGCCTCATTTCGTGTCTGCGACCGCGAAGGGGTCGCGCTTTCGAAGTTCCCCATGACAGCGAGGAGATTTAGCTGGGAAAGTTTAAAATAAGGCGAAAGGCCTCCCTGCCTGTCGGCGCCAATGGTTAACGAAAGCTTGCCATGGCGGCCCGCTTCTTGCTGAACTCGTGTCGGGAGCCCGAGCGGAGACGGAAAACCGTCCCGAAATCGGACAAGAAGCGTCGGACACGAGCAGGAACCATGACTATCGGCGACATTTCGGGAAACAATCGCCCGTATGGCACAGCTCCGCGGCCGGCCGGTCGCGTCGAGCCGACCTCCGCGGCCAGATCCGCCGGCAACGACGCCCGCCCGAACCGCGATGCCGGCCGTTCGCCGGAAGCCCGCGCCCTCGTGCCGGTGGCGCCGAAGGGCGCCGGGGATGCCCCCGCCCGCATGGCTCGCCCGGCCAATGCCGCCGGCTTCATCGCCCAGTTGATCGCGACCTCGATCGGCGTCGAGCAGACCCGCGTGCGTCGCCGTGCCACGCCGGCCGACAGCCAGGCCGCCTATCGCGCGACGCGGGCCGCCGTCTATGCCGGCACCCACCGCACCCTCGGCCGCAAGCTGCGCCAGAGCGCCTGACGCGGCCGCTGTCGACCGACCTCAGAACCCCATCGCCATGCCGTCCTTGCGCGGGTCCGACCCGGCAATGAGCACGCCGCGCTGCCAGTCGATCTCGATCGCCTGGGCCCCGCCGATCGCCTCCTCGGCGCGATAGACGAGGTGGCCGCGCGCCGCGAGCCCGGCGAAGGTCGTGTCGGAAAGCCCGCGCTCGACCCCGAGGCGGCCCTGGTCGTTCCAGAAGACCCGCGGCGCATCGATGGCGAGCTGCACGTCCATCGCATGATCGACGACATTGGTGACGAAGTGGGCATGCCCGCAGGCCTGATAGGCCCCGCCCATGACGCCGAAGCCGATCGCCGGCCGGCCGTCGCGGAACGCCATTGCCGGAATGATCGTGTGCATCGGCCGCTTGCCCGGGCCGATGGCATTCGGATGTCCCGCAACGAGGCGGAACGAGGCACCGCGGTTCTGCAGCGTGATGCCCGACTTCGGCGTGACCACCGCGGCGCCGAAGCCGTGGAAGATCGAGTTGATGAGCGAGACCACCCGACGGTCGCGATCGACGACCGTGAGGTAGATCGTGTCCGAGCCGCGCGGGTCGGGCACGCCGGGCTCCGCCATGCGCCGGTTGCGGTCGATCCGCGCCGCGAGCCGGGCGGTGAAGGCCGGATCGATGAGCTCGGCGACCGAACGCTGCATCGTCGCCGGATCGGCGATGTGGGCATCGCGGCAGGCATAGGCGAGCCGCGCCGCCTCGATCTCGATGTGCAGCCGCTCCGCACCCGTGGGGTCGAGCGCCGCCATGTCGAAATGCTCGAGAATGCCGAGCATGATGAGCGCGGTGATGCCCTGCCCGTTCGGCGGCAGCTCGGCGATGTCGAGGCCGCGATAGCGCCGCACCACCGGATCGACCGGCGTCACCTCCATCGCGGCGAGATCCTCGACCGCGAGAAGCCCGCCGCGCGCCTGCACGGTGGCGGCGATTTCCTCGGCGATCTCGCCCTCGTAGAAGGCCTTCGGCCCGCCGCGCGCGATCGTCCTGAGCGTCCGGCTGAGCGCCGGCGAGCGCACGACGTCGCCGGCCTGCGGCGCGCGCTTGCCGTCGACGAGATAATGGGTGCGCGCGCCCTCGTCCTTCATCAGCCGGTTCTCGAGCCGCGCCCAGTCGGCGGCAACGCGCGGCGCGACGGCAAAGCCGGCCTCGGCATGGGCGATCGCCGGGCCGAGCACGTCCGCGAGCGACCGCGTGCCGTGGCGCTCGAGAAGATGGGCCCAGGTCGCGACCGCGCCCGGCACCGTGACGGCATGGATGTCGTCGGGGCCGATCTCGGCAAAGCCGCGCTCCAGGTACCAGTCGAGGCTCGCGGCCCCCGCGGCCCGGCCGGAACCGTTGATCCCGTGCACCGTGCCGTCCGGATCGGCAATGATGGCGAAGCAGTCGCCGCCGACGCCGGTCATCTGCGGCTCGACGACGGCGAGCACCGCCGCCGCGGTCACCGCCGCATCGACGGCGTTGCCGCCGGAACGCAGCATCGTTACCGCCGCTTCGGTCGCCAGCGGATGCGACGTCGCCGCCATGCCGTTCAGGGCATAGACGGCCGAGCGGCCCGGCAGCTGGAAGTCGCGTGCCGGCGCTTCGCCCATGTGATGCGCCCCGCTCACAACGCGCCTCCCGGGCCGACCGCGAAGTCGCGCCGCGCCGAGCGGATGGTCACCGAATAGCCGGCCGCGACATCGACGAGCGAGAGCACCATCAGGATGAAGAAGGTCGAGGTCGCCGCCGCCTCGATCATCAGGAACTCGACGAGATAGGCGATGAACAGCGCCGTCGAGAGCAGATGGTCGGCGATCGAGCCGGCGCCGGTGCGCGTCGCCTTCAGGATTTCGACGAAGAGCAGGGCAATGCCGAAGAGGACGAGGGCATCGCCGAGATCGAGGGTGAACCGCGCCCCCGACATCATGTCGAGACCGAGGAAGGCAGCGCCGAGCGCATCGACCCCGCCGCCGGCGACGGCGCCGTTGACGACGAGATTGTAGGCGATGAGCGGCAGGATCAGCAGCGGCACGGCGAGCAGCATCGGCAGGGCGTCTCCGGAACGATTCGCAATGGAACGCCCCACTTGTAGCGCGTCTCGGCGCCGGGCGCGCCTCTTTTGCAGTGGCGAGGGTTGCCGCGCCGCACGCCCGCCCTGCCGGCCGCGACGCCTGCCGCACGCACCGGCCGACGCCGGCGGCACGGCTCGAGGCGGCGGAAACGCGACGCTTGAATTTCTCGGGCAACGCGGCTATCAAGCGCCATCGTCGCCGCCATGACATGGCGCACGCACGAGAACGTGCGGG
Source organism: Pseudomonadota bacterium (assembly GCA_029572955.1). Classification (GTDB taxonomy): domain Bacteria; phylum Pseudomonadota; class Alphaproteobacteria; order Rhizobiales; family JAKPQE01; genus JAKPQE01. The sequence goes on from JAKPQE010000034.1 coordinate 87,234, forward strand.
GGAACCCCGTACCGGTAAGCCGCTTTAGCTCAGCTGGTAGAGCACATCATTCGTAATGATGGGGTCGCAGGTTCGAGTCCTGCAAGCGGCACCATAACTCCCTCATCCGCATCTCACCGCTATCCGAACGCACCGTAGCGTCGCCTGGCCCGGCATGTGCGCCGGCGCCTTCGCGCACGGCATCGTCCTGGTGCCAGGACGCCCTTCCGCGACCGCTCCCGCCTTTGCCGCAAGCGCCCCGCCCAGCGATCGGTCGCCGCCCCTTCGCCACCTGCACAAATCATAGTCGTTCAACAAATGTGCCTAATATGCAGGCTCAAGATTCGGCCCCGATGACGAAATATGCAGCATCGTCGGCTGCCTATTTCATTTGCGGCTTTCCCAATTCCCCTTGAATCCTATGTATTTCGCGCCTGCCTTGCTTGGCACGCTCCTTGCCAAACCGTTAACGCCTGTCCTCCCGTACAGGGGCTCAACAAGGAGTGACCGAAATGACCGCCAAGACGATTTCCTCCCGCCTGGCTGCGGCGCTGCTCGCCGGCTCGGTATTTTCCGGCGCCTTCGCCGCCAGCGCGCTTGCCGAAGACACCATCAAGGTCGGCATCCTGCATTCGCTGTCCGGCACGATGGCGATCTCCGAGACGACCCTGAAAGACGCCATGCTGATGCTCATCGAGGAGCAGAACAAGAAGGGCGGCGTTCTCGGCAAGCAGCTCGAGGCGGTCGTCGTCGACCCGGCTTCCGACTGGCCGCTGTTCGCCGAAAAGGCCCGCGAGCTCATTTCCAAGGACAAGGTCTCGGCCGTCTTCGGCTGCTGGACCAGCGTGTCGCGCAAGTCCGTCCTGCCGGTCTTCGAGGAGCTGAATTCGATCCTCTTCTATCCGGTGCAGTACGAAGGCGAGGAAAGCTCGCGCAACGTCTTCTACACCGGCGCCGCGCCGAACCAGCAGGCCGTCCCGGCGGTCGACTACCTGATGGCGGAAGGCGTGGAGCGCTGGGTGCTCGCCGGCACCGACTACGTCTACCCGCGCACCACCAACAAGATCCTCGAGACCTACCTGAAGCAGAAGGGCGTCGCCGAGGCCGACATCATGATCAACTACACGCCGTTCGGTCACTCCGACTGGCAGTCGATCGTCGCCGACATCAAGAAGTTCGGCTCGGCCGGCAAGAAGACCGCGGTGGTCTCGACCATCAACGGCGACGCCAACGTTCCCTTCTACAAGGAACTCGCCAACCAGGGCATCAAGGCCGAGGACATCCCGGTCGTCGCCTTCTCGGTCGGTGAGGAAGAGCTCGCCGGCATCGACACCGCGCCGCTCGTCGGCCATCTCGCCGCCTGGAACTACTTCATGTCCGGCGACTCCGAGGCCAACGCCACCTTCATCGACCAGTGGCACGCCTTCATCAAGGACGACAAGCGCGTCACCAACGACCCGATGGAAGCCCATTACATCGGCTTCAACATGTGGGTGAAGGCGGTCGAGAAGGCCGGCACCACCGATGCCGACGCGGTCATCGACGCGCTCGTCGGCGTCTCCGTGCCGAACCTTTCCGGCGGCTACTCGGCGATGATGCCGAACCATCACATCACCAAGCCGGTGCTGATCGGCGAAGTGCAGGCCGACGGTCAGTTCGAGACCGTTTGGGAGACCCCGGGCCTCGTCGTCGGCGACGAGTGGTCCGACTATCTCGAGGGCTCCAAGGACCTGATCTCCGATTGGCGCGCCCCGCTTTCCTGCGGCAACTTCAACGTCGCCACCGGCAAGTGCGGCGGCGCCGCGAAGTAAGCCCGCCCGCGCAACCTTCGGCCGGGAGGGGGCTCGTCCTCCTCCCGGACCCCTCCCCGCGAACCCAGCGGTTTCCCATGCACATCCTCAGATCACTGCTTCTGTCGCTGCTCGTCGCGATCGCGGCCGCCCTGCCGGCGCGGGCGGCGGACGATGCCGAACTGACGCGCCTCGTCGATGCGCTCGGCGCCGGCGGCTTCGACGACACGAGCGCCCAGATCGCGGCCCTCGCCGCCACCGGCGAGCCTCGCGTCGCGGCCGTCCTCGAGCTGCTCGCGGGCGGCGACCTCTATGTGAAGAAGGACGGCGGCGCCGTCGTCGCCGCGACCAGGGACGGCAAGGGCTACCGCATCACCGACCCGCTCTCGGGCGCCGATCTCGGCACCGTCGATCGCAGCGCGGTCACCAAGATCAAGATCAACAACAAGCTGCGCGGCGAGATCAAGTCCGCCCTCGGCAGCCTCACCCTCGCCTCGACCGATCCGGCCGCGCGCATGACCGCCGCCGAGACGATGTTCAAGGCCGCCGACCCGGAAAGCATCGCCACCCTCGACGCGGCGATCGCCGGCGAGAAGGATCCGGCCGTCACCGAGAAGTTCGCCGAGGCGCGCGCCGCCGCGGTGCTTGCCTCAGATGCCGGCGAGGCCGACAAGCTCGCCGCAATCGCCATCCTCAAGGAGCGCGGCGACCGCGACGCCCTCGCCCTCCTGCGCGCCGCCGCCGCCGGCGAGGGCGCCGTCGCCGAGGCCGCCGCCACCGCGGCCGCCCATGTCGCCCAGGTCCTCTCCTTCTGGGAGGCCGGCCAGAACGTCTGGTACGGCCTCTCGCTCGGCTCGGTGCTGCTGCTCGCCGCCATCGGCCTTGCCATCACCTTCGGCGTGATGGGCGTCATCAACATGGCCCATGGCGAGATGGTGATGCTCGGCGCCTACACCACCTTCGTCGTCCAGGAGGCGATCCGCACCAGCGCGCCCTGGCTCTTCGACTATTCGCTGTTCATCGCCCTGCCGCTCGCCTTCCTCGTTTCCGGCATCGTCGGCATGGCGATCGAGCGCGGCGTGCTGCGCTTCCTCTACGGCCGGCCGCTGGAAACGCTGCTCGCCACCTGGGGCCTGTCGCTGATCATCCAGCAGGCCGTGCGCACCGTGTTCGGCCCGACCAACCGCGAGGTCGGCAATCCGTCCTGGATGTCGGGCGCCTTCGATCTCGGCCACCTCGCCATCACCTGGAACCGGCTCTGGATCATCATCTTCGCCCTCGCGGTCTTCGCCGGCCTCCTCGCCGTCATGCGCCGCACCGCCTTCGGCCTGCAGATGCGCGCCGTGACGCAGAACCGCCGCATGGCCGGCTCGATGGGCATCCGCACGCCCTGGGTCGACGCCTTCACCTTCGCCCTTGGCTCGGGCATTGCCGGCATCGCCGGCGTCGCCCTCTCCCAGATCGACAATGTCAGCCCCAACCTCGGCCAGGGCTACATCATCGACAGCTTCATGGTCGTCGTCTTCGGCGGCGTCGGCAACCTCTGGGGCACCCTCGTCGGCGCCATGACCCTCGGCGTTCTCAACAAGTTCGTCGAGCCCTATGCCGGCGCCGTGCTCGGCAAGATCCTCGTGCTCGTCCTCATCATCCTGTTCATCCAGAAGCGTCCGCGGGGCCTCTTCGCCCTCAAGGGCCGGGCGGTGGAAGCATGATCACGCGCCTTCTCATCGAGCGTCTCGACGCGCGCGCCATCATCGTCGTCGCCGTCCTCCTCATCGTCGCGGCCGCCGTCCCGGCGCTCAACCTGATGCTGCCGGCGGATCATCCGCTGCACGTGCCGACCTACATGGTGGCGCTGTTCGGCAAGTACCTGTCCTTCGCCCTGCTCGCCCTGTCGGTCGATCTCGTCTGGGGCTTCGCCGGCATCCTCACCCTCGGCCATGGCGCCTTCTTCGCCCTCGGCGGCTACGTCATGGGCATGTACCTGATGCGCCAGATCGGCGCGCGCGGCGTCTATGCCAACCCGACCCTGCCGGACTTCATGGTGTTCCTGAACTGGAAGGAGCTGCCCTGGTACTGGTACGGCTTCGACAGCTTCGCCTTCGCCGCGCCGATGATCCTCCTCGTGCCGGGCCTGCTCGCCCTCGCCTTCGGCTGGTTCGCCTTCCGCAGCCGCGTCACCGGCGTCTATCTCTCGATCATCACCCAGGCGATGACCTTCGCGCTGATGCTCGCCTTCTTCCGCAACGACATGGGCTTCGGCGGCAACAACGGCCTCACCGACTTCAAGGACATCCTCGGCTTCGACATCCAGGTCGACACCACCCGCGCCGCGCTCTTTGCCGCCACTGCCGCGATGCTCGCCTTCTGGTTCCTCGTCGCGACCTTCCTCGTCAATTCCAAGTTCGGCAAGGTGCTCGTCGGCGTGCGCGATGCCGAAAGCCGCACCCGCTTCCTCGGCTACCGCGTCGAGAACTACAAGCTCTTCGTGTGGACCCTGTCGGCGATGATGGCCGGCGTCGCCGGCGCCCTCTACGTGCCGCAGGTCGGCATCATCAATCCCGGCGAATTCGCCCCGGCCAACTCGATCGAAACGGTGATCTGGGTCGCCGTCGGCGGCCGTGGCACCCTCGTCGGCGCGCTCATCGGCGCGATCGCCGTCAACTTCGGCAAGACTTGGTTCACCGGTGCCCTGCCGGAGTTCTGGCTCTTCGCCCTCGGCGGCCTCTTCGTGGTCGTCACCCTGTTCCTGCCCAAGGGCATCGTCGGCACCCTCGGCGACCTCTTCCGGCGCCGCAAGCGGCCGGTCGACGACGCCCTCGAGCCCCAACCGGCGGAGTGACACGATGGACGGCCGCGCGCTCGGATCGCTTCTCTATCTCGACGGCGTCTCCGTCTCCTTCGACGGCTTCAAGGCGCTCAACTCCCTCTCGCTCGTCATCGAGCCCGGCGAGATGCGGGCCATCATCGGCCCGAACGGCGCCGGCAAGACGACGATGATGGACGTCATCACCGGCAAGACCCGGCCCGACGACGGCGTCGTCGTCTTCAACGCCGAGACCGACCTCACCCAGCTCGACGAGGCGGCGATCGCCGAACTCGGCATCGGCCGCAAGTTCCAGAAGCCGACGGTGTTCGAGAGCCACACGGTCGCCGACAACATCGCGCTCGCCCTCAAGGCGCCGCGCAGCGCCTTCCGCGCCCTCTTCCACCTGCTGTCGGGCGCCGAGAAGGATCGCATCGAGGAAATCCTGACGACCATCCGGCTCGCCGGGAAACGCGACATGATGGCCGCCGACCTCTCGCACGGCCAGAAGCAGTGGCTGGAGATCGGCATGCTGCTCGCCCAGGAGCCGAAGCTCCTGCTCGTCGACGAGCCGGCCGCCGGCATGACCGACGCCGAGACCGCCGCGACCGCCGAACTCCTGCGCGACATTGCCAGGGAGAAGTCGGTCGTCGTCGTCGAGCACGACATGACCTTCGTGCGCGACCTCGGCGTCAAGGTCACCGTGCTGCACGAGGGTTCGGTGCTGGCCGAAGGGCCGCTCGACGTCGTCAGCGCCGACCATCGCGTGATCGAAGTCTATCTGGGGCGCTGAGCAATGCTTTCCGTCGAAAACATCGACCTCCACTACGGCGCCTCTCAGGCCCTGAAGGGCGTCTCGCTCGTCGCCCGGCCCGGCAAGGTCACCTGCGTCCTCGGTCGCAACGGCGTCGGCAAGACCTCGCTGATGAAGGCGATCGTCGGCCAGCACGGCGTCTCGGCCGGCCATATCGTCTGGGAAGGCGACAGGATCGAGAAGACGCGGCCCTATGACCGGGCCCGCCGCGGCATCGCCTACGTGCCGCAGGGCCGCGAGATCTTCCCGCTGCTCACGGTCAAGGAAAACCTCGAGACCGGCTTTGCGCCGGTCGGCCGGAGCCAGCGCACCATCCCGGCAAGTGTCTTCGAGCTCTTTCCGGTGCTCGCCGACATGCTCGGCCGGCGCGGTGGCGACCTCTCCGGCGGCCAGCAGCAGCAGCTCGCCATCGGCCGCGCCCTCGTCACCCGTCCGCGCCTGCTCGTCCTCGACGAGCCGACCGAGGGCATCCAGCCCTCGATCATCAAGGACATCGGCCGCGCCATCTCGTGGTTGCGCGATCAGGGCGACATGGCCATCCTGCTCGTCGAGCAGTATTTCGAGTTCGCCCGCGATCTTGCCGACACCTTCGCGGTGATGGATCGTGGCGAAGTGGTTCTCGCCGGCGACAAGGCGGGAATGGTGGAAGCCGATGTTCGATCCCACCTCACGGTCTGAAGCCGCCGGCGGCGTTGCGCGCCAGCGCAGCCGCGGCCGCGCCCGCCTCGGCGTCGAGGCCGGCGGCAAGGGCGGCGGCCGGCTCGACGAGTTCTTCCAGGAAGGCTGCGCCAAGCTGCGCCTGCCGCGCGAGGACGGCGGCGCCTTCGAGGCCGTCGTCATCAACACCGCCGGCGGGCTGACCGGCGGCGACCGCTTCGAGGTCGCCGTGACGGTCGGCGCCGGCGCGGCGGCGAGCGTTTCCGGGCAGGCCTGCGAAAAGATCTACAAGGCCTCCGCCGGCACCGCCGAGGTCATGACCGGACTCGTCCTCGAGGACGGCGCCCGCCTCGACTGGCTGCCGCAGCCGACCATCCTCTTCGATCGCTGCGCCCTGCGCCGCACGACCGACATCCGGCTCGCCGGCCCGGCCCGCCTCCTTGCCGTCGAAAGCCTCGTCTTCGGCCGCGAGGCGATGGGCGAGCGGCTCGGGACGGCCGCCATCCACGACGCCTGGCGCGTCCATCGCGACGGCCGCCTCGTCCTTGCCGACGCCTTCGCGATCGACGGCCCGGTCGCCGACCGCCTCGCCGGCCCGGCCCTTCTCGGCGCCAACCGGGCGACCGCGACGGTCGTCCTCGCCGCCCCCGACGCCGAAGGCTTTCTCGCGCCGGTGCGCGAGCTGCTCGGCGAAGCGAGCGGCCCGGCCGGGGCGAGCCTCGTTGCCGGCATCCTCGTCATCCGCCTCGCCGCCCCGGACGGCGAGGCGCTCGGCCGCGATCTTCAGCGGCTGCTCACGTTTCTGCGCGGCCGGCCGCTGCCGCGCGTCTGGTTCTGCTGATCGGGAGAAGGACATGAACCTCACACCGCGCGAAAAGGACAAGCTCTTGATCGCCATGGCCGCGATCGTCGCGCGCCGGCGCCTCGAGCGCGGCGTCAAGCTCAACCACCCCGAGGCGATCGCGCTGATCACCGATTTCGTCATGGAGGGCGCCCGCGACGGGCGCTCCGTCGCCGATCTGATGGAGGCCGGCGCCCATGTCGTCACCCGCGATGAGGTGATGGAGGGCATCGCCGAGATGATCCACGACGTCCAGGTCGAGGCGACCTTTCCCGACGGCACCAAGCTCGTCACCGTCCATCAACCGATCCGCTGAACCGGGAGGATACGAGATGATCCTGAGAAGCCTTGCCATCCTTGCCCTAACCGCCGCGCCGGCCGCCGCGCACGAGGGCTTCGTCGAGCATGTGCATCCGCACCCCGATTCGACGCTCGCCGCGATCGTCCTCGTGATCGTCGGCATGGCCGCCGCCCTTTTCATCGGGCTGCGCCGCGACGCCCGGCGGGTGAAGGGGCACGACGATGATCCCCGGTGAGGTCATTCCCGCCGCCGGCGAAATCGAACTCAACGCCGGCCAGCCGACGGTGACGCTGAAGGTCGCCAATACCGGCGACCGGCCGATCCAGGTCGGCAGCCACTATCATTTCTACGAGACCAACGGCGCGCTCTCCTTCGACCGGGAGAAGGCGCGCGGCATGCGGCTCGACATCGCCGCCGGCACCGCCGTGCGCTTCGAGCCGGGCCAGAGCCGCGAGGTGACGCTGGTGCCCTATACCGGCAACCGCGCCGTCTTCGGCTTCAATCAGAAGGTCATGGGGGGACTCGACTGATGCCGATGAAGATCTCCCGCGCCGCCTATGCGGACATGTTCGGCCCGACCGTCGGCGACAAGGTGCGCCTCGCCGACACCGACCTCTTCGTCGAGGTCGAGAAGGACTTCACCATCTATGGCGAGGAGGTGAAGTTCGGCGGCGGCAAGGTGATCCGCGACGGCATGGGCCAGTCGCAGGCGACACGCGCCGAGGGCGCCGTCGACACCGTCGTCACCAACGCCCTCGTCATCGACCATAGCGGCATCTACAAGGCCGACATCGGCATCCGCGACGGGCGCATCGCCGGCATCGGCAAGGCCGGCAATCCGGACGTCCAGCCCGGCGTCACCATCGTCGTCGGTCCCGGCACCGAGGCGATCGCCGGCGAGGGCAAGATCGTCACCGCCGGCGGCTTCGACGCCCATATCCATTTCATCTGCCCGCAGCAGGTCGACGAGGCGCTCTATTCCGGCGTCACCACCATGCTCGGCGGCGGCACCGGCCCGGCGACCGGCACCAACGCCACCACCTGCACCCCCGGCCCCTGGCACATGGCCCGCATGATCGAGGCCGCCGACGGCCTGCCGATGAACCTCGCCTTCGCCGGCAAGGGCAACGCCTCGCGGCCGCAGGCGCTGATCGAGCAGGTGATGGCCGGCGCCGCGGCGCTGAAGCTGCACGAGGACTGGGGCACGACGCCGGCGGCGATCGACTGCTGCCTCTCCGTCGCCGACGATCTCGACGTGCAGGTGATGATCCACACCGACACGCTCAACGAATCCGGCTTCGTCGAGGACACCATCGCCGCCTTCAAGGGCCGCACCATCCACGCCTTCCACACCGAGGGCGCCGGCGGCGGCCACGCCCCGGACATCATCCGCGTCTGCGGCCTGCCCAACGTCATTCCGTCCTCGACCAATCCGACGCGGCCCTACACCGTCAACACGATCGAGGAACATCTCGACATGCTGATGGTCTGTCACCATCTCGACGCCGGCATCCCCGAGGACGTCGCCTTCGCCGAGAGTCGCATCCGCCGCGAGACCATTGCCGCCGAGGACATCCTGCACGACATGGGCGCCTTCTCGATCATCTCCTCGGACAGCCAGGCCATGGGCCGGGTCGGCGAAGTCGTGATCCGCACCTGGCAGACCGCCGACAAGATGAAGCGCCAGCGCGGCCGGCTCGCCGAGGAGAGCGGCGACAACGACAATTTCCGCGTCCGCCGCTACGTCGCCAAATACACCATCAACCCGGCGATCGCCCACGGCATCGGCCACGAGATCGGCTCGATCGAGGTCGGCAAGCGCGCCGATCTCGTCGTCTGGACGCCGGCCTTCTTCGGCGTCAAGCCCGACCTCGTCCTGACCGGCGGCTCGATAGCGGCCGCCCCGATGGGCGATCCCAACGCCTCGATCCCGACGCCGCAGCCGGTGCACTACCGGCCGATGTTCGCCGCCCTCGGCCGCGCCGTGTCGTCCTCGACCGTCACCTTCGTCGCCCAGGCCGCCCTCGATGCCGGCTTGCGGCAGCGCCTCGGGGTCGCCAAGCAGCTCGTCGCCGTGCGCAACACCCGCGACATCGGCAAGGCCTCGATGCTCCTCAACGACGCGACGCCGACGATCGACGTCGACCCGGAAACCTACGAGGTGCGCGCCGACGGCACGCTGCTCACCTGCGAGCCGGCCAAAATCCTGCCGATGGCCCAGCGCTACTTCCTGTTCTGAGGACGAAAATGGTTTTGCGTGCGACAGAAGTCGTTCCGGCGGGTGCCGGCACAACGGTGGCCGATACGGTCGTTCTTTGCCGCGACGACCGCCACCGGCGGCGCCTGCGGATGCTGGGCGAGAAGGGCACCGACTTCGTGCTCGACCTCGCCGAGGCGACCGTCCTCCACGATGGCGACCTCCTGCTTCTCGACGACGGCCGCGCCGTCCGGGTGAAGGCCGCCGCCGAACACCTCCTCGAGGTGCGCGGCCGCGATCCCCATCACCTCTTGCGCCTCGCCTGGCACCTCGGCAACCGCCATGTGCCGACCGCCATCGGCGCCGAGCGCCTGCTGATCGCCTATGACCACGTCCTTGCCGACATGATCGTCGGCCTCGGCGGCCGGGTCGCCGCGATCGACGCGCCCTTCGACCCGGAAGGCGGTGCCTATGCCGGCAATCACGGCCACGGTCATGCCCACGACCATTCCGACGATCATGGCAACGGCCATCACCGTCAGGGCCATGGCCACGAGCACGGCCACGGCCATCACCACCATCACCACCACGACTGAGGTCCGGGGCGCGGGATGATCGACGCGGCGGCCCTCTTCCGCCTGATGACCTGGCTGTCGCCGTCCTATCCGGTCGGCGCCTACACCTACAGCCACGGCCTCGAATGGGCGGTGGAGGAAGGCGCGATCCGCGATGGCGAAACCCTGCGCGTCTGGCTCGACGGCCTCCTCGTCCATGGCGCCGGCCGCACCGATGCCATCCTCTTTCGCGCCGCCCATGCCGCGACGCGCGGCACCGACGAGGCGCGGCTGGACGCGATCGCCGAGCTCGCCGCCGCCTTCCAGCCGACCGCCGAGCGGCGCCTCGAAAGCCTCGGCCAGGGCCGCGCCTTCGTTGCCGCGACCGCCGGGGCCTTCGCCGCGCCGCGCCTTGCCGCGCTTGCCGCGCGCCAGGCGGACGCCATCGCCTATCCGGTTGCCGTCGCAATTGCCGCGGCCGAGGCCGGGATCGACGTCGACGCGGCGCTCGCCGCCTATCTGCACGGCTTTGCCGCCAACCTCGTCTCGGCCGGCGTGCGTCTCGTTCCCTTGGGCCAGAGCGCCGGCATCGCCACGCTCGCCGCCCTCGAACCGGTGATCGCCGCGATGGTCGAGACCTCCCGCGCCCTCGGCCTCGACGACCTCGGCGGCGCGACGATCCTCTCCGACATCTCCTCGATGCGTCACGAAACCCAGTACACGAGGCTTTTCCGCTCATGACGAAATCGGCAAACGGTCCCCTGAAGGTCGGTATCGGCGGCCCGGTCGGCTCCGGCAAGACCGCCCTGATGGAGGCCCTCTGCAAGGACTTCCGCGACCGCTACGACATCTGCGCGATCACCAACGACATCTACACCAAGGAAGACGCGCTGATCCTCAACCGCGCCGGCGCCCTGCCCGAGGAGCGCATCATGGGCGTCGAGACCGGCGGCTGCCCGCACACCGCCATCCGCGAGGACGCCTCGATCAACCTTGCCGCCATCGCCGACATGCGCGCCCGGTTTCCCGATCTCGACATCGTCCTCGTCGAATCCGGTGGCGACAACCTGGCCGCCACCTTCTCGCCCGAACTCGTCGACATCACCATCTACGTCATCGACGTCGCCGGCGGCGAAAAGATCCCGAGAAAGGGCGGCCCGGGCATCACCCGCTCCGACTTCCTCGTCGTCAACAAGACCGATCTCGCCCCGATGGTCGGTGCCTCGCTCGAGGTGATGGAGGCCGACACGAAACGCATGCGCGGCGACCGGCCCTATGTCTTTGCCAGCATCCGCAACGGCATCGGCGTCGCCGAGGTGGTGAAGTTCATCGAAGCAGCCGGGGGTCTTGCCTGAACGACCATCGCGCCGGGCCCGCCGATCGCGCGCCGAGGGTCCTGCCGGCGCGGGCCTCGTCGCCCGCGAGGCGATAGGCGGCATGGACGACCGCGCCCGGCCGCCGCGCCACCGCCTTTTCCGCCGGCCGCACCCGCGCCGCGCGGAACAGCGCCAGGCGCGGCAGCTTCGGGATTTCGCGCGCATCGAACGCATCGTGCTGCCGGTCGCAGTCGCGGTCGGCCTTATCGAGCGCCCGTCGCACCTCGCGCCGCAGGGCGAAACAGGACGCATCCTCCATGTGCCGCGCCCTGGCGACGAAGCGCCGGGCGCAGGTCAGGTAGAAGCGCCGGTGCGCCTCCTCGTGGCGCTCGGCGAAGTGGCGAAAGCTCTGCCAGCCGGCCCGCGTGCGCCCGTCCATGCGCGCCTCGTCCATCGCCCGCGGCAGCGTCAGCACGAAGCGGATATCGAGGTCGAGGCTCGCCACCCGGCAGCGCTCCCCGGCCTTCCGGGTCTCGAGCTTCAGGCCGTATCGCGGCCGGATATTGGCGAAGCCCGGACCGTTGTCGCCGGCAAACGGGCGCTGGCGCATGTAGGAGACGACGCCCCGCGCGCTCGTCCCGTAGACCCGGTAGTCGCGCGTTTCCGTCACCGCCCGCACCTCGCCGGCAGCGACGCTGCCGCCCGCGAATCCGAGGGTGGCGAGGGCAAGGCCGACGGCCGCGCCGCGCGGCGCCCATCCCTTGCGGCCGCTCCTTCGTGACAGATGCCCGATCATTGCCGTCCGCTCCCGGCATTCCCTAGCGGAAACCCTAGAGGCGAAGGCCGCCGGACACCAGCCGTCGAGGGTTGAAAATCCCGTGAACGGCGGCCGGCTAGTGCCCGGCGACGCGGCGCACCGCCTCGACGGCGAGGCCGACACGCTCGACGATTTCCTCTTGGCCCGGCGCCGGCAAGGCGCCGATCAGCAGGCGCACATGGGTTTCGCCGAACAGCATCGAGATGAACACGATCGAGACCAGTTCGGCGTCGGCGATGCGCACCACCCCGTTCATGACCGCCGCCGTGATGAGCTGCATCAGTGCCTCGGCGACCGGCGCCCGCCCCTTCTCCTCGATGCTGCGCGCCAGCGTGCCGCCGCGCTGCGCGTCGGCGACGGCAAGGCGATAGAAGGCAATGCGGTGCTCCTCGAAAAGCTGGGTGAGGAACGCTTCCCCGAATGCCGTCAGCGCCGCTGCAAAGCTCGGCCAGTCGCGCGGCACCGGCAGGTCGGCCGGGCCGACCATGCGCCCGCTGGTGTCGGCGACGACCGCCGCCAGCAATTCCTCCTTCGAGCCGAATACCTCGTAGATCGCCCGCTTCGAGGTCTTGGCCTCGCGCGCGATCTCCAGCGTCGTCGCCGCCTCGAAACCGCGCTTCAGGAACACCTGTCCCGCGGCGTCGATGAGCGCCTGTCGTCGCGCCTCGGTGGTACGGCTGTCGGCCATCGAATCTGCCCAAACGAAAAAACGTCCGATGAGGGTACCAATCGGTACCGAGGCATGCTACATAAAGTTTGGTACCAGCGGGTACCGGTTTGGCTCGATCGTGGAGAAACGCGATGCGCACCTTCCTCGGAGTGAAGCTCGGCTTTCTGCCCTTCATCCTGTTTCTCGTCCTCATCCATCCGTTCGGCGTCACGCTTGCCGCCACCATCGCGCTGGTGCTCGCCCTCGGCGCCCTCGCCTGGCGCCTCGAGGCCGGCGACCTGAAGCTGATGGAGCTGCCGCTCACCGTGCTGTTCGCCCTGGCGCTCGCCGGCGGCCTTGCCGGCATCGGCGACGCCGACGCCTGGAGCGTCGCGACCTATGCGACGCTCGGCGTCACCGGCCTCGTCTCGGTTCTGGTCCGCCGGCCCTGGACCTCCGACTATTCCCGCGCCGCCTTCGCCGCCGAGGCCGACACCCCGGTCTTCTTCTGGGTCAACGCCGTGCTCTCCGGTCTTTGGGGCGTCATCTTCATCTACCTCGCCGCTGCGGTGATCCTGCATCTTCCAGGCATCCTCACCGCCGCCATCATGGTCGCCGGCATTCTCGCCTCGATCTTCGGCCCGCGCCTCCTGATGCCGCTCTTTGCCCCGATGATGATCGCCAGGCCGCGCTACGACTGGCCCGCGCCGGCCATTCTCGGCGGCGACCGCGACGCCGAGGTCGACGTCGCCATCGTCGGCGCCGGCATCGGCGGCCTCACCGCCGCCGCGCTCCTCGCCGCGGCCGGCGCCCGCGTCGCCGTCGCCGAATCGCACGTCGTCGCCGGCGGCTTCTGCCATTCCTGGCTGCGCAAGGAGCGCCACGAGGGCCGCCCGCTCGTCTTCCGCTTCGATGCCGGCGTGCACGACATTTCCGGCGTGCGCGAGGGCGGACCCGTGACCTCCGTCCTCGAACGGGTCGGCGCCGAGCCGCTCGACTGGCTGCGCCTCGACCAGCGCTTCCATATCGCCGGCCGCATCGTCGACGTGCCGCGCTCGGCCGACGACTATGTCGCCCTGCTCTCGCGCGAGTTTCCCGGCAGCGCCGCCGGCCTTGCCGCCCTCTTTGCCGACATCCGCGCCATCTTCGACGGCATGTACGCCATGGCACCGGCAAACACCGGCATCCCGGGCCAGCCGACCACGGTCGAAGCCCTTCTCGCCTTCCCGAAGGCCCATCCGCTGACCGTGCGCTGGATGCCCCGGCCGTTCGCCGAGCTGGTGCGCAGCCACATCGCCGACGAGGATTGCATCCGCCTGCTCTTCGGCCTCTCGGGCTACATCACCGACGATCCCGCGAAGCTGACCGTCGCCGCCATGGCGCCGCTCTTCGGCTACGTCTTCTTCGGCGGCTACTATCCGCGCGGCGGTTCCGGCCGCCTCGCCGATGTCCTTGCCGATGCCGTGACCGCCCATGGCGGCGAGGTCCTGCTGAAGGCCCCGGTCTCGCGCATCCTCGTCGAGAATGGTGCCGCCCGCGGCCTGCGTCTCGCCAATGGCCGCGAGATCCGCGCCGGTGCGGTGATCTCCAACGCCGATATCCGGAAGACCTTCCTCGACCTCGTCGGCCGCGACCGCCTGCCCGGCGCCTTCGGCCGCGAGATCGACGCCCTCCGCCCGTCCTGCTCGGCCTTCGCCGTCCATCTCGGCCTGAAGGAAATGCCGGACGCCCCGCCGATCGTCCACATCTCGACCGGCGCCGGTCATTGCGGCGCCGTCATGACCTCGAAGGTCGATCCGTCCGCCGCCCCGGAAGGCTACGGCACCATGGAGCTGCTGCGCATCGTCTCCAACGACGAAGCCTCGGGCTGGTTCGCCGGCGAGGATCGCAGCGCCATCGAGACGACCCGGCGCAGCAACGCCTATATCGCCCGCAAGCGGGAAGAGGGCGACCGGCTGATCGCCACCGCCGCCGCGGTCTTTCCCGGCCTCGAAGAGGCGATCGTCCACCGCAGCGAAGCGAGCCCGATCACTTTTGCCCGCTACGAGCTGACCAGCGCCGGCGCCATCTACGGCCTTTCCGGTCTCGGCGGCTTCGAGGCCAAGAGCCCGGTTCCCGGCCTCGTCGTCGCCGGCTCGGCGACCCATGGCGCCGGTATCGAGGCGGTCGTCATCTCCGGCGCCCGTGCCGCCGAGGCGCTCGTGCCGGGCATCCTCGCGACGCGACCGCCGCAAGCCGCCGCCGCCTGATCACCGCGCCACCGGCTACCATTTCTCGGCGAGGATCTCGTCGCGCTTGCGCCGGTATTCCGCCTCGCTGACAAGGCCATCGCGATGGAGGCCTTCGAGTTTGCGCAGCCGCTCGTCGAAATCCGGCGATGCGTCCGTGCTCCGATCGATCGTCTCGGAAATCTGGAAAAGCGCACCCGGCGAGGTCTTCGGGCGGGTCGCAAGGACGCGGCCATAGAAGACGATGATGGCGAGGCAAGCGACCACCCAGATCACCGCGAAGCCGGCCTGCAACAGCTGGAGGCCATCCTCGCCGGCCGGCGTCTCGCCGAAGACGACGATGAAGAAGCCGATCCCGAAGACGAGGAAAAGCGCCGCGACGATCATCGCCGCGACCGCCGCCCCGGCGGTGAGACCGCCGGGGGCAACCTCGAGCACGCGCCGTCGGTCCTGTTGCATCGCACCTCTCCTCATGCGTTGCCGGCGATCATAGACCCCGGCCGCACCCCTCGCCAGCACGGCGCGCCGGCCGCAGCGGCCTGCCTCCACTTTAGCGTTGTGACAAAACCGTCAAACGGCGAATGTATTCAGCATGCGAAGCTGGACCGTGATCGCCCCCGGGCGGGGCGAGGTCGCAACAGGATGCGCGTCAACCGGAAGCGATTTTCCGGAGGCGGGCGGCGGCGCTACAACGGGACCGGCCACACGAGGGGAGTGTCATGAAGACCGCTAACGTTTCCAAGGGACTGCTTGCCGCGCTCGTCGCCATCGGGCTCGGCGTCACTGCCGCCAGTGCCGAAACCCTGCGCCTCATCACCTGGGGCGGCTATGCGCCCGACGACGTCGTCGCCGACTTCACCAAGGAGACCGGCATCACCGTCGAGGTGACCCTGTCCAACAACGAGGAAATGATCTCCAAGCTGCGCGCCACCGGCGGTGCCGGCTTCGACCTCGCCCAGCCGAGCCAGGACCGCATCCTCGGCCCGCAGATCGAATACGGCATCTACAAGCCGCTCGACTTGGCCAAGATCGACGCCGGCCAGTTCATCGCCTCGATGCTCGAGGCGACCAAGGCCAACACCACCGTCGAGGGCGAGGTCTACGGCGTGCCGCACGTCTGGGGCACCGACGGCCTCGTCGTCAACCGCGCCGCCGCGGCCGACGTCAAGGACTACACCGACCTCTGCGACCCAGCCTATGCCGGCAAGGTCTCCTATCGCCTGAAGCGGCCGACCCTCATTGCCTTCGCCTTCGCCATGGGCATGCAACCCTTCGAGAAGTACAAGAACATCGACGCCTACGAGGCGCTGCTCGGCGAGGTCGAGAAGAAGCTCGTCGCGTGCAAGGGCAACGTGAAGGCCTATTGGGAAGGCGCCGACGCGCTGATGAACATGGTCCGCTCCGGCGAGGTCGTCGCGGCGATGGCCTGGGACACCGGCGGCTGGAAGCTCAACAACGACATGCCGGACGTCACCTTCGTCGCGCCGAAGTCGGGCGCCCTCGGCTGGATCGACACCTTCGCCATTCCCGCCAAGGGCAAGGCGGACGATGCCGCCTACAAGTGGATCAACTACGTCATGCGGCCCGAGATCGCCGCCCGCATCACGGCGGCGGCCGGCAATTTCACCGCCTCGAAGGGCGCCGACCAGAAGATCGAAGGCAAGCTGAAGGAACAGTATGCCGAGAGCTTCCCGCCGGAGGCCGTCGACAACATCAAGTGGTATCCGCCGGTGCCGGCCGGGCTCGAGGAACTCGAGGGCAAGGTGCTTGACCGCGTCAAGGCGGCGAGCGGAAACTGAGGTCGTAGCGGAGTCGGGCCCTCGGGCCCCGGCTCCGCCCCGCCCGCTCCACGGGAAAGCACCCGCTTTCCCGGCCCTCGCGAACCCGCCGGTCAGATGCCGTCCGCCAACCGTTCAGATCTCGAGATCCGCAGCCTCACCAAGCGGTTCGCGGACTTCGTCGCCGTCGACGACGTGTCTTTCACCGTCCCCGACGGCTCGTTCTTCTCGATCCTCGGCCCCTCCGGCTGCGGCAAGACCACGCTGATGCGCATGATCGCCGGCTTCCTCAGAGAGGACAGCGGCGACATCTTCGTCGCCGGCCGCTCGATCGCCGGCCTCGCGCCGAACCATCGCCCGGTCAGCATGATCTTCCAGCACCTGGCGCTCTTTCCGATGATGTCGGTCGGCGAGAACATCGCCTACGGCCTGAAGCGCCGTCGCGTGGCCAAGGCCGAGATCGCCGCCCGCGTCACCACGATGCTCGACCGCGTCGGCCTGCCGGGCGCCGCCGACAAGCGCATCGACCAGCTTTCCGGCGGCCAGAAGCAGCGCGTCGCCATCGCCCGCTCGCTGGTGCTCGAGCCCGATCTGCTGCTGCTCGACGAGCCGCTCGGCGCCCTCGACCTGAAGCTGCGCGAGCACATGAAGGTCGAGCTGAAGGAACTGCAGGCCGAGATCGGCACCACCTTCGTCTACATCACCCACGACCAGTCCGAGGCCCTCGTCATGTCCGACAAGGTCGCGGTGATGAATGCCGGCCGCTTCGAGCAGATCGGCACGCCGCGCGAACTCTACTACGAGCCCGCGACCGCCTTCGTCGCCGGCTTCGTCGGCAATTCCAACGGCTGGTCGGGCACCGTCGAGACCATCGCCGACGGCACCGCCCGCATCGTCACCGACACCGGCCTCGGCCTTGCCGCGACCGCCATGGGACCGCTCGCCGCCGGCGCCGCCGTGCGCGTCTTCGTGCGTCCCGAGGCGATCCACCTCGCCCTCGACGAGGACGAGGTCGCCGGCCTCGACAATCGTTTCACCGGCCGCGTCGAGCGCGTGCTCTTCGATGGCGCCAATTCGAGCGTCCTCGTCGCCAATCCCGGCTGGGCCGAGCCGGTCACCGTGCTCCTGCCGCAGACGAGCCGTTTCCGCGGCCTCGATGCCGGGACGCAGGTCCGTCTCGGCTGGGACGCGGGCCAGGCCAAGTGCTTCGGAGCACGGTCGTGAGGAGCGAAGGCCGCCTCGCCCTCTGGCTCCTCCTCTCGCCCGCCCTCCTGTGGCTGACGCTGCTCATCGTCCTGCCCCATGTCGACATGGTGATCCTGGCGCTCTCCGAGCGCGTGCGCCCGCGCGTCTACGAGTTCGGCTTCGGCAATTTCGCGGAATTCTTCAAGGAGCCGCTCTACTGGCACACCTTCGGGCGGACCGTGGCGTTCTCGCTGCTGGCGACGCTGGCGACCTTCCTCGTCGCCTTCCCGACCGCCTACTACATCGCCAAGCTGATGCGCGGCCGGGCCAAGTCCCTCGCCTTCATCGCCTGCCTCCTGCCGTTCTGGGTGTCCGAGCTGGTGCGCACCCTCGGCTGGATCATCCTGCTGCGCGAGACCGGCGTCGTCTCGACGCTGCTCCTCGACCTCGGCATCACCGGCGGCCGCGTCGAGTTCCTCTACAACGACGCCGCGATCCTCGTCGGCCTCGTCTATTCCTCGCTCCTGTTCATGGTGGTGCCGCTCGTCACCAGCCTCGACACCCTCGACGATTCGATGATCGAGGCGGGCTACGACCTCGGCGGCAACGGCTTCGACGTCTTGCGCGAGATCGTCGTCCCGCACGCCGTGCCGGGCATCCTCTCCGGCTCGATCGTCGTCTTCATGCTGACGCTCGGCAACTACGTCACGCCGACGCTGCTCGGCGGCAAGAATTCCCTGTGGTTCACCGAGCAGATCTACAATCAGTTCATCACCCGCTTCAACTGGCAGCTCGGTTCGGCCTTCGGCATCCTGCTGCTGGTCGCCTCCTCGGGCATCGTCTGGGCCGGGCTGAAGCTTTCCCGCCAGTCGCTCGGAACGGTGATCGGCCGATGATTCCCTCGATCCGTCGCTCCGCCACCGCCCGCCTCGTCTACGGCCTCTATATCGCGGCCTTCTTCGTCTACCTGTTCGCGCCGCTCGTCGTCGTCGCGGTCTTTGCCTTCAACGACTCGCGCTTCCCCTCGCCGCCCTGGCAGGGCTTCACCCTCGACTGGTTCGTCGGCGACGAGCCCGGCCGGCTCGGCCTCTTCCACGACCCGGCGCTGCTGCGCTCGATCGGCGTCAGCCTGAAGGTCGCCTTCTTCGTGACCCTCCTCTCGGTCTCGGCCGGCACCGCCAACGCCTTCCTGCTCGAGCGCGGCCGCTTCCCCGGCAAGGGCGTTCTCTACGTCATGATGCTCTGGCCGCTGGTCATCCCCGGCGTCATCCTCGGCATCTCGATCCTCCTCTTCTCCAGCAACCTCGCCAATTTCATCGACGACCGTTACGGCATCGAGGTCGGCTTCCTGCGGCCCGGCATTTCCCTCGTCGTCCTCGGCCAGTTCGCCTTCATCACCTCGATCACCACGACCATCGTCCTGTCGCGCCTCAAGAAGTTCGATTTCTCGCTGGAGGAGGCGGCCCTCAATCTCGGCGCCACCAGGGCCGAGGCGCTCGCCACCGTCACCCTGCCGTTCCTCAAGCCGGCGATCCTCGGGGCGGCGATCGTCGCGCTCCTGATGTCGTTCGAGAATTTCAACACGACGCTGATGCTGGTCGGCTCGGAAAGCCCGCTGACCATCCACATGTACGGCATGATGCGCGAGGGCACGACGCCGGTCGTCAACGCCGTCTCGCTGCTGCTGATCCTCGGCTCCGGCCTCCTTGCCGCCCTTGCCGCCATCGCCGCCAGCGACCGGACCCGCTGATTCCCGCAGAGACGGCGCGGGTTCGCGTTGACTTCGCCGAATTCGCCCGTATATTGCGCGCCCGAACCTATTGCGCGGTGGCTCTCTGCGACCGCGCACAATGCGCTGTCCGAGGCCTGTCGCCGAGTTCCCATGTGGAGCGAGGCAACGCAAAGATCGCGGAAATCTGTCCGCGGCGCCGAAGGATGCGGAACGCGAGAAAGAAGGACCAGAGAATGTTCGCAGTCATCAAGACTGGCGGCAAACAGTATCGCGTCGCAGCCGACGACGTGATCTCCGTCGAGAAGCTCGCCGGCGAAGCCGGTGACACCGTCGAATTTGCCAACGTGCTGATGGTCGGCGGTGACGCCGGCATCGAGGTCGGCAGCCCCACTGTCGAGGGCGCCACGGTCGCCGCCGAAGTCGTCGAGCAGACCAAGAACCGCACGGTCATCGTCTTCAAGAAGCGCCGCCGCCACAATTCGCGTCGTCGCAACGGCCATCGCCAGCTGCAGACCGTCGTCCGGATCACCGAGATCCTGACCGGCGGCGCCAAGCCGAAGAAGGCTGCCAAGAAGGCCGCCGACAAGCCGGCCAAGGCCGAGGTCGCCGCGGCTGCCGCCGCCACAACCGCTGCCGCTCCGGTCGCCCTTGCCGCCGTCGGCGGTGCTGCCGCTGCCATCGACGACAGCAACCTGTCGCTGATCTCCGGCGTTGGCCCGACCATCGAGAAGAAGCTGCGCGCCGCCGGCATCACCAGCTGGTCGCAGATCGCGGCCTGGACCGAGGAAGACATCGCCCGCGTCGACGAAGAGCTCGCTCTGCGTGGCCGCGCCACCCGCGAGGAATGGGTCGAGCAGGCCAAGGAGCTGCTGGACGGCAAGCCGCCGCGCGCCAAGGCCGACCGGGCCGAGCAGGCCTCCGGCGTGGACAAGTGACAAGCGACTGACGAGGAGAAAGAGCCATGGCACACAAAAAAGCAGGCGGCTCGTCGCGCAACGGTCGCGATACCGCGGGTCGGCGCCTCGGCGTCAAGAAGTTCGGTGGTGAGTCGGTGATCGCCGGCAACATCATCATCCGCCAGCGTGGCACCAAGTGGCACCCGGGCGTGAACGTCGGCATGGGCAAGGATCACACCCTGTTCGCCCTGACCGATGGCCGCGTCGAGTTCCGCGCCCGCGCCAACGGCCGCATCTACGTTTCGGTCGAGACCGCTGCCGCTGCCGAGTAAGGCGGACGCGACCGACATGAGGCTGAAGCCCGCCCGCGCGAGCAGCGCCGGATGACCGGGCAAAACGAACTGGAGACGACACGATGGCTGTGCCCAAGAGAAAGACGTCGCCGATGAAGCGCGGTTTCCGCCGCTCCGCCGACGCGCTGAAGGCCCCGACCTATATCGAGGACAAGGAGTCGGGCGAGCTTCGCCGTCCGCACCACATCGACCTCAAGACGGGCATGTATCGCGGCAAGAAGGTCCTCGAGCCGAAGAGCGAGTTCTGAGAACTCGATCCGGCGAGCGGTCCCGCACGCGCAGGGGCGCTTTGCGCCCCGCTCGACGACAAACGAAAGGCCGGCTTCGCGCCGGCCTTTTCGCATTTCCGGGAAAGACATCGCCCTGACCGGACGCCGCACGTTCGCGGCGCGGCATCACGCTCGCCCGCTCGACCGCCCGTGCGGCCCTCGACCGTGCGGACGCCCGCGCCGCGCGACGGCCCATCGGGTCGTCGCGGCGCGCTGCGCTCAACCGTTGCTCACGCCTTCTTGTCGCCGGCGAGCTGGTCGATCTTCTTCTGCATGTCGGCGAGCTGGCGCTTCAGCGCGTCGAGCTCGTTGCCGCTCTCGGCCCGCGGCGGCGTCGCCGCAGCCGGCTGCTCGGCGCCCCGCCCGCCCCCGAACGGCAGGAACATGCGCATCGCCCGCTCGAACACCTCGGTGTTCCGGCGCACCTGGTCTTCCATCGCCTCGAACGGATTGCCGCCGAAGGCCTGGGACATCTGCTCGCGCAGCTTGCCCTGGTCCCGCGTCAGGGAATCGATCGAGAACTCGAGGTAGCTCGGAACGAGGTTCTGCATCGAATCCCCGTAGAACCGGATGAGCTGCCTGAGGAAGGTGATCGGCAGGAGGTTTTGCCCCTTGTTCTCCTGCTCGAAAATGATCTGGGTGAGCACCGAACGGGTGATGTCCTCGCCGGATTTGGCGTCGAAGACGACGAAATCCTCCTCGCTCTTGACCATCGTCCCGAGGTCTTCGAGCGTCACATAGGTGCTCGTGCCCGTGTTGTAGAGTCGCCGGTTGGCGTATTTCTTGATGACGGTCGGCTCGTTCGTCTTGGCCATGCGGTCGACGTTCCCTCTCGTTCTGGCTCTTTCCGCCCTTGGCGGCGACCATATGCGAGATTAGGGCGTTTGCGGAAGCCCTGCCACAGCTTTATCGTCGCGCATCGTTACCCGACTGACTGTCTATCTCGTGCACTCGCTTCTATTGCGAAAGCCGAATTGACAGCAGCCCCGCCACAGTCTTCATTCGGCCCCGAGAATATCGATCGGCAGGCGCCCCGTCGTGCCCCGCGGGGATTGCCCGGCTATTCACCGGAGGAAGCATTCATGAGCAAGGACATCGTCATCGTCGGCGCGGCGCGCACGCCCGTCGGCTCGTTCAACGGCTCGCTGTCCAGCGTGCCGGCCCACGACCTCGGCAAGGTCGCCATCAACGCCGCGCTCGACCGCGCCGGCGTCGCGCCGGCCGATGTCGACGAAGTCATCATGGGCCAGATCCTGTCCGCCGGTCAGGGCCAGAACCCGGCTCGCCAGGCCTCGGTCAATGCCGGCATTCCGGTCGAGAGCCCGGCCTGGGGCGTCAACCAGCTGTGCGGCTCGGGCCTGCGCGCCGTCGCTCTCGGCCTGCAGCAGATCGCCAATGGCGATGCCGACATCATCGTCGCCGGCGGCCAGGAATCGATGAGCATGGCGCCGCACTGCGCCCACCTGCGCAACGGCCAGAAGATGGGCGGCCTCGAGTTCATCGACACGATGATCAAGGACGGCCTGTGGGATGCCTTCAACGGCTACCACATGGGCAACACCGCCGAGAACGTCGCCAACCAGTGGCAGATCACCCGCGAGGAGCAGGACAACTTCGCCGTCGCCTCGCAGAACAAGGCCGAGGCCGCCCAGAAGGCCGGCAGGTTCAAGGACGAGATCGTTCCGGTGACGATCAAGACCCGCAAGGGCGACGTGGTGGTCGACGCCGACGAGTACATCCGTCACGGCGCCACCCTCGATTCCGTCGCCAAGCTGCGCCCGGCCTTCGCCAAGGACGGTTCGGTCACCGCCGGCAACGCCTCGGGCATCAACGACGGCGCCGCCGCCGTCGTCCTGATGACCGCCGACGAAGCCAGCAAGCGCGGCCTCAAGCCGCTCGCCCGCATCGTCTCCTGGGCCAATGCCGGCGTCGATCCCGCGATCATGGGCACCGGCCCGATCCCGGCCTCGCGCAAGGCCCTGGAAAAGGCCGGCTGGACCGTCGCCGACCTCGACCTCGTCGAGGCCAACGAGGCCTTCGCCGCCCAGGCCTGCGCCGTCAACAAGGACATGGGCTGGAACACCGACATCGTGAACGTCAATGGCGGCGCCATCGCCATCGGCCATCCGGTCGGCGCCTCCGGTGCCCGCGTCCTCGTCACCCTGCTCTTCGAGATGCAGAAGCGCGACGCCAAGAAGGGCCTCG
This sequence comes from Pseudomonadota bacterium, assembly GCA_029572955.1. GTDB lineage: Bacteria > Pseudomonadota > Alphaproteobacteria > Rhizobiales > JAKPQE01 > JAKPQE01. The sequence continues at coordinate 110,601 of JAKPQE010000034.1, forward strand.
CCACCCTGTGCATCGGCGGCGGCATGGGCATCGCCATGTGCGTCGAGCGCGACTGAGCATTTGCGGGCGAATTCGGCACGGGCGGAGCGATCCGCCCGTTTGCCTTCTCAACGACAAGACATATCGAACACCAGTGAGGGGGAATAACCCATGGCAAGAGTTGCGATCGTCACCGGTGGCACGCGCGGTATCGGCGCGGCCATCTCCAAGGCCCTGAAGGACGCCGGCTACAGCGTTGCCGCCAACTATGCCGGCAACGACGAGGCCGCCAACGCGTTCAAGGAAGAGACCGGCATTCCCGTTTACAAGTGGTCGGTCGCCGACTACGACGCCTGCGTCGCCGGCATCGCCAAGGTCGAGGCCGATCTCGGCCCGGTCGCCGTGCTGGTCAACAATGCCGGCATCACCCGGGACACCATGTTCCACAAGATGACGCTCGACCAGTGGAAGGCCGTCATCGACACCAACCTCAACGGCCTGTTCAACATGACCCGTCCGGTCTGGGACGGCATGCGCGACCGCGCCTTCGGCCGCATCATCAACATCTCCTCGATCAACGGCCAGAAGGGCCAGATGGGTCAGGCCAACTATTCGGCGGCCAAGGCCGGCGATCTCGGCTTCACCAAGGCCCTCGCCCAGGAAGGCGCCAAGAAGAACATCACCGTCAACGCCATCTGCCCGGGCTATATCGGCACCGAGATGGTCCGCGCCGTGCCGCAGGAAGTCCTCGACAAGGCGATCCTGCCGCACATCCCCGTCGGCCGTCTCGGCGAGCCGGAGGAGATCGCCCGCGCCGTGGTGTTCCTTGCTTCCGACGACGCCGGCTTCGTCACCGGCTCGACGATGACCGTCAACGGCGGCCAGTACATGGTCTGACGCGCGACGGCCGGTTCGCCGGCCGGCGCCGGGTCGACACTCGACAGCGGGACGCGTCATCGGCGCGTCCCGTTTTCGTTTTCGGGAAACCGGGTATCGTTCAGGCGAGAACGTCGACGAGCTGGCCGAGAAGGCCCGACCGCCAGGCGGCGCTCTCGTCGCCGCGCTCGGCCATGCGCCCGAGCGCCGTATAGCCGAGGGGCGTCTCGGCGCTCGCCGAACCGGCTGCCGAGCTGGCGCGCGTCCGCTCCGACCCGGTCACCGCCGTCGCCGAATTCGCGGCGCTGCCCGTCTCGCCCGGCCGGCCGGCGGCTTCGCCGGCGCCCGCCTCGCCGGCCTGCGGCTTGTCTTCCGACTTGGAAGCGGCCTTGTTGCCCCGGCTCTGGAGCTGGCGCAGCTGCGATTCCAGCTCCTTGACCTTCTGGTCGGCCTCGTCCTTGTCGTCGTCGCAGGTCGCGCACTGCTTCTCGATCTTGGCCGACTGGATCTCGGCCCGGAGACGCTGGATCTCGGCGGCCGCATCCGACGACTGCCCGCTCCCCGAGGTCGAGGAGAAGGTGCTGGCAAGGCTCGTCGTCGATGAGATGGCAACCATGGCCGTGACTCGCAGGGCTGGTCGTAGCACTGCCGAGTCTGGACCTGCATGCTTAACGAATGATGAGCAAGGCGCGAAAACCCTGCCGGCTCACCGACTTGTGATCGCAGCAGAGGGCTTCGCCGGTCAGCCCGTCGGCCCGCCGACCACCCATTTCCACGGCCGGATCTCGACCGAGGCGAAGAGCCCCGCCTTGCGGTAGGGGTCGTGCTCGAGCAGCGCGTCGATCGCCGCCCGGTCCGGTGCCTCGAGCAGGAACAGCGAGCCGATCATCGTCGCCCCGTCGTCGCTGAGGAACGGTCCGCCGCCGAGGATGATGTCGCGGTTGGCGCCGACCCATTCGAGATGCGCCGACCGGTTGGCGAGCCGCGTCTCGATGGCACCGTCCTTGTCCCGGCAGATGGCGATGAACTGCATGCGCTTCCTCCCTCGTTCTCGTCTCCGGCGGCGGTGCTCAGACCGCCTCTTCCTCACTCTTCAGCGGCCGGCTCATCAGGCTGGCGACGATGTCGGCGACCGTGCCGCGTCCCTCGATGATGGCTTCCACCGCCGCGGAAATCGGAATGTCGATGCCGCGCTCGGCGGCGATCCTGACGGCGACCGCGGCAGTCTTCGCACCTTCGGCGAGCGAGCGCCCCTCGGCGAGGAGATCGGCGACCGACGCACCGCGTCCGAGCGCGATGCCGAAGGAGAAGTTGCGCGACTGCGGCGTCGAGCAGGTGAGCACGAGATCGCCGAGGCAGGAGAGCCCGGTCAGCGTCTCGGCATGGGCGCCATAGGTGCCGGCGAGCCGCGCGAGCTCGGCAAAGCCGCGCGCCGTCAGCGCCGCCTGGGCGCTCGCCCCGAGCCCCTTGCCGGCGACGATGCCGCAGCCGATGGCGAGCACATTCTTCAGCGCCCCGCCGACCTGCACGCCGACGAGGTCGGACGAGGCATAGGGGCGGAACATCGGGTGGCTGAGCGCCCGCGACAGCGCCTTGGCAAGCTCGATATCCTCGGCCGCGACCGTCACCGCCGTCGGCAGGTTGCGCGCCACGTCGGTCGCAAAGGACGGTCCGGAGAGCACCGCCGGCACCGCCTGCGGCAGCGTCTCGGCAATGACCTCGGAGAGCAGCCGGCCGCTGTCGCGCTCGATGCCCTTGGCGCAGAGCACCGCCGGCGTGCCCGGCCGGACGAGGCGGGCAAGCCCTTTCGTCACCTCGCGCGTCGTCTGCGCCGGCGTGACGAGCAGGATGGCGTCCGCCTCGGCGACGACGGCAAGATCGGTCGTCGCCCGGATGCCCTGGTCGAGCGGAATGCCCGGCAGCGCCCCGGGGTTCTCGTGGCGCTCGTTGATCGCGCGCACCACGTCCTCGCGCCGCGCCCACAGATGCGTCTCGCGCCCGGCGCGCACCGCCACGGTTGCCAGCGCCGTGCCCCACGAGCCGGCACCGACGACGACGATTTTCTGGAATTCGCCCATCCCCGTTCCCCCGGAACCTGTCTCCGATCGAGGCTAGTCCATCGGCGGGCCGGGTGGAACTCTCCCGAGCGACAAATCGGGCTCGGCAGCGATCACGCCTCGCCGCTCTCCCCGCCCGCCGTCTTGTCCTCGTAGCGCTGGATCAGCCGCGTCTGCGCCACCGCGAAGACGAAGGTCAGCGGCAGGAAGCCGAACACCTTGAAGTCGACCCAGACGTCGGTCGAGAACGAGCGCCAGACGAACTCGTTGACGAGCGCCATGACGATGAAGAAGAGGCCCCAGCGCAGGGTCAGCTTGCGCCAGCCCTCGGCCGTCAGGCGGAAAACGGAATCGAACACGTAGCCGAGCAGCGAGCGGCCGAAGAACAGGCCGCCGATGAGCGTGCCGCCGAACAGCGTGTAGATGATCGTCGGCTTGACCTTGATGAAGGTCTCGTCCTGCAGCCAGAGCGTCAGCCCGCCGAAGATCAGGACGACGATCGCCGAGACGACCGGCATCAGCGGCAGGTGGCGGGTGAGCACCCAGGAGACGACGAGCGCGACGATCGTCGCGGCCATGAAGGCCCCCGTCGCCCAGAAGATGCCGGCCTTGGCGTTGGCGACGAAGAAGAGGATCAGCGGCCCGATCTCGAGGGCGAACTTCAGCCCCGGATGCATCGCCGGACGGCCGGCCTCGCCGCCTTCCTTCTCGAAAATCTCGTTCATTCCGCAAGTCCTGCAATCGCTTCGGCAAACTCGCCGGCATCGAACGGCTCGAGATCGTCGATGCCTTCGCCGACACCGATGAAATGCACCGGCAGGCCGAACTTCTTCGAGATCGCGACGAGGATGCCGCCGCGCGCCGTGCCGTCGAGCTTGGTCATGACGAGGCCGGTGACGCCGGCCGTCTTGCCGAACACCTCGACCTGGTTGAGGGCGTTCTGGCCGGTCGTCGCATCGAGCACGAGCAGCACCGAATGGGGCGCGCTGTCGTCGTGCTTGCGGATGACGCGCACGACCTTCTCGAGCTCGGCCATCAGCTCGGCCTTGTTCTGCAAGCGGCCGGCGGTGTCGATCATCAGCACGTCGACGCCGGCCGCGGCCGCCTCTTCCATCGCGTCGTAGACGAGGCCGGCGGCGTCCGCCCCGGTCTCGCGGGCGACAATCGGCGCGCCGACGCGGCCCGCCCAGATCTTCAGCTGCTCGATCGCGGCGGCGCGGAAGGTATCGCCGGCGGCGAGCATGACGCTCCGCCCCTCGGCGCGGAACTTCGAGGCGAGCTTGCCGATGGTCGTCGTCTTGCCCGAACCGTTGACGCCGACGACGAGGACGACATGCGGCCTCTTCGTCGCATCGAGAACGAGCGGCGCGGCGACCGGCTTCAGCACCTTCTCGACCTCGCGGGCGAGGATGGCGCGCACGTCCTCGGCGCTCACTTCCTTGTCGTAGCGGCCGGCAGCGACCGCTTCGGTCACCGTCATCGCCGTCTCGACGCCGAGGTCGGCGCGGATCAGCACGTCTTCGAGATCCTGCAGCGTGTCGTCGTCGAGCTTGCGCTTCGTCACGATGTCGCTGATCGAGCGGCCGAGCGCCGAGGACGAGCGCGACAGGCCGGACCTCAGCCGCTCGAACCACGACTTTTTCGGCTCGGCGGCTTCGGCGTGCGGCACGGCCGCCGCCGTCGGCATCGGCGCTTCGGCAGGAACCGCTGCCTCCTCGGTCACCTCGGCCGCGACCTCGGCGACCGGCACCGGCTTTTCGGCTTTGCCGCCGAACAGTCGGCCGAACATGCCGCGCTTTTCTTCCCTGTCGGACATCGGTCAGGCTGCCTCGGCGATCAGCGAGCTTTGCGTGCGCCCGACGATGCGGGCGGCGATGATTTCCCCGGGCTGTCCGCCGACGATCTCGGAGGGCGTGAACCGCTCGGTGCGCCCGATCCCCTCCCGTTCGACGAGGATGAGGCGCCGCGCACCGATCTCGCCGTCGAGATGGCGGATGAACGCCGCCCCGCCCGCCTCGCGCAGCCGCGCCGCGCGCGCCTTGACGAGGCCGCGATCGAGCTGCGGCATCTTCGCGGCCGGCGTGCCGGGGCGCGGGGAAAACGGGAAGACGTGCAGGAAGGTGAGGCCGCAATCCTCGACGAGCCGCAGCGAGTTCTCGAACATCGCGTCGGTCTCGGTCGGAAAGCCGGCGATGAGGTCGGCGCCGAACACCATGTCGGGGCGCAGCCGGCGCACCTCCTCGCAGAAGTGTACCGCGTCGGCGCGGCCATGGCGCCGCTTCATCCGCTTCAGGATCATGTCGTCGCCGGCCTGCAGTGACAGATGCAGGTGCGGCAGCAACCGCTCTTCCTCGGCGATGAGGCGCATCAGACGCGGATCGACCTCGACCGCGTCGATCGAGGAAAGCCGCAGGCGGGCAAGCTCGGGCACCTGCGACAGGAGCGCGGCGACGAGATCGCCGAGCACCGGGTGCCCGGCAAGGTCGGCGCCCCACGAGGTGAGGTCGACGCCGGTCAGCACCAGTTCGCGATAGCCGTTGCCGACGAGCCGGCGCGCCTGGGCGACGACCTCGGCGACCGGCACCGAGCGCGACGGGCCGCGGCCCTGCGGGATGACGCAGAAGGTGCAGGCATGGTCGCAGCCGTTCTGGACCTGCACGAAGGCCCGCGCGCGGCCCTCGATGCCCTCGATCGGCAGGAGCGTGCGGTGGCCGAGGAGTTCGGCATCGGCGACGCGCACCGCGCTCGCGGCGTCGGCGGCCGGCGCATAGCTCGACGCCTCGAGCTTCTCGGCATTGCCGAGAACGAGGTCGACTTCGGCCATGTCGGCAAAGAGCTTCGGATCGGTCTGCGCGGCGCAGCCGGTGACCACGATACGGGCGTTCGGGTTCTCGCGCCGCGCCTTGCGGATCGCCTGGCGCGCCTGGCGCACGGCCTCGCCGGTCACCGCGCAGGTGTTGACGAGGACGGCGTCCTCGAGGCCGGCAGCGGCCGCCTCGCGGCGCATCACCTCGCTCTCGAAGCTGTTGAGGCGGCACCCGAAGGTGAGGATGTCGAGCGCCATCAGGCCGCGTCCCCGGCGAGGCGCTCGGCCGCGATCTCGCCCCGGTATTCGAGCTCGTAGGGCCCGGTCATCAGGATGTGGTTGTCGTCGCGCCACTCGATGACGAGGTCGCCGCCGGGCAACGCCACCCGCACGCGGCGGTCGGTGAGGCGCTTGCGCGCGGCCGAGACGGCGGCGGCGCAGGCGGCCGAGCCGCAGGCGCGTGTCAGGCCCGCCCCGCGCTCCCAGACCTTCAGCACGATGTGGCCGCGATCCATCACCCGGGCGAGCGAGATGTTGGCGCGCTCCGGGAACATCGGATGGTTCTCGAGCATCGGCCCGATGCGGGCGAGGTCGTAGTCCTCCGGATCGCGGTCGACGAAGAAGATCGCGTGCGGATTGCCGACATTGACGACCGCCGGCGAATGCAGGATCGGCGCGTCGATCGGCCCGATCTGCAGTTCGATCGCCCGCGTGTCGCGGAATTCCTCTGAAAGCGGAATGTCGCGCCAGTCGAGCTTCGGCTGCCCCATGTCGACGGTGACGTTGTCGCCCTCGCCGCGCCAGACGTTGAGGAGGCCGGCCGAGGTCTCGAGGCTCAGCGCCTCGCGCCCGCCTTCCCCGAACAGCACGGCGGCGACGCAGCGCGTGCCGTTGCCGCAGGCGGCCGAAAGCGAGCCGTCATTGTTGAAGATGGTCATGAAGGCGTCGGTGCCGGGCGTCTTCGGCGGCAAGAGCACCATCATCTGGTCGAACCAGGTGCGCGGCTCGGCGGCGATCGAGCGGGCGAGCTGCGGCGTCATGCGATCGGCGCGCGAACGCATGTCGACGACGAGGATCTCGTTGCCGATGCCGTTCATCTTCAGAAAGGAAAGGGGCTCGCTCATCGCCATGGCCTTCATCTGCCGCTCTATATGGCGGAACGGGCGGCAAAACGGAAGGGGCGGCGTGCGTTTAGCGTGGCCGTGGCCGCGCCACGGCGAGCCGGCGGATCGAGGTCATCGCGCTCGGCCGGTCGAGCACCATCTGCTCGGCGGCGAGCAGCAGTTCGTCGGACCCGGCACGGGCGCTGCGCACCACCATCTCGAAGACCGAGGCGGTCGTGCGGGCCAGCGCCTTTTCCCCGTCCGCGCCGGCGAGCCGGGCACCGAGGAACAGCGCCGCCATCAGGTCGCCCGGCCCGTGCGGCGCGTTCGCGACCGCCTGGTGCTCGGCAACGATCGGTCCACCCTCGCCGACGAGCAGCGTCGCCATCGCCCCGCGCATCATCGCATGCGCCGAGGAGACGAGGACGCGCGCCGGACCGAGCGCCTCGGCCGCCGCGACGAGCGCGCCATTGTCCGGACACGCCGCGCCGGCGAGAAACTCGAGCTCGAAGCGGTTCGGCGTCGCGATGTCGGCGATCGGCAGGAGCCGGTCGCGGATCGCCGCCATCGTCGCTTGCGGCACGTAGAGCCCGCCATCGTCGCCGATCACCGGATCGCAGCAATAGAGCGCTTCAGGGTTGGCCGCCTTGACGCGGGCAACGAAGCCGGCGATCGCCTCGGCCTGCGACGCTTCGCCGAGATAGCCGGAAAGCACGGCACCGACCTCGCCGAGCCAGCGGCTCGCCGCAAGGTCGTCGAGCATCGCCGCGAACTCCGCCGCGCCCGGCACGACGCGGGTCGCCCGGCCATGGCCGGGATGGAACGGCAGGAGCACCGTCGGCACCTCCCAGACCGGAAAGCCGAGGCGCGCGAGCGCGAACCCGGCGGCCCTGAGGCCGACGCCGCCACGGGCGACATGGGACGAGACGACGACGACGGCGGGACGGGACATGGGACGAGGCCGGGCGGGAGCGGGGGTCGACGGGGCGATCCTAGCCGACCTTGGCGCCCGTGCCACCCTCTCCGTTCCACCAAAGAACACTGGATTTTCCGCACGGGGCAAATAGGGTTCGGCCAAGCCGAACACATGGGGGAACCGAGATGACCATCCGCCCGCGCCGCAGCGTGCTCTACATGCCGGGCTCCAACGCCCGCGCGCTCGAAAAGGCCCGCACCCTTCCCGCCGACGCCCTGATCCTCGACCTCGAGGACGCCGTCGCGCCCGACATGAAGGAGACGGCCCGCACCCAGGTCGCCGCCGCCATCGCCGAGGGCGGCTACGGCCCCCGCGAGCTGATCGTCCGCATCAACGGTCTTGCCACTCCCTGGGGCGAGGCCGACCTCGAGGCCGCCGCCAAGGCCGCGCCCGACGCCATCCTCGTGCCGAAGGTCTCAAGCGCCGAGGACGTCGCCGTCATCGGCCGCAAGCTCGCCGCGCTCGACTGCCCCGGGAGCGTGAAGATCTGGGTCATGATGGAAACGCCGCTCGCCATGCTGAACGCCGGCGCCATCGCCTCGGCGGCGGCGAGCGAGGACGGCAAGCGCCTCGCCTGCTTCGTCATGGGCACCAACGACCTTGCCAAGGAAACCCGGGCACGGCTCGTGCCGGGCCGCCTGCCGATGGCCGGCTGGCTCTCGACATGCGTTGCCGCGGCGCGCGCCTACGGCCTCGACATCGTCGACGGCGTCTACAACGACTTCAACAATCTCGAGGGCTTCGCCGCCGAATGCGCCGAGGGTCGCGACTTCGGCATGGACGGCAAGACGCTCATCCACCCCAAGCAGGTCGAGCCCTGCAACGAGGCGTTCTCGCCGGCCGAGAGCGAGGTGGAGTGGGCAAAGAAGATCATCGCCGCCTTCGACCTGGCCGAGAACCGGGGCAAGGGCGCGATCACCGTCGAGGGCCGCATGGTCGAGCTGCTGCACGCCGAAATGGCCCGCCGCACCGTCGCCATCGCCGAGGCGATCGCGGCGCGCGGCTAGCCCGCGTTGCCGCAAAGCGGAAACCGGTTTTCGGGCAGGAATGCGCGCGAAAACAATAGAATAGAGGACGGCCGCCCGATGCGGTCCGGCCCGGACAACGCTAGTCGGTAACGCCCTTGGCGGAGCCCGGAACCGCCCCGTCCGCAGCCGCGGGCGGGGCTTTTTCGTCGCCCGTCGCAGGGCCCGGAATGGCCGGCGCCGGGATGTCGGCAAGGCCCGCGCCCGCCGCTTCGCCCTCTGGCGCGCGGCTGCCGGCTTTCCAGTGCGCATCGGGACAATCGGCGGCGTCCGCCGGCAGGTGCCAGCCGAGAAAGGTGACAAGCGCGAGCGCCGCGACAACCGGTCGAGCCATTCGATCCTTCCTCACCGACAGATCCTCGTGCCGCACCTTACGCCCTCCCGGCGCCGCGCTCAAAGCGGCGCGATCAGCCTTGCCCTTTCGTTAACGGCCGTCTGTTATAATCTGTCCTCAGGCACCACTACCGATGGAACAGGAAACGATGCGCTGGCTCCCCCTCGCCGTCCTGGCACTCGCCGCCGGCCTTTCCGCGCCGGCGACGGCGGCGGACTGCGGCCAGCCCTATCTCGCCGGCGAGTGGGAACTGAAGGACGCCAAGCTGCGCGAGTTCAATCGCGTGCAGATCACCTTCAAGTGCCGCACGGTGCAACTGCCGGACGGCGGTGAGACCACCGAGATCGAGTGGTTCATGCGGGCCTACAACCGTTGCGCCCCGCGCGACTGCCTGTGGGGCTATTCGCCGGCCCGCGTCGACGAGAGTGGCCGGCTCACCGCCAATTTCTCGACCTTCTATTCGGAGCGCGTCGTCACCGTCGAGACCGCCGGCATCGGCATCAAGGCGACCGTCCTCATCGACTATGGCGACCCCGCGCTCGACGATCGCATCGAGGAATTTTTCCTCGTCAGGGACTGACGCTTCCGGATCGCTCCACCGGCCGCCTCTGCCCCGTCAGAGGTCGATCGCCGGCTGCAGGTCGTCGTCGGCAACCGCCTTCCAGCCGCCCGGCAACATCGCAAGGCCGAGCCCCGCCGCCAAGAACAGGCCGAGCGCCCGCGCCGGCTCGATCCAGTCGCCGCCGAGCGCGCCATAGACCGATGCCCGATAGGCCTCGACCGCGAACGTGAATGGCAGCCAGGCATGGGCGGCGCGGTAGAACTCCGAGGTGAGTTCGGCCGGCAGCACGCCGCCGCCCGCCGTCATCTGCAGCGTGAGGAGCAGCACCGCGATCAGCTTGCCGGCATCGCCGAGCCGCCGGATGAGGGCGAAGACGACGGCAAGGAAGGTGAGCGCGACGGCAAGGACCGAGACCCAGAAGCCGACGGGATCGATCGGCTCGACATGGAGCAGGTGGAGCGCCGCCAGCGCGACGAGACCGGACTGGACGACGACCACCGCCGCCGGCAGGACGATCTTGCCGAGCGCCCGGGCCGCCGACGGACCGCTCGCGAGGCTTGCCGGCACGGCGCGCAGATTGAGCATGTTGGCGAGGATGACGGCGCCGATCCACGAGGCGACCGACATCATGCTCGGCACGAAGGCGAGCCCGTTATTGTCGACCGGCGCGAGGTTTTCGAGCACCGGCTCGACCGAGAGCGCGAGCCCGGCCGCGTCGCCGTCGACCGCCTCGACCTTTTCGGGAAGCGCTGCGGCAAGTTCCGCAACGCCCTCGCTGAGGCGTGCCGCGCCGGCGGCGAGATCGTCGGCGGCGCCGGCGAACGCGTCGAGATCGGCATCGGCCGGCAGCGCGTCGGCAAGGCTGCGGATGCCGTCGCCGAGGCGGCCGACGCCAGACGTCAGCGCCGCCGTCCCGCCGGAAAGCGTCCGCGCGCCGCGGGCGAGCTGGCGCGCCCCCTTCTGTGCCGAGACGAGGCCTTTTTCGAGCCTGGCGGCCCCTTCGCCGAGCTGGGCCGCGCCATTCGCGAGCTTCTTTCCGACGAACGGGATCTTTCCCGCCTTGTCGCGCATCTCGCCGAGGCCGTCTTCGAGGCGGCCGCTGCCCGCCGCGAGCTTGCCGAGGCCGGTGGAGAGGTCGCCCTGCGCGGCGGCAAGCTTCCTTGCCCCCGCCGCGAGCTGGTCGAGTTCGGCCTTGGCCGGCAGCCGGTCGCGCATGGTGCGCACCGCCTCGGACGCCTTGCCGAAGCCTTCGGCGACCTCGTGCGCCGCGCCGCGATATTTCGCCAGCCCGTCGCCGAGCTTTGCTGCGCCGTCGGCGAGGCGGGCGACGCCGTCGGTGAGCCGCGTCAGGTCGGCCGCCGCATCGGCCGAGGCATCGAGCACCTTCAGCCAGCGCGTCTCGTTGAGCGAGCGATTGATCTCGACCGTCAGCGCTTCGGCGAATTTGCGCACGATCGCCGCCGAGGAATAGTTGTTGCCCTCGGAAAAGACGATGCGGACCTGGCCGGCTCCGGCCTCGCGGCCGGGCACCGTGCTCGCCGAGAAATCTTCCGCGAGGAACAGCGCGAAGGCGAGCCGCCCGCCCTCGACATCGGCGAGCATCCGTTCCTCGTCGTCATAGTCGCGGAAGGTGAACTGCCCGCCGTCGCGGATCTTGGCAACGACGCTCTCGCCGAGGCGTATGTCCTCGCCGCGATAGACCGTGCCCCGGTCGGCGTTGAGGATGCCGACCGTCAGCTGGCGCGACAGCGCCGCCGGATCCCAGACGCCGCCGAGATAGATCATCAGGTAGAGCGCCGGAAAGAACAGGATCGCGCCGACCGCGAGGGCAAAGCGCGGATGGGTGGCGAGCATCGCGACCTCGGCCCGCGCCGTGCCGGCAAGGGTCGCAAGGAACCCCGGACGAGGCGAGGCAGCGCGCGCCGGCGCGCCGGGCCGGGCCGTTCCGTCCTCGGGCACGGTTCCGCTGGCGCCATCGGCGCCCGTCTCCGCGTGGCACGCCGGCTCCGCCCCGGCAAACATCTCGACGTCGTCGGTCATCGGCAGGTTCTTCCAATATCACGTAAACGAACCGAACCGTTCGGTTCGACGTTGACATAGAAGCCGCGCCGGCATAAATCAAGAGAAAATCGAACCGATCGGTTTGATGAGGTGGACATGATGAACGAGGACGCAACCAGCGGCCGCCGCCGCGCCGGCGAGGATCCGGCAAAGCGCAGCCAGATCCTGAAGGGCGCCTATCGCGTCTTCATGGAGCGCGGCTTCGACGCCGCCAGCATGAACGACATCACCCGCGCCGCCGGCGTTTCCAAGGGCACGATCTACGTCTACTTCCGGAACAAGGAAGAGCTGTTCGAGGCCCTCGTCGACGACGAACGCCTGCGCCTGACGGCCGGGCTCTACGAGGCGCTGGCGGGACCCGATTTCGAAACCGCCCTGCGCCGCTTCCTCGTCGCCCTCGTCGGCCTCGCCACCAGCGACGAGGCGGTCCGCGCCCAGCGCACGGTGATCGCCATCGCCGAGCGCATGCCGGCGCTCGGCGCGCGTTTCGTCGAAGAGGGAACCAGAAAGGCCGAGGCCGCCCTCGCCGCCTTCCTCGCCGCGCGAGCCGACGCCGCCGGCCTCGATATCCGCGATGCCCGCGCCGCCGCCGAAAACCTCGTGACGCTCGCCATCGGGACGATCCTGCGCCGTCGCCTCTATGGCGCCGACGCCGCCGAACCCGACGAGAAGGCGGTCGCCGCCACCGCCGACCGGGCGCTTGCGGCCTTCCTCGCCGCCGCGAGGGCCGGCGTCTGGTAGGCGCCGCGCACGATCCGGCACCGAACGACGGTCGCCGGTCCGCTCAGGCCCGCGGGTGGGCCTTTTCGTAGGCCTCGAGTAGCCGCGCCGAATCGACGGCCGTATAGACCTGCGTCGTCGAGAGATCGGCGTGGCCGAGCAGCTCCTGGATGGTGCGCAAATCGCCGCCCTTGGCGAGGAGATGGGTGGCAAAGGAGTGGCGCAGCGCGTGCGGCGTCGCCGTCTCGGGAAGGCCGAGGGCACCGCGCAACCGCTCCATGGCGAGCTGCACGACGCGCGGCGACAGCCGCCCGCCCTTGGCGCCGTAGAACAGCGGATCGTCGGCGGTCGCGCCGTAGGGACAGGCGGCGAGATAGGCCTCGACCGCCCGCCGCGCCACCGGCAGCACCGGCACGATGCGCGTCTTGCCGCCCTTGCCGGTGATCCGCAGCGCGTCGCGCTTGGCGGTCGGCGCCTCGCCGCGATTGAGCGACAGCGCCTCGGAGATACGCAGCCCGCAGCCGTAGAGCAGCGTCATCACCGCCGCGTCGCGAAGCGCGATCCACGGCTCGCCGAAATGCATGTCGGCATCGGTGACGGCCCGCGCCGACTTGACGTCGAGCGGCCGCGGCAGAGAGCGGTTCTGCTTCGGCGCCCGCACCGCCGCCGCGCCGGCGGCATTGGCGAGCCCCTGGCGCTCGAGGAACTTCAGCAGCGAGCGGATGCCGGCGAGGCCGCGGGCGAGCGTGCGCGCCCCGGCGCCGGTCAGCCGGCGCGCCGCCATGAAGGCACGGAAGTCCGCCGCCCGCAGCTCGGCGAGATCGACGATCTTCGGCGGCTCGCCGAGATGGCCGGTAAGGAACATCAGGAACTGGCCGACGTCGCGGTCATAGGCCTCGACGGTCTTTGCCGCGAGACGTCGCTCGGCCTCGAGATGCCGCCGCCACAGCGCGATCGCGGCAAGGAGGTCGGGCGCGGCGAAGACGAGAAACGGCTGGTTCATCGGGCGGCCTTGTGGATCGGAAAGCCCGATCCTGCGGCAAAGCCGTTGCCAAGCGGTAAGCGCCGGCGACCGGCGCCTTCACTCGGCCCTCAACCTCGACCCCTTCGCCTTCGGCGCCCTTCTCCCCGTTGGGGCGAGGGGACGCAAGCGGCAACGCCCTTCGGGAGAGAGATGCTCCGGAAAGCCTCCGCTCTTCGGGGGAGAAGGGTACCCCGGAAAGCCCTCTCCCCCTCGGGGGAGAGGGTTGGGTGAAGGGGGTGATTGCGACGCTGCGCGCGCCCTCAGAGGATCGACTGGCCGGTCTTCTTCCAGTCGGCCATGAAAAGCTCGATGCCCTTGTCGGTCAGCGGATGCGAGACGAGATCCTTGATGACCTTCGGCGGAATGGTCGCGACGTCGGCGCCGGCGAGCGCAGCGCGCTTGACATGCACCGGCGAGCGGATCGAGGCGGCCAGCACCTCGGTCGAAAGCGCCTCGTAATTGTCGAAGATCTGGCGGATCTCGGCGATCAGCTCCATGCCGTCGAGGCCGATGTCGTCGAGCCGGCCGATGAACGGCGAGACGAACGTTGCCCCGGCCTTGGCCGCGAGCAGCGCCTGGTTGGCCGAGAAGCAGAGCGTGACGTTGACCATCGTGCCCTCGCCGGAAAGCGTGCGGCAGGCCTTCAGCCCCTCGAAGGTGAGCGGCACCTTGATCGTCACATTGTCGGCGATCCGGGCGAGCTTGCGCCCTTCCGCGATCATGCCGGCGGCGTCGAGCGCCGCGACCTCGGCCGAGACCGGCCCCGGCACGATGGCGCAAATCTCCTCGATCACCGCGAAGAAATTGCGCCCGGTCTTGGCAACGAGCGAGGGATTGGTGGTGACGCCGTCGAGCAGGCCGGTCGCGGAAAGCTCGGCAATGGCCGCAACGTCGGCCGTGTCGATGAAGAACTTCATGGACCTGATCCTTTCGAGGCTGGCGGCGCCTCGTCCCACGCCGCATGCTGCATTGCATCAAACCTAGTGCGATTTCCGGTTCGCGGGAATCGCCAAAAGGCTCTATTCCTCGAAGAAACCCATCGCCGGAGGGCTCGTGACCGCAACAGCCGACATCGTCTCGGTGCTGGTGCCCCTCGCCATCGAGGGCACCTACAGCTATCGCGTGCCCGCCGGGCTGGCGCTGGCGCCGGGCGATATCGTCGAGGTGCCGGTCGGGCCGCGCAGCTATGTCGCCTGCGTCTGGGACGACCCGGCCGAGCCGATCGCGACGAGCCGGCTGAAGTCCGTCGCGGCCAAGTTCGATTGCCCGCCGCTGTCGGAAAACATGCGCCGCTTCGTCGACTGGGTGGCCAACTGGACTCTGGCGCCGAAGGGCATGGTGCTGCGCATGGTGCTGCGCGCCCCGGCAGCGCTCGAGCCGCCCGCCCCGCAGGTCGGCGTGCGCGCAACGGGCGAGGCTCCGGAACGACTGACCGATGCCCGCCGCCGCGTCCTCGACCTCATGGACGGCGGCCTTGCCTGGACGAAGCGCGGCCTTGCCGAGGCCGCCGGCGTCTCGCCCGGCGTCGTCGACGGCCTCGTCGCGCACGGCGCGCTCGAACTCGTCGAGCTGCCGCCGAAGCCGCTCTTTCCCCCGCTCGACCCGGACCATGCCCCACCCGACCTTTCCGACGGCCAGGGCGAGGCCGCCGGCCACCTCAGGGACAAGATCGCGGCCGACGCCTTCTCGGTCACCCTCGTCGACGGCGTCACCGGCTCGGGCAAGACCGAGGTCTATTTCGAGGCGATCGCCGAGGCGCTGCGCCGCAGGAAGCAGGTGCTGGTGCTCCTGCCGGAAATCGCGCTGACCCACGAATTCCTCGAGCGCTTCGACCGGCGCTTCGGCGCCCGGCCGGCCGAGTGGCATTCCGACCAGACCCCGGCGATGCGCGAGCGCATCTGGCGCGGCGTGATCTCCGGCGAGGTCCGCGCCGTCGTCGGCGCCCGCTCCGCCCTGTTCCTGCCGTTCCGCGACCTCGGCCTCATCGTCATCGACGAGGAACACGACATCGCCTACAAGCAGGAAGACCGCGTCGCCTACAATGCCCGCGACATGGCGGTGGTGCGCGGCCATCTCGCCGGCTTTCCGGTCGTGCTTTCCTCGGCGACGCCCTCGATCGAGAGCCGCAACAACGCCGATCGCGGCCGCTACGAGCGCATCGTGCTCGCCGAGCGCTTCAACAGCGGCACCGTCCCGCGCATCGAGGCGATCGACCTGCGCCGCGAGGCGCCGGAGCGCGGCCGCTTCCTCGCCCCGCGCCTCGTTTCCGAGATCGAGCGCACGCTCGGCGCCGGCGAACAGGCGCTGCTCTTCCTCAACCGTCGCGGCTATGCCCCGCTGACGCTCTGCCGCGCCTGCGGCCACCGCTTCGGCTGCCCGAACTGCTCGGCCTGGCTCGTCGACCACCGCTTCCGCGGCCGCCTCGTCTGCCATCATTGCGGCCACGAGGAGCCGAAACCCCTCGCCTGTCCCGAATGCGGCGCCGAGGACAGCCTCGTTGCCTGCGGCCCCGGCGTCGAGCGCGTCGCCGAGGAGGTGAAGGCGCGCTTTCCCGACGCCCGCACCCTGGTGCTGTCGAGCGACCTGCCGGGCGGCGTGCGGCGCATGCGCATGGAGCTCGAATCCGTCGCCGCCGGCGAGGTCGACATCATCGTCGGCACCCAGCTCGTCGCCAAGGGCCACAACTTCCCGGAACTCACCCTCGTCGGCGTCGTCGATGCCGATCTCGGCCTTGCCAATGGCGACCCGCGCGCCGCCGAGCGCACTTTCCAGCTCCTCGCCCAGGTGACCGGACGCGCCGGCCGCGCCGGCCAGGTCGGCATCGGCTACGTCCAGACCCACGCGCCCGAGCACCCGGTGATCCAGGCCCTCGTCGCCGGCGACCGCGAGCGCTTCTACGAATACGAGATCGAGGCCCGCCGCGACGCCGGCCTGCCGCCGTTCGGCCGCCTCGCCAGCATCATCGTCTCGGCCGAGGACAGAAATGCCGCCCTCGCCTACGCCCGCGGCCTCGCGCGGGTCGCGCCCGTCGTCGACAAGGTCGCCGTGCTCGGTCCCGCCGAGGCGCCGCTCGCCATCGTGCGCGGCAAGTCGCGCTTCCGCCTCATCGTCCAGGCCGCCCTCGGCGTCGACCTGCAGGCCTATCTGCGCCGCTGGCTCGCGCTCGCGCCACCGCCGCGCGGCGGCCTGCGCGTCGCCGTCGACGTCGATCCGCAGAGCTTCCTCTGAGAGACCGGAAGCGGTTCAGGCGGCGCGGGCGAAAAGGCCGGCACCGACCTGGCCCGACGGATCGGCCGAGACGACCAGCACCGGGCCGCGGATGTCGTGCTTCTCGTCATAGGCAAGGCCGGCGAGCGTCTGCACCAGATTGAGGCCGCTCATCGTATTGCCGACGAAAGGAACGACCTCGAGGAGATTCGGCCGCGACCGGAAGAAGGTCGCCTCGACCGCCGCCGCCTCGTAGGCATCGACCAGCGGATGACCGAGACCGGAGGTGATCACCGTCGAGACGTCGCTCGCCTTGATGCCGGATTTCGCGAAAAGCTCGGTCAGGCGACCGACCAGCCGGCGCGGCGCCGCCTTCTCGGCGACCGCCGGATCGTGGTCGACGACGCAGCCGAGCACTTCGGCATGGATCCGGCGACCGCCGACCCGGGCGTGGCTCTCGTCCTCGAGCACGAGGAAGACGCCGCATTCGGTCAGCGCCGCCCGCTTGCCGGTCGCGGCATTGCCGTCCCCGCCGCGCCGTGCCGAGGCCGGAAGCTCCTCGCCGGCACCGACCAGCAGCGTATGGGCGTGGCCCGCTTCCATCTCGTCGAGCGCCCGGCGCAACGCCAGCAGGCCGGAGAGATAGCCGCCGCTCACCTTGGCCGTCAGCGAGCGCATCCGGTACCAGATATCGCACATGCCGACCGGTGCGGGCAGCCTGAGGTTGACCGGGTTGGTCGCCGCGGCGAGGCAGATCGGACAGGGGCAGATCGAATCGGTCACCGCCGCCGCCAGCAGGGCGACCGAGGCATGGTGCGAGGCAAGCACGATGCCGAGCCGCTCGGCGGAGAGCTTCGCGATCTCGAGACCGGCATCGGCAAGGGCGGCCCGCGCCGCCTCGGCCGCGAGCGCCGTTCCGCGATCGAGGGCGCCCCGCTTGGTCGCGCCGTCCGGGGCCTCACCGGAAAAACCGGAGACCGCGCCGGTCCGGCCCGGCAGCCCGGTGTCGAAACCCGTGGCAAGGGCGTCGGGCGTCCGCCCGCCGGGCGAAATCAGCCCCCTGCCGGTGACGAATGCTTTCATGGCCGATACCACTCCGCAAGCGGTAGGACTTGGCAGATACTCTCCAAGCGAGCACTATCCACGCCAATTCACCCGAAATCCCTTCCGTCACGTAACTGAATGTAACTAGACGTTCGCATTAAGCCCGCAGGAAGTCGCAGAACTATTCTGGACCACCTTTCGTCTGGAAATATTACAGAAAGTAAGTCGTAAATGATTGGTTTTAGACTGATATGAACTATGAGATTTCAGGGGGCGCAGGGAGCGAGATCAACCCTGCCCCTTCGGGAAAGTTGCCGATTGTCAACGCGATCGCGTCAGACTAGACAAGGGCCGCGATCGCGGGCGGCGGGGCCTTGAAAGGA
Source organism: Pseudomonadota bacterium (assembly GCA_029572955.1). Lineage (GTDB taxonomy): Bacteria > Pseudomonadota > Alphaproteobacteria > Rhizobiales > JAKPQE01 > JAKPQE01. The sequence continues at coordinate 128,758 of JAKPQE010000034.1, forward strand.
ACCTCGCCGATCCCGATCTGGAGCCGGAGGCCCCGCCGAACGGCCCCATTGCCCCCGCGGCCCGGCCCCTTCGAGTGCGAAACATCCTCGCGAGACAATCATGACCTCACTCATCGACGGCCTTGTCGCCCTGTCGCAGGTCGTCCTCATCGATGTCGTGCTGGCGGCCGACAACGCGGTCGTCGTCGGCATGGCGGCCGCCGGCATCGCCCCGGCCCTGCGCCGGCGGGCGATCTTCTGGGGCATCGCCGCGGCCGTCGTGCTGCGCATCTTCTTTGCCGCGATCACCACCGAGCTGATGGCCGTCGTCGGCCTGACGCTCGCCGGCGGCATCCTCCTGCTCTGGGTGTGCTGGAAGATGTGGCGCGAGATCAAGAGTTCGGCCGGGCACGCCGCCGCCGAGGCGGTCGCCCCGGAGCCGTCCTTCGCCCTTGCTTCCACCGGCAGCGTCGTCACCGCCGGCACCGGCGGCAAGACCTTCGCCCAGGCGATGGTGCAGATCGTCCTTGCCGACGTGTCGATGTCGCTCGACAACGTGCTGGCCGTGGCCGGCGCCGCCCACGGCCACCTCACCGTCCTCGTCTTCGGGCTGACGCTGTCGGTGGTCCTGATGGGCGTTGCGGCGAGCTACATCGCCGACCTCCTCGAGCGCCACCGCTGGATCGCCTGGGTCGGCCTCCTCGTCATCCTCTATGTCGCGCTCGAAATGATCTGGCGCGGCGCCGGCGAGATCGCCTGCGCCGGCGGCGCCGGCGACGAGGTCTGCCGCAACGGCCTCGTCGCCCCCCTGCGCGCCATGACGGGCTGGTAGCCGGCGCCCCGGCACGGCGGCGGCATCGCGCCGCGCGGCCCGGATTGGCCCGGCCGGTCGCGGCGAACGGCCTTGCACGCGCCGCGTTTCCGTTGTCAGGTCTCCCCGGCTCGATTTTTCCAAGGATGGGATCCATGATTCGGAAGACCGCCCGCGCCGTCGCGTTTCTCGCCGCCCTCGCCGCCACGACCGCGAGCCCGGCCCTCGCCGCCTGCAGCAACCAGGGCAACTTCGGCGACTGGCTGGCCGGCTTCAAGGCCGACGCCGCCGCCGCCGGGATATCGAAGGGCACGATCGAGGCCGCCCTTGCCGGCGTCTCCTTCGACCAGTCGGTGATCGGCAAGGATCGCGCCCAGAAGGTGTTCTCGCAGACCTTCCTCGAATTCTCCGACCGCATGGTCGCCGACTATCGCCTGAAGCAGGGCGCCCAGCTGCTCAAGAAATACGGCGGTACCTTTGCCCGCATCGAGGACGAATTCGGCGTGCCCGGCGAGGTCGTCACCGCCTTCTGGGCCCTCGAGACCGACTTCGGCGCCAATATCGGCGACATGCAGACGCTGCGCTCGCTGGCGACGCTCGCCTATGACTGCCGCCGCCCGGAAATGTTCCACGAGCAGCTGATCGACGCCCTGAAGATCATCGATCGCGGCGACCTGAGGCCGGAAGAGATGCGCGGCCCCTGGGCCGGCGAACTCGGCCAGCTGCAGTTCCTGCCCTCGCACTATCTCGACTATGGCGTCGACTATGACGGCGACGGCCGCCGCAACCTCCTGAAGAGTTCGCCGGACGCCCTCGCCTCGGCCGCCAATTACCTGTCGAAGCTCGGCTGGCGCCGCGGCGAGCCCTGGCTGGAGGAAGTGAAGGCCCCCGCCGGCCTCGACTGGGCCGAGGCCGACCTCACCGTCGAGCATCCGCGCTCGCAATGGGCCGCCTGGGGCGTGACCCGCGCCGACGGCAAGCCGATCGCCGCCGACGGCATGAAGGCCTCGCTGCTCCTGCCGATGGGCAAGGACGGCCCGGCCTTCCTCGCCTATCCGAATTTCCGCGTCTATTTCGAGTGGAACCAGTCGCTGGTCTATTCGACGACCGCCGCCTATCTCGCCACCCGCTATACCGGCGCCGGCAAGGTGCGCCGTGGCAATGGCGCCGAATCCCTCGCCTTTGCCGAGATCAAGGAACTGCAGCAGCGCCTGCAGGACCGCGGCTTCGACGTCGGCGGCGTCGACGGCTTCATCGGCGAGAAGACCCGCGCCGCGGTGAAGGCGGTGCAGAAGGAGGCCGGCATGGCGCCGGATTCCTGGCCGACCCCGGCGCTGCTCGCCCGCCTGCGCGCCGGCAAGTAGGCGCCCCCCCGTGCGGCTCGCCGCCAACCTCACCATGATGTTCGGGGAAGTCCCCTTCCTCGAACGCTTCGCGGCCGCCGCCGGGGCCGGCTTTGCCGGCGTCGAGTTCCTCTTTCCCTACGACCATGCCGCGGAGGCGGTGGCGGCCGCCGCCGCCGCGGCCGGCGTCGAGGTCGTGCTTTTCAACCTGCCGCCCGGCGACTGGGCCGCCGGCGAGCGCGGCATGGCGGCGATCCCCGGCCGCGAGGCCGAATTCTCGGCAAGCCTCGAGGAGGCCCTCGACTACGCCCGCGCACTGAAGGTGCCGCGCCTTCATGCCATGGCCGGCGTCACCGAGGGTCTCGACGGCGCCGCCTGCCGGGCGACCTATGCGGCAAATCTCGCCCGCGCCGCGGCGCGTCTCGCCGAAGACCGCATCGACCTTCTGATCGAGCCGCTCAATCCGCGCGACATGCCGGGCTATTTCCTCAGGCGGACGGCCGACGCCCTCGCGATCATTGCCGAAATCGGCGCCCCGAACCTGAAACTCCAGTTCGACGTCTACCACCGCCAGATCGTCGAGGGCGACGTCATCCGCGGCCTCGAAGCCGCCTTCCCCCGGATCGGTCACGTCCAGATCGCCTCGGTGCCGGACCGCCACGAGCCGGACGAGGGCGAGCTTTGCTATGCGGCGGTGTTCCGCCGCCTCGCCGAACTCGGCTATGACGGCTGGATCGGCTGCGAATACCGGCCGCGCGGCGCGACCCTCGACGGGCTTTCCTGGCGCGGCACGCTGCTGCCGCACCGCTCCTGAGAACCCGATCGAACGCGAAGCGTTTTGCCAAGCGCGACCGCGCGCCGGCCGGTCAGGCCGCACTTCTCGCAGCCGGTGAGCGCAGCGAACCCGGCGTGAGGAGAAAACACCGCGCCAGCGGTTACCATCTGGTGCGAAAGGCACCTCGCCGGCCGCGCCAAACCTTGCGGCTCGCCGCCCGCTTGTCTACATGAGGCCAAACGCAACAGCCTGACGGAATGGATTCTCCCCGATGCGCGCCATTCTCGACGTGATCCTCATCGCTCTCGACCTTTATGTCTGGATCATCATCATCTCGGCGGTGCTGAGCTGGCTGGTGGCCTTCAACGTCGTCAACACGCGCAATCAGCTCGTCTCCACGATCTACGAGGCCGTCTATCGCCTGACCGAGCCGGCGCTGCGCCCGATCCGGAGCTTCATGCCCAATCTCGGCGGCCTCGACATTTCGCCGATCGTGCTGCTGCTCGCCATTTTCCTCGTGCAGCGGGTCATCATGTACAACATCTACCCGCTGGTGATGTGAGCGAGCTTCCCTACCGCGCCACCGCGACCGGCCTCCTCCTCGAGGTTCGCCTGACGCCGAACGCCGCCCGCGACGCCGTCGAGGGGCTGGAGACGCTGGCCGACGGCAAGACGGTGCTGATCGCCCGGGTGCGCGCCGTGCCGGAAAAGGGTGCGGCGAACAAGGCTCTGGAAAAGGCGCTCGCGGCGCTGTTTTCTCTTCCCAAATCGAAGGTCGAGGTGGTCAAAGGACTGACCGCCCGGCAAAAGACCGTGGCGATCGCCGGCGGCGCGGACGAACTCGCCGCGCGGCTGGTGGAATATTTGCGTCGGGCTGGCGAGAAGGAGACGAAGCGATGAGCGCGACATTGATCGACGGCAAGGCGCGGGCCGAGCGGCTGCGCGCCGACGTGGCGACCGCCGTCGCTGCCCTCAAAGCGGCCCACGGCGTCCAGCCGGGCCTTGCCGCCGTGCTCGTCGGCGACGATCCGGCGAGCCATGTCTATGTCGCCAACAAGGTCCGCCAGACCGCGGAAGCCGGCATGCAGTCGTTCGAGCATCGCCTGCCGGCCGACACCAGCGAGGCCGACCTGCTCGCTCTCGTCGAAAAGCTCAACGCCGACGAGACGGTCGACGGCATCCTCGTGCAGATGCCGCTGCCGAAACATATCGACAGCGACCGCATCGTCATGGCCATCGATCCGGCCAAGGACGTCGACGGCCTCCACCCGCAGAACGCCGGTCTCATCGTGCTCGGCCGCCCGGGCCTCGTGCCGTGCACGCCGCAGGGCTGCGTCATCCTCGCCGAGGAGGCGATGGGCGACCTTTCCGGCGTCGACGCCCTCGTCATCGGCCGCTCGATCCTCGTCGGCAAGCCGGTCGCGCTCCTGCTGCAGAACAAGAACGCCACCGTGACCATGGCCCATTCCCGCACCCGCGACCTTGCCGGCCTCTGCCGCAAGGCCGACCTCGTCGTCGCCGCCGTCGGCCGGCCGAAGATGGTGCGCGGCGACTGGCTGAAGCCCGGCGCCTGCGTCATCGATGTCGGCATCAACCGCGTTCCGGCCCCGGAAAAGGGCGAGGGCAAGACCCGCCTCGTCGGCGACGTCGACTTCGCCGAGGCCGTCGAGGTCGCCGGCTCGATCACGCCGGTGCCCGGCGGCGTCGGCCCGATGACCATCGCCTGCCTCCTTGCCAATACCGCGAAGGCCGCCGCGCTGCGCCGCGGCCTGCCCGTCCCGGCCGGCGTCTGATCCCGCTCGACGGCTTTCCCGAGCAAGGATGCCCCCTCACCCTGTCCCTCTCCCCCAAGGGGGCGAGGGAACGCGGGGCGCCGGCGCAAACGCCGGAAAGCCTTCTCCCCCTGGGGGGAGAAGGTTGGATGAGGGGGGACATGAACCGAAAAGCGAGAAGGCCGCGCCGGTTGCCCGACGCGGCCACATTGGTCCCCCTCGCCCCATTGGCGAGAGGCGCTGGGCTGCGAACGCCTCAGCGGCCCATGCGCATCTTGCGCATGCCGAGGGTGCGAAGCCTCAGTGCATTGAGGCGGATGAAGCCTTCCGCATCCTTCTGGTCGTAGGCGCCGCGATCGTCCTCGAAGGTGACGAGTTCGTCGGAATAGAGCGACATCGGGCTCTTGCGGCCGACGACGATGACATTGCCCTTGTAGAGCTTGAGGCGCACGACGCCCTCGACGCTCTCCTGGCTCCGGTCGACGAGCGCCTGCAGCATCTCGCGCTCTGGCGTGAACCAGAAGCCGTAATAGACGAGCTCGGCATAGCGCGGCATCAGGCTGTCCTTGAGGTGCATCGCCTCGCGGTCGAGGGTCAGCGACTCGATCGCCCGGTGCGCGGCAAGGAGGATCGTGCCGCCCGGCGTCTCGTAGATGCCGCGGCTCTTCATGCCGACGAAGCGGTTCTCGACGAGGTCGACGCGGCCGATGCCGTTGTCGCGGCCGAGATCGTTGAGCGCCGCGAGCAGCTCGGCCGGGCTCATCTTCTTGCCGTTGAGGGCGATCGCGTCGCCCTTGACGAACTCGATCTCGATATAGGTCGGCGTGTCGGGCGCCTCCTCCGGCGCGATGGTGCGCTGGAAGACATATGCCGGCGGCTCGGAGAACGGATCTTCGAGAACCTTACCCTCGGACGAGGAGTGCAGCAGGTTGGCGTCGACCGAGAACGGCGCCTCGCCGCGCTTGTCCTTCGGCACCGGGATCTGGTGCTTCTCGGCGAACTCGATGAGGTCGGTGCGCGACTTGAACTCCCACTCGCGCCACGGGCTGATGACCTTGATGCCCGGCTCGAGGGCATAGTAGCCGAGCTCGAAGCGCACCTGGTCGTTGCCCTTGCCGGTCGCGCCGTGCGACACGGCGTCGGCGCCGGTCATGCGGGCGATCTCGATCTGGCGCTTGGCGATCAGCGGCCGGGCGATCGAGGTGCCGAGCAGGTAGACGCCCTCGTAGAGCGCGTTGGCGCGGAACATCGGGAAGACGTAGTCGGCGACGAACTCTTCCCTGAGGTCGTCGATGAAGATCTCCTTGATACCGGCCATCTCGGCCTTCGCCCGCGCCGGCTCCAACTCCTCGCCCTGGCCGAGATCGGCGGTGAAGGTCACCACCTCGCAGCCATAGGTCTCCTGCAGCCACTTGAGGATGATCGAGGTGTCGAGGCCGCCCGAATAGGCGAGCACCACCTTCTTGACGTCGCCGCTCTTTGCCATTGCCGTTTTCCTTGTCTGAAGGGGCGCACCGCCCCCTTTTCGGACCCTCCTCGGGCCCGCCCGAATTCGCGCCGCACTATAGGCGGACGGGGCCGGGGTGCAAGAGGGATGGGTGGGGAGAGTCGTAGGGTGCGTTAGCCGCGTCAGCGGCGTAACGCACCATCCAGACCTGCCGCAAACCCGAACGGTGCGTTACGCCCTTCAGGCTAACGCACCCTACGGTGCTAGCGCTCCCCGAATCCACTCCCGTCGTCCGAGTCACCGGCCCAATCACATGGGAACAGCCCCGCGCGGACATCCCTGTGGAACGAGGAATAGGGCCAGTCGGCGACGCGCTTCACATGCCCATGCTTGACGGGATTGATGTAGCAATAATCGACATGGCGCCAGAAATCCGCCTCATCACGGATGGCATGATCCCAGAACCGTCGCTGCCAGATGCCCCGTTCCTTTCGCGCGCTCCGCGATGCCGACACGGGTTCGACATCGGCAACGGACTTCGAAAAATGGGATTTGATCAATCGCCACCGCACCGAGATACCGGTATCTCCGAATGGAAGCGTCCAGACGGCATGGATGTGGTCAGGCAGAACCACGAAGGCGTCGATCGAGAACGGAAATCGCACTTGGCATTTCCGGGTAGCCGATCTCAAACCCAAAATGTTTTCAGTAAGCAATCGACTGCTTCGGTCGCGGAGATTGACCGTGAAGAACCAGCTCGCCCCTTCGATCGTCGGTCGGATGTAGTTCGGCATAGATCGAGAATAGACGATGCCCGGGAGTGCCGCGAGAGGCCAGGCCACTGCCCCCTTCGGCTGCACCTTGCGCCGTAGGGTGCATTAGCCGCGGGAGCGGCGTAACGCACCGTCCAGCCCTGCCGCAAACCCGAACGGTGCGTTACGCCCTTCAGGCTAACGCACCCTACGCTTCTGACCTCCCTCTCTGTCATCGCCCCCATTGACCCTACCCCTGCATTCCTGTCCGATTGCCTCCTCAACGGGGTGGCAACGACGGGAGCCAACCAATGCAGCTCGGCAGGGATATTTCGGCGGTCGTGACCGGCGGGGCCTCGGGTCTCGGCGAGGGCGTCGTCCGGGCGCTCGTCGGCCGCGGCGTCCGCGTCGCGATCTTCGACCGTGGCGAGGCGGCAGGCGCCCGTGTCGCCGCCGAGACCGGCGCGCTCTTTTGTGCCGTCGACGTCGGCGATCCGGCAAGCGTCGCCGAAGGTTTTGCCGCGGCGCGCGCCGCGAACGGAGCAGAGCGCGTGCTCGTTGCCTGCGCCGGCATTGCCCCGGCCGAGCGCACCGTGACGAAAAGAGGCGCCCACGATCCGGCGATCTTCGAGCGCGCCGTCCGCGTCAATCTCCTCGGCGTCTTCAATTGCGCGACGCAGGCCGCCGCCGCCATGGCCGCCCTCGAGCCCGTCGGCCCGGGCGGCGAGCGCGGCGTCATCGTCAACACCGCCTCGATCGCCGCCTATGAGGGCCAGATCGGCCAGATCGCCTATGCCGCCTCGAAGGCGGGCGTTGCCGGCATGACGCTGCCGATGGCCCGCGACCTCGCCCGCCACGCCATCCGCGTCGTCGCCATCGCCCCCGGCCTCTTCATGACGCCGATGATCGCCGGGTTTTCGCAAGAAATTCAGGATGCCCTCGTATCGAAGCTCGAATTCCCGCGCCGCCCCGGCGCGCCCGAGGAATTCGCCGCGCTGGTGCTTCATATCTGCGAGAATGCCATGCTCAATGGCGAGGTCGTGCGCCTCGACGGCGCCTACCGGATGCCGCCGGCCTGAACCGCCGGCGCCGGACCTTTCGCCAAACCCGAAGGCATTGCCCCATGGATATCGGCTCCCTCCTGCCCCGCCACGCAAGGTTCCGGCCCGACCACACCTGCTTCGTCTTCGGCGGGCGCCGCTTCAGCTATCGCGAGTTCAATGCCGAGGTGAACCGCCTCGCCAACGCCATGCTCGGCGCGGGGCTGGAGAAGGGCGAGAAGATCGCGACGGTGCTGCCCAATTGCCTCGAACTGATGGTCGCCTATTGGGCCGCGGCGAGGATCGGTGTCGTCATCGTGCCGTCGAGCCCGCTGCTGCAGGCCTCGGGGCTGAAGACGCTGCTCGCCGATTCCGACACCGTCCTCGTCCTTGCCGATGCCCGCTTCGCCGAAACCCTCGGTGCCATCCGCGCCGACCTGCCGGCGATCGCCGACGACCGCTACGTGCTCGTCGGCGGCGCGGCGGCGGGCTTCCGCACCTATGGCGATTTCGTCGCCGGCGCCTCGCCGGACAATCCGGCCGTCGCCGGCAACAGCGGCTCGGACGACTACAACATCATGTATACGAGCGGCACGACCGGCGCGCCGAAGGGCATCGTCCACACCCACCAGATCCGCGCCATGTATTGCACGCTGTTCGCCGAGGCCTGGCGCATGACGCCGGAAAGCATCGTGCTGCACGCCGGCGCCATCGTCTTCAACGGTGCCATGCTCGACCTGATGCCGTGGATGTATCTCGGCGCGACCTACATCCTGCACGAGGCCTTCGACCCGGCCCGCGTCATCGCCGAGATCGAGAAGGAACGGGTGACCCACGTCATCATGGTTCCCTCGCAGATCATGGCGCTCCTGAACCATCCCGATTTCGACCCGGCAAAGCTCGCCTCGCTCGAAATGATCCAGAGCGTCGGCGCGCCGCTGCTCCTTGAATACAAGAACCGGCTGAACGAGGCCCTGCCCAACCGCTTCTACGAGCTCTACGGCCTCACCGAGGGTTTCGTCACCATCCTCGACCGCGACGACGCCATGCGCAAGGCCGGCTCGGTCGGCTGTCCGCCGCCGTTCTTCGAGATGCGCATCCTCGACGCCGACGGCCGCGACTGCCCGCCCGGCACGGTCGGCGAGATCTGCGGCCGCGGCCCGATCCTGATGAAGGAATACTACAAGCGCCCCGACCTCACGGCCGCCGCCGTCGTCGACGGCTGGCTCCGCTCCGGTGATCTCGGCATGGTCGACGAGGAGGGCTACCTCTATCTCGTCGACCGCAAGAAGGACATGATCATCTCCGGCGGCGTCAACGTCTATCCGAAGGACATCGAGGAGATCGCCGTCCAGCATCCGGACGTGAGGGACGCTGCCGTCTTCGGCGCGCCGGACGACAAATGGGGCGAGACGCCCGTCGCCGCCATCGTGCCGATCGACGGCGCAAGCGCCGATCCGGCGGCGATCCGCGACTGGGTCAACGAGCGCGTCGGCGCCAAGTTCCAGCGCCTCGCCGAGGTGGTCGTCCTCGATGCCTTCCCGACCAATGTCGCCGGCAAGACGCTGAAGCGCGAGATCGCCGAGCGCTATATCGCCGGGCGGAAAAAGCCGGCCTGACCGGCAGCGGCGGCGCGGGCGGCTAGACGGCCGTCAGCGCCCGTCCCTCGCGGAACCAGCCGAGGAGATTGTCGCGCGTCAGGCGCGCCATCGCCTCGCGGGTCGGGATCGAGGCCGAGCCGACATGGGGGAGAAGCACGGCGTTGTCGCAGGCGATCAGCCGCTCCGGCACGCGCGGCTCGTCCTCGTAGACGTCGAGCCCGGCGGCAAGGATCGCGCGGGATTCGAGCGCCTCGATCAGCGCTTCCGTGTCGACGAGGCTGCCGCGCCCGACATTGACGAGAATGCCCGTCGGCCCGAGCGCTTCGAGCACCTCGGCATCGACCGCGTGCCGTGTCGCCGCCCCGCCGGGGGCTGCCGCGACGAGCACGTCGACATCGCGCGCCATCTCGACGAGGCTCGCATGGTAGCGCCAGGGCACGTCCTGGCGCGTGCGGCCGCAATAGGCGATCGGCATGTTGAAGGCCTCGGCACGCCGGGCGATCGCCTTGCCGACCCGGCCGAGGCCATAGATGCCGAGGCGGCGGTCGGTGAGCGAGGCCGGCGTCAGCGGATAGGGCGCCTGCGGCCAGCGGCCCGCGCGCAGATAGCGCTCGGCCCTCGAAAGCTCGCGCACGGTCATCAACAGGAGCCCCATCGCCGTGTCGGCGGTCTCGTCGGTCAAGACGTCCGGCGTGTTGGTGACGACGATGCCGCGGGACTTGGCATAGGCCGCGTCGATGTTCTCGTAGCCGACGCCGAAGTTCGAGATGATCTCGAGCGCCGGCAGCCGGTCGATCAGCGCCGGGTCGACGCGCGCATGCGCATAGCTCGTCGCGATGCCGCGGATCTTCGGGGCGATCTCGGCAAGGAACGCCTCGCGGTCCGGCGCCTGCCACAGCCGATGGATCGTGTGGCCGGCCGCGCCGAGCCCGTCCTCCACGATCGCCATCATCGGCCCCGTCATCAGGATGTCGATCGTCATGCCGTCTAGTCCCCGGCCTTTTGCGGTCTTTCGCGGGCGATGAGATAGAGCCCGGACGCAATGACGATACCTGCCCCGACGATCGTCGTCAGCCCCGGCACCTCGCCGAAGACGAGGTAGCCGAAGGCGATCATGGTGATGATCTGGCCATAGGTGAAGGGGGCGAGCACCGGCGCCGGCGCCTGGCGATAGGCGAGGATGAGGAACCAGTGGCCGACCGCCCCGAAGACACCGAGGGAGAAGAGCAGCACCCATTGCAGCGCCGTCTGCGGCGTCTCCCAGACGAAGAACACGAGCGGCGCGATGATCGCCGCCGGCAGGAAGGCCGAGAAGATCAGCATGCTTTGCGGCGAGTCGGTCGCCGCCAGCATGCGGGTCGTGATGAGATAAAGCGCGTAGCTGAGCGTGGCGCCGACCGAGAGCGAGGCCGCCCAGTGCAGTCCGCCGAGGCCCGGCCGCATGACGACGACGACACCGAGGAAGCCGACGGCGATCGCCGCCCAGCGCCGCGGGCCGGCCCATTCGCCGAGCAGCGGCCCGGCGAGCATCGCCACGATGAAGGGCGCGGCAAAGAAGATCGCCATCGTCTCGGAAAGCTGCAGATAGCGCAGGGCAAAGAAGTTGAACGCCGTCGCCCCGAACATGAAGAGCGCGCGCAACACCTGCAGGCCGATGCGGCCGCTGCGATAGAAAGCCGGCTGCGAGAACGGATTCCACAGCACCAGCACGATCAGCGAGTGGCTGACGAAGCGCATCCACACGACCTCGAGCGACGGCAGGCTCTGGCCGAGATACTTCGCCGTGGTGTCGAGGCAGGCAAAGAAGGAAACGGCAATCAGCACGTAGCCGATGCCCTTCAGCCGCTCGCCGGGCGCGGCGTCCGCACCGGGGCTCATCGCCAGACGACCGGACCGGCGCCGCGACCGAAGGCGCGGGCCGGACGGGCACTCTCCCTCACGGCAGAACAGTCGAAGACCGCCGCCATCTGACCCTCATGCGCTCGGCTAATCGTAAGCCGCGCACTCTAGCGGTCGTCTGTCGGGCGAGCCAGCGCGTTTGCGCATGCACCCCATTTGCCGGATGCATGGATCGAACCGGCGGATGCGGCGGGTGTCAGACGGTCTCGTCGAAGGTCTCGTCGGTATCGACGCCCTCGTCGCCCGGTACCTCCTCGGCCGCGAGCGGCGGCGTCTCCTCGGGTTCCCCGGTAGCGCCGAGATTGGTCTCGACCTGCTTGAGGAGCTTGCGCAGTTTCTTGCGGTCCTTGTCGGTCATGCCGACAAGGGCGATGCGCTCCAGACGCTTCCAGGCATCGGCGATGCCTTCGGCCCGTGCCCGTCCCTCCTCGGTGAGGTAGACGCGCGCGAGCCGGGCATCGCGATCGGCCGATTCCCGACGCACGAAGCCCTGCGCCCCGAGGCGCGAGATCATCTTGGTGACAGTTGGCGGACGCACATTGAGCGCCTCGGCAATCGCTCCCATTGTCTGCCCGTCGATTTCGGACAGCACCTTGAGCAAGGCATCCTGACCAGGATGCACATCGAGTGCACTGAGTTCGCTGGCCGCTCGGTTGCGATACAGCTTGGCAGCCTGCGTCAGCCTGTAGGTTGCCGACTTTCGGTAGTCGTAAACCATTTTTTCCCCCTCGGCTGACGGTGGGAGACTCCTGCCCCACCTATCGCATTTTTCACCAAGGGCAAGAATCCTCGAAGCGACTTGAGCACTTGGTGAGCGCGACCCATGGCCGCAATGGAACGTTCCTGACGCTGGAAGGATTAACGCGATCCGGGTCTTAGAACAATTCCACCCTATGGAATTAGGAATTTTATCCACATCTTACCGTGCGGCAAGCTGTCCCATCGCGCGGCGCAACGCCAGCGAAATGGCCGCCGCGCGGTCGGCGAAATCGGCCGAAAGGCGGAAATCCGGCTGGCGCGGATGGGCGACGTCGACGGCGAATTCCTCGGCGATCGGCCCCGGCCCGGCCTGCATGACGAGAACCCGGCTGGAGAGGTAGACCGCCTCGTAGACGCTGTGGGTGACGAAGATCACCGTCCAGCCGTGCCGCTCCCAGAGCGCCATCAGGTCGTCGTTGAGCCGGAACCGCGTGATCTCGTCGAGCGCGGCGAACGGCTCGTCCATCAGGAGGAGGCGCGGCGCGGCGACGATCGCCCGGGCGATCGAGACGCGCATGCGCATGCCGCCGGAGAGTTCGCGCGGCAGCTTGTGGTGCGCATCGGCCATGCCGACCATCTCGAGCGCCGCCATTACCCGGCCCTCTGCCTCGGCGCGCGAGACGCCTTTCAGCTTCAGCGGCAGGTGGACATTGGCGAAGGCGTCGGCCCAGGGCATCAGCGTCGGGTCCTGGAAGACATAGCCGATCGAGCCGGCCGACACCTCGCCGGAGCGCCGGATCTCGCCGCGCGTCGGCGCCTCGAGCCCGGCGACGAGCCTGAGGAGCGAGGTCTTGCCGCAGCCGGACGGGCCGACGAGGCTGACGAACTCGCCGGCCGCGACGGCAAGGTCGATGCCGTCGAGAACGAGCCCGTCCTCGGCGAACTCCTTGCCGACACCTTTCAGCCGCACGATCGTCTCGGCCACCCGCCTTGCACTCCTCTCCTTGCAACGGCACGCCATGACGCATAGCGTGCGGTGCGGGATCGCGCGAGGAAAAAACCGGAGGAACCGAGGAATGCGCCTGCCCCGGCTCTGGGAGGAAATGACGAGCGCGGCACTGGCCGAGGCCGAGACCGCCGGCCTCGTCGCCGTCCTGCCGATCGCCGCCGTCGAGCAGCACGGCCCTCATCTGCCGCTCGGCACCGACCGCATCATCGCCGACGGTTTCGTCGCCCGCGTCATCGAGCTGATGCCCGACGACCTGCCGGCCGTATTCCTGCCGACCGTCGCCGTCGGCCGCTCCGGCGAGCATTCGAGCTTCCCGGGGACGCTCGCCGCCGGCTGGGACACCTTCACCCGCCTCCTCATCGAGATCGGCGAGGCGGTCAACGACGCCGGCATCGACAGAATGGTGATCGTCAATTCCCATGGCGGCAACGTCGCGGCGATGGATACCGCCGCACTCGAACTGCGCATCCGCCGCGCCATGACCGTCGCTGCCACCAACTGGTATCGCTTCGGCCACCCGGAAGGCGCCTATCCGGAAGACGAGCTGAAGCTCGGCATCCATGGCGGCATGCTCGAGACCTCGATCATGCTGCACCTGCGCCCCGATCTGGTGGCGACCGACAGGCTTGCCGACTTCCCCTCCGCCCAGAGCCGCTTCGCCGGCGCGTTCAAGCGCCTCAGGGTGCACGGGCCGGTGCAGTTCGGCTGGCTCGCCGAGGACCTCAACCCCGAAGGGGTCACGGGAAACGCCGCCGGCGCGATGGCCGGGAAGGGCGCCCGCTCGATCGACCACGGCGCCCGCGCCTTCGTCGAGCTTCTCGACGACATGGCCCGGCTCGACACGATCGCCGGCTGAAACGAGAAAAGGCCGGCGCAAAGCCGGCCTTCCCGAAATTTCGACGTCCGCTCGCCTCAGGCGACATGCCAGGTGTTGCCCGAACGCAGCGCCTTGTCGAGCCGCTGCAGCAGCGTCGGCGCGTCGTGCTCGACCGGCTCCAGCTTGTCGGCGAAGCTCGCCTCCGGATGGGCGTAGAGCACGCCGACCGGCAGCGGAAACACCGTCGTGTCGAGATCGGCGAGCATCGTCGCGATCGCCCGGTTGTTCTCGTCGTGGACGAGAATGTCGGCCTCGGTCACGCCGTTCTCGCCGATCGTCACCATGTCGAGGGCGAGCGTCCCGGTGTTGAAGCGGATGCCGCGATTGCGCTCGCGCCCGAAGATCATCGGCTGGCCGTGGACGAGCTGCAGCTGGCGGTCGGCGATCACCGACTTCTCGGCGACGTCGTCGAACGAGCCGTCGTTGAAGACGAGGCAGTTCTGCAGCACCTCGACGAAGGCGGCGCCGTGATAGGCATGCGCCCGCTTGATCGTCTCGAGCAGCATGCCCTGGGTGGTGTCGACGCCGCGGGCGACGAAGCGCGCGCCGGCGCCGATCGCGAAGCGCAGCGGATGCACCGGCTCGTCGAGCGTGCCGCGCGGGCTCGTCGGCGTCTTCAGACCGACCTTCGAGGTCGGCGAGGCCTGGCCCTTGGTCAGGCCGTAGATCTCGTTGTTGAGCAGCAGGTAGGTCATGTCGACGTTACGGCGCAGCACGTGCAAGAGGTGGTTGCCGCCGATGGCGAGGCTGTCGCCGTCGCCCGAGACCACCCAGACGTCGAGCTTGGGATTGGCCAGCTTGACGCCCGTCGCCACCGCCGCCGCGCGGCCGTGGATCGTGTGGAAGCCGTAGGTTTCCATGTAGTACGGAAAGCGCGACGAGCAGCCGATGCCCGAGACGAACACCGTCTCGGCCGGATCGGAACCGGCGTCCGCCAGCACCTTCTGCACCGCCTTGATCACCGAGTAGTTGCCGCAGCCGGGGCACCAGCGCACTTCCTGGTCGGAGGCGTAGTCCTTGGGCTTCAGGGGCGTCTGCAGGGTCATGGCGTCAACCCTCCTTGATCAGGCTGCGCACCGCGACGGCGATCTCGTCGACCGCGAACGGCCGGCCGGACACCTTGTTGAGCGGCTTGGCATCGATGAGATATTCGGCGCGGATCAGCGTCACGAGCTGTCCGGTGTTCATCTCCGGCACGATGACGTGCTCGAAGCCCTTCAGGAGATCGCCGAGATTGGCTGGCATCGGCCAGATGTGGCGCAGGTGGATGTGGCTGACCTTCAGCCCCTCGGCGCGCAGGTCGGCGACCGCGTCGGTGATGGCGCCATAGGTCGAGCCCCAGCCGACGACCGCGACGTCGCCGGTCGTCTCGCCGAGGGTCGGCGCCTGCGCCGGGATCGCCCGGGCGATGCCGAGGATCTTGTCGCGGCGGATATCGGTCATCTTCTGGTGGTTGGCCGGGTCGTAGGAGACCTCGCCGCTGCCGTCCTGGCGCTCGAGGCCGCCGATCCGGTGGATCGTGCCCTGCGTGCCCGGCACCACCCACGGCCGCTTCAGCGTCTCCGGATCGCGCATATAGGGCGCGAAGTTTTCCGGCACGGCGTGCGCGTCCGCGCTGCGCCGTTCGAGCGCCGAGAGGTCCGGGATGCGCCAGGGCTCGGAGGCATTGGCGAGATAGCCGTCGGTCAGCACCACGACCGGCGTCATGTAGTCGACGGCGAGTTCCACCGCCTCGCGCGCCACCTCGAAGCCGTCGGACGGCGAGGACACCGAGAGCACCGCGAGCGGCGTATCGCCGTTGCGACCCATCACCGCCTGATAGAGGTCGGACTGCTCGGTCTTGGTCGGAAGACCCGTCGAGGGCCCGCCGCGCTGCACGTTGATGACGACCAGCGGCAGCTCGGCCGCGACGGCGAGGCCCAGCGCCTCGGTCTTCAGCGCCATGCCCGGGCCGGACGTGCCGGTGATGCCGACGGCGCCGGCATAGGACGCGCCGATCGCCGCGCAGGCCGCCGCGATCTCGTCCTCGGCCTGGAAGATGCGCACGCCCTGGTCGCCGCCGAGCTTGGCGAGGAGGTGCAGCATGGTCGAGGCCGGAGTGATCGGATAGGAGCAGTAGACCGGATCGAGGCCGTACTGCTCGCAGCCGGCGATGAGGCCGAAGACGATGGCATCGGCGCCGGTGACCGAACGATAATCGCCGGCCGGCAGCCGCGCCGGCGGCACCGCGACCGGTTCGATCGTCGAGGGCAGGCCGACCGTCTCGCCATAGGCGAAGCCGGCATCGAGGGCGGCGCGGTTGATCTTCAGAACCTGGTCGTTCTTCTTGAACTTCTTCTCGATCCACGCGGCGGTCGTCTTGCGGTCGCGGCCGTAGAGCCAGAGAACGAGGCCGAGCGCCCACATGTTCTTGGCGCGCAGCGCTTCCTTCTTCGACGTGCTGTCGATGTCGGGGATCGCCTCGACCGTGTTCATCGTCAGCTTGGAGATGTCGGGGGCGAGCACGCGATAGGCCTCGAGGCTGCCATCCTCGAGCGGATTGGCGGCAAAGCCGGCCTTCTGCAGGTTGCGCGTCGTGAATGCGCCGGCGTCGGCGATCAGCAGGCCGTCCTTCTTGAGGTCCTTCAGCGCCGCCTTGAGCGCCGCCGGGTTGAAGGCGACGAGCGCGTCGAGGCTGTCGCCGGGCGTGTGGATGTCGTGGCCGGCGAGCTGCAGCTGGAACGAGGAGACGCCGGCGACCGAACCCTGCGGCGCGCGGATCTCGGACGGATAGTCCGGGAAGGTGGCGATATCGGCGCCGCCGATCGCCGCCTCGAGGCCGAACTGGCTGCCCGTCACCTGGATGCCGTCGCCGGAATCGCCGGCAAAACGGATCACCGCGGATTCGACGGTCCGCCGCACATCGGTTGCAGTCGACGATGCCGTCGCGTTGCCTTGAACGGTCATGAAATCTGCTCCGGCCATTTCGGGAATCTTGGGGTCACAAGCTCTAATATAGGGCTGGAATCCTTAAGACATGACTTTTGTCAACAGAATCGGCCCGGCGTCTTGATTCTTTCGACTAAGGCCGCGCGTCGGCGCCGCCTGCCGGCCCGAAATCCGGCTTCCAGCCGCGCAGCAGCGCCGCGTTGGAGACCACCGACACCGAGCTCATCGCCATCGCCGCCCCGGCGATCGCCGGCGACAGGAAGCCGAGCGCGGCGAGCGGGATGCCGACGATGTTGTAGACGAACGCCCAGAAGAGGTTCTGGCGGATCTTGGTGCGCGTGCGCCGCGAGGCGTCGAGCGCCGCCGCGACGAGGCGCGGATCGGGGCGCATCAGCGTGATCGCCGCCGTCTCCAGCGCGACGTCGCTGCCCGTACCCATGGCGATGCCGACATCGGCGGCGGCGAGCGCCGGGGCGTCGTTGACGCCGTCGCCGACCATCGCGACCACCTTGCCGCCCGCGCGGAAGTCCTCGACCGCCCGGCTCTTCTCCTCCGGCCGCACCGGCCCGCGCCAGTGCTGCAGGCCGGCCTCGGCGGCGATCGCCGCGGCGACCTTGGCGGCGTCGCCGGTCAGCATGCCGGTCTCGATGCCGCGCGCCCCGAGCGCCGCGATCGCCGCCCGGCTCGTCTGCCGCAGCGGATCGGCGAGGGCGACGAGCCCGGCGGTCCGGCCGTCGACGGCGACCGTCGCGACCGTCTTGGCTTCCGCCTCGAGACCCGCCGCCGCCTCGGCGAGCGCCGCGGCGTCGACGCCCTTTGCCGCCATCAGCGCCGCATTGCCGACGACGACGGCCTTGCCGTCGACGATGCCCTCGACGCCGGCGCCGGTCGTCGAGCGGAAGCCTTCGACCTTGGCCGCCGCGAGACCGTCCGCCGTGGCGCGTTCGACCATCGCCCGCGCCAGCGGATGCTCGCTCATCGCCTGCACGGCGGCGGCAAGGCCGAGCACCTGCGGCCTCGAAAAGCCCTCGGCGGCGACGATGTCGGTCACTGCCGGCCGGCCTTCGGTCAGCGTCCCGGTCTTGTCGAAGACGACGAGGTCGACGTCGCCGGCGCGCTCCAGCGCCTCGATGTCCTTGATGAGGATGCCGGCCCTCGCGGCCGCACCGGTACCGGCGACGAGCGCCGTCGGGGTGGCGAGCCCGAGCGCGCAGGGGCAGGCGATGACGAGCACCGAGACCGCCGCGACGAGCGCCTCCTCGAAGCTGCCGCCGGCAACGAGCCAGCCGGCGAAGGTGAGAATGGCGATGCCGATCACCACCGGCACGAAGACCGCGGCGATGCGGTCGACGAGGCGCTGGATCGGCACCTTGCCGGTCTGCGCCGCCTCGACGAGACGGACGATCCGGGCGATCGTCGTCTCCTCGCCGACCGCCATCGTCTCGATCTCGATCGCCCCGGTGCCGTTGATGGTGCCGGCGGTGACCCGGTCGCCGGGCCGCTTCTCGACCGGCAGGCTCTCGCCGGTGACGAGCGACTCGTCGATCTCCGTCGCGCCGCGCGCGATCCGTCCGTCGACCGGCAGGCTCTCGCCGGGCCGCACGAGCACGATGTCGCCGTGGCGCACGAGCTCGACCGGAACGGTCTCCTGCCGCCCGTCGACGAGCCGCGTCGCGGTCTCAGGCTTCAGCTTCATCAGCGCCCGCACCGCGGCGCTCGTGCCGCGCTTTGCCCGCGCTTCCATGTACTTGCCGAGGAGCACGAGGGTGAGGATCGCCGCCGCGCCCTCGAAATAGAGATGGCCGCGCGCCGCATCGCCCATCCGGAGCAGGACGACGAGGCTGTAGAAATAGGCCGCCGAGGTGCCGAGCGAGACGAGCACGTCCATATTGGCCGAGCCGCCGCGCAGCGCCTTCCAGCCGCCGCGATAGAAGCGCTGGCCGACGAGGACCTGCACCGGCGTTGCGAGCGCCAGTTCCAGCCAGGGCGAGATATGCAGCATGATGCCGAACGGCATCAGCAGCATCGGCAGCACCAGCGGAACGGTGAGGAGGGCCGAAAAGGCGAGGAGCCACAGCGTGTGCCGCTCCTCGCGCGCCCGGCGTTCGTCCGCCTCCGCCTCGCGCCGCCGCCGCGCCTCCGCCCGGCTCTCCATCACCCGGGCACCGAAGCCGGCCCCCTCGACGGCCGCCACGAGCTCGGCCGGATCGATGCCGGCGCCGGCGATAGATGCCTGTTCGAGGGCGAGATTGACGCTGGCCGAGGCAACGCCCGGAACCCGCGCGAGCACCTTTTCGAGCCGTGCCGAACAGGCCGCGCAGGTCATGCCGGAAATTTCGAGGCCGATGACGCCGGCCGGCGGCGCCTCTTCGCTCTCGCGCGGCACGGCGCCGAAGCCGGCGCCTTCCACCGCCGCGACGAGGGCGGTCGCATCGAGGTCCGATCCGGCGATCGTCGCCTGTTCGAGGGCGAGATTGACGCTGGCCGAGGCAACCCCCGGAACCCGCGCGAGCACCTTTTCGAGCCGTGTCGAACAGGCCGCGCAGGTCATGCCGGTGACGTCGAGCGTCACGCTCTGCGGTTCGATTGCTGCACGCGCTTCGGCCATCCGGCGGTCTCCTTGCCCGAGGAGATAGAGCCTCCTGTCACGGGAAGGTCAAGGCCGGCACCCCTCGCCTGGGCCACAGTCGGCGCCTGCCGCAACGGCAACCCAGAGTTATGCGAAAATCACATATGCTGCATGCGTTTTCCGCATGCCATTTGCGAGAATTCGCCTCGACAAGGGCGAATTCCGGCCGCAACTAGGGCCCTTCTCCAAACGAGCCGCGGGTTCGCCATGTCAGAACAGGTTTCCGAGACCGCGGCGGGCGCGGCAGAGCCCGAGGCCGCGCCGAACGCGCCGGTCGACAAGGCCTCCAAGCGCAAGCTCCGCATTCTCGCGCTCGCCCTCGTCGTCGCCGGCATCGCCGCCGCCGCGTGGTGGCACTATCAGGCGCGCTATCCCTCGACCGAGGACGCCTACCTGCAGGCCAACATCGTGCGCATCGGCGCCCGGGTCGGCGGCACCATCCTCGACGTCGCTGCCACCGACCATCAGCGCGTCGCCCGCGGCGATCTGCTGTTCCGGATCGATCCGGCGCCTTACGAGGCCAATGTCCGCCAGGCCGAGGCCGCCCTCGAACAGGCGCTGCAGGCCGCCGGCGCCAGCGGCGCCGAGGTCGAGGCCGCCCGGGCCGGCGTCGAGAAAGCGCGGGCCGGCTTCGTCAACACCGAGCGCGCCTATGGCCGCACCGCCAAGCTGCGCAAGACCGGCGACGTCGCCGAAGCGGCCCTCGACAAGGCGCGGAGCGACCTCGACCAGGCCAAGGCCGCGGTCGCCGCCGCCGAAGCCGATCTGCAGCGTGCCGAAGCCGCGCTCGGTGCGGGCGGCGCCGCCAATGCCGGCGCCCGCGCCGCCGCCGCCGCGCTCGACCGCGCCCGCCTCGATCTCGACGACACCCGGGTCGTCGCCCCCGCCGACGGCTGGCTCGCCACCGTCGCCATCCGTCCCGGCCAGACGATCGGCGCCGGCGCCGCGCTCTTTGCCCTCGTCGAGGACGGCGAATGGTGGGTCGAGGCGAACTTCAAGGAAACCGACCTCGGCCGCATCCGTCCCGGCCAGCCCGCGACGATCGAGGTCGACGCCTATCCCGACCTCGAGCTCGCCGGCACGGTGGAAAGCATCGGCCCGGGCTCGGGCGCCGTCTTCTCGATGCTGCCGCCGGAAAACGCCACCGGCAACTGGGTCAAGGTCACCCAGCGCTTCACCGTGCGCGTGCGCATCGACAACCCGCCGACCGAGGCCCGGCACCAGCTCCGCGTCGGCGCTTCGAGCGTCGTGCGCGTCGACACCACGGTGGAAGGCAATGCCGAGGCCACCGGCAAGGCGGGCGGCGCGTCGTGAGCGAAGCGGCGGCCCTTCCCGCCCCGGCCGTCAGGACCCGCCACGCCCGCTGGCCGCTGGTCGTCGCCGTCGTGCTGGCGGCGATCCTCGAAGTGCTCGACACGACCATCGTCAATGTCGCGATCCCGCACATGCTCGGCTCGTTCGGCGCGACCATGGACCAGATCACCTGGGTGCTGACGAGCTACATCGTCTCGGCCGCCGTGGTGATGCCGCTGACCGGCTATCTCTCGACCCGCTTCGGCCGGCGCAACCTGCTGGTCACCGCCATCATCGGCTTTGCCATCTCCTCGATGCTCTGCGGCATCGCCTGGAGCCTCGTCTCGATGGTGGTGTTCCGCCTCGCCCAGGGTTGCTTCGGCGCCGTGCTGGTGCCGCTCTCCCAGACCATCCTCTTTACCGCCTTCCCGCGCGAGAAGCGCGGCCAGGCCATGGCCCTGTTCGGTCTCGGCATCATCGTCGCCCCGGTGCTCGGCCCGACCATCGGCGCCATCCTCACCGAGGCCTTCACCTGGCGCGCGGTGTTCTACGTCAACCTGCCGGTCGCCGCCCTGGCGCTCGCCCTCGCCATCGGCGAGATCCCCTCCGAGCCGCCGAAGCCGATCCGCACCGACTGGATCGGCCTCGGCCTCCTCGCCCTCTCCGTCGGCGCGCTGCAGTTCACCATCGATCAGGGCGAGAGCCGCGACTGGTTCGCCTCGCGGATCATCCAGACCTCTGCCTTCGTGTCGGGCTCGATGGGGCTCGCCTTCATCTGGTGGGCCTGGTCGAAGCGCGATGCCATCGTCGACCTGCACCTCTTCAAGGACCGCAACTTCCTTGCCGCCAATGTCGCGATGCTCGCCTTCGGCGTCTCCATGTTCGGCTCGATCGCCCTCATCCCGCTGCTGGTGCAGCGCCTGCTCGACTATCCGGTGCTGGATTCGGGGCTTCTGTTCATGCCGCGCGGCCTTGCCGCCGGCGTCTCGATGATCCTCGTCGGCTCGGTGCTGCTGAAGCGCGTCGACCCGCGCATCCTCGTCGCCATCGGCCTCAGCCTGACCGCCGCCGGCAACATCACCCTCGCCTCGATCGATCTCGACGTCGATTTCTGGCGCCTCGCCTGGCCCGGCATCATCGCCGGCTTCGGCATGGGTTTCTTCTTCGTGCCGCTGTCGACGGTCGCCTTCGACCGCATCCCGCCCCGACAGGCCGACGAGGCCGCCGGGCTCTACGGCGTCATGCGCTCGATCGGCTCGTCGATCGGCATCGCCTTCGTCGGCTGGCAGATGGTCAACCGCACCCAGATCCACTGGAATGCCCTCGTCGGCCACGTCACGCCGTGGAGCCACGAGGCGCGGGCCTATCTCGCCCCGCTCGGGCTCGATCCGTCGAGCCCCGAGGGCGCCCGGCTGATCGCCCGCGAGATCGCCCGCCAGGCGCAGATGTTCGCCTATATCGAACTCTTCTGGGTGCTCGGCTGGACCGCGCTCGCGATGTTCCCGGTCATCCTGCTGATGCGCAAGCCGACCCACGGCCCCGGCATGCCCGGCGCGCACTGACGCGGCCGGAGTCTCGTACCGGGGGCCCTCGGTATCAGAGCGCGACGAACTCGTCGGTTTCCTCGTCGAGCACCATCAGGTGGCCGCCGGCGATGTCGTAGAAGGCGCCGTGCAGGGTGAGGGATCCGCGCTCTTCGAGGGTGCGGATGCAGGGGAAGGTCCTCAGATTGCGCATCGAGGTGCGCACCGCCTCGCGCTCGAGCTGGGCGAGATGGACATGGCGCGGCGCATCCGGCTGCGCGGCGATGATCGAGGCCCGCGCCTCGCCGATGATCGACATCCAGCGCCGCACGAAATCGCCGCGCTCGTCGGGCTCGCCGGCCGGCGTCTCGTAGGCCGCCCGGATGCCGCCGCACTGGGCGTGGCCGAGCACCACGAGGTCGGTCACCCTGAGCGACAGGACGGCGAATTCGAGCGCCGCCGAGACGCCGTGGTAATTGCCGCCGGTCTCGTAGGGCGGCACCAGATTGGCGACGTTGCGCACGACGAAGAGATCGCCGGGCCCGGCCGTGAACACCGCCTCCGGGTGGACCCGCGAATCGCAGCAGCTCACCACCATCACCTTCGGGCTCTGCCCGTAGACGGCGAGCGCCTGATAGTCGTCGCGGTTGGGCTCGAACTCGGTCGTCTGGAACCGCCGAAAGCCTTCCGTGAG
This sequence comes from Pseudomonadota bacterium, assembly GCA_029572955.1. GTDB lineage: Bacteria > Pseudomonadota > Alphaproteobacteria > Rhizobiales > JAKPQE01 > JAKPQE01. The sequence goes on from JAKPQE010000034.1 coordinate 151,829, forward strand.
AGTCGCCGGAAACTTGATCCCCATTCTGCCCCGTCCGTTTCTTGTCGGTCTTCCCGTGCGGATGCCCGAGGGGCACCCGCGCTATCAGGCGCAGGAACCCCCCTGCCGTCAATGGCCTTCGAATGCTTCTTTCGGCTCCGGCTCGCGCCGGCCGAGAACCACCCGCAGGAGCAGGTAGCCGAGCACCGCCGAGACGAGCGAGCCGGCCAGCACGCCGATGCGCACCGCGGCCGCGTGTTCGGGATCGGAGAAGGCGAGCATGCCGATGAAGAGGCTCATGGTGAAGCCGATGCCGGCAAGGATCGAGGCGCCGTAGAGCTCGACCCAGCGCACCCCGTCCGGCCGCCTGGCAAGGCCGAGCGCCACGGCGAGCGCCATGAAGCCGAAGACGCCGACCTGCTTGCCGACGAAGAGGCCGAGGGCGACGCCGAGCGGGATCGGCTGCAGGAGATCGGCGAACTCGATCCCCGACAGCGACACGCCGGCATTGGCGAAGGCGAAGATCGGCATCACGCCGAAGGCGATCCACGGATGCAGCGCATGCTCGGCCCGCTCGAGCGGCGAATCCTCGTCCTCGTCGGCATCGAGCGGGATGGTCAGCGCGACGATGACGCCGGCGAGCGTCGCATGGACGCCGGACTTCAGCACGAGCACCCAGATGGCGATGCCGATCACCACATAGGGCGACAGCTGGCGCACCCCCAGGCGATTGAGCACGATGAGCGCGGCAAGGCCGATGCCGGCACCGATCAGCGCCACGCCCGAAAGATCGGACGTGTAGAAGAGCGCGATGACGATGATCGCGCCGAGATCGTCGAGAATGGCAAGGGCGAGGAGGAAGATCTTCAGCGCGTTCGGGACGCGGTCGCCGAGGAGCGCGAGCACGCCGAGCGCGAAGGCGATGTCGGTCGCCGCCGGGATCGCCCAGCCTTGCAGCGCCACCGGATCGGCCATCGTGAAATAGGCATAGATCGCCGCCGGCACCACCATGCCGCCGAGGGCCGCGATCGCCGGCAGGCTCGCCGCCTGCACGCTCGACAGCCGCCCGACGACGATCTCGCGTTTGATCTCGAGGCCGGCGAGGAAGAAGAAGATCGCCATCAGGCCGTCGTTGATCCACAGCAGCAACGGCTTGTCGAGGCCGAGATCGCCGAGCTTGATCGTGAGATGGGTCGAGAGCAGCTGATCGTAGAGCCCGGACAGCGGCGAATTGTCGAGCGCCAGAGCCAAGGCCGCCGCGACGAGGAGGACGATGCCGCCGGCCGCCGCATGATCGAAAAACGCGATGAACCCTCGTGCGATCCGCCGCACCGATACCTCCGTCGATTTCCGCGCCGGCCCGATGGCGGCGTTCCTTGCGGCCGATATAGGTAGCGCTGCGCCGCACACAACCGAAATCGGCAGCGCCGCCGTCGATTTCCCCCCGTTGGCCCGCCGGCGATTTGCGCTTAGGCTCCGACCGAGCCAACCGGGAGGACTGCGGCGCGATGAAAACCCACCTCGTGAAAGCCGGCGACGGCACCGTTCTCGCCGTCGACGAAGCCGGCGATCCCGCCGGCCCGCCGATCCTGTTCATCCACGGCTACAGCCAGTCGCGCCTGTGCTGGCACCGCCAGATGACCGGCATTCTCGCCGCCCGCCATCGCCTCGTCGCCATGGACATGCGCGGCCACGGCCTTTCCTCGCGGCCGCACGACGCCTATGGCGACAGCCGGGTCTGGGCCGACGACGTCGCCGCCGTGATCGAGACGCTGGCCCTCGACCGGCCGGTCGTCAGCGCCTGGTCCTATGGCGGCGCGCTCCTCTGCGATTACGTCCGCTTCCACGGCACGAAGGGCATCGCCGGCCTGCAGTTCGTCGCCGCCGTCTCCAAGCTCGGCAAGCCGTCACTGGCCTATCTCGGCGCCGATTTCCTCGCGCTCATGAAGGGGTTCGTCTCGACCGACGCCGAGGCGAGCGTCGCCGCCCTCGAAAACCTCACCGCCCTCGTGCCGGCCGCGCCGCTCGACCCGCTCGAGGCGGCGAGCCTTCTCGGCGAGGCGGTGATCGTGCCGCCGCATGTGCGTCGCGGCCTCTTCTCGCGCACCCTCGACAACGACGATCTCCTGCCGCAGATCGCCTGTCCGGTGCTCTTGACGCACGGCTCGGCCGATCGCGTCATCCTGCCGAGCCTGTCGGAGCACCACGCGAGCCTCATGCCGAATGCCACCCTGTCGCGCTTCGAAGGGTTCGGCCACGCCCCCTTCCTCGAGGCGACCGACCGTTTCGACAGGGAGCTTGCCGCCTTCGTCGCGACCGCCCGGGCGGCCGGCTGATCGGCCGGTTTCCGGCCCGCCCCTCCCATGTTTTAATGTTAGGGGTCCGAACCACGGATCCGAAAAAAGGGAGGGTACGATGCACCCCTTCAGGACGATTGCCGCCGCGGCCGCCGCGACAGTGCTTCTCGGCACCGGCACCGCCGGGGCCATGGGCCTCGACTTCAGCTGGGCGGGCACCGGCAAGTGCTTCGACAAGAAGTCGCCGCCCTTTACCGTCAGCGGCGTGCCGAAGGGCACCAAGAAGCTGCGCTTCCGGATGGTCGACCTCGATGCGCCGAACTATCCGCATGGCGGTGGCACGGTCGGCTATTCCGGCAAGGGCTCGATTCCGAGCGGCGCCTTCAAGTATACCGGGCCGTGCCCGCCGGGCGGCCAGCACCTCTATCAGTGGACGGTGCAGGCGCTCGACGAATCCGGCAAGGTGATCGGCACCGCAAAGGCGAAGAAGAAGTTCCCGCCGAAGTGACGCGCTCTCCGCCCGGCCTCGCGCCGCCCGGCGGCGGCACGAGGACGAGAGGAAAGGAGACGCGATGGGCGACCGGCACGGCGGCATGGAGCCATGCATGCGCGCACCCTCGCCATGGGTGCTGCGCTTCCTTCGAGGGGTTCGCCCGGCCGGGACGATGCTCGACGTCGCCTGCGGCGGCGGCCGTCACCTGCGCGCCGCCCTGGCGGCGGGGCTGACGGTCACCGGCATCGACCGAAACCTCGAGGACGTCGCCGACCTCGCCGGTCGGCCGGACGTCGAACTCGTCGAGGCCGATCTCGAGAACGGCAGCCCGTTCCCGCTCGCCGGCCGCCGTTTCGACCTCGTCGTCGTCACCAACTACCTCTGGCGCCCGCTCTTTCCCGCGCTCCTCGACGCCCTTGCCGATGACGGCGTGCTCGTCTACGAGACCTTCGCGCTCGGTCACGACCGCAACGGCCGGCCGGTCGACCCCGCCTTCCTGCTCGGTCCCAACGAGTTGCTGCGTCTTCTCGACGACCGCGCGGTGGTCGTCGCCTACGAGCACGGCGTCATTCCGCCGCCGCCCCGGCCGAAGATCGTGCAGCGCGTCGCCGCCGTCGGCCGCGCCCATCGCTGGGCGAATGGCGAGCCGATGCCGCTCGGCTAGCGTTTCCCGGCCAAGCGGAAACCGGTTCGCCTCTGGCGAGCGCGACACGTGAACGGCCGGGGACCCTCCGTCGAATCCGTGAAGAAATGAACGCCGGCGGGCGGCCGGCCGTGCCGGTCAGTCGACCTCGAAAACGCCGCTGCCGGCCGCCATCCGGCGCAGCCGGGCAAAGGCGAGGCGGGTGCGCGACTTGACCGTGCCGAGCGGCAGCCCGGTGTGTTCCGCGATCTCGGCCTGCGACATGCCATCGTAGAAGGCGAGCTTCAGCACTTCGCGTTGCTCGTCCGGAAGCTCCTCGAGAACCGCCTGGACCTGCAGCTTGCGACGGCCCTCGTCGATGCCCTCGTCGGGGTGCTCGGCGCCATCGGTGATCCCGCGCGCCATATCGATCGTCACCAGGCCGACACTGCCGCGCCGCATCAGGTCGATGAATCGATTGCGGGCGATCCGGAATAGCCAGGTGCCGACCGACGACCTGTCAGGCCGAAACTGATCGGCCTTCGTCCACAGCGTCAGCAGGGCATCCTGGGCGAGTTCCTCGGCAAGATCGGAACTCGCGCCCCGTCGCATCAGGTAGGATTTCAGGCGCGGCGTATAGTGATCGAAGAGCGTGGCGAATGCCGCACGGTCGCGTTTTTCTGCGACCGCTTCGACCAGATCGGCGAAGGTCTCACGGTTCCAATTCAATGAGCCACACCAAGTCGCAACGCGGACAGGATACCTGTCACTTTCCGTAAGGAAAACACCTGCTGACAAAGTTTACGCAACACCGGCGGCTGATTTTTTCCCGATTGACGTTCCGGGGCATATTGCAGGTCCGGATCGCCCACCTGCCAAACTGTCGCCCCAGTTTTCTGGTCCGCCTTGCTCCTGACACGAGGAGGCCAGCCAAAAAGGTATCGAAGGCGTTAACGTTCACCATTTGCTAACGGCTTCGGATATACCCCTAGTTGGTCAGGATTCGGGACCTCAGGGTCCCAAAATGCAAGGCTACGGGAAGGGACGTTCGCATATGCAACTCGCACGCACCCTCACCGCGGCGGCGCTCGCGCTCGCTCTGGGAGCGACCGTGGCGGCGGCGCAGAAAGCGACTCCGCTGGAGCAGTACAAGGACTGGGGCGCCTACGCCTTCTCGGCCGGTGGCGGCAAGGTCTGCTACGCCATCTCCAAGCCGACCGCCAAGGAGCCCGGCGACCGGAATCACGGTGACGTCTTCTTCTTCGTCACCCACCGGCCGTCCGAAAAGGTCCGCAACGAGGCGAGCCTGCTCGTCGGATATACGTTCCGCGAGGGCTCGCCGGTGACCGTCGACATCGACGGCACGAAGTATCGCATGTTCTCCAAGGGCGACGGCGCCTGGGTCGAGAACGCCGCCGAGGAAGGTCGCCTGATCGGCGCCATGAAGGCCGGTCACGGCATGACCGTCTCGGGCACCTCGAGCCGCGGCACCGACACCAAGTACACCTTCTCGCTCTCCGGCGTCACCGCCGCGCTCGGCCGCATCGACAAGGAATGCAACTGAGCGAGGCGATCGCGCCGCGGTCTTCGCGGCGACATGGGGGTTTCGACCGGCGCCGGCCATCCCGGCGCCGGTTTTTTCTCGTGCCGGACCCCGCTTCTTCGAAAACGGACCGGGCGACCTAAATAAAAAGGCCGCGCCGGGCCGCCCGTCGCATGCTATAGGGCGCCGGAGAGAAGGCCCATGAACGAACCCGTCGTCATCACCGAGCCGGCCGCGCCGGCCGCAGTCGCCGCCGCGCCGCGCCCCTCCCTCGTCGGCCTCGACCGCGACGGGCTCGCCGCCGCGCTCCGCACGCTCGACATTCCCGAGAAGGCCGTGCGCATGCGCGTCAGCCAGCTCTGGAACTGGCTCTACGTGCGCGGCGTCTCCGACTTCGACGACATGACCAGCATCTCCAAGGACCTGCGCGCCCGGCTGAAGGAGAGCTTCGGCGTCGCCCGGCCCGAGATCGTCGCCGAACAGGCCTCCGTCGACGGCACCCGCAAATGGCTGATCCGCTTCGCGGCGCGCGAACCCGGCGAGCGTCCGGCGGAAGTCGAGACCGTCTACATTCCCGAGGAGGGCCGCGGCACGCTCTGCGTCTCCTCGCAGGTCGGCTGCACCCTCACCTGCTCGTTCTGCCACACCGGCACGCAGAAGCTGGTGCGCAACCTCACCGCCGAGGAGATCGTCGCCCAGATCCTCGTCGCCCGCGACCGGCTCGGCGACTGGCCCGGCGCGACGCCGCCCGAGGGCGCGTTCGTGCCGACCGACGGCGGCCGCTTCGTCTCCAACATCGTCATGATGGGCATGGGCGAGCCGCTCTATAATTTCGACAACGTCAAGACGGCGCTGCTGATCGCCTCGGACGGCGATGGTCTCGGCCTGTCGAAGCGCCGCATCACGCTCTCGACCTCCGGCGTCGTGCCGATGATCGAGCGCGCCGGGGCCGAGATCGGCGTCATGCTGGCGATCTCGCTCCATGCGGTGCGCGACGAGCTGCGCAACGAACTCGTGCCGCTCAACAAGCACTATCCGATCGCCGCGCTGATGAACGCCTGCCGCAACTATCCGGGCCTGTCCAACGCCAAGCGCATCACCTTCGAATACGTGATGCTGAAGGGCGTCAACGACAGCCTCGACGACGCCCGCCAGCTCGTTCGGCTGTTGCGCGGCATTCCGGCCAAGATCAACCTCATTCCGTTCAATCCCTGGCCGGGCTCGAAATACGAATGCTCCGACTGGGAGACGATCGAGCGCTTCGCCGAGGCGGTCAACAAGGCCGGCTACGCCTCGCCGATCCGATCCCCTCGCGGCCGCGACATCCTCGCCGCCTGCGGCCAGTTGAAGTCCGAAAGCGAGCGACTGCGGGCCCGCGAGCGCCTGGCGCTCGCCGCGATGATCGGATCGGACGGGTGATCTTCGTCGCCATCATCGGCCGGCTGTTCGCCATTCTCGTCGGCTATGCGCTGGCCGCCTTCGTCGCCGCCGAGGTGCTCCTCGCCGCCTCCCTCGTCGGCGCCGTGCCGGCGATGGAAACGCTGTTCGATCCCTCGCTCGAAATCCTCGTCGTCGGCGTCTTCGGCGCGCTCTTCATCGCCTGGGCGGCATTCGTGCCGACGGTTGTCGCCGTCACCCTCGCCGAAATCTTCAGCGTCACCGACATCGTCTTCCATGCCGGCGCCGGCGCGGTCGTCGCCGCGATTACCGGCGGCGTCCTTCTCGGCGTCGATCCGGTCGAGAGCCTCGCCGATTTCGGCACCTGGTCGACGACCGTGGTGCTCGGCGCCGGCTTCGCCGCGGGCCTCGCCTACTGGCTCGTCGCCGGCCGCCGCTCCGGCAGCTTCCACCGCTTCCTCACGCCGGCCTCAGCCGGCCCGCGCCGCGATCAGGCGAACCGCGAAACTCGCCATCAGCCCGGCGAACAGCCAGTCGAACACCCTCAGGATCCGCGGTGACCGGCGCAGCGCCGCCGCGAACCGGTCGGCCGCGAGGATCAGCCCGAGGCAGACCGGCGCCGCCACCACGATGAAGCCGATGCCGAGGACGAGCAGCCGGCCCATCGCGTGCGGGTCGTGCGCATCGACGAACTGCGGCAGGAAGGTCATGAAGAAGATGATGATCTTCGGATTGAGCAGGTTGATCGCGAGACCGCCCATGAAGGTCGCCGCGAGCGACTGACCGGACCGGCCGTTGGCCTCGAAGCGCACCGACGAGCCGTGCCGCACGGTCTGGAAGGCGAGCCAGAGCAGGTAGAGCGCGCCGACGACCTTGAGGACGACGAAGGCCGTCGCCGAGGCGGCGAGCAGGGCCGCGAGCCCGACCGCGACCAGCACCGAATGGACGACGAGCCCGGCCCCGGCCCCGGCAAAGGCGGCAATCCCGGCCTTCACCCCGCCGGCGAGCGTGCGGCCGACGAAATAGACCATGTCGGGGCCCGGGGTAAGGGCGAGCAGCACCGCCGCCGAGGCGAAGGCGAGGAACACCGGAAGGCTCGGCAGATAGTCGGTCATCGTCCCGCTCTCCACGTCGCCTCAGAGCGCGCCGCGCTCGCCGGCGGCCCATTCGAGGGCCTCGTCGAGGCGGTCGTTGCCCCAGAAAAGCTCGCCGTCCTCGGTCAAGAAGCTCGGCGCGCCGAAGATGCCGCGCGCCATCGCCTCCTCCGTCTCGCTCTTCAGCAGCGCCTTGTTCTGCGGCGCCAGCGCCCGCTCGATGACGATCTCGGGATCCTGATAGACGTCGAGCAGCAGCTCGGCGACGACGCTTTCCTCGCCGATGTTGCGCCCCTCGCCGAACTCGGCCTTGTAGACCCGGCGCACGAAGGCCGGTCCCCAGTCGCCGGCAAACTCGCCCGCGAGCCCGACCAGCGCCACCCGCGCCGCCAGGAGCCCGTTCTGCGGAAACGGATCGGGCCGCGCGAGCGGCAGGCCGGCGCGCCGGCATTGCCGCTCCATGTCGCGCCACATGTAGCGCCCCTTGGCCGGATAGATGTTGAACGGCGAGGTCGACCAGCCCTGGCCGGCGAAGATCGGCCCGAGCAGGAACGGCCGCCAGCGCACGTCGACGCCGATCGCCGCGGCGTGGACGTCGATCCGCATGGCGGTGAGGTAGGAATAGGTCGAGGCGAACTCGAACCAGAAATCGATGGAGGGACGGGTCATGCGGGTGGCGAACTCTCGACTGGGGCCGAACCTCGTTGCAGCCTACAACAGCCGCCCCGCCGCTGTCGCGCCCCTCCCTCCAATGCACGACTTGACGCCGGGCCGCGCATCGGCGATGCCCGCAGGGAGGTGATCGATGACGGAGAGGGACGACCGCGCGATGGGTAGCACCCGGTCATTCTGCGACGACAATGCCGGCACGTTCGCCGTGGTGGCGGCCGCGGCGCTCGCCGTCGCCAGCCTCGTCTTCCACATCGAATCGTGGATCGATCTCGCGCTCGCCCGGCTCTTCTTCGATCCGGCGAGCAGCGTCGGACCGTTCCCGGCGAACGCCGATCCGGTGCTCCGCATCCTGCGCGAGGTCGGCCTGAAGCTGCCGCCGCTCGCCATGGTCCTCCTCGGCGTCGTCGCGCTCGCCGGCCTGTTCCGCCCCGGCGCCAGGACACCGGTCTCGGTCCGCGACGCGCTCTGGATGCTGACGACGGCGGCCCTTGCCAACGGCCTCCTCGTCAATCTCGTCCTCAAGGAACACTGGGGCCGCGCCCGGCCGCACCAGACGATCGAATTCGGCGGCGCCGGCGTCTTCACGCCGGCCTGGACGATCGGCGATGCCTGCGCCAGCAACTGCTCGTTCGTCTCCGGCGAGGCGGCGAACGCCTTCTGGATGCTGACCGCGCTCTGTCTCGTGCCGGCCGGCTACCGGGCACCGGCGGGCGCCTTCCTCGTCGTCCTTGCCGGCACCGTCGCCTTCAACCGCGTCGCCTTCGGCGGCCACTATCTCTCCGACGTCGTCCTCTCCGGCCTGATGGTACTGACGATCGCGGCGGTCCTGCGCCTCTTCTTCCGCCCCGGCGGGCCGCGCAGCGCCGACGGCAACGGCTTCTGGCGCCGCCTGCGCGCCGGCTATTCGGCCGCGGCCGGGGATTGAAACCCGGCTACCGCCGCTGCTCGATGCGGTCGATGAACCAGCGCGTCAGGCGGATCCAGAGGTCGTCCTTGGTCATCGCGTCCTCGACCCCGTGCTCGATGTTCGGGTTGTCGTTGACCTCGATGACGTAGATGCCGCCGTTTGTCTCCTTGATGTCGACGCCATAGAGCCCGCGGCCGATGAGCCGCGCCGCGCGCACGCCGATGTCGATCACCGCCGGCGGCGCATCGTCGAGCGAGAACGCCTTGAAGCCGCCCTCCAGCGGCTCGCCGCCGGTGTCGTGCTTGACGATCTGCCAGTGCTCCTTGGCCATCAGATACTGCACGACGAACAACGGCTCGCCGTCGAGCACGCCGACCCGCCAGTCGAAGCTCGTCGGCATGAACTTCTGGGCGATGAGCAGGTCGGTCTCCTCGAACCACTCGTCGAGGAGCTTGGCGAAGGCCGCGCGGTTGTCGACCTTCTTGACGCCACGCGAGAACGAGCCGTCCGGGATCTTGACCACCAGCGGATAGCCGAGCGCCGCCTCGGCCTTGTCGATGTCGGTCGTCGAGGCCAGCATCACCGTCGGCGGCATCGGCAGGCCGTGCGCCGTCAGCAGCTCGTTGAGATAGAGCTTGTTGGTGCAGCGGATCATCGACACCGGATCGTCGATCACCGGCATGCCCTCCTGCTGGGCGCGGCGGGCGAAGCGGAAGGTGTGATTGTCGATCGACGTCGTCTCGCGAATGAACAGCGCGTCGAACTCGGCGAGCCGCGGCAGGTCGCGCCTGGTGATCGGCTCGACCTCGACGCCGAGCTTCTCGGCGACCCGCGCCCAGTGCTTCAGCGAGGCGACCGAGGTCGGCGGCAGCTCTTCCTTGGGGTCGTGCAGCGCCGCGAAGGTGTAGCGCAGCGGTTCCTTGGCCTTCGGCCGCCGCCATTCGCGCTTGGTATAGGCGTGCAGGCTGTCGTGGAAGAAGCCGACCTCGTCCGGATGAAGCTTCGAGAGCGACACCGGCTTCAGCCGCTCGATCGCGTTCCACTCGCCGGCCTTGATCGTCACTTCGAGGATCGGGCAGCGGAACCAGTCGAAGGTGAGCCGCCCGAAGCGCTCGAAGCGCGGATCGGCGACGCCGCCGAAACAGACGAGCATGCGCGCCGGCAGGTCGCCGCCGCCTTTCCGCAGGCTCTTGTTGAGCGCGTCCTCGAGCTCCGGCAGGGCGTGCTCGTAGAGCCCGCGCGCGCCGAGTTCGAGCATCGTCTCGACCGTCGGCACGACGCGATGGCCGCGCGCCTCGGCGAGGAGCGACGCATAGTAACCCTGGCTCTGATAGGCGTAGGACCGCGAGAGATTGACGATCTTCGGGCGGTCGCCGCGAAACAGTTGCGGCCGTGCGAGATATTCCTTGGTGGTGATCACCTTGTGCGGGGTATCCGCATTCGGCAGGTCTTTGGGGAAGTCGACGACGACGACCCAACCGGGCATGTGGTTATCCTCTCGTGACGACGATGGTCGCCTTGAGCCCGTCTCGGCCCCAGCGCGCCATGCGGTCGAATTCGCCATAGGGAATGGGCAAATTTGCGGCATCGGCGAGCACTTCGCCGCGCTTCTTTTCCACCCAGGGATCGTGGATGAAAATGTGCCGCCCGTCGTCGCCATGGGCGATGACCCAGTGCGGCACCTTCTTGCCGAACATGCGGTAGCCCGAGATCAGCACGATGGCGACGGCGCCACCCCGCAGCGCCTCGGCGGTGCGCTCGGTGCCGAGCGCCTCGTAGGTAACGGGAATGTCCATCGCCGCCGCCCGCGCCCGGAAGCACTCCTGGGCGATCCGCATTACCCGGCGGTTCTCGGCGTTGCGCACCGTCTCGAGGAACAGCGGCCCGTCGGCATTGATGTAGACGTGCGGCCGAAGGCCGTGCTCGGCGAGCGTGACGGCAAGGCCGAACGGCTCGCAGCCGCCGAGCCCCGTGGTCATGAAGATCGTCGTCGCCTCGCGCCACAGCCGCACCTCGGTGCGCTCGTCGAGCTCGAAGCCCGGATCGAAATGGGCGCAGGCCATCATCAGGCAGGCCGGGCCGCAGGTGAATTCCGTCGTCTGCTCGTAGTAGCGCGTCGTCACCTTGGGCGCGGCGCCGAGCCTCAGCAGCTTCTCGAAGCGCAGCGCGTCGGCATGGTCCTCGTAATAGTCGAGATAGCGGCCGAAGCGGCGGTAGCCGGCCCGCTCGTAAAGCGCGATCGCCGGGAGATTGTCCTCGCGCACCTCGAGGCGCAGCAGAATGCGGTCGCGATCGAACGCCGCCCGCTCCGCTTCGGCGAGGAGCAGCCCCCCGAGCCCGCGGCCGGCGCGGTCCGGCGCGACGGCGATCGAATAGAGCCGGGCGAGCGCCGTGCCGGCGCGAAAGAGCAGCATGGCGTAGCCGGCGACCTTGCCGTCGATCTCGGCGACGATGCAGGCCGCCGTCGGCGCGGCGACGAGGCTGCGGAACGAGCGCCGCGAGATGCGGTCGGTCGAGAAGGCGGCATCCTCGATGGCGACGAGCGCGTCGACATCGCCAAGGCCGGCGGGACGAAAGACTGGGGTATCCATGGGTCGGGCCCGGAAGACGGCGCCGCGGTTGCGCGGCGCGATTCGTCGTCCCGATATATCGTCGCTTTTGCGGCGGCCCGCCAGCGCCAAAATCGGGCACCGCCGCAACTGCCGGCAGCCAACGAAAAAGCCCCGCCGGGGGCGAGGCTTGCGAACAACGATCATGCGCCGAGAATTGGCACCCCGTAGGGGAATCGAACCCCTGTTTCCGCCGTGAGAGGGCGGCGTCCTGGGCCGCTAGACGAACGGGGCAGCGGCTCATCGCTTGGCGACGGCGGTTCGTATACCGCCGACCGCCGACGAGTTCAAGCCCAATCGTCTCGCCCCGGGCGCACGAGTTTCGCCACCCGCCTCGGGTCCGGGCGAACTGCCACCACCGCGACGCGGCGCTGTTCCCGCACCACCGCCGCCGCCATTGCCATCCTCGGGGAAGGCTCTATCCTCGGCCTCCCCAAGGGTTCGGACGCCGGACATGCGCATTCTGTTTCTCGTTCACAGCTTCAATTCGCTTGCCCAGCGCCTCTATGTCGAACTCGCCGAAGCCGGTCACGAGCTCAGCGTCGAATACGACATCAACGACGAGACGACCCGCGAGGCGGTCGCCCTGTTCAGGCCGGACGTCGTGCTCGCGCCGTTCCTGAAGCGCGCCATCCCCGAGGATGTCTGGCGCGCCCTGCCCTGCCTCGTCGTCCATCCCGGCGTGCGCGGCGATCGCGGCCCGAACGCCCTCGACTGGGCGATCCTCCGGCGCGAGCAGAGCTGGGGCGTGACGATCATCGAGGCCGAGGCCGAGATGGACGCCGGCCCGGTCTGGGCCTGGCGTGAGTTCGAGATGCGCCATGCGCCGAAATCGAGCATCTACCGCAACGAGGTGACCGAGACGGCGGTCATCACCGTCTTCGAGGCGCTCGCGATGATCGAGGCGCGCGACTTCCGCCCGACCCGGCTCGACCTGACGAAGCGCGAGATCCAGGGCACCGAGAACCCGCCGGTGCGCCAGGCCGACCGCCGCATCAACTGGCATCGCGACACCTCGATGCGTGTCGCCCGCATGATCCATTCCGGCGACGGCACGCCCGGCCTCCTCGACGAGATCGACGGCGTTCCCTACTACCACTACGACGCCCGGCCGTGGACCGGCCGCGAGCATGTGCTCGGCGCGCGCGGCGCCATCGTCGCCAAGAGTGGCCCGGCGATCGCCCGCGGCACCCGCAACGGCCTCGTCTGGATCGGCCATCTCAGCGAAAAGCGCGAGCGCGCCCTGAAACTGCCGGCGACGACCGTGCTCGCCGGCCGCCTCGACGGCGTGCCCGAGATCGAGGGCGGCTATCGCGAGATCTGGTACGAGGAGGAGGGCCAGGTCGGCTACCTGCATTTCGCCTTCTACAACGGCGCGATGAGCACCGACCAGTGCCGCCGCCTCGCCGCCGCCTACAAGGAGGCCCGGGCCCGGCCGACCCGCGTGCTCGTGCTGATGGGCGGCGCCGACTTCTGGTCGAACGGCATCCATCTCGGCACCATCGAGGCCGCCGAAAGCCCGGCCGACGAAAGCCTCGCCAACATCGAGGCGATGGACGACCTCGCCCTCGCGATCCTGACCACCGAGGACAAGATCGTCGTCTCGGCCCTGCGCGGCAATGCCGGCGCCGGCGGCGCGTTTCTCGCCCTTGCCGCGGACGAGGTCTGGGCGCGCTCAGGCATCGTCCTCAATCCCCATTACAAGGACATGGGCAACCTCTACGGTTCGGAATACTGGACCTACCTGTTGCCGAAGCGGGTCGGCGCCGAGACGGCCGCCGCGATCGCCGCGCGCCGACTGCCGATCGGCGTCGCCGAAGCGCTGCGCCTGAAGCTCGTCGACCGCGCCCTGCCGAACGAGCGCACCGCCGCCGAAGCGGAGATCCGCCAGCGCGCCCGGGAGCTGGCGACCCGCGAGGGCTTCTCCTCACGCCTCTGGGACAAGCGCATCGCCCGCGGCCGCGACGAGAAGGAAAAGCCCCTCGCCGCCTACCGCGCCGAAGAACTGGAGAAGATGCATCTCAATTTCTACGGCTTCGATTCGAGCTACCACGTCGCCCGCTTCAACTTCATCCACAAGGTGCCGAAGTCGAGGACGCCACTGACGCTGGCAAGGCATCGGGCGAAGAAGGGGTGACGCTCAGCGCCCCCAACGCATCCCGGCGATCCTGGGGTCCGCGGCAAAGGCGTCGCGGTCGAATTCGAGGGCGAGCTTCGGGAACTCCCGCAGGGCAAGCACGCCCGAAGCACTCGGCCTGATCCGCCAGGTCTGTCGGTCGACCGGAGCCGGGCGGGCGAAGGCCGAGCAGGCAAGGACCGCGACATTGGCCCGATGCCGGGGATCGCGGACCGATTCATAACGCAGAACCTGCGCCCCGGCGTCGCCCGCGCCATCGGCAAGCCGTTGGCTGGCTTCGTAGTTCGTCGGATCGACGAAATCCGCCCGATCGCGATCGAGCGGCGGGCGCGTCAGATCCAGCGCAGCGTCCACGCGGATATCGACGGCAAACGCGGAATATTCGGCCGCGTTGCTCGGCCACGGCGTGTCCGGCGACTCGGCGTAGAACAGCAGGCGATAGAAGGCCATTTCGGCCGCGGTCGTCTCCACCTCTTCGCCGGCATAGAAGACGCCGGGCGTCGGGCCGGCGCGGCGGAACCTGGAACCCACGGGATAGATCGCGCCATACCGGAACGGCGTTGCGAGAAGATAGTCGAGACCGGCACAGTCCGGCGGCAGGCGCGGCTTGGTCGTCTCCAGCAGGTCTTCCAGGAGTTCCTGCTCGGCCCGGCTGTCGACCAGCTTCAGCGTCGACACCTGATGCTGCGCCTCGACCATGCGCCAGCCCGTGCCCGTATAGGGGCCGAGTTCAGATGCGAGCGCGGCGAGCGTCCAGATAGCCAAGGATTTCCACCAGCCCCGTGATCGTGTCGAGCCGGTCGATGGGCCGACCGTCGAGCACACTGTTGAACCCCCGCAGCCACGACCGGGCAACCGCCTCGTCGCCACCGACGATCGCATCGAGCGAGCGGAACAGTCTGACCAGCAGCAAGCCGAGCTCGAAAGCCTTGTCGCCCGGCTTGAGGCCATATTGGCCGTTCTGCATGCGCGAAATCGTCGGCTCCGAGAGCCCGAGAATACCCGCGAGCTGCCGGTTGGACAGCCCGAGGATATTGGAGGTCCTTGTCACCGCCTTGGTAACGACGGCGGATTCGACTGCCTTTTGATCCGGATTCGACGCGGAGGATGGCATCGCAGTTTCCTTTCACTAGAAAATGTAATGCAAAAAAATTTCCAATGAAAGAACATCTTTCGATTTCTTCGACTGACCGCATGTCGCTGCGGTGATCGCAGCGCCGGAATCGGGCCCTACCGCCGCTGCGCCGCGATGAGACCGACGACGACGAGGCCGTAGCCGACGAGGTGGTAGAACTCCAGCCGCTCGCCGAGGAAGAGGATGGCGAGCGCGGAGCCGAACAGCGGCACCAGGTTGATGAACAGGCCGGCGCGGTTGGCGCCGATCAGCTCGACGCCGCGGGCATAGAAGAGCTGGGCGAAGAACGAGGGAAACAGCGAGACGTAGAGGATGAGGAGCGCCGCCTCGGCGCCCGGCCGGATGCGCGCGCCCGCAATGAACTCGGCGATCATGAACGGCAGCGAGGCCGCCGCCGCCGACAGCGAGAGGACCGCGAGGAAGCTCGCCCAGTGCAGCTTCGGCCGTTTGCGCAAGGCCACCGAATAGCCGGCATAGAGCGCGACCGCGACGAGCATCATCGCATCGCCCCGGTTGACGTCGGCGCCAAGCAGCGCGCCGAGATCGCCATGCGCCGCGATCACCATGACCCCGACGAGCGACAGCACCACGCCGGCCGCCAGCATCCAGCCGATCGTCTCGCGAAAGAAGAGGAAGTTCGCCGCGACGATCAGCATCGGCATCGCCGACTGCTCGATGGCGACGTTGATCGCCGTCGTGTGGTGAACCGCGCTGTAGAGGAGAAGGTTGAAGGCGCCGAAGCCGAGCGCTCCCATGGCGACGAGCCAGGCGAGGCTCGCCCGGATCGTCTTGGCGTCGCGGTCGATCTCGCCGCGCGCGAAGACGAGCAGCGTGGTCCCGGCGATCGCCCATCTGAGGAAGGAGAGCATCATCGGCGGCACGACGCCGACCGCCGCCTTGCCGGCAACGGCGTTGCCGCCCCAGAACAGCGCCGTCAGGAGCAGGATCAGATAGGGCCGCTTCAGGACCGCCTCGGCCATGCCGTTCATTTTTCGACACTCCTTGCCGGTCGCGATCGCCGCACCACCCGAAACCGCCTCAGTGTTTCCCCAATTGCAGAGGAAAGGTCAATCGGGGCAAACACGTGGATGCGGCATCCGCGATCGGGCGCCCGGCGCCCGGATTTTCGCCGCCGGAGGGAAACCGAACATGAAACGTCTGTCCGCCAGCCTGCTCTTTTTCGTATTGTCGACGACCGCGCTCACCGCGGCCGAAATTCCCGCCACCTCGAAGATTTCCGAGGTCACCGTCTATCCCTCGGGCGCGACCGTCACGCGCCTCGTGCCGTTCCGCGCGCCGGCGGGTGAATCGGTCGTCCTCCTCGAGGATTTCCCCGTCACCCTCGACGTCGACACCCTGCGCATCGAAGGCAGCGCCGGCGCCGGCCTCGAGATCGGTTCCATCGACCACGAGATCGTCGAGCCGACGGTCGCCGAAAGCGCCGCCTCGACCGGCATCCGCGCCCAGATCCGCACGCTCCAGGACGAGCGCGACACCCTCGACGACGCCATCGAGGCGGCCGAGGTCTCCAAGCAGTTCATCGCCAATTTCGCCAAGGTGAAGCCCGAGGCGATGACCGACGACCTCGATCGCGGCCGCATCGGCATTTCCGACTGGGTCGGCGCCTGGTCCGCCGTCGGCACCGAATATGCCCGCGCCAACAGCGCCATCCGCACCGCCAAGATGCGCCAGCGCGAGATCGACGAGTCGATCGCCGAACTGGAGGAAAAGCTCGTCCGCGATCCCGGCAAGGAGGAGACGAAGCTCGTTCTGAAGGTCAACATCGCCGCCGCCGCCGATCTCGACGGCGCCCTGTCGGTGACCTACCGGGTGCCCGACGCGAGCTGGCAGCCGCTCTACGACGCCCGCCTCGACCTTTCCAGGCCCGACCAGCCGGCCGCCGTCTCGCTGGTGCGCCGCGCCGAGGTCCGGCAGGCGAGCGGCGAGGACTGGGCCGACGTCGAGCTGACCCTTTCGACCGCCCGCACCCGCGGCGGCACCGCCGCGCCCGACATCGATCCCTTGCGCGTCTCCTTCTACGAGCCGCGGCCGAAGACCCGCATGGGCGGCGGCTTCGGCATGGAGGATACCTACATGAAGGCCGAGCGCATGGCCGAGTCCGCCTATGACGCCGCGCCGATGGCCATGCCGCCGGTGCCCGAGCCGATGCTGATGCCGGCGAGCGAGCGCGAAACCGCCCTCGACCTTTCCGGCTTCAACGCCGCCTTCGTCATCCCGGGCAAGACCAGCGTCTCGACCGGCGGCGCCGCCAAGTCGCTGCGTCTCGGCAGCTCCGACCTTGCCGCCGACGTCGTCGTCAAGGCCGTGCCCGAACTCGACGACACCGCCTATCTCTCGGCCAGGGTCACCAACAAGACCGGCGCCCCGATCCTGCCCGGCCGCGCCGCGCTCTATCGCGACGGCGTCTATATCGGCGACGGCAACCTCGCCTTCCTCGCCGATGGCGACGACACCACCCTCGGCTTCGGCGCCGACGACGCGATCGTCGTCAGCCGCGTCCCGCTCGCCCGCGAGGAGGGCCAGTCGGGCATCCTCACGAAGAAGTCGACCGACGTGCGCGACTACCGCATCACCGTGAAGAACCTGCACGATCGCCAGATGAAGGTGACCGTGCTCGACCGCGTGCCCTATTCCGAGCACGAGGACATCACCGTCGAAATGCTGGCCACCACCACCAAGCCGACCGAGACCGATGTCGACAAGGAACGCGGCGTCATCGGCTGGACCGCCGAGATGGCGCCGAAGTCCGACAAGGAATATCGGCTGAACTATCGGGTCTCCTGGCCGGCCGGCCGCGAGGTCAGCTGGGATGCCATGCCGCAGTGAACTTCGGCACCCCTGATCGGGCGAACATTATCCTGCGAACAAATGCGAAAATCCTCATGACGGCCCTATCCAAGGGTCGCCATGAGGAGTCAATGTGGATATAGTCGCGCGCCGTTGTGTCCGGGGATGGCCGCGCCACCGCCCGGGCTGCAGCATGGGACAAGGGAACCGGGGGAAACACCAGCATGGCCAACGTGGTCGTCGTCGGGTCGCAGTGGGGCGACGAAGGCAAGGGTAAGATCGTCGACTGGCTGTCGGAGCGCGCCGACGTCGTGGTGCGTTTTCAGGGCGGCCACAATGCCGGCCACACGCTGGTCATCGACGGCGTCACCTACAAGCTCTCGGCGCTGCCCTCCGGCATCGTGCGCGGCGGCAAGCTGTCGGTGATCGGCAACGGCGTCGTGCTCGACCCCTGGGCTCTCGTCGCCGAGATCGCCAAGCTCAAGGATCAGGGCGTCGAGGTCAGCCACGAGAACCTGCGCATCGCCGAAAACACCACGCTGATCCTGCCGGTCCATTCCGAGCTCGACCAGCTGCGCGAGAAGGCGGCGGGCGCCGCCAAGATCGGCACCACCGGCCGCGGCATCGGCCCGGCCTACGAGGACAAGGTCGGCCGGCGCGCCATCCGCGCCATGGACCTGCGCGATATTCCCTCGCTGCGCGCCAAGGTCGACAAGCTGCTGAAGCATCACAATATCCTGCGCCGCGGCATGGGCGAGCCCGAGGTCGATGGCGAGGCGCTCTACCAGAAGATCGTCGACATCGCCCCCGCCGTCACGCCGTTCGTCGAGCCGATATGGAAGCTGCTCGACAACGAGCGCCGCGCCGGCCGGCGCATCCTGTTCGAGGGTGCCCAGGGTGCTCTCCTCGACATCGACCACGGCACCTATCCGTATGTGACCTCGTCGAACACCGTCGCCGGCCAGGCCGCCACCGGTTCGGGCATCGGCCCCGGCGCCCTGACCTACGTGCTCGGCATCACCAAGGCCTACACCACCCGCGTCGGCGAGGGCCCGTTCCCGAGCGAGCTCTTCGACGAGAACGGCGAGCGCCTCGGCCAGCGCGGCCACGAATTCGGCGTCGTCACCGGCCGCAAGCGCCGCTGCGGCTGGTTCGACGCGGTGCTCGTGCGCCAGACCGTGCGCACCAGCGGCATCAACGGCATCGCCCTCACCAAGCTCGACGTGCTCGACGGCTTCGCCGAGATCAAGGTCTGCGTCGGCTATCGCCTCGACGGCGAGGTCATCGACTACCTGCCGGCGAGCGCCAACGATCAGGCCCGTGTCGAGCCGATCTACGAGACGTTCGAGGGCTGGAACGAGACGACCCGCGGCGCCCGTTCGTGGAACGACCTGCCGGCCCAGGCCGTGAAATATGTCCGACACATCGAGGAACTGATCGGCGCGCCGGTGGCGCTGCTGTCGACGAGCCCGGAGCGCGACGACACGATTCTTGTGCAGGACCCGTTTCAGGACTAAAGCCTGAAAGGACTACCTGCGGTTTTGAGGGACTAGAGCAACAAGATGGCCGATTACTACGCCGTACTGAAACGTGCGCTGTCCGGCTTGCCGACCAACACCGGGGAAGCCCGGCGCGCGGTCTATGACAAGGCCCGGAACGCGCTCGTCAATCAGCTGAAGGCGATCGAGCCGCCGTTGAAGCCCTCCGAGATCACGCGCCAGCGTCTCGATCTCGAGGAAGCGATCCGTCGCGTCGAGTCCGAAGCGGCCAATGCCGCCCTGTTCGCGCGCCGCAGTGCGTCCGCGCCGGCCCCGGAGGTGACCGCCGGCGCCCGCCCGACCGCCCCCGCCGTCGAGCCCCCGGCGCCGCCCAGGCGCGAGCCCGAGCCGCGCCCGGCGCCCGAGGCGCCCCGGCCGGAGGCACCCGCCGCGGCCGCCGAGGAAGACGTTTTCGAGCCGGCACCGATGCCGAAGGCCGAGGCGCCGAAGGAGGCCGACAAGTTCGTCGCCGACGACCTGCACCAGGTCGTTCGTGCCGCCGAAGCCCTTGGCGGCGCGAGCCGCGAGGCCGCCCGCGGCGCCCGCGAGACGCTCGCCTCCCTCGACGAGGAAGCCGCCGTCGAGACGCGGATCGAGCCGCGCATGGAGCCGCCGGCGCCGAAGGCCGAGGCAAGCCCGCCGCATCCCGAGAAGGCGACCCGCCACACGCCGGTGGTCGCCGAGGAGCCCGGGGCGGACGCCGACGACGAGGCCGCCTTCGAGGAGGCGCCGATCGAGCGGCTGCCCGACAGCGGCGGCGGCACGCTGAAATTCCTGATCCTGATCCTCGTCGTCCTGCTGGTCGGCGTCGGCGTCATCGGCTGGCTGCAGCGCGACGCGCTGTTCGGCCCCTCCTCCGACCCCGGAACCGAGCAGCAGACCGGCGCCGGCGAGGCGACCGACAAGCCGTCGGCCTCCGGCAAGATCGAGGACCGCCTGCCGCAGGACGGCGTGCCTGAGACCCAGAAGCCGGCCGACAGCGGCCCGGCGCTGCCGCCCGCCAAGGACGACGGCGCCGCCGCGACCACCGACGCCGGGCCGGCGACCGCCGCCGCGCCCGACAGCGGCGTCTCCGCCAGCCTCGTCGCCCAGCGTTCGATCCTCTACGAGGAAGCCGCACCCGAGGACCCCGAGAAGGGCATCGCCCTTGCCGGCGGCGTCACCTGGGAAGTCGGCCGTGACGACCAGTCGAGCGATCCGGTCATCCGCGCCCGCATCGAGGTGCCGGACCGCGGCCTGCGGGTCATCCTGACCATCCGGCGCAACAACGACACGGCATTGCCGGCGAGCCATCTGGTCGAGATGCTGTTCGACTTCCCGGCCGATTTCCCCGGCCAGGGCATCGCGTCGGTGCCGGGCCTGATCCTCAAGGCCAGCGAGCAGGAGCGCGGCGAGGCGCTGCGCGGCGCTGCGGCCAAGGTCGCCGACGGCTTCTTCTGGATCGCGCTCTCCTCCACCGAGGAGGACCGCAAGAAGAACCGCGAGCTGCTGACGAGCCAGACCTGGTTCGACATCCCGCTGATGTATCAGAACGGCCGCCGCGCCATCCTGACCCTCGAAAAGGGCGTGCCGGGCGAGCGGGCGTTCCAGGAGGCCTTCGCCGCCTGGGGCGAATGAGGACAAGGGGTCCCGGGACCCGGCGGCCTGCCGGGTGACCCGAGCGAACACGCGAAAGGCGCGCCGACCTCCAGGTCGGCGCGCCTTTTTCGTTTTATCGTCCGGCGGGTCCCAGCGCGACCCGCTCTGGCGGGGCCGGCCTCAGAAGTCGCCTTCGGCGCCGCGCTTCATCACGTCCTGGATGATCCGCTTGACCTCGATCGCCTCGGCCCGGACGTCCTCGGGCAGCGGCTTGCCGCCATGGATCATCATGTCCATGTCGAGGCTGTAGAGCCACAGCTTGCCGGTCTTGTCCTCGACGAGCGTCACCCGGCACGGCAGATAGGCCGAGAAGGCGTCGTCGAAGTCCATCATCTTGGCCGCGGTCAGCGGGTTGCAGTAGAGGTAGATCTTGACCTGGCGCCACTTGCCGCCGGTCATCGCCTCGATCTGGCGGCCGAGCGGCAGCGCCCCGACATCCTTGATGTTGTTCTCGATGGCGATCGACTGGATCGACTCGTCGACATCCTCGAAGCTCAGCCCCTCGGCGACCTCGGTCTTCCAGACGGTCGCCTGCGCCGGGCTGCCGGTCTCCAGCAGCTTCACCGCCATCGTCTTGTAGGTCGCGTACGCGCCGGGATCGAATTCGGTGAAGAACGGCCTGACCTTGGCGCCGACGACGGCGGCCCCGATCAGCGCGACGACGCCGATCGCCGCCAGCAGATTGCGGATGAAACCCATCACTTTCCTCCCCCTCGTGGTCCCGCCGGTCTTTCCAGCCGTCTCGCGACGCGCCGCATGCGGTGCCGGCAGTGGACAAAATGACACTTCCGCGCGGGCGGCAGGGCCACCGGCGCGGAAGTGCGTTCGCGATGCGGCGGCGTTTCGGCCGCCGCAGAACCGTCCGGCATCACTGCGCCGGCTTGGCCTCGCCGGCCATGCCACCCATGCCGGACATGCCGCCCATGCCCTGCTGCGGCATCGGCGGATAGCCCGGAGGTGCCGGATAGCCCGGCGCCGGCGGGTAAGCCCCGCCCTGCGGGCCGCCCGGATACTGCGGCACGTAGCCGCCCGGCTGGCCGTAACCGGCCGGCGGCTGGCCGTAGCCCGGCGCACCGCCCTGCGGACCGCCATACTGCGGACCCGGATAACCGGCCGGCGGCTGGCCATAGCCCGGCGCGCCACCCTGCGGACCGCCATACTGCGGACCCGGATAGCCGGCCGGCGGCTGGCCGTAGCCCGGCGCACCACCCTGCGGACCCGGGCCGCCCTGCGGACCCGGACCGGCCTGCGGCGCCGGGCCTTCCGGCTGGGCCGGCGCCTCGAGCTTGCGATAGCCTTCCGGCACGCTGAACAGCGCCGCATCCGGCTTGATCAGCTGCACGCCGCGCAGTTCGCGCGCCATGCCGCCCGGGAAGTGCTCATAGACGTTGAGCTTGTATTCCGGGTCGAACAGAACGACGCCGTTCTCGAAGCGGCCGTTCGGCTGACGGAAGCCGATTTCCCAACGCTCGACCAGGCGCCCGCCGAACTTCTCGGTGCCCTGCAGGGTGCCCTGCATCACGCGACCGTCCGGGAATTCCTGCCGGATCACCATCTTGCGCTCGGTATCCCAGAGCACCTTGAGGGCGCCGGGCATGCCCTTCGGCGTCACTTCCCACTTCTCGACCTTGACGCCGGCGATCTGATCTTCACCGACCCGCTCGCACTTCAGCTCCTCGGAGGCGACGCACGGCGCGTCGCTCGGGGCCGAAATCTGGCCGACGCCTTCGGGCGCGGGAAATTCCACATAGGTCCGATCGTCGGGGAAGAGCACCCGCGCGGTGCCGTCCTTGGCGGAGCGGATCTCGATGATCCGTCGGCCGTCCTTCAGCGACTCGAAGCGCACACCTTCCGCCGTCACGAAGATCGTGCCGCTCTGTGTGCCCATGCCCGGCACGGTCATCACGGCATTGGCCGTGAATTCCACCGGCTCGGCAGCCGCCGGCGACAGGCTCACCAGGCTCACCAGAGCCGTGCCCGCCGCGATGGCCGTCCAGTTCCTTGACATATGACCGCCTCCCTGAATGTTGCGTTGGCGCCGGACCGGACCTGAAACCCAAGGCCACGGACCGGGTCGGGGCGCGCGCGCCCTTCGTTCCCTGTCCCGCAGGCAATTCCATGTGAAGGGTGGAGACAGGGTGACGCCGGGTCACCCCGTCTCCACGCGTCTGCTAGCTGGGGATCCCAGCTCTCAGATTACTGAGCCGGAGCAGCCGGAGCGGCCGGAGCGGCCGGAGCGGCCGGCGGGGCCGGCGGGGCATAGCCATACGGGGCATAGCCGTACGGAGCGCCGTAGCCATACGGAGCGCCGTAGCCCGGATAACCGCCCCAGCCATAGCCCGGATAGCCGTAGCCGTAGCCGTTGCCATAGCCACGACCGCCGCCACGGCCGCCGAAGCTCATGTTGAAATCGCCGTCACCCCAGCCGTTGCCGTCCCAGGGGCCACCGCCGCCCCACGGGCCGCCGCCCCAGGGGCCCCAGCCCCAGGCATTCGCACTGGTGGTGGCGGCAGCGGCCGCGAGGCCGACAACGCCGGCGAACAGCGTCGCCTTCAGGATCTTCATCATGTCGTCACTCCTTGCTTTGCGTCCCTCTTTCAAACTCAACTTCCGGAAGGAGGGAGCTCTCCCGAAAAGCCGCCTCGGCCCGAAGGCTTCGGATTCTGTGCGGTGCCTACCAGGCACCGAGGACCCACGGCGCCGCAAAACCGGGCGTCGCGAGCATGTGTGGATCGGCATAGGGCCCGTAACCCGGACCCATGAGACCGTAGCCGGGCGCCCCGAGGCCGTAGCCGCCGAGCACGCCGCCAAAACCGCCAAAACCGCCGTAGCCGCCGAGCGGCGCCATCGGGTAGCCGTAGGGCGCACCGTAGCCCCAGGCGCCATACCCGGCCGGCGGCGCATAGGCCGGCGCGGCGGGTGCGGCAGGTGCCGGGCTCGTCGCCGGCGGCGCCTGATAGCCGTAGCCGCCGCTCGGCCGGCCGCTGCCGGAGAACACGTTGCCCGTGGTCTGCGGATCCTGCGGCACGTAGGACTGCCCGGCCGGCGCCCACGGATTGCGCCCTTGCGCGAGCGTCGGCTGCACCGCGGCGAGGAACGCCATGGCGAAGACCGCAAGCACCGTCAGAGCTGTGACCTCGTTCATCGTCGTCCTCGTCAGCGCGCTTGCCCGGGCGCCTGCGGCGGCCAGGCGGAAATGGAAGCCGTCATCGGCGCGCCGGTATGGCTCCGCGGCGCCGGCCGGCTACCGAAATCGACGCGCACCGTGTTGCCGGCGGACGGCAGCGCACCGTTGTGCGGCGGATAGACCGCGATGCCGACGCCGGTCACCGTGTTCGAGCCGCGCTGCTCCGGCAGGGCGCCGCCCCGGCCGCCGCCCGCCTCGGGCGTGAAGCCGCCCGGCGGAAACCCCTGGCCGGAAACCGGGCCGGTCGAATAGGGCAGATTCTTGTCCCGCCCGGCGGTACCGACCGGCTGCCCGGGTGCGAACGGCATGCCCGGCGCGGCCGGCGCGTATGTCGGCGCGCCACCGTTCCAGGGACTCGCGGCGCCGGCCGGCACGGTCGGGCTCGGCCGTTCCGGTGCCGGCGGCGGAGCGTAGGCCGGCGCGGCGTAAGGATAGCCCGGCATGCCATAGGCCGGCGGGTAGGGCGCGGCGAAGCCGTAGCCGGGCATCGGGCCGTAGCCCGCGGGCGGCACCGGGCCACCGGGATAACCAGCGGCGGGCGCCGGCCAGGCCGGAGGCGCCGGCGGGCGCCCGCCATATCCGCCGTAGCCGTCGACCCGCGGCGGCGCACCATAGGGCCGATAGCCCGGATACGCCGTTCCCCCCTGCGAGTCGGCCGTTCCCCCCTCCGGCGGGAAGTCCGAATAGCGCGGCATGCCCGGATAGCCCGGCGCACCCGGCGCCGCCGGTCCGGCCGCCCCGGCGGGCGGCACCGCATTTCCCGCGCCGTCGCTGCCGCCCCATCCGGGGCCGGACCAGTCGTGACGGCCGCTGGCATAGTGATCGTTGACCGAGATCGGCTCGGCGCCGGTGTGCGGCAGCGGCCAGGGCGCCCCGCCCTGCCCCCAGGCCGGCACCGGAACACCGTCGCCCGACATACCGGACATGCCCGACATGCCGGACATGCTGTCCATCGGCATCGGCATCGGCATCGGCGCACCGGCCGGTCCGCCGAGCGGCATATAGCCCGGCGCCTGCAGCGGCGTGCTGCCGCCGACGGCCGAGAAGCTGCCGACCGCATCCTTCTCCGAAGCAGCGGAGGCGTCCTTCCTGTCCTGCTCGGGATCGTAGCCGACCGGCGGATAGGCGCCGAACTGACCGGCCTGCGCCATCTGCGGTCCGACCGCCGCCGGCTCCCAGGCCGCCGCCGCGGGTCCCGCCCCCGGCAGCCGGTGCTCGACCGCGGTGAGTTCGCAGCAGCGCTGGCGGCCGAAATCGACGTTCCCCGTCTCCGGCAGCAGCATCGCGGTGCGGGCCGCCACGTCCCGTCCGGCCGCCTCGGCCGGCGTGTCGATCACCCCGCGCGCTGCCGGCAGCGCCATGGCCAGGGCCCCGAGGCCGGCCATCGTCAGCAAATGAACCTTCTTCAGTGCCATCACCCGTGCCCTCCCTTGGCTTTCCGGGTTGCGACGCGGCGCGCCTTGCGCATGTCCGCCCGCGACTGCCGCCGCCGCTCGCCGTGGCGAGCCTGGCCGGCGGCATTCTCATCGCCGTCATCCGGCGAGATCTCGGTATCGTCGTGTTCGTCGTCGTCCGCCGTGACCGGCGCCGCGACCACCATCGGCTCGTCTTCGACGAGAACCGGCTTTGCCGTCTTCGGCGGCGCCTTGCGCGCCGGCTCGGCATCAACGCTGTGATCGGCCTTGCGCGCCACTGCGGCGGCGGCCGACCGCGGCTTTGCCTTCGCCGCGCGCGGCTTCGGCGCTTCGGCCGGCGTCTCGGCCACCGGCTCGTCGGCGACCTCGGCAGTCTCGGCGGCGGCGCTCTCGGCCCGCTCTTCCGCGGCCGCATCGAGGATCAATTCCGCTTCGGCAGCCGCTTCGGCATCCATGTCGGCCGTGTCGGTGTCGTCGTCCGTCATCGTGCCGGCGGCGTGCGGCGCCGCTTCGGCCGCGACGGCCACTTCGTCAGCACCGGTCTCGGAGAAGATCTCGTCCGCCTCGAGCGCGGCCTCGGCCTCGTCACCGGCGACTTCGTCCTCGGCTTCCATCGCCGCCACCGCTGCAGCGGCAGCCGCCGCGGCCGACGTCACCGCCTTCGACGTGGTCTCGGCAGGCGCCGGGGCCGGGGTCGGAGCTGGAGTAGCCGCCGGAGCGGGTGCCGGGGCCGCCGCCTCGGCGACGGGCTCGCTCTTGGCCGGCGCGGCCTTGGCCGGAGCCGCGGCAGCCGGGGTCGCGGCTGCGGTCGGCGCTGCCGGCGCGGGCTGCGGCTTCGGCGCACCACCGCCGCCACCGCCACCGCCGGTCGGACCGCTCGGCGGCTTCGGCCGCTTGAAGATGCCCTTCGCGGTTTCCTTGATGAACAGCCACAGGAACGTCGGCAGGGCGCGGATCGCATAGAAGACGAAGGTGATCTTCTCCGGGTCGATGACCTTGGAGACCAGCGCCTTGATGCCCATCCAGGCCATGATGAACACCGCCCGGACCATGTAGAAGGCCATCATCAGCGCCTGGCCGATGCGGCCGGGCTCCGAGGGCGCCTCGTCGACGGCGGCCACCGCGCCGTTCTCGCCGAGGCTCGAGCGCGCCTTGACGCAGGCCAGCGGGATCAGCATCAGCGTCAGCAGGGTCGAGACCATGCCGCCGAACATCAGCGAGATCGCCATGCCCTGGAAGATCGGGTCGGTGATGATGACGCTCGAGCCGGCGACGAGGGCGAGCGCCGTGATCAGGATCGGCCGGGTACGCGTGCGCGCCGCCTGCAGCACCGCCTCGCGCGGCGCCATTCCGGCCATCACCGCCTGCTGCGAGAAGTCGACGAGCAGGATCGAGTTGCGCACGATGATGCCGGCGAGCGCGATGAAGCCGATCATCGAGGTCGCGGTGAACTCGGCGCCGAGCAGCATGTGGCCGGGCACGATGCCGATCAGCGTCAGCGGGATCGGCGCCATGATGATGCCGGGCAGGCGGAAGTTTCCGAACTCCCAGACGACCAGCATGTAGATCATCACCATGGCCGCCGCGAAGGCGATGCCCATGTCGCGGAACGTCTCGTAGGTGACGGTCCACTCGCCGGTCCACTCGAAGGCCGAGGTGAAGCTGTCTTCCGGCGGGCCGATCCAGTTGGCGTCGAGCTTGACGCCGTCGGGCGCCGTGTAGTCCTCGAGCAGGTGCTCGACCTCGATCATGCCGTAGATCGGCGCGCCGAGACGGCCGGCGACGTCGCCGGTGACGTATTCGATCGGCCTGAGGTCCTTGTGATAGATCACGAGGTCTTCCGGCAGGCGGTCGAAGCGGCCGAGCTCGGCGATCGGCACCATGGTGCCGGCCTGCGAGCGGATCGGAATCTCGCCGAGGCGCGACATCTGGCTGCGCACCTCGAGCGGCGCCTGCAGCACGATGAAGCGCGGCTCGAGCTCGTGGCCGAGCTTGGCGTCGCCGAGGCGGAAGCCGCCGAGCGCCATCGCCAGCTGCTCGTTGACCGAGGCGATGGTGACGCCCTTCAGGGCCGCCTTCTGGCGATCGATCATGAACTGCCAGCGCTGGTAATGCGCGGTCAGGTAATTGTCGACGTCGACGACCGAGGGCGCCTTCTCGAAGATCGCGGTCAGATCCTCGGCGACGCGCCGCCGGGTCGTGGCATCGGGACCGTAGACTTCGGCGACCAGCGTCTGCAGCACCGGCGGTCCGGGCGGCATTTCGATGACCGCGACCTTGGCGCCCATTTCCTTGGCGATCGGGCTCAGCGCGGCGCGCGCCGCCACGGCGATCTGGTGGCTCGAGCGGTCACGGTCGCTCTTGTTGACGAGCTGGACCTGGACGTCGGCCTCCCAGGGGTGCTGGCGCAGGTAGTAGTGCCGCACCAAGCCGTTGAAGTTGAACGGCGAGGCGGTGCCGGCATAGCTCTGCACCGCCGTCACTTCCTCCATCTCGAGCAGCTTGTCGGCCACCCGCTGGGCGACGTTCGCGGTGGTCGCCAGCGCCGTGCCTTCCGGCATGTTGATGACGACGTTGAACTCCGGCTTGTTGTCGAAGGGCAGCATCTTCACGGCGACATGCGTCGTGTAGAAGGCCATGCAGAACAGCAGGAACACGCCCCAGATCGCGAGCTTCAGGATGCGGTTCTTGGCCTTGCTCTCCATGAACGGCACGAGCAGGCGCTTGTAGAAGCGGCCGAGCGACTCGCTCTGGCGGTGCTCCTTGTCCTGCGCCTTGGAGAGCTGGGCCAGCGACGGCCGGATGCGGTAGGCGAGCCACGGCGTGAACACGAAGGCGGCGAACAGCGAGAACAGCATCGCCACCGAGCCGAGCGCCGGGATCGGCTCCATGTAGGGGCCCATCATGCCCGACACGAAGCCCATCGGCAGCAGTGCCGCGATGACGGTGAAGGTCGCCAGAATGGTCGGGTTGCCGACCTCGCGCACCGCGTCGACCGTCGTCTCGGTGTCGATGTCGCCCTTCAGCAGCCAGCGCCGGTAGATGTTCTCCACGACGACGATCGCGTCGTCGACGAGGATGCCGATCGAGAAGATCAGCGCGAACAGGGACACGCGGTCGATGGTGTAGTTGAGCACCCAGGCCGCGAAGACGGTGATCAGGATGACCACCGGGATGACGATCAGCACCACGGTCGCCGCCCGGATGCCGAGCGCCATCAGGATCAGGATGGTGACCGCGCCGGTCGCCACGAACAGCTTGAAGATCAGCTCGTTGACCTTCTCGTTCGCGGTCTCGCCGTAGTTCCGGGTGATCGACACCTGGACGTCGCCCGGGATCACCCGACCCTTCAGGTAGTCGACCTTCTCGAGAATCGCGTCGGCGACGGTGACGCCGTTGGTGCCGGTCTTCTTGGCGATCGCGATGGTGACCGCGGCAGCGCCCCCGTCGGCCCGCACGCTCGCGTCCTCGGCCGCCGGGCCGGTGAAGTACTGGACGACGCTGTCCGCCTCGCCCGGCCCCTCGATGACATTGGCCACATCGCGCAGATAGACCGGGCTGCCATTGAAGGTGCCGACGACGAGGCGTTCCAGGTCCGCCGCATGCTCGAGGAATTCGCCGGAATAGACGGTGAAGCTCGTGCCATCCATTTCGGCCTGGCCGACCTTCTGCTTGGCGTTGGCGCCCTTGATCGCGCCGGCGATCTGGTCGAGGCCGATGCCGTAGCCCGACAGGCGTTCCGGCATGACTTCGACGCGCATCTGCTCGGGGCGGCCGCCGACGATGAAGCTCTGGCTGGTATTGGGCACTTCCTTGAGGCGCTGCAGCACCTCAAGCGCGATGAGGCGCAGGGCCGAGTCGTCGACGCTCTTCGACCACAGCGTGATCGCCACCGTCGGCACGTCGTCGACGCCCTTCGGCTTGACCAGCGGCTGCGACACGCCCGGCGGGATCTTGTCGAGATTCGAGGCCAGCTTGTCGTAGAGCTTGATGAGCGAGGGCTCCATCTTCTCGCCGACGTCGAACTGCACCGTGACCATGCCCTGGCCGCGCTCGGACGCCGAGTAGACGTGCTTGACGCCCGGAATCTCGCTGACCATGCGCTCCAGCGGGTCGATCGCGAGGCTCGACACCTGCACCGCCGGCGCACCCTCGTACTGCACGAAGATGTCGACCATCGGCACCGAAATCTGGGGGTCTTCCTGGCGCGGCGTCACGGCGAGGCCGAGAATGCCGGCGGCCAGGCAGCAGATCAGGAACAGCGGCGAGAGCGGCGAATGGACGAACATCTTCGCCATCGCGCCGGCGAGGCCGAGCGACTTCGAATGTTCCTCGAGCGCGATCCCGTAGACGCCCTTGCCGTCCGTGCCGCCGTTGCCGTTGTGCCGCTCGTCACTCATAACGCTGCAGTCGCCCCCCTACCCGCACCGACCGGCGCGGTATCCTTGTCCCGACGCCGCACGACCCGCGCACGGCGCATTTCCTCCTGGCCGCAATCGATGCCGCGGCTCGTTTGTTCTCGGTGCCGACCGTTGGCCGGACCGCGTCGTCTCATGGGTTGAGTTCGATGCTCGGGCACGGTGTTTCCGGGGTCCCCCGGCCGGCATCCGCCGGTCGTTTCGGGGCAGCCCCGATCCCGGCGACCGGTTGCCGATCTGCCGTGCTTCCGAGATCCATGCGAACGCTCTCCCACGTTTCGTTCCGCGGATCGATCTTCCGGATGCGAGTGGCCTCCCTCGGGTCCGGTACTGTCGCCTAGCCGCCGCCGCCCCGCGCTCCGTCGGCCGAGTTGTCCTGCGGCGGGTTCACCACGACCTGCTCGCCACCACTCAGCCCGGAAAGGATGGTCACGCGATCGTTGCCGGCGGGTCCGCCAACCCGCACGAGCCGCAACGACGGCTTGCCGTCTTCCATCACGTAGACGCCGAACAGACTGCCGCGCTGCACCAGCGCCGCCTTCGGTACGGTCGGCATCTGCCGACCCTCGGTTCCCGCATCCGGCAACCGGATTTCCGCATACATGCCCGGACCGCCCGGCACGCCCTGGGGCAGGTCGAACTTGACCGTCACCGTGTGGCGCGACTGGTCGGCCACCGGATAGATCTGCGACACCCGGGCATTGACGACGACGCCCTCGCCGACATCGAGCCGGGCCGGAACGAACATGCCCTCGGCGAGACCGGAGACGAGCCGCACCGGCACGTCGGCCTGCAGACGCAGGTAGTTCACATAGGCGAACTTGATCAGCGGCTGGCCCGGCTGGACGGTGTCGCCGACCTCGGCGAGCTTGCCGATGATCACGCCCTCGAACGGCGCATAGAGACGGGCGTCGCGGATCTTGGTGTCGATCCCCTCGAGCCCGGCCCGGGCCCCCATCAGGGCGCTGTTGGCCTGGCTGAGGCCGGTCGCCTGGCCCTGCAGGTCCGAATAGCGCTCGACCCAGGTATTGCCGATCCCGCTCATGTTGGCCATCGGCCGGGTCATGAAGGCATCGAACATCGACGGCAGGCCGAAGCCCGTCGGCTGGTTGATGCTGCGGTTGATCTGCGGCGAGACGAGCTCGCGCGAATACTGGGTCTGGGCCTGGGCCAGCGCCGCCTCGCGCGCCATGATGTCGGCGACGGCGGCGCGGCGCTTGGCCTGCAGATCGGCATCGTCGATCTGCACCAGCATCGCATTGGCACTGAAATGATCCCCCTCGCGGCCGGCGATGAACCGGACCTGCCCCGGAACCAGTGCGGTCAGCACCACTTCCTTGTAGGGCACGACGGTCGCCCCGATGACGGTCGAATCCCCGACCGCCATCACCTCGGCGGTTGCATACTGCTGAGCCTGTGTCGCCACGCCCTGCAGCAACAGCATGCCGAGTGCGGCGAAACCTCCGGCGAGGTGGATCCTGATCATCAGACGCGCGCCATCACCGCGAAGCTTTTCATGAACGGTCCGGCCATGCGCGGGTCCTTGACCATCGCGCCGTAGTCGCCGACCACGAACTGCAGCTTCTTGGAGGTGTAGGCCATGCCGAGGCCCATCATCCCCGGCGGCTTCTGCAGCCAGCCTTCCCAGGTGCCCTTGTCGGCGCGGAGATCCCAGTTGAGGGCCTCGCCGTTATAGGCGCCGCCCGCGACGGCGCTGCCGTTCTCGATGACGAGCACGCCGCGCGGCGCATCCTCGCCCTTGAAGCCGTAGCCGATCGTCGAGTTGAAACCGATCTTGGCGAGCTCCCCCGAAAGCTCGGATTCGCCGTTCCAGGCGGCCTGAAAACCTTGCATCCAATCAGCAGAGAAAATTTCCGACACGACCCATCCTCCCTCAAAGTCGTCTTATTTTCCGACAGAATGACGCCGAGTTGCGTTCACTTGCAACGGCCTTATCGTCGTTAGGTAAATCGAAGCAATCTGCGTGCCAGCCGTCAAGTAGCTGGAGTCACTGCCGCTTCGCAGGCGCACCGAAAACTTCTGCAACACTTGATGCAACACCCCCTGCCCAGGGGTGTCGGGATTAACCCTTTGAAAGAGTTTACTAATATTAGAAAGTCATAACATACAAACTGTTGCACGCGCCGTTGTTTGCTGCAACAATGTCCTCAGGGCGGATTTTAAATAGACCAAATCAAAAAAAGGATCGGCCATTGGCAAGGTCCGGGGGAGACCGCATGCACGAGATGGAAAACGTCCTGCCATTGTTGGAAGCCATCGTTTCGTATATCGACGAAGGCGTCCTTCTGGCGGACAAGACCGGCGAAATTCTCTACCAGAATCCCGCCGCCGGCGAGCTTCTCGGCGCCCGTCCGAACGAACCGCTCACCTCTCTGGCAGATATCAAGGGTGTCGACTTCCAGGGTGCACTGGAAGACGTCATGCAGAAGGCCGATCGTCGAGAGAAGAACGGTGAGACGATTTCCAATCTCATCCAGTTCAGTCTTGGCATCAGCGTGCGTGGCGAGCAGAAAGAACTTGAATTTCATTGCTGCCGCCCGTGCGAAGCTCAGGCGAATCTTCGCCTCGTCATGATTCAGGATCGCACCGACGGGCGCCGGCTGAACACCCTTCTCGGCCGTTCCGACAGCGATCTGATCACCCGCGACGCCTGCATGCTCGACATCCTCGAGCGCGTCGACAAGGTCGCACCGATGCAGGCGCCGGTACTGTTGCAGGGCGAGTCCGGCACCGGCAAAACCCATATCGCGCGCCTCGTGCATCGCCTGTCGCGCCGTGCGAAGCGCCCCTTCGTCGAGATCAACTGCGGCGCCATCCCCGAGACGCTGATCGAGTCCGAGCTGTTCGGCCACGTCAAGGGCGCCTTCACCGGCGCCACCCAGAACCGGCCCGGCCGCTTCCGCGCCGCCGATGGCGGCACGCTGTTCCTCGACGAAATCGGCGATGTGCCGCTGCATCTGCAGGCCAAGCTCCTGCGCGCCATCCAGGACGGCATCATCGAGCCGGTCGGCTCCGACCAGCCGGTCAAGGTCGACGTGCGCATCATCAGCGCCTCGAACAAGAACCTGCGTGATCTCGTCGATGCCGGCGAGTTCCGCGCCGATCTCTTCTACCGTCTCGCAGTATTTCCGCTGCATGTGCCGCCGATCCGCCAGCGCCGCGGCGACATCCCGCTGCTCTTCAAGCATTTCTGCAAGAAGCTCGAAGGTCGCGGCTATCCGTCCGGTGTACAGTGGAGCCCGCAGGCCACGCGGATGATGATGAACTACCCATGGCCCGGCAATGTTCGCGAGCTGGAGAATGCCGTCGAACATGCGATCATCTGCGCCGAAGGCAGCGTGATCCTGCCGGAATGCCTGCCGCAGGAAGTACGCAGCTTCGGCAGCGCGCCGAAAAACGGCAATCATACGGTTGCGGCCGCGACGATACACTCGACGATCGCGACGGACACCGGAAACCCGAAGGAACTCGCGACCAACGAGATCAACGCGGCCCTGAAGCAGGCCGGCGGCAACAAGACCCTCGCCGCCAAGTATCTCGGCGTCGACCGCACCACCCTGTGGCGCCGCATGCGGCGGCTGAAGATCGCCGATCCGGAACTGCGCGAGCCGCAGCCGAGCTACGGCTGAGCCGTCACGGCGATCGCCGAAACGACTACGGCCGGGCTCTCGCCCGGCCGTAGTCGTTTCGGTTCGGCACACCGGCCCTCGGTCAGGCGACCGCGAGCTCCTCGGCGAGGCGGAAGCCTTCCTCGACCGCGGCCACGTTGAGATCGGCGAATTTCTTCGGCGTCTCGGCACGGACCGCCTGCTCGAGCGCTTCCTTCGGGCAGATGCCGGTGAAACCGACGAGCGCGCCGAGCGCGATGATGTTGGCGACGCGGTGCGAGCCGAGTGCCAGCGCCCGGTCGGTCAGCGGCAGCGACCGGATATTGGCCTCCGCCGGCGGATTGGGCACCAGCCGCGCATCGGCAACGACGAGCGTCTCCTTGCCGATGACGTCGGCCGAGCGGTCGGCGCCGACCTGGTCGAGCACGACGAGATAGTCGATGCCGGTGACCAGCGGATAGTCCGGCTCGCCGTCGGAGACGACGAGATCGGAGTGGCAGAAACCGCCGCGCGAGGTCGGCTCGTAGCTCTGCGACTGCGCCGCCTGCCGCCCGGCAAGGGCGAGCGCCTTGAAGAGGATGCGGGCGCCGGTGATCAGGCCCTGACCGCCCGAGCCGGCGAAACGGATTTCGGTACGCTGCGTGCTGGCCATCGCCTCACCCCTTCCTGAAGGCGGGCTGGGCCCGGTAGACCGCGCCATATTCGGGCCGGTCGAGCTCGGCGAAGACGCCGGTCGCCAGGCGATGCGGGCGGAACGGCTGGTCGGCGACATTGCCGAACGCTTCCGGCCGCATGTCGGCCTTCTGCGACAGGATCATTTCCGGCGATTCGCCGAGGTCGTTCTTGCGCCCGTAGATCTCGGTGCAGTCCGACATCACCTCGACGAAGGAGAAGCCGTTGTGGGCGATCGCCTTCTTGACGAGGTTCTTCAGCGCCGGCGCCTGCAGCGTCACCTCGCGGCCGACGAAGCTCGCGCCCGACGCCGCGGCGAGCCGGCAGGCGTCGAACACCGGCTCGACATTGCCGGTCGGCGTCGTCGTCGTCAGGCGATGCTCCGACGTTGTCGGCGACACCTGGCCGCCGGTCATGCCGTAGACCTCGTTGTTGAGCATCAGGAGCGTCATGTCGAGATTGCGCCGGCAGGCGTGGATCAGGTGGTTGCCGCCGATGGCGAGGCTGTCGCCGTCACCGGAAATGACGACCACCGTCAGGTCCGGCCGGGCGAGCTTCAGGCCGGTGGCGAAGGCGAGCGGCCGGCCGTGCGTGGTGTGGAAGGTATTGGCGTCGATATAGGCGCCGACACGGCCCGAACAGCCGATGCCGGAGACGACGGCGAGCTTGTCCTTTTCGATGCCGAGTTCGTGCACCGCCCACAGCAGCGCCCTGAGCGCGATGCCGTGGCCGCAGCCCGGGCACATGAAGTGCGGCATCAGCTCGAGGCGCAGATAGTCGCGGATCTCGAATGGGCCGGTCTCGGCACCGGCGACCGTGGCAACCTCGTTCATGATCCCCGGATCTCCCTCAGTCGCGCGACGATCTCGTCCGGCGTGATCGGCTGGCCGTCGATCTTGCCCTGCGAAACGATCGGCGTGCCGTCGCGCAGCACCCGCTCGAGCTGCCAGGAAAGCTGGCCGGCGTTCATTTCCGGCACGAGCACGGCCTTCGCCCCCTTGGCGGCGGCGCGCAGCGCCTCTTCCGGGAACGGCCACATGGTGAGCGGCCGGAACAGCCCCGCCTTGATGCCCTCGGCCCGCGCGATGCGCACGGCGCGCCGCGCCGCCCGGGCGCTGATGCCGAAGGTGACGACGAGGATGTCGGCGTCGTCGGTATCGACCGCCTCGAATTTCTCGATTTCGGCGCGATGCCTGTCGAGCTTGTCGAGCAGGCGCCGCGTCACCCGGTCGACCGTCTCGGGATGCTGGGTCGGAAAGCCCGCCTCGTTGTGGGTGAGGCCCGTGGTGTGCACCCGGTGGCCGTCGCCGGGCCTGGCCATCGCCGGAACGAGGTCGTCGCCGGTGGCGAAGGGCTTGTAGTCGGCCTCGCTGCCGGCCCATTTACGCTCGACCAGCGGCGCGTCCGCGTCGCGCATCTTCACGCCCTCGAGCAGGTGGGCGATGATCTGGTCGTACATCACGACGACCGGCACCCGCAGCTTTTCGGCAAGCTCGAAGGCGCGGATCGTCTCGTCGTAGACCTCCTGCACCGAGGCCGGCGTGAGGACGATGATCGGATGGTCGCCATGGGTGCCCCAGCGCGCCTGCAGGATGTCGCCCTGCGCCGGCCGGGTCGGCATGCCCGTCGACGGGCCGCCGCGCATCACGTTGATGATGACGCAGGGCACTTCCGCGATCGCCGCATAGCCGAGGTTCTCCTGCATCAGCGAGAAGCCCGGGCCGCTCGTCGCGGTCATCGACCTGGTGCCGCCCATCGAGGCGCCGATGATCGCCGCCATCGAGGCGATCTCGTCTTCCATCTGGATGAACACGCCGCCGACCTTCGGCAGCTCGCGGCTCATCCGCTCGGCGATCTCGGAGGACGGGGTGATCGGGTAGCCGCCGAAGAAGCGGCAGCCGGCCGCGATCGCGCCGAGCGCACAGGCATGGTTGCCGTGCAGCGGCGTCAGTTGTTCGCTCATCTTACTCTGCTGCCTCCGCTGCCGCCGTCCGCTTGACCCGGATCGCGAAGTCCGGACAGAGCCATTCGCACACCCGGCAGCCGGTGCAGGCCGCGGGGTTCTTCAGCGTCGCCTTGTGCTTCTCGGAAAGGGCGAGGCACCGCTCCGGGCAGAGCTTGACGCAGATGTCGCAGCCCTTGCACCAGGTCTCGTTGATCTCGAGCTCGACGTCGACCTCGCCCGGCAGCAGTACCGGCGCCTCGTAGGCGTTGGCGTCGCTGAGCCCGAAGGCCGGATCGCGGCGCGCCTTCTCGACCCAGTCGCGGCCGTAGCGGAACGCCTCGCGGTTGACCTCCTGAGTGCCCTTGGGCACGAACTGGTCGATGACGTTCTCCCATTCCTCGGCGGGAAATTCGAGCGTCGTCGAGAGCGCGCCGAGCAGCACCGTGTTGGCCGCCCGGGTATTGCCGAGATCCTCGGCCGCGCCGGTCGCGTCGAGCACGTAGCCGTTGCCGACCCGCGACACGATCTCGGCCGGGGTCTCCTTGGCATAGGCCCGGTCGGCGCCAAACTTGCGGTTCCGGCAGGCGAAGGGCGGCACGATCTTGCGCGTGTCGGAGACGAAGACGCCGGTGCCGGGCCTGAGGAAATCGAGCCAGCGCAGCCCTTCCGCCCATTCCAGCGCGATCAGCACGTCGGCCTCGCCCTTGGCGATGGTCGGCGACCACACCTTCTTGCCGTAACGCACATGGCTGAACACGACGCCGCCGCGCTTGGCCATGCCGTGCACTTCGGACTGTTTCACCTCGGCGCCGTGCATCTGCGACAGGAGCGCCAGCACCTTGGAGATCATGATCACGCCCTGGCCGCCGACGCCGACGATCAGGATGTTGGTCGGCCGGTCGGCGCGCGACGCCTCGCGCGTCGCCTCCGCCGGCTCGTCGAGAGAGGTATCTGCGGTCACGCGTTCACCGGTTGGATGCAGTCGGAGGGGCAGAGCTGGGCGCAGAGCGTGCAGCCGATGCAGCTCGCCGCGTCGATCTGCACCTTGCGATGGCCTTCGTAGAACTGGTCGCTCCAGGTGATCGCCGGGCAGCCGAGATTCATGCAGGACTGGCAGGCGACGCACCCTTCCGGATTGACCTTCAGCGGCTGGCCCTTGATGCGCACCGGATCGAGCACGCAGGGCCGCTCGGAGATGACCACCGAGACGCCCTTGTACTCGGTCGCCTCGCGGATCGTGCGGTAGAGCGTGCCGACGTCGTAGGGGTCGACCTTGCGCACCCACTCGACGCCCGCCGCCTTGCAGATGTCGATATAGGAGACCTGGTGGGTCTTCTCGCCGCGCAGCGTGTGGCCGGTGCCGGGATGATGCTGGCCGCCGGTCATCGCGGTGATCTTGTTGTCGAGGATGATCACCGTGATGTCCGCCTTGTTGTAGACGGCGTCGATCAGCGGCGGAATGCCGGAATGCAGGAAGGTCGAGTCGCCGATGGTGGCGATGATCGGTTCCTTGTTGGTGCCGGCCATCGCCATGCCGACCGCATTGGCGATGCTGGCGCCCATGCAGATCGTCGTGTCGATCGAGCGCAGCGGCTCGACGGCGGCGAGCGTATAGCAGCCGATATCGCCGGCGACGCGGCCGTCGACGGCCCTGAGCGCCATGTAGCTCGCCGTGTGCGGGCAGCCGGCGCACAGCACCGGCGGGCGCACCACCGGGTTGATGTCGTAGGACGGCGGCTCGGCCGGCGCCTCGGCGAGACCGGCCGCGGCGAGGCCCGCCTTGACGATCTCCGGCGACAGCTCGCCGACGCGCGGGAAGAACACCTTGCCCTCGCAGGGAATGCCGAGCGCCTTGATCGATTCCTCGATCACCGGCTCGAGCTCCTCGACGACGAGCAGCCGGTCGACCGAGGCGGCGAACGCCTTCACCGTCTCCTCGGCGAGCGGATAGGACGCGGCGAGCTTCAGCACCTTGGCGTCCGGCGCCACTTCCTTGACGTAGAGATAGGGCGTGCCGTGGGTAACGATGCCGTAGGTCGTCGTGCCCTCGTCGACCTGGGTCAGCGGCGAGGCGGCGAAGAACGCCTTCAGCTTCTCTTCGCGCTCGATCAGCTTGGGATGGGCGCGCCGGGCATTGGCCGGGATCGACACGGTCTTCTGCGGATTGCCGACGAAGCCCTTCGGCTCGACCTCGACGCGCGGGCCGACGGTGACCGACGACCGGGTATGCGACAGGCGCGTCGTCGAACGCACGATCACCGGCGTGTCGAATTCCTCGGAAATGTCGTAGGCGATCTTGACGAAGTCGTGCGCCTCCTGGGCGTCGGACGGCTCGAGGATCGGCGCATTGGCGAGACGGGCAAAGAGCCGGGTGTCCTGCTCGTTCTGCGAGGAATGGATGCCCGGATCGTCGCAGACGATCAGCACGAGGCCGGCATGGACGCCGATATAGGTCTGCGACATCAGGCTGTCGGAGGCGACGTTGAGGCCGACATGCTTCATCGCCGACATCGCGCGCACGCCCGAAAGCGCCGCGCCGATCGCCACGTCGAGCGAGACCTTCTCGTTCACCGCCCACTGGGCCGTGATGTCGCTCGCCGGATAGGTCGCGACACTCTCGAGGATTTCCGTCGACGGCGTGCCCGGATAGGCAGCGGCAACCTTGACGCCGGCCTCCCAGACGCCGCGCGCCATTGCCTCGTTGCCCGTCAGGGGACGAGCCATGGTGTCGGCGCCGAAGCCCGGCACGTTCGCTTCGCGATAGGTCATACTAGCGTTTCGCCCCGTTTTCCGGTCGCCGCCTTGCGACTGGCGATGCCGGCCATCTCCCGTGCTGCCCGTTTTTCGAGCAGCATCTAGCCGTCCCTTGCCCGGTCACGCAAGAGCCGGGCATGCGACATATTACGGCCACCGGCCGCCGGGCGACATTAACGTAACGTTTTGGGCCGTGTTTTGAAATGGATCAAAACGGCCGCACCCGCCCTCTTGCCGGAGCGAACTGCGGCCGCAGGTCCGCCGCATGGCGCTTGCGAGCGGCCAATGGCTTGCCGTGCGGCCCGGCACCGGGGCGAAGGACGAAATGCCTTCCGCCGGCGCCGGCAGGTCTCGGAACGGACGGTCGTCCGCCCCGGATCAGTTGACGGTGATCGCCTTTTCCTCGGTGTAGACCGAGCCGTCGTCGTCCACCCAGGTGAACTTGAAGGTGCCGGACTCCTCGAGGCGAGCCGTGAACTCGAAGAACGGGTCCTTGGAGAAGCCCGTCGAGATGTCGATCGCGAGCACCGGCTGGCCGTTGAACTCGCAGCTGAACTTGTTGATGATCTGGCGCGGCAGGATGTTGCCGTCCGGACCCTTGCGCCGACCCGATTCCATCGGATGGGAAACGAGCGTCTTGATGGTGATGGTCTCGCCCTTGGCGGCGGTCGCGGGCACCTTGACCCGCGGCTTCACTCCGTCCATGTCCTCAATTCCTCCCTGGAACGGGCTTGCGGCCCTCACGCGAACTGCCGCCCCGCCCTGGCGTCGCTGGCCGTGCCCGTCGTGTCTCTTCGCGTCTCGCCTGGCCTCGCGGCCGCCTCAGCAGCCGCCGGCCGCCACCTTCACCGTCTTCACGTCCATGAAGACCGAGCCGTCCTTCATCCTGGCGACCGCCAGCACGCGCTGCGTCTTGGCGAGCCGGATGCGCAGCGAAATCTGCGCCGAGCCGGACAGCGGCGAGAAATGGAATTCGCCGACCTTGGGCACCGGGTTGCCTTCGCCGATGAGCACGACGGAGGTGACGTAGTCGTCGGCCGTCATCGGGCTGTCGACCGAGATCGCGATCTGCACGGCGCTGCCGTCGGCCGCCTCGGCCGGTGCATCGAGCGTGACGCGGCCGGTCTGCGGCGTCGCGCCGCCGGCGAATTCGGCGACGATCGCATCGGCTTCACCGTCGGCGAACGCCACCGTCGGAAGCCCGAGCGCCAGCGCGGCACCGGCCGCACCGAGCGCCAGCGCCTCACGCCGGCTGATCTGCAAAATGGACTTTTCGGGCATGCTTCCTCCCCCGCATTCGTCATCGTCGAAGGGTGCGCGCTCACGCTTCTTTCCGGCGTGCCGCCCCGCGCACCTCGAGATCGACGAAGGTATAGAGCTTCTCCGCAAAAGCAAAGCCCCCGGCTGTGGCCGGGGGCGATTTGTCGAACGGTGCGGCAGCGGCCTCAGCCGACTGCCGAAAGCGCCGGAAAAGTCTCGAGCAGCCAGTAGGAAAACGCTGCCATCTGGCCGGTGAGGAACATGATGCCGGTCAGCACCAGAAGGCCGCCCATCACCTTTTCCACCGTGCCCATGTGCCGCTTGAAGCGTGCCATGAAGCTCATGAACGGGCCGGCGAAGACGGCGGCGGCGAGGAACGGCACGCCGATGCCGATGCCATAGGCGGCGAGCAGGAAGGCGCCGCGCATCACCGTGTCCTCGGCGCCGGCGACGAAGAGGATCGCGGCGAGCACCGGACCGACGCAGGGCGTCCAGCCGAAGGCGAAGGCAATGCCGATGAGGTAGGCGCCGAGGATGCCGGCCGGCTTGCGCTCCACATGCACCCGCGCCTCGCGATAGAGCAGGCCGATGCGGAACACGCCGAGGAAATGCAGGCCCATGATGATGATGATCACGCCGGCGACATAGCCGAGCACGTCGAGATGGCGCGTCACCGCCTGGCCGATGGCCGAGGCGCTGGCGCCGAGCACGACGAACACCGTGGTGAAACCGGCAACGAAGGCGAGTGCCGACAGGAACACCCGGGCCGAGCGCGCCGGCTTGGCGTTCGCCTCGGTCAGTTCGTCGAGCGACACGCCCGCCAGAAAGCACAGGTATGGCGGCACCAGCGGCAGCACGCAGGGCGACACGAAGGAGAGCAGACCGGCGATGAAGGCGCCCCAGATACTGACGTCGAGACCCATTTCGTTCCTCTTCACACGAAATTGCAGTGACGCCCCGAGGAGCGTGTATAGAGTAATCGCGCCTCGAATTGGAGACGTCGAATGAACTTTGCGCGAGCCCTCGTCCGCTTCCTCCCTGCCCTCGGCCTGCTGGTCGCGGCCCATGTCCTGCCGGCCGGCAGCGCCGCCGCCGCCGAGCTCGTCATGTTCGAGAGCGCCGGCTGCCCCTGGTGCAAGCTCTGGCACAAGGAGATCGGCCCGGCCTATCCGAAGAGCGAGGAAGGCAGGATCGCGCCGCTGCGCCGGGTCGACCTCGACCGAAAGATCCCCGCCGATCTCAAGGGCGTGAAGGGCGTCAACATGACGCCGACCTTCGTCCTCCTCGACGACAAGGGCCGCGAACTCGGCCGCATGCGCGGCTATCCCGGCGCCGACTTCTTCTGGCCGCTGCTCGACGACCTGATGATCCGCGGCGGCCTCGTAGAGGTCATGGACAGCATGGCCGCCAACTGAATTCAGCCCGCCCGGAACCGGTCGCCGGTCTCGCCCGGCGGATTGCCGAACGGCGGCAACGCCCCCTCATCGACGACCGCGCGGTCGTGGGCGAGCGCCCAGTGGACGCTCGGAAAGGCGATTTCGCCCCACGGAATCTCGTCGAAACCGAAGAGCGCCACTTCGAGGCTCTCCGGCCCGGCCGAGACGTCGCCGACGAGGCTTGCCT
This sequence comes from Pseudomonadota bacterium, assembly GCA_029572955.1. Lineage (GTDB taxonomy): Bacteria > Pseudomonadota > Alphaproteobacteria > Rhizobiales > JAKPQE01 > JAKPQE01. The sequence goes on from JAKPQE010000034.1 coordinate 193,602, forward strand.
GATAGATGAGCTGGACCTGCGAGATGCGCGGCACCGTATAGACGGCGAGCAGCCCGGCGATGGCGATCTCGGCATTCGCCTCCTCGCGCGCCTCGCGCCGCGCCCCGTCCTCCGGCGTCTCGTGAAGCTCGAGGAACCCGGCCGGCAGCGTCCAAAAGCCGGCCCGCGGCTCGATCGCCCGCCGGCACATCAGGATGCGCGGACCGGCCCGGACCACCGAGCCGACGACGATCTTCGGATTGTCGTAGTGGATGAAGCCGCAGCGACGGCAGACGTCGCGCGCATGGGTGTCGCCGTCCGGCACCTCGCGGACGAATTCGGGATCACCCTTCGCCTCGTCCGCGCCCAAGGAGCCGCTCCCGCTCTCAGTCGGCCTTGCCGGCCGCGCCGTTCGCCGTCTCCACCGCCGGATAGAGGCCCTGTTCGAGGACCTCCTTGGTCAGCGGTCCGACATACTTGAAGCGGATCGTGCCGGCATTGTCGACGACATAGGTCTCGGGCACGCCGTAGACGCCCCAGTCGATGCCGACGCGGCCGTTCTGGTCGGCGCCGACGGCGGCGAACGGATTGCCGAGATCGCCGAGGAAGCGGCGCGCGTTCTCCGGCTTGTCCTTGTAGTTGATGCCGACGACGCGGAAGCGCGGGTCCTTGGCCATTTCCATCAGCGTCGGATGCTCCTGGCGGCAGGGCACGCACCACGACGCCCAGACATTGACGACGGTAACGCCGTTGCCGGCCAGATCGGCGCTGCTGAGCGCCGGCACCGGCGCGCCGGCCCGCACGAGACCCTCGACCGACGGCAGCGTGAAGGTCGGCACGGGCTTGCCGATCAGCGCCGACGGGATCTTGCGCGATTCCCCGGCATGCTCGAGGCGGAACAGGAAGACGATCGCCAGCGCGCCGAACAGCAGCAGCGGAATGAGCGCGATGAACTTGCGGCTCGAGCCTTTCGGCGCTTCGCCGCCGGCCGGGGTCTCGGTCTCGCTCATGCGTTCTCTCCCTTGGCCGCGCGCGCCGAGCGCCGCCGCATGCCGCGTGCCTCGAGACCGGCAAGGGTCGATTTCTGCGCCCTGTGGTCGATGATCACCCAAAGGGTGAGGCCGACGACCGAGAGCGCGAAGGCGGCAAAGGACGTGACGATGTAGAAGGTGTGCGGATCGCCCATCGCTCAGGCCTCCTGGGCCGCCGGCATGGCGCCCGCCTCGTGCTCGCCGCTCGCCTGCATCAGGCGGAGCGTGCGGATGCGCCGTCTCAGGATCTCGTTGCGCATGGCTGCCAGATGCAGCGTCAGGAACATCAGCGAGAAGGCGATCGCCATCACCATCAGCGGCCACAGCAGCGAGGGATGGATCGACGGACCGCCGACCTTGAAGACGCTCGCCGGCTGGTGCAGCGTGTTCCACCAGTCGACCGAGAACTTGATGATCGGGATATTGACGAAGCCGACGAGGGTGAGGATCGCCGCCGCCCGCGCCGCCCGGCCCGGATCCTCGATCGTGCGCTGCAGCGCGATGAGGCCGAGATACATGATGAAGAGCACCAGGAACGAAGTGAGCCGCGCGTCCCACACCCACCAGGCGCCCCACATCGGCTTGCCCCAGAGCGAGCCGGTGATGAGCGCGAGCAGCGTGAAGGTCGCACCGATCGGCGCCGCCGCCTTGACCGAGACGTCGGCGAGCGGATGGCGCCAGACGAGGCTGCCGATCGAGGACGCCGTCATCACCGAATAGGTGAGCATGGCGAGCCAGGCCGCCGGCACGTGGATGTACATGATCCTGACCGTCTCGCCCTGCTGGTAGTCGGCCGGCGCGACGAAGAAGGTCATGTAGAGACCGACGACGAAGCTGATTGCCGTGAGCGCGACGAGCCACGGCAGCACGACGTCGACGAGGCCGAGGAAGCGGGTCGGGTTGGCCAGATCCCAGATCGATTTGAGTTTCATGGGCCCTGTTCTAGTGCTCTGTCGGCGGCCGCGCAATCCACCCGGCCGCCATGCCGCAGGTCGTATCGGTCAGTCCTGTCCCGAGCGCAGCGCCGCCGCCGCCGCCACCGGCCCGACCACCGTCGAGATCAACGATACCGCCGCAAGATAAAGGAACGGCGTCAGGAAAGGCATCGGCTCGGTCACCGCCGCGTTCGCCGCGCTGACCCCGAAGATCAGGACCGGGATCGTAGAGGGAAGCACGAGAATGGCGAGAAGAAGGCCGCCGCGCCTCAGCGTGACGGTCAGCGCCGCGCCGATCGCGCCGATGAAGGTGAGCGCCGGCGTGCCGACGACGAGCGTCGCGACCACGGCGGCGATCTGGATCGGCTCGAGATTGACGAAGATCGACAGGATCGGCGTCGCCAGCACCAGCGGCAGGCCGGTCGCCGCCCAGTGCGCGAGGCATTTGACGACGACGACGAGCTCGAGCGGATGGCCGCCCATCAGGAGCAGGTCGAGCGAGCCGTCCTCGCTGTCGGCCTGGAACAGCCGGTCGAGGGCGAGCAGCGTGGCGAGCAGCGCGCCGATCCACAGGATCGCCGGGCCGATGCGGTTGAGCAGGTTGAGATCCGGCCCGATGCCGAACGGGATCACCGTGACGACGATGAGGAAGAAGAGGACGCCCATGAGGGCGCCGCCGCCGACCCGCACCGCCAGCCGCACCTCGCGCAGGAACAGCGCCGTGAACGGTCCCCTCATCGCCGCGCTCCCTCGATCTCGAGATCGCGCCGGTTGACGAGATCGAGCGGCGTGTGCGTCGCCGCCATGATGATGCCGCCGGCCGCGACATGGGCGTTCATCAGCTCGGTGAGCTTGGCCTCCGAGCGCTTGTCGAGCGCCGAGGTCGGCTCGTCGAGCAGCCACACCGGGCGCCTGGCGACGAGCAGCCGGGCGAGCGCCAGCCGCCGGCGCTGGCCGGCCGAGAGATAGGCGCCGGGCAGATCGGCGAGATGGCCGATTTCGAGCTCGTCGAGGGCGTCGAGCGGATCGAGCCCCGGCACCTCGAAGAAGCTCTGCCAGAAGGAAAGATTTTCGAGCACCGTCAGCGACGGCTTCAGCGCATCGTAATGGCCGGCATAGTGGCACTGCGCGGCAACGCCGAGTTCCTCGTCGCCGCCTTCGAGCGTGATCGTGCCGGCGCCGTGGCGCACGAGCCCGGCGATGGCCCTGAGGAGGCTCGACTTGCCGGCGCCGTTCGGCCCGGTGACGACCAGCGCCTCGCCGCCCGAGACGGCAAAGCCGAGCCCGGCAAAGACGCGCCGTCCGCCTCGTTCGCACATGAGATCGACGCCGACGAGGCGCATCGCGTTTCCTGTCCTTCGCGTCCCGGCGCGACCGCCGGCCTGATCGGCTCCGCCATCGCGCCCGACCCCGGACGATGGCGAATTCTTCATAGCCGAACCGGGCTTATATTAGAAACTCGCGGGTTCAAAGACTTTCGTTCGTCTGGCCTCCATGTACGAAATCCGCTATAGGGCCGGCAACCCCGTCAGGGTTGTTCGGTAGCATTTGCAGGGCCGCACCCCGCCGCACCTTCCCCCTATTCCGCGGCAAAGCGTCCGCTGCGACCGACAATGGCCGGAAATCCGCCATTTGCCCATCGAACCGCCTTGACATCCAAGCAGCCCCCGGCAGCGATACGCGCTGGATCGAACAAGGACGACAGACACCGATGACCTCGCTCGACAGCTTCAAGGCCAAGAAGACCCTCACCGCCGGCGGCAAGACCTACGTCTATTACAGCCTGCCCGACGCCGAAAAGAATGGTCTCGACGGCGTCTCCCGCCTGCCGTTCTCGCTGAAGGTGATCCTCGAAAACCTCTTGCGCTTCGAGGACGACCGCACCGTCTTTGCCGACGACGCCCGCGCCATGGCCGTCTGGGCGAAGGAGCGCCGCTCCGACCGCGAGATCGCCTATCGCCCGGCCCGCGTGCTGATGCAGGACTTCACCGGCGTTCCCGCCGTCGTCGACCTCGCCGCGATGCGCGACGCCGCCAAGGCCCTCGGCGGCGACCCGAAGAAGGTCAATCCGCTGGTGCCGGTCGACCTCGTCATCGACCATTCGGTGATGGTCGACGAGTTCGGCACGCCGAAGGCCTTCGCCGCCAATGTCGACAAGGAATACGCCCGCAACGCCGAGCGCTACGAGTTCCTGAAGTGGGGCCAGGGCGCCTTCGCCAACTTCCGCGTCGTGCCGCCGGGCACCGGCATCTGCCACCAGGTGAACCTGGAATACCTCGCCCAGGGTGTGTGGACCGACACCGTCGACGGCGAGACCGTCGCCTATCCTGACACCCTCGTCGGCACCGATTCGCACACCACGATGGTCAACGGCCTTGCCGTCCTCGGCTGGGGCGTCGGCGGCATCGAGGCCGAGGCCGCCATGCTCGGCCAGCCGATCTCCATGCTGATCCCCGAGGTCGTCGGCTTCCGCCTGACCGGCAAGCTCAACGAGGGCATCACCGCCACCGACCTCGTGCTGACCGTCACCCAGATGCTCCGCAAGAAGGGCGTCGTCGGCAAGTTCGTCGAATTCTTCGGCCCCGGCCTCGACGAGCTGCCGCTCGCCGACCGCGCGACCATCGCCAACATGGCGCCGGAATACGGCGCCACCTGCGGCTTCTTCCCGGTCGACGACGAAACCATCCGCTATCTCAAGGTCACCGGCCGTGACGAGGACCGCATCGCCCTCGTCGAGGCCTATGCCAAGGCGCAAGGCATGTGGCGCGACCGCGACGTCGAGCCGGTCTTCACCGACACGCTCGAGCTCGACATGGGCACCGTCGTTCCCTCGCTCGCCGGCCCGAAGCGCCCGCAGGACCGCGTCACCCTCGCCGACGCCGCGCCGAAGTTCGCCGAGAGCCTCGCCGGCGAGTTCAAGAAGACCGACGCCCCGAAGGTCGCCATCGCCGGCACCGACGCGACGCTCTCGCATGGTGACGTCGTCATCGCCGCGATCACCTCGTGCACCAACACCTCGAACCCCTACGTGCTGATCGCCGCCGGCCTCGTCGCCAGGAAGGCGAACGCCCTCGGCCTCAAGGTCAAGCCGTGGGTCAAGACCTCGCTCGCCCCCGGCTCGCAGGTCGTTGCCGACTATCTCGCCGCCGCCGGCCTGCAGGGCGATCTCGACGCCCTCGGCTTCAACATCGTCGGCTATGGCTGCACCACCTGCATCGGCAATTCCGGCCCGCTGCCGGAAGCCGTCGGCAATGCCGTCACCGAGGGCGACCTCGTCGCCTGCTCGGTGCTCTCGGGCAACCGCAACTTCGAGGGCCGCGTCAATCCGCTGGTCAAGGCCAACTACCTCGCCTCGCCGCCGCTGGTCGTCGCCTATGCGATCGCCGGCTCGATGACCATCGACCTGACCAGGGACGCGATCGGCACCGGCGCCGACGGCAAGCCGGTCTATCTGAAGGACGTCTGGCCGACGACCCGCGAGGTCGCCGAGACCGTCGAGAAGACCGTCACCCGTGAGGCCTTCCGCACCCGCTATGCCGACGTCTTCGCCGGCGACGAGCACTGGCAGAAGGTCCCGGCCTCGGCCGGCCTCACCTACGACTGGAACGCCAAGTCGACCTATGTGCAGAACCCGCCCTACTTCGTCGGCATGTCGCCGAAGGCCGGCCGGGCGATCGCCGATGTCGACAACGCCCGGCTGCTCGCCGTGCTCGGCGACTCGATCACCACCGACCACATCTCGCCCGCCGGCTCGTTCCGCGAGAAGCATCCGGCCGGCAAGTACCTCGTCGAGAAGGGCGTCGCCCCGGCCGACTTCAACTCCTACGGCGCCCGCCGCGGCAACCACGAAGTCATGATGCGCGGCACCTTCGCCAACATCCGCATCAAGAACGAGATGGTTCCGGGCACCGAGGGCGGCGTCACCGTCCATCAGCCGGACGGCACCGAGATGTCGATCTACGACGCCGCCATGCAGTACCAGGCCGAGGGAACCCCGCTCGTCATCGTCGCCGGCAAGGAATACGGCACCGGCTCGTCGCGCGACTGGGCGGCCAAGGGCACCTACCTGCTCGGCGTCAAGGCGGTCATCGCCGAGAGCTTCGAGCGCATCCACCGCTCCAACCTCGTCGGCATGGGCGTGCTGCCGCTGCAGTTCAAGGACGGCACCGACCGCAAGAGCCTCGGCCTCACCGGCAAGGAAGTCATTTCGATCAAGGGCCTCGATGGCGAGATCCGGCCGCGCATGGACGTCACCGCCGTCATCACCTACGCCGACGGCGCGGTGAAGGACGTGCCGGTGCTCTGCCGCATCGATACCGCCGACGAGATCGACTACATGAACAATGGCGGCATCCTGCACTACGTGCTGCGCAATCTCGTCGCCTGACATCGCGCCGACCGCGCCGAACTCGAAGGGCCGCCCGGCAACGGGCGGCCCTTTGTCGTTGACACGGGCCGCAGCGCCTGATATTTACAATCGTTTGCTAAAGTACCTATATTAGACATCGATCGTTGGGATCGAGCACCGCTCCCTTTTGGGCGGCGATCTGGCAATTGCGATTTGCCGGAAGATTGGAAAGCTATTGCGTCATGAATATTGGAGGAAATTTTGATGCCGAAAGTGATTTTGTGGGATGAAGAGAAGAACAGAAGATTGATCGAAGAACGCGGACTTTCGTTCGAGGCGGTCGAAGCAGCGCTCGAAGACGGAAGGGCGCTCGACGACCGGCCGCATCCGAACCAGGAAAAATATCGCAATCAGCGGATTCTGGTTGTCGAAATAGATGGATACGCCTGCGTCGTACCCTATGTCGACAACCCCGATAGCTGGTTCCTGAAGACCATCTATCCGAGCCGCAAGGCACAACGCATCTACCTCGGAGGGTAGCAAGATGAACGGCAAGATCAAGAACGCGCCGTTTCTCGACCACGAGGAACAGGAACTCCTCGAAGGAATCGAGGCGGCGCTCGACACTGGGGAGATCGCCCCGAGAAGTGTCGAAGAACTGGCTGCAGTCCGGGACCTCTGGCAAGACCGCGTCCGCCAGTCGAATGCTCGCAAGGCCATCACCCTGCGCCTCCAGGAGCGCGACATCGAGCGCCTGAAGGCGATCGCCCGGCGCAGAGGGCTGCCCTATCAGACGCTCGTTGCTTCGGTGCTGCATCAGTTCGCCAATGGCGACCTTGTCGAACGCCAGTAGGCAGACACCGCGCGACCCGCACCAATTGATGGCAATCGCGGGCAGATCATTCGATCACCTTCATTTGAGTGGTACGTGACCGGCCCACGGCGTAAATCCATAGTATCCGGCGCCGGATGCCGGACCAACCGAACGGACCGCAAAGAACGACTCACCGATGATCGCCAGCTCGCTCAAGATCAGTCTCGCCGCAACGTTCCTCGCGCTGACGACGCTCGTCGCCGGCGCCGGGGAAAGACCGCGCGGCGTCATCGAGCTGTTCACCAGCCAGGGCTGCTCGTCGTGCCCGCCGGCCGACGCACTGATCAAGACCTACGCCGACACGCACGAGGTGATCGCGCTCTCCTACGCGGTGGACTATTGGGACTATCTCGGCTGGCCTGACACCTTCGCCAAACCCGAATTCACCGAGCGCCAGAAGGCCTATGAGGCCCGCTTCGCCCTGCGTGAGCCCTATACGCCCCAGGTGGTGATCGACGGTCGCGCCCAGGCCGGCGGCCTGCAGACCGACAAGGTGGAAAAACTCATCGACCAGGCCGCGGCCGCGCCCCGCCGGCCGGTGGACATCGCCTTCATCGGCGGCCGCCGGGTGGATGTGGGCAGCGGCGTCGCGCCCAAGGGCGGCGCCGAGGTCTGGCTGGTCCGTTATGATCCCCGCGAGCAGGATGTGGTGGTCAAGAAGGGCGACAATCGCGGCCAGACGGTGGAGCACATCAATGTGGTCCGCGAGATTCACAAGCTGGGCCTGTGGCGTGGCCGGCCCGCCGCCTATCGCATCCCGGCGGCGCGGGAAGACGGCCTGGCCGTCGCGATCCTGGTCCAGGGGCCCCGGGGCGGGAAGGTCATCGGCGTCGGCCGGATGAAGCCGGCGGCCCCGCGATCGGCCAATCCCTGACGCCGGAAGCCCGGCCCGGAACTCACCTCCAGAAACGACGAAGCCCGCGTGGCTGGGGTGAACCACGCGGGCGACACGTTGGAGAAAAGCGCCGGCTGACCGAGACCCCGCGATCCAGGGGGGCT